>JAFWRM010000020.1 GCA_017519975.1 Oscillospiraceae bacterium | reverse complement strand
CCGCAGCGCGGCATACATGGCCCGTTACATTGCCAAGAATCTGGTGGCCGCCGGAGCGGCGCACGCCTGCCAGATCGAGCTGGCTTACGCCATCGGGGTCGCGCAGCCTGTTTCCGTACTGGTCGACAGCCGCGGTACCGGCGTCGTCGATGATGAGAGACTGGCGGAGATCGTTAAGAAACTGTTCGACATGAGGCCCAGAAGGATCATCGATCAGCTGGGGCTGCGTCAGCCCATCTACAGAAAGACGGCGGCCTATGGCCATTTCGGCAGGACCGACATCGATCTTCCGTGGGAGCGGCTGGACAGAGTCGAGGCCATCAAGGCCGAACTGTAATGGGAACGTCATCCGCATCGGGAAACGGCAGGGATCCGGTGCGCCGTCACATGGATCCCTATCACAGAAGAGACGACGCTGAGGAAGAGGATGCCGCCGGCATCATCGAAGGACGCAACGCGGTGATCGAAGCGCTGCGCGCCGGCCGGGCGATCGATAAGATCTATCTTGCCAAGGGAGAGACGGACGGCACCCTGGGCCATATCGCGGCGAAGGGGCGGAGCGCCGGAGCCGTTGTAGTGGAGGCGGACCGGAGGAAGCTGGATCAGATGAGCCGTACGAAGGCCCATCAGGGCGTCATTGCTGTTGCTTCCGTGACGGAATATGCTACGATACCTCAGATCCTGGGAGCGGCGGAATCAAGACGGGAGGACCCCTTTGTCATCCTGTGCGATGAGATCTCCGATCCTCACAATCTCGGCGCCATCATCCGCACGGCCGAGGCCGCGGGAGCGCACGGCGTGATCATTCCCAAGCGCAGGAGCGCCGGCATTACTCCGATCGTGGAGAAAACTTCGGCGGGGGCGGTGTTCCACCTGCCCGTGGCAAGAGTGCCCAATCTTGTTTCCGCCATCAGGGAGCTGAAGGAAGCCGGCCTGTGGATCTACGGCTCGGCGGCCGACGGCACGTCGCCCCTGTGGAGCACCGGGTTCACCGGACCCGCGGCTCTTGTCGTGGGATCGGAAGGCAGCGGAATGTCGCGCCTGGTCAGGGAAGCATGCGATTTCATCGTCAGCATACCCATGGCGGGGAAAGTAGGATCACTGAATGCTTCGGTATCGGCGGCGCTTCTGATCTACGAAGTGATGCGGCAGCGGCAGGCGAAAAACGACTGAACGATTCTGACCTGCGCTTTGGCGCAGGTCAAATCATAGGAACATATGATACTGAATGGGGAGGACATGGCATGTCTGACTTCCGACCGGAAAACATTGAAGATCCCTTTTCCCTGGAGTCCATTCTTGCGGAGTACAAGGGAGCTTCTTTCATAGACGGCGATCGGCGGTCCTCGGAGGATCTTCTCGACGCCAGGATCGATCAGATCATGGCGCAGTCCGTACAGGGGACGCTGGGCGATGAACTGCTCATGGAATCGCCGGAAGAACGACCGGGATCGGCAATGGAAACCGGGGGAGCGGCAGCGCTCCCCGGGCTGGATGACGACGGCGGCTCCGATCGCGGCCAGGAGGGATCCGCACCGCTCGAGACGGCTCCGGATATGCCGGACCAGCCGGCGGCTTCCGATGACGCCGATCGGGGAACGCATCCGGAGCCGGCCTGGGAGACGCCGAACGACTCCGGTCCGGACGTCACCGAAGAATACGATGGCCGCGGCGCGGACGTGTTCGATGCGGCAAAGCAGCGGGAGGAAAGAGAAACGCGGGCGGATGCGTCCGCCGCGGGATCTGAACCGGCGGAGGGCTTCAGTTTTCTTTCGCTGTTTCGAAAGAAGAGAAGCAGCGGAGCCGGATCTGCCGTGACGGATGGTGAGCCGGAACCGGACGTCATTTCCGGAGCTGCCGAAGGCGCCGATGCTGGAGAGGATCCCGGCGATGAAAGAGTTGAAACGGGGACAGCGAATGCCTTTGACGCGGCGGCGTCGCCGGAGAATCCGGCGACGGCAGGACCTCAGGGGGAGGTACCGGAGGAGAAGCCCGGCGACGGGGAACCGGACAGCGAGATCCTGTTCTTTGACGATTACCGTTTTGCCGAATCCGACGAGGGCAGAGAATTCCAGACCACATGGGATGAGACGTTCTATGCGGAAGGACAGGAGCAGGATGAGCAGACGGAGGCCGTGGACCCCCTGGCGGGGCTGAAGTCTCTTCTGCGGCGGTTCCGGCGAAACCGCGGCGATGAGGAAAACGGGGAGGAGACGGAGGACGGCGGTTCCGAACCGAAGGTCCGGGAGGATGTATTTGTTCCGGAACCGGATTATGTACAGACGGCGGAAGGCTGGGCCAGACGAAGGCACGGTCTGATGCTCCGCAGCCGTGCCGCGCTGGTTCTCGCTTTTGTCATGACGCTGATCACCGTTCTGTTTGAGAGGGGCGTTTACCTTCCGGGCATCAATGCCAGCGGGTACGTGCTGACGGCCGTGCTTGCCATCATGCAGCTGGTTGTCATGGCCTTGACCGTGGACCTTCTGATGCGGGGCGGAGAGGATCTGATCCATCTGCAGCCGGGATATGAGACGCTTCTTCTGCTGTCGTCGCTTGTCGTGCTTTTCTGCTCCTTCGGCGTGTTGGCGAGGCACGACGCGGCGGCAGGCGCTCCCTTCTGCTGCGTTTCGGCCTTTGCCATGGCGCTGTCTCTGTGGGGCGAATACCGGCAGATCGCCGCCATGAATCTGTCGCTGAAAACGGCCGCCGCCTCGGAGGAACCGGAGATTTTCGTATCCGATTACGTTTCTGAGATCGAATGCAATCTGGTCAAGCATTACTCCGGCTCCGCGGATGGGTTTTACAACAATCTCGTCGAGACCGATGTTTCTGAGTCCGCTTACCGTACGCTTGCGCCGATTTTCGTATGCCTTGTGATCCTGTTCTCCCTGATCGGATCGATCGGAAGCGGTACGTCGTTTTCCCGATGCCTGGCTGCCGTGGCGGCCGCTTCTGCGTCCTACTCGGCTCTGTCCGCTTTCGGAGTGCCCTTCTCGCTTGCGGCAAGACGACTGCGGCGCTCCGGTTCCGCAGTCGCCGGATGGGGAGGAGCCGATATCATCTATTACGCCGACGGAGTACGGATATGCGAGCATGATCTGTTTCCGGCGGGCGCGACCATCACCGGCATCCGCATATTCGATCAGAAGCTTGCCGAGAAGGTCATCCGCTATACCGGAAGCCTTCTCTCCGCGGCTCAGTCCGGCCTGGCCGGGCCCTTTTCGGATTTTATGGACAGACAGGGGATCAGCCGCATGAGGATCGACAGCTACGAGATATGCGAGGGCGGCTTTACCACGATCGTTCGGAACGAGAACATCCTGTGCGGAACAGCCTCCTGCCTGAATCTTTACGGCGTTTCCATCCCGACCGAGCTGAATCTGAAAAACGCGATGTACGTGGCGCTGGACGGCAGACTGGCCGGCGTTTTCACCGTTGCTTACCGACCGACGAAAAACGTGCAGAGCGCCCTGATCGCCATGCTGCGCGCACGCCTGAAGCTGTTCGTCTGTGGGAGAGATTTCAATATTTCCCCTCTGATGGTCCAGCAGAAGCTGCAGATCCCTGTGGACGACATGGAATATCTTCCGTTCCGGCAGGCCTGTACGGCGGCGGAAAACACGCCGGAAAAGGTACCACACGCGGCGGCCGTATCGGTACATTCCACGCCGGGTACGGCGGCGGAGACGGTGATCGGCGCCAGAAGGCTGCGGATCGTTGCCGGGATCAACACCGTCATCTCCGTGGTGACGTCCCTGCTGGGCATGCTGATCATGCTCCTGTTTGCGCGTCTGGGGGCGGGTGGATCCGTCAGTCCGTCCAGTCTGTGCGAATACATGCTGGCCATGGAGATCATTACGATCCTGGTCAGCCACGTAGTGTAAACCCGCGTCGGAGGCCGAAGAAGTTCGTCGGAGCTTCCTCGGCCTCCGTTTGCGCACCTGCCGTGGAAAACACTCTTTTTTTTCTTGCATTTTGCATCGTGTTCTGCTATTATAGCCGACAGAGAAAAAGGGGGAGTGACGGATGCGATTCAGGAAGCTCAGGACAGGTCCGGGTGCTTTTTTCCCTTTTTATGATCCATCGTTGGGAGCTTTGGCTCCTTTACGGTGGCTTTTTTTTAGCGGCTCCGCGGCCGTACAACAGCACTATGAGGAGGAAAACATATGAATCTTGTCTATGGCATCAAGGACAGGCCGTCGTTCGGTAAGACGATCCTGTTCGCACTGCAGCAGCTTCTTGCCATCATGGCCGCCACCATCGCGGTCCCTGCCATCGTAGGGAACGGCATGTCTCAGACGGCAGCGCTCTTCGGCGCCGGCGTAGGAACGCTGGTATATCTCATTTTCACGAAATTCAGAAGTCCGGTATTCCTCGGGTCGTCCTTCGCGTTCCTCGGTTCCATGGCGGCTGCCTTTGCCGGCGGCGTTTCCATGCAGCTTGGATATCTCGGCCTCATTCTCGGCGCACTGTTTGCCGGGCTTGTCTACGTTGTCATTGCCATCATCGTCAAGCTCTGCGGCGTCCGCTGGATCAATAAGATCATGCCGGCTGTCGTCATCGGGCCGACCGTTGCCATTATCGGACTGTCTCTGGCAGGCAACGCCATCGGGGATCTGTTCAGCGGCGGCCTTAAAGTGGAAGGCGCTTCCGTCTGCTCTCCTTATGTTGCCCTGATCTGCGGGCTCGTCACCCTGGCCGTTACCATGATCTGCTCCGTATACGGGAAAAAGATGATGAAAATGATACCATTCATCATGGGCATCCTGGCCGGTTACATTCTGGCCGCCGTCTTTACGGTCATCGGTAACGCGACGGAAAACGACGCTCTTCGCGTGATCAATTTCAGTCTGTTCAACGGCATCACCTGGGTGCCGGAGTTCACATTCCTCAACGCGGCGAAGGGCTTCGGCGAGATTTCCGGCAGCTATGTGGCTACGATCGCCGTCGCGTATGTCCCCGTGGCGTTCGTGGTTTTTGCCGAGCATATCGCCGATCACAAGAACCTGTCTTCCATCATCGGCACGGATCTTCTGGAAGAACCCGGCCTGCACCGCACGCTGCTCGGCGACGGCATCGGTTCCTTTGCCGGCGCCATCTTCGGCGGCTGCCCCAACACTACCTACGGTGAGTCCATCGGCTGCGTGGCGATCTCCGGCAACGCTTCCGTCGTGACGATCCTTACCACCGCGATCCTGGCCATCGTGATCTCGTTCTTCGGCCCCTTTGCAACCTTCCTTGCCACCATCCCCAGCTGTGTCATGGGGGGCGTATGCATCGCTCTGTACGGGTTTATCGCGGTATCCGGTCTGAAGATGCTTCAGAAGGTCGATCTGAACGACAACCGCAATCTGTTCGTGGCGTCCGTCATCCTCATTGCCGGCGTCGGCGGAATGACGCTTTCCTTCGGTTCCGTTACCATCACCGAGGTCGCCTGCGCCCTGATCCTTGGCATCCTTGCCAACGTGCTTCTGGGCGGCAGAAAGAAGAAAGAGAACGGCCCGGAAGAAGAGAAGTGATTTCTGCCGGCCGCCATGCGGCCATGCGCATATACGATCGAACATGGCTTCGAAGCGTTCCGGTCCCGGCGGCAGACGCCGGGACCGGTTTGTCATTTTCCACAGAAAACGCGGGGGAGAATTAGTAATAATAACGGATTGAATGTGGAAATAAAAAGGTGTAAAATACCAATATTGGTGTGTTTACCTGTACAAGACCATATTAATGACGAAGGGAATACAGACTATGAGCTATACGACAGACAAGATCAGAAACGTTATCCTCATCGGGCATGGCGCCAGCGGTAAAACTTCCCTCGCTGAAAGCATGCTTTACGTGACCGGAGCCATCGACCGGCAGGGTAAAGTAGCTGACGGTACCACCGTCTGTGACTACGACGCGGAAGAACAGAAGCGCACGATCTCCATCTCCACGGCTCTTGCGCCCGTATATTATGACGAGCATAAAATCAACATCATCGACACCCCGGGCTTCTTCGATTTTGCCGGTGAAGTCATGACGGCTCTTGCGGCCGCGGATTTCGCCATAGTTGTCGTGACGGCAAAGGACGGCATCTCCGTGGGGACGGAGCGGGCCTTCAAGCGTCTGCAGGGCGCCGGGATCCCGTTCATGTTCTATGTCTCCAAGATCGATGAGGATCACATCGATCCCATGGCGACGATCAACAGCATCCGCGAACGTTTCGGCACGAAGGTCGTTACCATCACGATCCCAAGTTCCGACGGCAAGGGCATCGTGGATGTGGTCCACGGCAAGGGGTTTGCCTGGGAAGGCAAGGGCGTGAAGGAATTCGTTCCCGGCGCCTCCGACGCCGCCGCGGCCGAGGAGTTCAAGGAGGCTCTGATGGAGACGGCCGCCGGATCCAGCGAGGAGCTGATGGACAAATATTTCGAGAACATGTCGCTGGAGGTTCCGGACATCGTTCACGGTATCCGTCTGGGCGTTGCCGACGGTTCCATCATCCCCATCTTCTGCGGCAGCGCCTTTACCAACGACGGTACGGCGTCCGTTCTGCGCGCCATCGTGAAATGCGCCCCCAGTCCGCTCGCACGTCCTGCCGTGAAGACGGAGGAGGGCGAACCCGTCGTGTGCGATCCCGAAGGCAAGACGGTGGGCGTCGTGTTCAAAACGGTTTCCGATCAGTTCGGAAAATTCTCCTTCGTCAAGGTCCTCTCCGGAAAGATCACTTCCGATATGTCCCTTTACAATCCCCGTTCCGGCTCCACGGACAAGCTGGGCCGTCTGTACACCATGTGCGGTAAGAAGAATACCGAGGTCAAGGAGATCGTGTGCGGCGATATCGGCGCCGTCGGCAAGATGGACTGGAAGACGGGCGATACGGTGTGCGATCCGAAAGCGGATGTCGTGCTTCCGCAGATCCCCATTGCAAAGCCGTGCTATTCCATGGCCGTTTCTCCGAAGGTGAAGGGGCAGGAGGATAAGATAGCTTCGGGGCTTGCCCGCCTGAACGAAGAGGACATTTCCTTTACCGTGGAAAACAACCCCGAGACTCACCAGATGGTGCTGTCCGGAGCCGGTGACATCCAGCTGGACGTTCTGTGTTCGAAGCTGAAATCCAGATTCGGCGTGGAAGCCGAGCTGAGCCCGGCGAAGGTGGCGTACCGCGAGACCATCAAGGGCAAGGTAGAAGCTCACGGCCGTCACAAGAAGCAGTCCGGCGGCAGCGGCCAGTTCGGCGACGTCTGGATCCGGTTTGAGCCCCAGTATGAGACGGACGATCTCGTGTTTGCCGAGGAGGTCTTCGGCGGAAGCGTTCCGAAGAACTTCTTCCCCTCCGTTGAAAAAGGACTGCGCAACGCCGTACAGAAGGGCGTGCTGGCGGGGTATCCGCTGGTCGGCCTGAAGGCCACGCTGTACGACGGATCCTATCACCCGGTCGATTCCAACGATATGGCATTCCAGACAGCGGCCCGCCTTGCCTATCAGGAGGGCATTCCCAATGCGAAGCCTACGATCCTGGAGCCCATCGGCACGCTGAAGGTAACGATCCCCGACGCCAATCTGGGTGACATCATGTCCGATATTTCTTCCAAGAGAAGGGGCACGGTGCTTGGCATGACGGCGTCCGACGGCATGCAGATCGTTGAGGCTGAAGTGCCCATGGCGGAGATGAGCTCCTATACCATCGATCTTCGCAGCATGACGCAGGGACGCGGCTCGTTTACCCTTGAATTCAACCGGTATCAGGAGGCGCCCCAGATGGTTCAGCAGAAGGTCATTGCGGACGCCAAGGCAAACGAGGCATAATACAGAATTACGAAAGGTGGGCAGATGCGGGCGACCGTATCTGCCCATGTGCATTTTATGATAGATTCTGTTTTTCTGTTTTTTGAAAGGCTTTCCGGGTGGTGCGTCAGCATGCTCGGACAGCGGGCGGAGACGGTGCTGTTCCTGCTCCGCTATCTGATCCCGGCGATCGGCCTTGCCGTGCTGCTGAGGTGTCTGATCAGCCTGTTCCGTGAGGGCAGCCGGCCGGAACGCTGGGGCAGGCTCGTCCTTTCCGGAGACGTTACGCTTCCGCTGACGCACTGGGAGAATACGATCGGACGGGGAAGAAGCTGTGATATCCGCGTAGACGTTCCGACGGTATCCCGAAGCCACGGCGCGCTGATCCGCGACAGCGGCGGCGCGTGGACGGTCTACGATCTCAGCTCCCGCACGGGCATCGAGGTGGACCACAGAAAGGTCGAAGGATCGATGCCGGTGCAACCCGGGCAGGTGATCACGGTAGGCGGGCTGGATATGGTCTTCATGCCCATGTCGGAGGATGAGGAGAGAATACAGGCGGAAAGCCGCCGGTATCGTTATCAGCCCGTCAGCCAGGGCTTTACCCTGTTTCTGCTGACGATGCTTCAGTTCTGCTTCTTTCTCAGCTTTCTTCTGAATCCTTCAGAACCTGCCGACGGTCGGATCCTGTTCGGTTTTTTCGGGCTGACGGCCGTTACCTGGGCCGCCTATCTGTTTACCAGAGCCATACGGAGACGGGCGTTTGAAGCGGAGACGCTGGCTCTTCTGCTGACAACGGCGGGTTTTGCCGTATGCGCGACCTCCGCCGCCTATGAAATGATGAGACAGATACTGTTCCTGATCGCGGGGGTCGTGCTCTACTTCTGCGTAGGAGCCGTGCTGCGCAGCCTGCGGCTCGTGAAGAAGCTGAGGATCCCGGCGGCCGCGGCCGGCCTCGCGCTGCTGATGGTCAACGTCGTGTTCAGTGAGAAGGTGCTGGGAGCGAAAAACTGGCTCAGCATCGGCGGCTTTTCCTTTCAGCCTTCCGAATTTGTGAAGATCATTTTCATTTTTGTCGGTGCCGCCACGTTGGACAGGCTGTTTACGAAGAAGAATCTGTTTCTTTTCGTCGGGTTTGCCGCTTTTTGCGTGCTGGCCCTCGTCCTGATCAGCGATTTCGGCACGGGCCTTGTATTTTTTGTGACGTATCTGATCATCGCCTTTCTGAGGTCGGGCAGCGTAGGGACGGTTTTCCTCAGCGTCGGAGGAGCGGTGAGCGCGGGACTGCTGGCCATCAGCGTAAAGCCGTATATCGCTTCCCGTTTTGCGGGATGGCGTCACGCCTGGGACTTCCCTTACGACAGCGGGTATCAGCAGGTGCGCGCCATGTCGGCCGCTGCCGGCGGCGGACTGTTTGGCCTTGGCGCAGGCCGCGGATGGCTGGAGACGGTGGTCGCGGCGAATACGGACCTTGTCTTTGGAGTCGTATGTGAGGAAGAAGGGCTCGTTTTCGGCCTTACCCTGATCCTGGCCGTGATCCTGTTCGGCGTGTGTGCCGTTGCCTACGCCGGGCGAGCGCGCAGCAGTTTTACGGTGATATGTTCCGTTTCCGCCGCCGCCATGCTGATCTTCCAGATGACGCTGAACGTATTGGGCAGCATGGACATCCTCCCATTTACCGGCGTGACGTTTCCGTTCGTATCCAGGGGAGGTTCCAGCCTGATCGCCTGCTGGGGGCTGCTGGCCTTCATCAAGGCCTGCGATACCAGGCAGAACGCGAGCTTTACCGTGAGGCTTCCAAAACACAGAAGAAACGCGGATGCGGATGACGACGTACGCATCTACGAAAGGGGATCGGAGACGGGCAATGACTAAGATCAAACGCAGAAGCGCGGTGCTCCTGATCCTTATCCTGCTGCTTGCCATGGGAATGGGGATCTTTCTGGTCCGCTATTTCCGCAACGGAAGACAGTGGGCGGCCTTTTCGGCCAACCGTACGGCCTATACGGACGGGGTGCTGAAGCACGCCCAGATCACGGATCGAAACGGAGAAGTGCTGCTGACCATGGAGGACGGCGCTTACCGCTATTCTTCGGACGCGCTGACACGTATTTCCACTCTGCACGCAACAGGGGACAGGTACGGGAACATCGGTACAGGTGCGAACGTCGTGTTCCGGGAATACCTGACCGGATACGACGTGGTAAACGGGCTGTACCGTTCCGACCGTTCCGGAAGCGTTGCGCTGTCCATCGACGCGGAACTGAATCGGCGCGCATGGCAGGCGCTGAACGGGCGAAAGGGAACGGTAGCCGTCTGCGACTGTGATACGGGGGAGATCCTGTGCATGGTATCCGCCCCCTCTTTCGATCCCGAGTCGCCGCCCGATTCGGTAGACGTTCCGGAGTACGAGGGGGTGTACATCAACCGTTTCCTGTCTTCGGCCTATACGCCGGGTTCGATCTTCAAGCTGGTGACGGCGGCTGCCGCGCTGGAGCAGCTTCCCGGAGCCGGGGACCGAACCTATCCCTGTGACGGATCCTGGGAGATCGGGAACGATGCGGTCACCTGCATGGGGGTACATGGAGAGCTGTCCCTCCGACAGGCGCTGGCGGTCTCCTGCAACTGCTATTTTGCTCAGCTTGCCGTCGATCTTGGCGGAGAGACGATGGAAAAGCAGGCCGCTGCCATGGGACTCACGGAACCGGTTTTCATAGACGGGATCCCATCCGCCAGGGGACGTTATGTCGCCTCCGCTGAGACGCTGGACACGGCCTGGAGCGGGGTGGGGCAGGGACAGGACTCCGTCTGCCCCGCGTCGATGCTTCGGCTGATGACGGCCATCGCGAACGGAGGACGCGCCGTGGAACTCACGCTGCTCCGGGGCGGCTCCGGCGCGGAGGGCGGCAGACTGCTGCCGGAGAAAACGGCAGAGATCCTGGCGGAACTCATGCATAACGATGTCGTCGCATCTTACGGCGAGGACCTGTTTCCCGGAGTCACGGCATACGCCAAATCCGGAACAGCCGAGGTCGGCGGAGGCGTCGCCCCTCACGCCTGGTTCGTCGGATTCGGACGGAAGGACGGACGTACGCTCGCCTTTGCGGTGCTGGTGGAAAACGGTGGATACGGCAGCTCTGCCGCCGGTTCCGTCGCCTCCGACGTAATGAAGGCCGCTTTCGGCGGATGAGCCGCCGCGGCAAGAACACGTCACTCAGCCGTTATTCGTAATATTCGTTTTTTTATTCGTTTTCGGCGCAGTTACGGTTCCGGATACTTGAATTGAAAACCGCCATCTGATAAAATCATAAGTCAACGCAGCGTTCAGTCAGTGGACGCGGAAAAGAGGAAATGCCTTGAGTTATCTTGATTCGATAACGAGGGAAAAACTGTGCGGACTGTCGGAACGTCAGCTGCAGGAACTGTGTGAGGAGATACGGACGACACTCGTTCAGAACGTATCCCGCACCGGAGGGCATCTTGCTTCCAACCTTGGTGCCGTGGAGCTGACGGTAGCCGTCCATCGCGTATTCGATACCGCGGTCGACCGGCTGGTTTTTGACGTCGGCCATCAATGCTATGTTCATAAGCTTCTTACCGGACGCGCGTCAGAGTTTTCCGGGCTTCGGAGCTACGGCGGGATCTCCGGCTTTCCCAAGCCGAAGGAGAGCGTTCACGACGCCTATGTGGCGGGGCACGCCTCCACGTCCATCTCCGTAGCGCTTGGCATGGCCAGAGCCGCCGCTCTGTCCGGGGATCCGGTGCGGGTCATATGTCTGATCGGGGATGGCGCCATGACGGGTGGTACGGCTTATGAGGGGCTGTGTGATCTGGCGTCCTCAGGTCTTCCGGTGATCGTGATCCTGAACGACAACGGGATGTCCATCAATCCGAATACCGGCGGGTTCGGCAATTATCTGAAACGGCTGAGGCTGACCCATTCTTATCTGGTATTCAAGAAAAGATACCGGGCGGTCATGCGGAGGATCCCCGGCGGAAAAGCCGTGTATCGCCTGACGCACCGCGTGAAGGAAAAGCTGAAGCGATCCATCCTCAGCGAGAGTCTGTTCGAGCAGATCGGGCTGGAATACGGCGGGCCGGTCGACGGGCATGATATCGCCGCGATGGAAGAGGCGCTGCGCTGGGCCGCCGATCAGGAGGGGCCGACGCTTGTTCATGCGGTTACAAAAAAGGGGAAGGGCTACCCGTTCGCCGAGTCGGATCCCGGCCGATTTCACGGCATCGGGCCCTTCGACCCGGAAACGGGCGCAGTCCGCGCTTCCGCCGAGGATTTTTCCGCGGCCTTCGGAAATGAGCTGATCCGGATCGCCCGGAAGGATCGTACGGTGTGCGCCATTACCGCGGCGATGACGGAAGGAACGGGACTTGGCGGCTTTGCGGCGCTTTATCCGGACCGGTTCTTTGACGTCGGCATCGCGGAGGAACATGCCGCGGCCATGGCCGGGGGGCTGGCCTCCGGAGGGATGAAACCTGTTTTCGCCGTGTATTCCACGTTCCTGCAGCGCTCCTACGACATGCTGATCCAGGAGCTTGCCCTGGCAGGGCAGCACGTGGTGCTGGCGGTCGACAGGGCTGGCTTTGTCGGAGCGGACGGAGAGACGCATCAGGGGCTGCTGGACGTGGCATACCTCTCGTCCGTGCCGGGAATGACGGTGCTTTCGCCTTCCTCCTTTGCCGAGCTGCGCCGCGATCTGAACGAGGCGCTGTATGCGTGCGAAGGCCCGGTAGCCGTACGCTACCCCAGAGGCGGAGAGGGCGAATACACGGGATGCTCCGATGGATCCGCCGCCCGGCTGCGCGAGGGAAAGCGGCGGATCATTCTGACCTACGGCTCGCTTGTAAACGAAGCTGTGAAAGCGTGCGATCGTCTCAGCGCGGAGGGTCTGGAGACCGGCCTGGTGAAACTGAACCGCATATGTCCGCTGCCGGAGAAGGAGCTTCTCGATCTTCTGGACGGCTGCGAGCTTCTGCTGTGCGCGGAGGAAGCGGAGGCGAGCGGAAGCGTCGGCATGCGCGTCGCCGCACTGCTGCAGAGAAACGGGATCTCCGTTCGGCTTCTGTGTGCCGACACGGGCGGCGGGTTCATCCCGCACGGTTCCGTTCCGGAGCTCAGAAAACTCTGCGGACTGGACGCGGACTCACTCGTTGTACGGATAAAGGAGGCGGACCGTGGGTAAGATACGTCTGGACGTGCTGCTTGTTGAGAACGGTCTGTGTTCCAGCAGAGAGCGCGCGAAAGCTGTGATCATGGCCGGCCAGGTATACGTTGACCAGGTCCGGATCGATAAGCCGGGCACGATGGTGCCGGACACGGCGCGGCCGGAAGTCCGCGGTCCCTCCATTCCCTACGTCAGCCGCGGCGGGCTGAAGCTGGAAAAAGCACTGAAGACCTTTTCCGTTTCTCCGGCCGGACGGATCTGCATCGACTGCGGAGCGTCCACCGGCGGGTTTTCGGACGTGCTGCTGAAAAACGGAGCGGAAAAAATATACGCCATCGACGTCGGCTACGGACAGCTGGCCTGGAGCATACGCAGCGATCCAAGGGTCGTGGTCATGGAAAGGACAAACATTCGGAACGTGACGGAGGAGCAGGTGCCGGACAGGCCAGATCTGGCGGCCATCGACGTCTCCTTCATTTCGCTGAAGCTGGTGTTCCCCGTACTCAGACGCATCATGGCTCCCGCCGCGGAGGTCTGCTGCCTTATCAAGCCGCAGTTCGAAGCGGGACGGGAGAAAGTGGGAAAGAAGGGCGTCGTACGGGATCCGGCCACTCATCGGGAAGTACTGGAAAACGTGATCGCCTTCGCGGCACAGTCCGGTTTCAGCGCGACGGGGCTGACTTTCTCTCCGGTCCGCGGCCCGGAGGGGAACATCGAGTTCCTCGGCCATTTTCAGACGGGATGTGAAAGTTCATACCCGGATCCGGCGGACCTTGTCCGCGAGGCGCATGAAAGTCTGGGAGGGTGCGTATGAAAGCAATACTTTGTCCGAGCCTTGCGCAGTCAAATGCCCTGGCAGCCGCGCGGCAGGTCGCCGACGTGCTGGCGCGCAACGGCGTAAGTACCGTATTCTGCCCTCTGTATGACGGAGAGAAGGCGCCGGATGGAATGACATGGAGCACGGTGGAGGAGGAAATGGCGTCCTCCGACGCGCTGGTCGTTTTCGGAGGGGATGGGGCGCTGCTGCGTGCGGCGCGGCTGGTAGCGGACGCGGAGCTGCCCGTGGCGTCTGTGAATCTGGGGCATCTTGGCTTCATCACGGACCTCGGTCCCGGGGATACCGGAGAGTTCCGCAGGCTTGCCGCAAGGGATTACGTCGTGTCGGAGCGCATGATGCTGAAGGTGAGCGTGTGCCGGAACGGGACCACCATTCTCGAAGACGTCGTTCTGAACGATGTGGAGATCAAGGGGCGTGAGCGCGTGATCGCTCTTGAGATCTCCGGGGACGATGCCCCGATGCTGCGGTATACGGGAGACGGCGCGGTGATCGCGACGCCTACGGGATCCACCGCCTATTCCATGTCCGCCGGAGGCCCGATCGTAGAGCCGGATACGCAGGCGATCATCGTTACGCCCATCTGTCCGCACATGCTGGCGGCGCGGTCCTTCGTGCTGGATCCCTCCCGTACGGTCCGCATACGGATGTCCGACGAGAGAAGGAACCCCGCGGTGATATCCTGCGACGGAAACGACGGCGTGAGCCTGATGCCGGGAGATCGGATCGAGATCCGGCGTTCGGAAAAGACGACGCGGCTGATCCGCTTTTCCGACAGAAGCTTCTATTCCACCGTATATGAAAAGTTAGGAGACAGATGAGCCATGAAAAGTATCAGACAGGCAGCCATCCTTGAACTCATCGAAAAGCAGAGCATCGAGACGCAGGGCCAGCTGATCGAGGCGCTTCGCGGCGCCGGGATCGTCAGCACGCAGGCCACCGTCTCCAGAGACATCAAGGAGCTTCACATCATCAAGGAGCTGGCCCCGGATGGTTCGTACCGTTACGCCGTGCTCCACAAAAAGGAAAAGCAGAACCATTCGCTGCGGCTGCAGGCCATTTTCCGGGAATGCGTCACGTCCTGCGTGTGCGCGCAGAACATCGTTGTGATCAAAACGCTGCCCGGCCTTGCCCAGGCGGCGTGCAGCGCCATTGACAGCATGAACATAGAATCTCTGGCCGGGACGCTTGGCGGAGACGACACGGCCTTTCTCTGCATGTATTCGGCAGAGGAAGCCAGAGAATTCACGGAAGAGATCCGCGAAATGCTGTAATGCCCCTATGAACTGCGTCAGGAGGTGAGGAGCGGATGCTGATCGATCTTCAGATCGAGAACATAGCCGTGATCGAGCGTGCGGAGATCGCCTTCAGCGGCGGTCTGAACGTGCTTACCGGTGAGACCGGCGCGGGAAAATCCATCGTCATCGACGCCCTGCACATGGTGACCGGAGGCAGAGCCGGGAGGGAGATCGTCCGCACCGGTGCAGGCTGGGCGGCCGTTACCGCGGTGTTCGACGCGCCGGAGGATCCGGAATGGCTGGAAAGATGCGGCGCCGAACCGTCGGAGGACGGAACGGTCGTCCTGTTCCGAAAGCTGACGACGGACGGCAGGAGCGTATGCCGGATCAACGGAAGAACGGTGTCCGTCTCACAGCTTCGGGATGCCGGAGGGGCTCTGGTGGATATCCACGGGCAGAACGACGGCCGAAGAATGCTGGATGAAACGACGCATCTGAGATATCTGGACGGATACGCGGGCGCGGAGGAAGCGCTGAAAGCGTACGCGGCCTCTTACCGTGAACTTACGGCGCTGGAGGAACAGCTTCAGAGCCTTGAGATGGACGAAGGGGAGCGCGCCAGAACGCTGGACATGCTCACCTACCAGATCGAGGAGATCGAACGCGTGTCCCCCGTGCCGGGGGAGTTTGAGGAACTGGAGAGGAAGCGTGAGCTGCTGAAGAACGCCGCGCGTCTGACCGACGTGGTGGAACAGGCCGTTGCCGCGCTGAACGGGGCGGGAAGCGGCGACGGAGCGGTCACACTGGCCCAGGAAGCCGAATCGGCGCTGAGACACGCGGAAAAGTATACCGACCGATTCACCCAGGCGGCCGACCAGATCCGGGAAGCGAGATATCAGCTGGACGACGCCGTGGAGACGCTGTCCGACGCTCTGCGGGAACTGGACTTCACGCCCGGAGAACTGGACCGGCTGGAGGAGCGATACGCCGCGCTGCGGCGTTTATTGAAAAAGTACGGACCGGAGGAGCAGGACGTGCAGGATCACCTGGCGGCTGCCCGGGAAAAGCTGGAGGAGCTGCAGGGTTCTGACGGGGCGGCGGAACGTCTGAGGACGAAGATTGCCGGAAAAAGGCCGGAAACGGAAGCCCTCGCTGAGCGGCTTTCCGCCATTCGCAGGAAGGGGGCCGACCGCCTGGAAAAGCAGATCGTGCGCGAACTGGCCGATCTGAACATGAAGGGCATTCGGTTCGAAGTGCGGATGGATCGGAAGGAGCTTTCCGCCGCGGGCGCTGATGAAGTGGCCTTCTACATGTCCGCCAATGCGGGCGAAGCGCCGGGACGCCTGAGTCGGATCGCCTCCGGAGGAGAGCTCAGCCGCATCATGCTGGCCATGAAGAACGTTCTGTCGGAGTCGGATACGGTCCAGACGCTGGTGTTCGATGAGATCGATACGGGCGTTTCCGGGGTGGCCGCCCAGCGCGTGGCGGAAAAACTGTGGCGCCTCGGATGCGGCAGGCAGGTGCTTTGCGTATCCCATCTTGCGCAGATCGCCGCCATGGCGGACGCGCAGTATTCGGTGGAAAAGACCCAGAACGACGGCCGGACCTATACGACCGTGCGCAGGCTCGACCGAGCCGGTCGCAGAGCGGAGCTGGGCCGGCTCACCGGGGGCGACAGGATCACGGCGCTGACGCTCGAAAGCGCCGAAGAACAGCTCAGACAGGCGGACGCCTATAAGGCGCTGCCGAACGATAAAGACAAGAAACGAGGAGACTGAAAATGGGGATCTATGAAGAACTGGTGGCCCGAGGGCTGATCGCGCAGGTTACGGACGAAGCCGAGATCCGCGAACTGATCAACAATGGCAAAGCCACGTTTTACATCGGCTTCGACTGTACGGCGGACAGCCTGACGGCGGGGCACTTCATGGCGCTCACGCTGATGAAGCGCCTGCAGATGGCAGGAAATAAGCCCGTGGCGCTGATCGGCGGAGGCACCACGATGATCGGCGACCCCTCCGGGCGTACGGACATGCGGAAAATGCTGACCAAGGCGGACATCGACCACAACGCGGAATGCTTCCGCAGGCAGATGGAGCGGTTCATCGATTTTTCCGACGGTAAGGCCGTTATGATGAACAACGCCGACTGGCTGCTGGATCTGAACTATATCGAGCTTCTGAGAGAGGTGGGCACCTGCTTTTCCGTCAATAACATGCTGCGCGCGGAGTGCTACAAGCAGCGCATGGAAAAGGGCCTGAGCTTCTTCGAGTTCAACTACATGATCATGCAGGCCTACGACTTCTATCATCTGTTCCAGCACTGCGGGTGCAACATGCAGTTCGGCGGAGACGACCAGTGGAGCAACATGCTGGCCGGAACGGAGCTGATCCGCAAGAAGCTGGGCAAGGACGCCTATGCCATGACCATCACCCTGCTGACGGATTCCCAGGGCAAGAAGATGGGAAAGACCGCCGGCAACGCCGTGTGGCTGGATCCCAACAAGACGTCCCCCTTTGAGTTCTACCAGTACTGGCGCAACGTGGACGACGCGGACGTGATGAAGTGTCTGCGCATGCTCACCTTCCTGCCGCTGGAACAGATCGAGGAGATGGCCGCGTGGAAGGATCAGAAGATCAACGAGGCCAAGGAGATCCTGGCCTGGGAGCTGACGAACCTCGTCCACGGAGAAGAGGCGGCAAACGCCGCCAGAGATACGGCCCGGGCGCTGTTCACCTCCGGAGGGGCGGCGGACATGCCCGTATGCGAGCTGACGGCGGACGACCTGACGGACGGGAAGGCGGACATCCTCACGCTGCTGGTCGCCTCCGGCCTGTGCGCCTCCCGGGGCGACGCCCGCAGGAACGTGCAGCAGGGCGGCGTGGAAGCCGGCGGCGAAAAGGTGACGGACATCGCGAAGGTTTACGGCGCGGACGAACTGTCTGGCGACGGCCTGATCGTGAAAAAGGGAAAGAAAAACTTCAGAAGGATCGTTATGAAGTAAATGCCATGCTGGTTCAATTGATTCAGGACTGAAACGATTTCCTTTTTTGTTCTGCTTGCCGTCATCATGATTCAGACCCGCCTGAGATGCAAAAAGCTCAGGCGGGTTCTTGTCTGTCTGCAATAAAAACAGTTTGGTGTGGGGCGAAGAAGGAACGGAGGGTGTATACAGAGCATGCAAAAGCCGCACGCCATCGCAGCTGCGATGACGTGCGGCTTTTGTCACGCGGAACATCCGGTCATTCGGCCCAGTTCCGGCTTCTTTCCACCGCCTTTTTCCAGCCGGCGTAAAGCCGGTCGGCGGCGGCGCGGTCCATGTGCGGTTCAAAGATGCGTTCGGAGGTCCGCAGGCCGCGGATCTCGTCCATGCTGTTCCACACCCCGAGATGAAGACCGGCCAGAAAAGCGGCGCCGAGGGCCGTCGTCTCCACCAGCTTCGGGCGGTCGATGGGCTTGTTCAGAATGTCCGCCTGGAACTGCATCATGAAATCGCTGACGCTGGCTCCACCGTCCACCTTCAGCACGGAAAGAGGAGTCCCGGTAGACAGTTCCATGGCGTCCAGCATGTCTTTTACCTGATAGGCGATGCCCTCCAGAACGGCTCTGGCCAGGTGCGCTTTTCCCGTGCCGCGGGTAATGCCGCACACCGCCCCTCTGGCCCGCATGTCCCAGTGGGGGGCTCCAAGCCCCGTAAATGCGGAAACGACGTACACACCGCCGGTATCGGGAACGGATTCCGCCAGCACGTCGCATTCATGGGCGGTGGAGATCAGGCCGAGCTCGTCCCTCAGCCACTGGATGGAGCTGCCGGCATTGAAAATGCTGCCCTCGAGCGCATAGGTCGTACGGCCGCCGACGGACCAGGCTACGTCCGTCAGAAGTCCGTTGGCGCAGCGGACGGAGGAGCTGCCGCCGTTCATCAGCGTAAAGCAGCCTGTGCCGTAGGTGTTCTTTGCTTCACCGGGGGACAGGCACCCCTGACCGAGCAGCGCCGCCTGCTGATCGCCGATGCTTCCGCACACGGGAATGCCGGCAAAGGCGGCGGCCTCCGGAACGCGGGAAAGCACCGGACCGAACAGACCGGAATTAGGAAGCACCTCCGGCAGCATCTGCATGGGGACGCCGAACAGACCGCACAGATCCTCGTCCCAGGTCATGCGGTCGATATCGAACAGCATCGTGCGGCAGGCGTTGGAGGGATCCGTCGCGTGCCGCCCGGTCAGGTTCCATGTCAGCCAGGAGTCCACAGTTCCAAACAGCAGATCGCCGTGTTCCGCCCGTTCCCGGGCGCCGGCAACATTTTCCAGGATCCACCGGATCTTGGTGGCGGAAAAATAGGCGTCGATGAGCAGCCCCGTCTTCTTCATGATCAGGTCGCTCAGCCCGTCGCGGATCAGCTGCTCGCAGAAGTCCGCCGTACGGCGGCACTGCCAGACTACGGCGTTGCAGACGGGACGGCCGGTGTGCCGGTCCCAGACGACGGTCGTTTCCCGCTGGTTGGTGATGCCGATGCCGGCGATCTGGGAGGGGGAGAGACGCCCGCGCTCCACGGCCATGTGCATGGCCTCCAGCTGGCTGGAAAGGATCTCGTCGGGGTCGTGTTCCACCCATCCCGGCTGAGGAAAGTGCTGACGGAACGGGACCTGCCCGACGCCGGCGATGGCGCCGCGTCCGTCGAAGATGATGGCGCGTGAACTGGTGGTCCCCTGGTCCAGGGCCATAATGTATTGTTCCATGGTTGCCTCCTGACCCGGCCTCCGACGGAAGCGGAGGTGCCGCTGGTAACGCGGACGGCGTCACTTGACGCGGTCTGCTTATGAGAATAGAATAGTACTGCTCTTATCATAGCACAGGCGGGTGATGAATGCTATGATCAATTGTTTGGATACGTGGTTTCCCTCCTGCGACGGACGGACGAAGATCCGCCTGAGGATCTGGACGCCGGAAAAAGACCCGAAGGGGACGATCCAGATCGCGCATGGCCTCGCCGGTCACTGCGAAAGATTTGACGGGCTGGCCCGCGCTCTGGCGGAGGGAGGGCTTGCCGTCCTGGCCAACGACCATCTCGGGCACGGAAAAAGCGTGAACGCTCCGTCCGACCTCGGTTATTCTGCCGGACGGGACGGCTGGATGAAAGTGCTCAGGGACATGCGTACGGTCTATGAACAGACCTGTGACCGGTTCCCGGGCCTTCCCCGTTTTCTGCTGGGGCACAGCATGGGCAGCTTTCTTGTCCGGACGTACATGTTCACCTGGCCGAAGGATTTCAACGGCGTGGTGCTGGCGGGAACGGCCCACCAGAGGCGGGCCCTGCTGCTGGCCGGGCGTGTTCTGAGCGAAGCGCTTGCCGCCGCGTCGCCCAGAGGCCGCGGCGCGTTTCTGAATGGGATCGTCTCCGCGAATTACAACAGGGCTTTCCGCCCGGCGAGGACGGGGTACGACTGGCTGACGCGGGACGAAGCGTCCGTGGACGGATTTCTGAGGGATCCCCTGTGCGGTTTCGTATGTACGAATCGCCTGTACGCGGACATGATGCAGGGGCTGCTGATGATCACTTCCCGGAAAAACATGAAACGCATGGAAAAAGACCTGCCGGTTCTGTTTTATTCGGGGACCAGGGATCCCGTTGGGGAAAACGGAGCCGGAGTCATGCGCGCCGTGCGCGCGTTCCGAAAAGCCGGCATGACGGACGTGACGGTCCGGCTTTACGAAGGCGGCCGGCATGAGATGCACAACGAGATCAACAGGCAGGAGGTCTTTGAAGACCTTCTTTCCTGGATCAGCGATAAGATCGAAAATCAAGGGAGGCGTTGAGATGACGGTACAGGAATTCAACGAATTGGGGAAGAAACTGGAGGAACTGCTGATCCTGCGGTATTCGCCCATTGCGATGAAGCTGATCTGGACGGAGGAGGATATCCCCGAAGGAACGCTGCGGCCGTTCCGTGACAGGGGCGACCGGCTGGCCATGTGTCAGGCCTACGCCATGGTGAGGCGCAGCCGGAAGGCCATCACCATGCTGAAGGAGGATCACTGGTGCGTGTGGCCGCTCGTCAGTTACGGCATGGTTCCGCTGGATGAAGACGATTATGAATACATGGGGGACAAGTTCTTCTTTAAGGATCCCGAGCGCAGCAAGCGCTTTCTGAGAGAAGAGTACCCGATGCTCGCGTCCGAGAAAAAACCCATCGGATTTACGATCGCTCCGCTTCGCAGCTGCGGCTATGAACCGGAGATCATCACGATCTACTGCCGGCCCGCACAGATAAGAAGCATCCTGATGGCCACCAAGTTCCACTCCGGCGAGATGCTGCCTGTGGTGCTCGATCCCGTGGATTCCTGCGTACACTCGTCGATCCCCGTGCTTAACGGCAAGGACTACAACATCACCTTCCCGGATCCGGGTGAGTATGAACGCGGTCTTACGGACGAGGACGAGGTTATGTTCACCATGCGGGCGGAAAAGCTGCCGGAGCTCGTCAGCGGGCTGGAGATCCTCAGCCGTGCCAACTTTGGCTACCAGGAGCTGACCATGGACATGTCTCTGAATTTCCCGCGGCCGGAGTTCTATAACCGAATGTTCGAAAAGTGGGGGCTCGGGACCGGAGAAGTGTGGAGAAAGCAGGAAGGCAAGCCGACGATACGGGAGGTAAAGGAGGAGTAACAGTCGTCATCCGGCTCTTGCCGGTCGGCCCGAACGGGCGGTGAGTTCGAGACCATCCTCACCCGGGAGAGATCCCGAAAATAAAACTAGACCGCGGCCTTGCGTTTGGACCGCGGCACGGAAAGGAAAATAAACGTGAAAAAAACAAGATTTATCGTATACGCCGCGGTGATCGCCGCGCTTTATGCCGTACTGACCATGGCGCTCTGGGAGTTTTCCTCCCTGGCCATCCAGGTGAGGCTGTCGGAGGCCCTTTGCATTCTGCCCCTCTTCACGCCGGCGGCCATCCCGGGACTGTTCATCGGGTGTGCCGTGGCAAATATCCTGTCCGGCACCTGGGTGGACAACGTTTTCGGATCGCTGACCACGCTGGCGGCGGCCGCCGTCACCGCGGTGATCGGAAAACGGTTTTCCCTCGGAAGGCGGCAGGGGCTCAGCCGTCCGAGGCGCTGGCTGGCGCCGCTTCCGGCGGTAGTGTTCAATGCGCTGGTGATCCCGTTCGTCCTGTATTTCGGATATGGGATCACCTCCATGGGCAGCACGACGGCCACGGTCGGAGTACTGGCGCTGATGGCTCTGTCGGTCTTCGTCGGCCAGGCCATCGCCTGCTACGTCGTGGGCATTCCTCTGATGCTCCTTCTGGAGAGGATCAACGATAAACGCCGTCTGTTCTGACGGAAAGATCCCCGGGCGGCCCTGCCGTCCGGGGATCCTTAAGATCCGTCCTGCCTGGCCGTAGCATCTTCCGCCTTGTGTGCTTCCGTCAAAGCGGGGAAACGTCTGGCGGCCCACCGGGGCGCGATCCGGCTGAGAAACAGATTGAAATACGCGCCGGAGAAGATGATGTACATCGAGGCGTACAGCCAGAGCAGCGTGACGATCACGCTGCCTACGGTACCGTATACGCCGTAACGGTCGGACCAGCCGAGCCACAGAGAATAGATGTGGTTGAACAGCATCCAGGCAGCCGCGGCCGCCAGCGCACCGGGAAAGGAAAACCGATATCGGCGGCTTTTCCCCGGGATGAAACGGTAGGACAGAGTGAGCAGAAGGCACAGAACGCCGGCGGAGATCAGCCGGCTGTGGGAGATCGGCCGGATGTCGAAGGCTCCCAGTACATTCAGGACCACGCTCCCCAGCACCAGCAGGTACATGGCCAGTACGATCAGGATCGAATATCCCATGGCCTTCAGCGTCAGGCGCACGTAAGCGGTGGATTTTTCACTTCCGCTGGCCGTGATGATCCCGCGCATGAAGGAAGAGATCACCTTTGACGCCGACCAAAGCGTGACGATGGCGGACAGGGACCATACGCCGACGGAGCGCTGGTAAACCTGATCCGCGATCGTCTCCAGAAAGCTGATCACGGTCGGCGGGGCGACAAGAGCGATGAATTCGCTGATCTGAGCCCGGTCAAGGCGGCTCATGGGCAGCACGGCGGCGACAAGCAGGACGCATGGAATGATGGAAAGAAACACGTAGAACGCACCTGAGGACGCGTACAGAGGAAGCCGGCGCTCGGCGGCCCCGATGAAATATCTGCGTACGTTCAGAACGGCTTTTTTCATATCTGTACCTCGCGGCATTCGTTATGGTATCATTATACATGCGATTCGGCGGAATTCAACGGAGGGATGTTCATGAATGAGGAGGAAAAATATCAGCGAGCCCATCTCGCGGAGCTCAGTGCGCGGAGCCGCGCACGGGGCGTGTGGACGTATTCGGATTTCCTTTCCCTGCATGAGCAGAGCCTGATCCCCGCGGGAGCGGCGGTTCGGCGTATCGGCGGATATGAAGGCGCCGAGCGTGTGATCGCGGCGTTTGGAAGCGAGGAGGAGCTTGGCTATAGCCCCGAACCTCCTCTGAACGTCGTGCGCGTAGCCTCGGTCAGCGCCAGGTTCGACAGGGGCATGGGGCACCGGGACGTTCTGGGGGCGCTGATGTCGCTTGGGATTAAAAGACAGTGCCTGGGGGACATCCTGATCGGAGAGCACGAGGCGTACGTGATCTGTCTGGATTCCGTCGCGCGGCATATCTGCGATCAGCTCACGGCGGTCGGACGGACCACCGTATCCTGTTCGATGGTCGAAGCCGTTCCGGATATTCTTACGCCGGAGCCGGAGGAGCGGAGCGTCGTGGTCGCGTCCGCTCGGATCGACGCCCTTGTGTCGGCGGTCTTCCGGATGTCTCGGGGCGAGGCGCGTACGCTGTTCGAGCGGGAACTGGTGTTCTGTGACGGACGCCTCATCGCTTCGCCCGGCTTCCGCCCGGATCCCGGCAGCGTGATCAGTGTCCGGGGCCGGGGACGGTTCCGTTTTGAAGGTGAGTCGGGACGTACGAAAAAGGATAACGCCGTCGTCCGGTGCCTGGTCTGGTGAAAAAAAACTTTCCATTCCCGCGTTCCTATGGTAAAATTATCTGACAGTCATGTCCGCGCTTCAGCGCGGCAGTACAGGAGTGAACGTCATGGCAGAGAACAAGGAATACATCAGCTATTTCAGCGATAACGGCAATATCCACATCTCCGAGGAGGTCGTTTCCGTCATCGCGGCTGCGGCCGCCGCTGAGGCGGAGGGCGTGGCCGAGCTTAAAAGCGGCTTTACCGCGGACGGGGCGGGCAGACGCGGCGCCGGAAAGGCCGTAAAGGTCCGGCTGGACAGCAACATGCTGGATGTGGATGTTTCGGTAGTCGCGCGTCCGGATATCCCTCTGGCGGAGCTTGGCGGCAGGATCCAGCAGAACGTTAAGGCGGCGGTGGAAGCCTCCGTCGGCGTTCAGGTGCGCAGCGTCAACGTGACGGTCTGCGGCGTCAAGGCCTGACGGAGATCCCCATGAAGAGAAGTACGGCCAGACAGATCGCCGTCCGCCTGTGCTACATGGTGTCCGAGAATCCGCTTCCGGCGGAGGAAGTCCTGGCACAGGTGTTCGATCCGGAGTACTACGCTACCCTGGCGAAGGATGATCCCTGCTTTGCCGAGGATCCCGGTTCCCAGCGGGAGTATATCGATACGGTCGTTTCCGGAATCGTGGAACATAACGCGGAGCTGGACAGCTACGTGATGCAGTATGCCGTCGGATGGAAGTTCGACCGCATCTCCCGTACGGCGCTGGCGGTGATGAAGGTCGCCATGTATGAGATGCTCTACATGCCTGAGATCCCGACCGGCGTATCCGTCAACGAGGCGGTGGAACTGGCCCGGCAATTCGAAGATGAGGCTACCGTCTCTTTCATCAACGGGATCCTCGGCTCCTTCTCAAGGAAGGAGCTGCAGCCGTGAGCAGAGTTCTGGCGTTCGATACCAGCAACTATACGACCTCCTGCGCCTGGTTCGACGGGACGGACGGCGCGAACAGCGGACGTCTTCTTGACGTAAAGCCTGGGGAACTGGGCCTGAGACAGTCGGAGGCGCTTTTCAGTCATGTCAAGCGTCTTCCCGGGATCGTCGAGCAGCTGGGAGTTTTCGGATCCTTTGCCGCCGTAGGCGCCAGCAACGCGCCGCGGGAGACGGAAGGGTCCTATATGCCGTGCTTTCTCGCCGGCGTTTCACAGGGTATGGTTCTTGCGCAGCTGCTGAACGTACCCTTTTTTTCTTTTTCCCATCAGCAGGGACACATCGCCGCGGCAGCCTGGTCCGCAGGCCGGATGGATCTGCTGGAACAGCCGCATCTGGCCTGGCATCTGTCCGGAGGGACGACGGAACTGCTGCACGTGGTGAAACGTGGGACAGCAGTCTCCTGCACCGTGATCGGCGGCACGACGGATGTTTCCGCCGGACAGCTCATCGACCGGACGGGCCAGCGACTAGCGCTGCCGTTTCCCGCGGGAAAAGCGCTGGACGCGCTGGCGGCGCAGAGCGGGAGCGAAGACCGTTTCCGCATGAAGACGGACGGCATGCATTTCTCCCTGTCGGGAGTCGAGCATAAGATGAAGCAGCGGACGGAAGCGAGGGAAAAGCCGGAGGATACGGCACGCTTCGTCCTCCTGTCCCTTCTGTACGCGGTGGAGAAGGCTACGGAAGCCGCACGGGAGCGGTACGGGGATCTTCCCGTGCTGTTTTCCGGCGGCGTGTCCTCCAACAGCCTGCTCCGGGAGCGTCTCACGGACGGTATTTTCGCTGAACCGCGGTATTCCACGGACAACGCGATGGGTACCGCGATACTCACGTGGCGGGCGGTGACGGACCATGGCTGAACGCACGATGACGGTATCCGAACTCAACGGTCTGGTGAAACAGATCCTGGAGTCGGATGAACTGCTGCGGCGCGTGGCCGTGACCGGAGAGATCTCCAATTTCAAGCGCAACAGCAGCGGGCACTGCTACTTCACCCTGAAGGACGACCGCTGTGCCGTGTCATGCACGCTGTTCCGATCCCAGGCGGACAGGCTGAGGTTCCGTCCGGAACAGGGGATGAAGGTCATCGTCATGGGGCGGGTGACGCTGTATCCCGCCGGAGGCGTGTATCAGATCAACGTCGATTCCCTGATGCCTGAGGGGATTGGAGATCTGCACGCCGCCTTCGAACAGCTGAAACAGAAACTCGGCGAAGAGGGACTGTTCAACGCGGACCGCAAAAAACCGCTGCCCCGGTTCCCGAAGACCATCGCTGTGATTACCTCGGGGACGGGGGCCGCGGTCATGGATATCTCCCGCATCCTGCGGCGGCGGTGGCCGCTGAGCAAGGTCGTCGTCCTTCCCGTGGCCGTCCAGGGGGCGGAAGCTCCCGCGCAGATCGCGGGGGCACTGCGTTATGTTAACCGGTGGGAGCTGGCGGACGTGATCATCTGCGGCCGGGGCGGAGGATCCCTGGAGGATCTGTGGGGCTTCAATTCGGAGAAGGTGGCCCGGGCCATCGGCGAGTCACGGATCCCCGTGATCTCCGCCGTCGGCCACGAACCCGACGTGACCATCGCGGACTATGCCGCCGATCGCCGCGCGGCCACGCCCTCCAACGGAGCGGAGATCGCCGTGCCCGACCGGGAGGAGATGCTGCAGCAGCTGGACGAACTGTCCCAGAAGCTGATGATGAAGCTGGAAAAGCGGATCTCCGACGCGGAGTCTGCTCTTCACCGGCTGAAAGCCAGCCGCGTGCTGACCGATCCGCTGCGCAGCGTGGAGCTGCGCCTCCAGAGGGTGGAGCGTCAGCAGGCGCTTCTCAGCGCGGCCGGGGAGAGGATCGTACACGGGCAGGAGCGGCGGCTGGCGGCGGTAGCCGCTTCGCTGGAAGCGCTCAGCCCACTCAAGGTGCTGGCCAGAGGATACGCCGTGGTTCGTACGGACGGTGGGAAGACTGCCTCCTCCGTTCGGCAGACGGCGCTGGGAGAGCGTGTGACCGTTACGCTTTCCGATGGAGAACTGGCGTGTACGGTCGACAAGATCATGGAAAGGAGCCGCGGAAGTGGAGCAGATGACGTTTGAGCAGGCGCTGCGCCGTGTGGAACAGATCGTGCACGATCTGGAGACGGGGGACGCGCCGTTGGAGCAGTCCATGAAGCTTTATGAAGAGGCGGCGGCCCTGGTGCGCTTCTGTACCGTTACGCTGGAGACCGCCCGGCAGAAGATCGTAAAGCTGAAGAAGGGAGAGGACGGGGCCCCGGTGGAGGAACCGTTCGACCGTGCCGATGAGCTGGATGAATGACCATTTCCGGGAACTCCGGGACCTGACGGATGCGCGTCTTCAGGACCTGTTTGCGGAGGATGAGCCCTTTGCCCGGCTGAACGAGGCCATGCGCTACAGCCTGCTGGCCGGCGGCAAACGTCTTCGTCCGGTCCTGGCCATGGCCTTCTGCGAGGTCTGCGGCGCTCCTGCGGAGACGGCGCTCGACCCCGCGTGTGCGCTGGAACTGCTGCACACGTATTCCCTGATCCACGACGATCTGCCCTGCATGGACGACGATGAGCTGCGCCGCGGCAAGCCCACAAACCACGTCGTATTCGGCGAGGGCACGGCGGTCCTGGCGGGGGACTGCCTCCAGGCGGAGGCCTTCGCTCTTCTCCTGTCCAGCCGGATGGAACCCGAAAGAGTAGTCGCGATGGCCCGGGCGCTGTCGCAGGCCGCCGGACTGTACGGCATCTGCGGGGCACAGGCGCTGGACCTGGCGGGTGAGGGGCATCCCCTGACGGGGGAACAGCTGGTGCGCATCCACCACGGGAAAACAGCTGCCCTTCTGATGGCGGCCGCGGAGATCGGCGTGATCGCCGGAGGCGGAGGTCCGGAGGAACTGGAGGCCGCGCGGACGTACTCGTCCGACGTGGGGCTGGCTTTCCAGATCCGGGACGACGTACTGGACGTGATATCGACGAATGAAGAGCTGGGAAAGCCCGTGGGCAGCGACGCGGCCAACGGGAAGACCACCTTCGTCACGCTGTACGGGCAGGAACGGTGCGACGCGATGATCCGCGAACTGACGGAGCACGCGTGCGAGAGCCTGAAGGGCGTTTTCCCGTGCCCAGACTTTCTGGTCTGGCTCGCCCGCTATATGGCGGAAAGGGAGAAATAAAAAATAGCCTTCCCATTGAGAAAAGCTGCGTGATGATCAAAAGCCTTCCCTTTGAGGGAATCAGCAAGATAAGTAAAAGCCTTCCCCTTGAGGGGAAGGGGGACCGCTTGCGGTGGATGAGGTGGGAACTCCGGCTCGAGCCGTGACGGATGAGGTGGAAAAACCGGCACTATTCGAAACGGATGAGGTGGAAGACCCTGAATCAGACAAACAATCCCGGATTGACCGGCAATGCTCAGCACCTGCGCCGTACGATGACGAAAGAAGAGCGCCGGCTTTGGTATGATTTTCTTAAAGACCTTCCGGTCACTGTAAACAGACAGAAGGTTATCGGCCGCTATATCGTAGATTTTTACTGTGCCTCACATAAGCTTGTGATCGAATTGGACGGATCTCAGCATTTTGACGACGCCGGAGCCGCAGCTGACCGTGAAAGAGACCGCGCATTGCAGGAGCTTGGAAATACGGTAGTACGGTATTCCAACGCTGATATCAACGGCAATTTTGAGGGCGTATGCAACGATCTGCTGGTACGCCTCGGCCTGATGTGAAAAAAGCCTGCTTCTGGGGCAAAGAAAAAAGATGAATGATGATCAAAAGCCTTCCCCTTGAGGGAATCAGCAAGATAAGTAAAAGCCTTCCCCTTGAGGGGAAGGGGGACCGCTTGCGGTGGATGAGGTAGAAACTCCGGCTCGAGCCGTGACGGATGAGGTGGAAAAATCGGCACAACATGAAAAAACACCTCATCCGACCTCGTTTCACTCGGCCACCTTCCCCTCAAGGGGAAGGCATGGAAAAGGGCGAAAGAGTACGGATGATATCCGGTTAGTTGAAAAGCCAATTCGATAAAATCATCAGACAGGCAATGATGATCAAAAGCCTTCCCTTTGAGGGAATCAGCAAGATAAGTAAAAGCCTTCCCCTTGAGGGGAAGGGGGACCGCTTGCGGTGGATGAGGTGGAAACTCCGGTTCGAGCCGTGACGGATGAGGTGGAAAAATCGGCACAACATGAAAAAACACCTCATCCGACCTCGTTTCACTCGGCCACCTTCCCCTCAAGGGGAAGGCATGGAAAAGGGCGAAAGAGTACGGAAAATATACGGTTAGCTGAAAAACCATTCCAACAATATCATCAGACTGGCAATGATGAACATCAGCCTTCCCCTCAAAGGGAAGGCAGGATAAAGGCAGTTGTTGTCAAGTTAAAACAGGCGTGGCCGGGTACGGTCACGCCTGTTTTTTCCGGCGTCATATTACGTTGTGCAGCAGCCACTTCTTCCTGGCGAAACGCAGGCTGAACAGCACGGCGCGGCAGGTCCAGTCGGAGAACATGGCGATCCATACGCCGAGAACCCCGAAACCGGCGTAGCGGCACAGATACCAGCACAGCCCGACCCGCATGATCCACATGATCACGGAGGAGACGACCATGGAGTAACGGACGTCCCCCGCGGCGCGCATGCCGTAGGCCGGGGTAAAGCCCAGCGCCCATATCGCGGGCTTCACGCAGGCGATCAGAACGACCAGACGGAAGACCTGCCGGGCGCTGTCGGCGTCCATGCGGGCCAGCCGTGTGATCAGCGGACACGCCGGTATGGACAGCGCGGAAAATGCGGCGACCGAAAGGAAGGAGATCAGCGTGAGCTTTTTCGAGTATCTCACCGCCTCATCCGGGCGCCCTGCGCCGATGCACTGACCGACGACGGTGACGAGACCGATGCCCACCGCCATGCCCGGCATGGAGGTGAACAGCTCGATCTGGGCCGTGATGGCCTGCACCGCCATGGCGGCGGTGCCGAGAGTGGATACGGTGCTCTGGATCAGCAGCTTTCCCAGCTGGAACAGACCGTTTTCCACACCCGTCGGGATCCCGATGGACAGGATCCTGCGGATGGTCGGGAAATCCGGACGTACGCTCAGGTAGTCCCGGAAGGTGATCACTGTCCCGGGCTTTCGCTGAAGGAGCAGCATGACGACGCCGCCCAGTACCCGGGAGACTGTCGTCGCAATCGCCGCGCCGGCAACGCCCATGTGAAAACAGAAGATGAGCACGGCATTGCCGAGGATGTTCAGCGCGTTGGCGGCGACGGTGACCAGCAAGGGCGTGCGGGAATTGCCGGCGGCCCGGAACAGGGCGGCGCTGCCGTACTGAACGGCGATGAAGGGGTAGCTCAGAACAGTGATGGAATAATAGGTGAGGGAATCCGTCATCACTTCCTGCGTGATCCTGCCGAAGATGATCTTCAGCAGCGGCCGCTTCACCGCGAGCAGGAGAACGGTAAGAAAAAGCGCCGCGGCGGTGACGGACAGGAGCAGCTGCCGGCCCGCCTGATTGGCCTTTTTCTCCTCACGGTGGCCGATATACTGCGACGCGACGACGGCCCCGCCGGTCGCCATCGCGGAAAACAGGTGCAGGATCAGCGTATTGATGGCGTCCACCAGCGAGACGGCGGAAAGCGCGGCGGCTCCCACGTTGGACACCATCATCGCGTCCGCCGTCCCCATCAGGGACATCAGGATCTGCTCCGCGATCAGCGGCAGCAGCAGTTTTTTCAGATCTTTATTTGTAAACATGGCATGTGACCTCGCATCGACAGAAGCCCGGATATCATACCGCTTTTTCCGCCGGAGGGAAAGAGCGAACATAAAAAAACTTGACATCACCGCACTGCAGTGGTAAAGTACGAAAAAACCGATGAGGCGGAAGTCAAACTGTCAGCGCGTCTTCAGAGAGTCCTGCCGTGGCTGGAAGCAGGGTGAGAGCGGGGCAGCAAATGGGCCGCCGAGGGCAGCCGGAAAGGGGAGACCCGAGTATGTGCTGACGTGAGCCTGCGTTAACGGGCAGGAGAGTGGCAGCTCTCCGTGAGCGGTCGCGCTGTTGCGCGGCAAACAAGGTGGCACCGCAGGTCTTCCTGTCCTTGTTCCCCATGGGGGAGCAGGGGCTTTTTTGTTGCCTGCGTTCATGTTCACAGGGAGATCGAACAGAAAAGGAAGGAAGAAAAGAAATGAAAAAGATCATCGCACTTTCACTGGCGCTTCTGCTCTGCTTCGGCCTGCTGGCCGGCTGCGGAAGCAAGACCGACGGCGGAAAGACCGAACCCGCCGAAGGAAAGACCTACAAGGTGGGCATCGTCAACTATGTGGATGACGCCTCCCTGAATCAGATCGTCAGCAATCTGGAAGCCCAGCTGGACAAGAAGGGCAAGGAACTCGGCGTCGTGTTCGACTACGAACCGTATTACGACAACGCGCAGGCGGACTCCGCCGTTCTGAACCAGTTCGGCGCGGACCTCGTGGCGGACAAGGTCGACGTGATCGTCGCGGTGGCGACTCCCACGGCGCTGACCATGATGAGCGCGACGGAGGATACGGACATCCCCATCGTGTTCGCCGCCGTCTCCGATCCCGTCGGTTCCGGCGTGGTGGCGGACATGGAAAAACCCGGCGGAAAGGTGACCGGCACCTCCGACGGCCTGGACGCCAACGCCCTGATCAACCTGATGCTGGCCGCGGATCCGGATCTGAAGAAGGTCGGTCTGCTGTACGATACGGCGCAGGACGCCTCCACGGCCGCCATCGCCTCCGCCCGTGAGATCCTCGGCGGAAAGGGCATAGAAGTCGTTGAGAAGACCGGTTCCACGACGGATGAAGTGCTGCTGGCCGCGCAGGCGCTGGTGGCGGAAGGAGTTGACGCCGTGTTCACGCCGACGGACAATACCATCATGGCGGCCGAACAGGCGATCAGCGGCGTGTTCGCCGACGCGGGCATCCCGCATTACGCCGGAGCGGACTCCTTCGCCCTGTGGGGCGGCTTCGTCGGCTACGGCGTGGATTACGCCGTGCTTGGCACCGCCACGGCGGATATCGTGGTGGATGTCCTTGTCAACGGGAAGGATCCCGCCACCTATCCCGTCAGGACGTTTGAGAACGGCATCGTGTCCGTGAACATCGAGACCTGCAAGGCCATCGGGTTCGATCTGGATACGATCAAGAAGGCGTTCGGAGAGATCGCCGTGGAGTTCAGGGAACTGACCACACAGGCCGAATTCGACTGAACCGCGGATCGATAAGGATCCGAAAGCAACGGACGAAAGGAAGGGGACCTCATGTTCATCAGCTGGGGCATCATACAGAGCGCGGTGGAACTGGGCCTGATCTATTCCATGGTGGCGCTGGCGCTGTTCCTGAGCTATTCCATGCTCAACGTATGTGACCTGTCCACGGACGGGTGCTATACGCTGGGGTGCTCCGTCGGAAGCATGGTGGCGCTCACCGGGCATCCCGTACTTGCCCTTCTGGCGGCCATCGGATCCGGCGTGTGTTCCGGATTCGTGACGGCCTTCCTGCAGACCAGGATGAAAATCGAGAGCCTGCTGGCGGGCATCATCGTCAATACGGGCCTCTACACCGTCAACATCATGATCCTGGGGAAGGCGACCGTCAGCCTGAACGACGCACCCACGGTGTTCACCTGGATGAAAAAAGTGCTGGCGGGCACCCCGCTGGCCGACTTCTACAAGCTGGTGGTCGCCCTGTGCTTCGTCCTTCTCACCGTGCTGCTCCTGGTGCTGTTTCTCCGCACCCGGCTCGGCCTCTCCATCCGCGCCACCGGCAACAACAAGGACATGGTCCGCTCCTCTTCGCTCAATCCCACGACCATGATCACCATCGGTCTGTGCTGCTCCAACGCCATCACGGCGCTGGGCGGCTGCCTGATCGGTGAGTACAACAAGACCTGCGACATCAACATGGGAACGGGCATGGTCACCATCGCCCTGGCGTCCCTGATCATCGGAGAGACGGTGTTCGGAAAGAAGACCGTGCCGTGGAGGGCTGTCGGCGTCGTCGTCGGGGCGGTCATCTACCGCATCGTCGTCGCCGTCGCGCTGCGGCTGAACATGCCGGCAACGGCCCTGAAGCTGGTCAGCGCCGTGATCGTGGCCGTGGCCATCTCCTATCCCACAGTGGTGCGGACGCTCGCCCTGCAGAACCGCAGGCTCAGCACGCGCGGCGTCAGTCTGTACCGCATCCTGCAGGCGGTTTTCGCCGGGCTGACGGTGCTGTTCATCGTGCTTTCCGTGTTCACTTCGGGCTCCCGGCCGCTGATGATCCTTCTCGCGCTGCTGTGCGCCGTGTTCCTCGTTCTGATGATCGCGGCGGACCGGAAGGAAAGGAGGGACGCCCATGCTGGTGCTTGATCATGTGAGCAAGACCTTCAATCCCGGCACCGTAAACAGCAAAACGGCGCTCGACAGGCTCAGCCTGCACGTTCTTCCGGGGGATTTCATCACCATCATCGGCAGCAACGGCGCGGGCAAGAGCACCCTGTTCAACGCCGTGTGCGGAGAGTTCTATCCCGACAGCGGGACCGTCACTCTGGCCGGCCGGGACATCACCTGGCTCCCTATGCACAAAAGGGCGGCGGACATCGGCCACCTGTTCCAGGATCCCATGAGGGGGACCGCGCCGGGCATGACCATAGAGGAGAATCTGGCTCTGGCCTCGGGGAGAGGCGGCTGGTTCGGGACGATATCCCGGCAGGACCGCGAATTCTTCCGGGAACGGCTGGCCGAACTGGACATGGGGCTGGAGGACCGGATGAAGCAGCCGGTCGGCCTGCTGTCCGGCGGACAGCGGCAGGCGCTGACGCTTCTGATGGCCACGGTGAACCCGCCCAAGCTCCTGCTGCTGGACGAGCATACGGCGGCCCTCGACCCCGCCACGGCGGAGAAGGTCACCGAACTGACGGAGAGGATCGTCCGGGAGTCGAACCTCACCTGCCTGATGGTCACGCACAACATGCAGGCGGCGCTGGAGATGGGAAACCGAACCGTCATGATGGACGCCGGCAGGATCATCTACGATACCTCCGGGGAGGAGCGCGCGCATCTTACCGTCTCCGATCTCATGGATCGGTTCCGCGCCCGCACCGGGTCCGCCCTGGACAACGACCGCATGCTGCTGCAGTAACAGCACAGGGCCTAACACAGGGGACGGTTCCTTGTGTCGTTCGTTTACGACACAAGGAACCGTCCCCTGTGCTAAGTTTTACGTTTCTTTATGGACATTGAGGATCTGTGGGTGTAAAATATAAAAGAGATGACAAGGTTTTTCCTGCATCTTCATAAATGATTCTGGCCGGTACGGCCCGGTAATAGGGCGTTCAAAGTGGAATGGGGTGAGATTCCCCGCACGCAGGGTACTGTGATGCTTCCGAGGGAAGATAAGTCAGATACGCGCCGGACAGATAGTGGACCATACGCACATGCCTTGACCTGTGTGCGTGTATTTCTGTGCGTCCTTGCGTACCGCGTCTGACGGCGGGGCGTATCAGGAAATTCGTTCAGCAGGTCTTCCGGCTTTTGCCGGCGGCCTGCTTTTTGTTTTGATCTGAGGTGGACCATGAAGATCCGATGGACGGCCGTTCTCGCCGTCACGATGACCCTCCTGACCGTTGCGTTGCCCTTTCTGGCGCTTCGGGGAAAGACGATGCCCGACGCGGAGCCGGTGTACGACGCGGCACTGATCGTTTATGAGGGATGGAAGCGCGAAACGTCCGCGGGCACGGTCCCGGCAGACCTGCCCGCCTATGTGCGGCCTGACGCCGACGGCTCCGTCACGCTGAGCAATACGCTTCCGCATATGCTCAGCCCGGGCACCTGTCTTGCCTTTCGGACCTATGGATCCTCGGCGCGCGTGCTTGTAGACGGGGAACTGTACTGGTCCGCGGCCGAAGTGTCTTCGGGGCGGCCTCTCTCGCGTTGGAACTATGTCCGGCTGGATCCGGAACAGGGGGGAAAAACGATCCGGCTCGTGCTTTCCGGTCCGGATCCCTTCTGTACGGGCACGGTGTCCGAAATGCTGCTTGGCGCGGCCGGCGAGCTGATGATATACGCGGAATCCACGGCGGCGCCCGACCGGTGGATCAATCTGTGCATACTTTTCACGGGGCTGCTGGTGCTGCTTTACTCGCTGTTCGGCTACACGAACAGCGAGGACATGGCCCGCAGCTTTCTGCTGGGACTGCTCATTCTGCTGCTGGGCGGGGTGGGCGTTGCGCGGATCACGGCAGCCTACAGCGTATCGCCGGCGCGCCGTCTCATATACGAAGCCGTGCGGTCGGCCGGAGGACTGCTGCCTCCGCTGTACTGCCTGTGCTGTGTCAGCGGGAATGCCGGCAGCCGCAGGCCCGGCTGCCTGCCGTGGGGATGGATCGGCCTGGCCTATGCCGCGGCGGCCGCGCTGATGCGGGCCTTCGGCCCGGCGTGGCTGATGCCGGTGCTGCGCGTTGCCGGCTGCCTGATGTACTGCGCCGTATTCGGGGCCTGCCTTGCCGCAAGGATGCGTGAAGGATCCCGAGGGAAAAGAAATCGCGTTCTGCTTGCCGTGGGGATCGCTGCGCTGATCCTGGGAGAGCTTGCGGGAACCTTTACCCATGTGGGAACGCCCTGCGATGGTCGCTGCGGCCGGAATCGATCGGGGCGCTGATCTTCGTTCTTCTGCAGACGACGGAGAGCGTGCTGTCCGCCTACGACCGGATGGAGCGCCGCATGGACATGGAGCGTGAGCTGAACGAGGGAAAGATCCGCCTGCTGATCAACCAGATCCGGCCGCATTTTATCAATAACGTCATGACGACCATCCGATCCATGATCCGGTACGATCCGGACGAGGCGGAAAGGATGGTGTACCGGTTCACCCAGTATCTGGGGTACAACATCGATGCCCTTACGGGGACGGAGCTGTGTCCGTTTTCCATGGAGCTGGACCACATCCGCGCCTATCTGGAGATCGAGCAGGCCCATCTGCGGCCCCGGCTGCGGGTCGAATACGACGTTGCGGCTGACGATTTCGAGCTTCCGCCGCTGTCGGTACTGCCTTTTGTGGAGAACGCCGTAAAGCACGGGATCGCGCCGAAACAGGGCACGGGGACCCTGACGGTGGCCACCCGCGAAACGGACGCGGCCTATGTGATACGTATCGAGGACGACGGCGTCGGGTTTGACGTGACGCAGCCGTTCGATACCAGAGGCGGGCACGGACTCGGCCTGAACAACGCCAGAGAACGCCTGGCCCTCATGGTGAACGGGACCGTGGAGCTTTCCAGTGCGCCGGGCCAGGGGACACGGGTATGCATCAGCATACCCAAGCTCCGGGAGGAGGACTTCGATGAAAACGATATTAGTTGACGACGAGCTGTGGAGCATGCTTCAGTTCCGGGACATGTGCGTGGACGATCCGGAGATCGAACTGGTGGGGGAGTTTTCCTCGGCTGCGGAAGCTCTGCGCTTTGCCTCAGAACACTCGGTGGAATTTGCCCTGCTGGATATCGAGATGCCGGAGATGAACGGCGTAGAACTGGCCAGACGGCTGCGGGAGCTGAATCCTGAAATGATCATCGTGTTTCTGACCGGCCACAAGCAGTATCTGGAGGATTTCATTCAGATGAAGGCGGACTATTACGTGCTGAAACCGTACACACGGGAGGATGTTCAGGATATTTTTTCCCGGGTCAAGCTGCTGTCCGGCCGCCTGCGCCGGCGGGTATACTTCCATACCTTCGGGCCCTTCATGATGTATGTGGACGGAAGACCCTACGGATTCCGCAGGGAAAAGCCGCGGGAACTGCTGGCCCTTCTTGTGGATAAACGCGGGGCTCCGCTGACGGGGCGGGAAGCCATGCGCGTCATATGGCCGGATAAGGACAGTTCCGACACCAGCCTGTTCCGCATGACGGTGGCACGGCTTCGTGAGGAACTGGACAGAGCCGGCGTGGGAGACATCCTCATCAGCACGGCCGGCGGCAAAAGCCTGGACGTGTCCCGAGTGGACTGTGACATGTACGATTTTCTGAACGGGAAAAACTGGCAGGCCTTCGGCGGAGAGTACCTGCCGGAATATTCCTGGGGTGAGATGACGCTGGCTGATCTGGAAGAGCAGTACAGCCGGCGTACGTCCATCGGAGGCGGCGACTGATGGCGGCTCTGGCGGAAACGGAGGAGCGCGCATGCCGGGGCCGGCTGCGCGGAGGACTGGGTGAAGGAACGGGATGAAGACGAAAAGCTACCGAATAATGATAATCGTGATCCTGGCGGCGGCGCTGCTGATCACCGGCCTTCTGGTGCGCGGCTCTGCGGGGCGCTGGTTCGGCGGGCGCGGCAGGGCGAACAGCGCGGTGGTGACGGAGATCGAGGGAGAAGTGTCTGTGCTGCGCAGCGGTATGGCTTATACGCTGAAGCCGGATATCGGCCTTAGAAAGGACGACGCCGTGACGGCAGGGCGGAAAGCGCACGCCGCGCTCTCCCTGCCGGACGGCATCGGCGTTCTTCTGGATGCGGACAGCGCGCTTATGCTCAATGAGCTGGTCGGCGGAAGCGTTCGGGTCGAGGTCACGGATGGCGCGGCGGTTTTCGAAATGCCGGGCGGCGGGGAGAACGGCGTGCGTCTGCAGGTGGAATCGGAGTGCCTGCAGGTGGAAGCAGCGCAAACGGCGCTGTTTTCCCTCGAGGCCTACCCAGGTACGGTAACGGTCAGCGTGTTTGAGGGAACCCCTGTTCTGCGGTATGGGGAAAGAGAATGCGGACTGATCCCCGGGGATCGCGTAGTGCTGATGATCGACGACGCCGGACAGCTGTCTTCGCTCTCCTTCAGCCGCGTTATGGCTTCCGATCTGCGGGAACTCGTCATCGAGAAGCTGATGGAACGCGGCGGGGGGCTGTTCGAACAGGAGCAGCTGGCTCATGTGCTGGAAACCCGACGGGCCGATACGGAGCAGACGGCAGTGGCCGGCGGAGGGGAGAGCCTTGCCTGCACGCTGGAGATCCGCTGTGATACCGTGTTGGACCACCTGGACGAGCTCCTGCCTGAGACGGCGGCGCTGGTCCCGGAGGACGGCGTGATCCTGCCCGCGGAAAACGTTGCCATTTCCGAAGGGGATTCCGTATTTGACGTGCTCCGGCGGGCCTGCCTGACGGCAGGCGTCGACCTGGAATACGATTATGCCTACAACCTCAGCGGGTTTTACGTAACGGGTATTTCCGGTCTGACGGAGCGCGGATGCGGGCCCCAGTCCGGATGGATGTACAAGGTCAACGGGTGGTTCCCCAACTATGGCAGCTCCCGCTGCCCCGTGAGCAGCGGAGACGTCATCGTGTGGTGCTACAGCTGCGAAGGCTTCGGGACCGACGTGGGAGCTGAACCGTGGCAGAGCGTGACGCCGCGCGGCGACGACCCCTGATGCGCGTGCGATCCTGCCTGGACCTGCCGTATCGTGCCCCCTTTGGGAACAAGGGGGGAAGCGCGCCGCAGGCGCGCAGGGGGGATCGAAGAAGAACCCCATGAAACGCCGGCGGAGCGCGTTTCATGGGGAGAGGACGAGCAGCGGAAGGAGCAAGTCCTCTGCTTCAGCTGGGGACGCGCGATTCGAAACTTGCGACGACGCGGTGTAACCGCGCAACGGCATAAAAAAGGCTCCCTTTGCGAAAGGGAGCTGGCGCGCTCTGCGCGACTGAGGGATCGAAACCGGGCTCCCGTATCAAAAAATATGCAGATCTGATAAAAAACAGCAAAAAACCCGGCGTGGACCGCCCGAAAAGTTACGGGGCGGTTACACCGGGTGTGTTAATGTAATAGTAAATCATTGAAAATCGAACATGAAATGCCGCGGTGCAGAGGAAGAAGGGGATCCGAACCCCGACACGACCGGTGCTGTGCGCGTGAGACCATGACCGAGGCCCTGCATAAGGGCTGGGATCAGATCCGTCATTGTGGGGTTCGCCCCATGAGAAGGCAGGTCGTGGACGTGGGAGCTGATCGGCTTCCGGAACGCAAGTCAGAATATTCGGCGCCGCAATCAGGCATGTGAACAGTGGACGGTCCTATCCATTTGTGCGCGTACGTTTGGACTGCCGCTGTTCCGTTGGGGACACGGCAGTCTTCTGCTTTTCTGTGGCGAGTTCCTCACAGCCCCCATTGACGGAAGGGGAGCAGTTTACATGGAGAGGGAATCGCGGCGCTTTGACGGCAGCGCGTGGTACCTGCGGGAGATGGACCGCCGTACGCGGGCCGCGCTGAAGAGGCAGGAGGATCAGGCTGAGGCAGCCATTGCCGGAGAGGATGACGTTGTGCTGCTGGCCCGTGTGCGCGAAAGGGCGGAAGCCCTGGGTCACGCGCCTCAGATGAATGAGGTGCCCGGCGCCCGCGCGATAGCGGAGCGGCTCGGAGGCTGGCCCAGAGTTCTGCGGCGGCTGGGTTACACGGCCCCGGAGGGGACTCCTAAGCTCAGTCGCTCCCGACGGTATCGGGAAGAGTACGCCCGTCAGCAGGAACTGTACCGGGAGGAAAAACGCAGGAAGGCGGAAAAGCGCGTGAAACGGAAGAAAAATGCCTGCCGTGAGAAATAGAGCAACAACCAGGACAGCCGTCCCGTGTACCGTCCCCGCTGCGGCGGACATTGCGAACCGGTGCCCACACTGGTGCGGCGATCCGCGTCCCCCTTCCCCGCGCACCCTTCGATACGAACCGCGTAAGCGGACGACATAGCCAAACGGCAGAACAATCACAAAATGGAGTGATGACGTCTCTCCCGGTTGGGAGCGAAACTGAATAGCAGCACCGAGAGATGATATCGGCCCGGGGAAGCATGCGTCGCGTGCCAAGGGTCGGACAACCTGGTCTTCGTCAGAGGGCGGCGGGAGCAGAGGAACGGGTATCGGGCGCTGTGCAGAACTT
>JAFWRM010000019.1 GCA_017519975.1 Oscillospiraceae bacterium | reverse complement strand
TTCCCGTGTTGCTCCTGCTACTTTAAAACGAAACCTGGCGTTGATCAACGCCAGGCCTCGCAAGGTTCTTGGATTTCGCTCTGCTCAATCACTGTGGGATCTTGAGCTTCTTAACTGTTGCACTTAGTTTGACAATTCACTTCATATTATAGTCTCCTTCTTCAAATCTTATCTAACTGGCTTCCATCGTTTGGGTTTTATGAATGAATTGAAATCACAATCACTTTACACTTGATATGGTGTAAAGTCAATACGTCTAATCTGATGTTTATTAGGCTCTCTTTGAAACTGATCGTTATGGAGAGAGTGCTATGAAAACATATATCGACCGGATTCGGGAGCTGCGTGAAGACCATGACAGGACACAGACGGAGATCGCGTCATATCTCGGGACCACGCAGCAGGTGTATTCTCGTTACGAAAAAGGAGAGAATGAAATGCCTGTCAGACATATTATCGCTTTGTGTAAGTATTATGATGTCAGTGCGGACTATCTTCTTTGTCTAAGTGATAATCCGGTCAGATAAACAAACGACCCCGCCGGAAAGACATCCGGTCGGGGTCGCTTCTTTCATATGGGATCCTGTTACTGCTCGGCCCGCTCCTTCAGCACGGCGTAGCGCTTTCTGCTGGTCTCTTCCGCCTTGGCGAACAGCTTCTCCGCCCGCTCGGGGAACGAGGTGACCAGGGAGGAGTACCGGGCCTCGCCCATGATGAACTCCTGGTAATCCGTCGTGGGCTCCTTGCTGTCCAGCATGAAGGGATTCTTCCCCTCCGCCTTCAGCCGCGGATCGTACCGGAACATGTTCCAGTAGCCGCAGTCCACCGCGCGCTTCATCTCCTTCTGACAGTTGGCCATGCCTCCCTTGATGCTGTGCATCTCGCAGGGGGCGTACCCTATGATCAGAGAGGGACCATGATAGGCTTCCGCCTCGGTGATGGCCTTCAGCGTCTGCGCCTGATTGGCACCCATGGCCACCTGGGCCACGTACACGTAGCCGTAGCTGATGGCGATATCCGCCAGGCTCTTCTTGGCGATCTCCTTGCCCGCGGCCGCGAACTGGGCCACCTGTCCGATCTGCGAGGATTTGGAGGCCTGTCCGCCGGTGTTGGAATACACTTCCGTATCGAATACGAACACGTTCACGTCTTCTCCGGACGCCAGCACGTGGTCCAGGCCGCCGAAGCCGATGTCGTAGGCCCAGCCGTCGCCGCCGAAGATCCACACGCTCTTCTTGTTCAGATAATCCTTCTCCTGCAGGATCTCCCACACGGTCTGACAGGCGGGGCACACGCAGTGGGTGATGCCGGCTTCCTTCGCCTTCAGCATCTCGTCTCTCATGGCCGCGGCGGCTTCATCACCCATGATGCGGCGCGCCGCGTCGCCTTCGGCGAAGGCGATGGTGTCGTCGATATCCGACAACCCTTCTTCCAGCGCTTTGATGTATCTCGCCGTCGCCTCCTGGTTGGCTTCACCGTCGTCCATGGTCTCCAGCCAGTACTGGGCCGCCTCCCGCAGATCGCCGTACAGATGGTCGAAGGTGAGCAGCTTTCTGGTCTTATCGGCCAGCCGGGTGCGGATCGCCTTCTGACCGGTGTACATGCCCAGGCCGTGCTCGGCGTTGTCTTCAAACAGGGAGTTTGCCCACGCAGGGCCCTTCCCCTGCTTGTTCACGGTATAGGGGGACGTGGCCGCAGGCCCGCCCCAGATGGAGGAGCATCCGGTGGCGTTGGAGATCATCATCCGTTCGCCGAACAGCTGGGTGACCAGTCTGGCGTAGGAGGTCTCCGCGCATCCGGCGCAGGATCCGGAGAACTCAAGCATGGGCTGCCGGAACTGGCTGCCCTTGACCGTAGCGTCGACAAGCTCGGGCTTGTCCGCGATCTTGGCCACCGCGTAGTCGAATACCGGCTGCTTCGGCGCCTGCTCGGCCAGCGGACGCATCGTGAGCGCGCCGACCTTGCACACGCCCGTGCAGACAGCGCAGCCCATGCAGTCCAGCGGAGAGATTGCCATCAGGAAGCGATACTTTCCCTTGCCCTTTCCGGCCTTGAACTCCGCCGTCTCCGTTCCCTCGGGAGCGGCTGCCGTCTCTTCCTCGGTGAGGCCGAAGGGACGGATCGCGGCGTGCGGGCAGACGAAGGCGCACTGGTTGCACTGGATGCACTTTTCGGCGTCCCAGGCAGGCACGGTAACGGCGACGCCGCGCTTTTCGTAAGCGGAAGCGCCAAGCTGGAACGTGCCGTCCACATAGCTGGTGAAAGCGGATACCGGCAGACTGTCGCCGTCCATCCTGTCCACGGGATCAAGGATCGAGGTGACCATGGCCACGGTATCCGGACGGCCCTCCACCGCTTCCGTCTTCGGGGCGTCCTCCGCGGTCTTCCAGCTCTCGGGCACGTCGATGCGGACATACGCCGTGGCGCCAAGGTCGATCGCCTTATGGTTCATCTCCACCACGTCGGCGCCCTTCTTCGTATAGCTGCGGGTAGCCGCCTCCTTCATATAGCCGATGGCTTCCGCTTCCGGCATGATGTCCGCCAGAGAGAAGAAGGCCGACTGCAGGATCGTGTTGGTCCTCTTTCCCATCCCGATGGAGATGGCAAGGTCGATGGCGTTGATGGTGTACAGCCGGATGCCGTTGTTCGCGATGTACCGCTTGGCTTCGGCGTTCAGATTCTTCTCCAGCTCCTCGAAATCCCACTGGCAGTTGATTAGGAAAACGCCTCCGGGCTTTACGTCGTTGACCATCTTGAACCCCTTGGTCACGTAGCTCGGATTGTGGCAGGCCACGAAGTCCGCCTTATTGATGTAGTAGGGACTCTTGATCTGGCTGTCGCCGAAGCGCAGGTGGGAAATGGTCACGCCGCCGGTCTTCTTCGAGTCATACTGGAAATAGGCCTGCACCTTCTTTTCGGTATGGTCGCCGATGATCTTGATGCTGTTCTTGTTGGCGCCGACGGTGCCGTCGCCGCCCAGACCCCAGAACTTGACCTCGATGGTTCCGGGGGCCGCCGTATTGGGGGAGGGCTTCTCCTCCAGCGACAGATAGGTGACGTCGTCGCTGATGCCGACGGTAAAGTGCCGTTTCGGCTGCGGCTTCGTCATCTCTTCATACACGGCAAACACGCTGGACGGAGGCGTATCCTTGCTGCCCAGGCCGTAACGGCCGCCGATCACGTTCACTGTCCGGCCCGTGCCGGACAGGGCCGCCACGACGTCCAGATAAAGGGGCTCGCCGATGGCGCCGGGTTCCTTGGTCCGGTCCAGAACGGCAATGGTGCGGGCCGTTTCCGGGATCGCTTCCAGGAATTTCTCCACTGCGAAGGGCCGATACAGACGCACTTTGATCAGACCGACCTTCTCCCCATGGGCGTTGAGGTAGTCGATCACTTCCTCCGCCACGTCGCAGATGGAACCCATGGCCACGATCACGCGGTCGGCGTCCGGAGCGCCATAGTAGTTGAACAGCCTGTAATCCGTTCCCAGACGGAGGTTGACCTTTTCCATGTACTTTTCCACTACGCCGGGCACCGCCGCGTAGTATCCGTTCACCGCTTCGCGGTGCTGGAAGAAAATATCCCCGTTCTCGTGGCTGCCGCGCATGGTGGGGTGCTCCGGATTCAGCGCCCGGGCCCTGAACGCGGCGACGGCGTCCATGTTGCACATCTCCTTCAGATCCTCATAATCCCACACGGCGATCTTCTGGATCTCATGGGAGGTGCGGAAGCCGTCAAAGAAGTTGATGAAGGGCACACGCCCCTCGATGGCGGCCAGATGCGCCACGGCCGACAGATCCATGACCTCCTGCGGGTTGGTCTCGGCCAGCATGGCAAAGCCTGTCTGACGGCAGGCGTACACATCGGAATGATCGCCGAAAATGGACAGCGCCTGCGTGGCTACCGTACGGGCGGACACGTGAAATACCGCGGGCAGGAGCTCCGCCGCGATCTTGTACATGTTCGGTATCATCAGCAGCAGGCCCTGGGACGCCGTATAGGTGGTGGTCAGCGCACCGGCGCCGAGAGAGCCGTGCACCGTGCCGGCGGCACCGGCCTCAGACTGCATCTCCACGACCTTGACCTTCGTCCCGAAAATGTTCTCCCTGCCTGCAGCCGCCCACTGGTCCACATAGTCCGCCATGGGGCTGGAGGGCGTGATGGGATAGATGCCCGCCACTTCGGTAAACGCGTAGGACACATGAGCCGCCGCGTTGTTGCCGTCCATCGTCTTGAATTTTCTCGCCATACAAACACAACCTTTCGGCAATATTTCTCTTTTCCTTCACAGCTTCGAATCCTCTTTGACCTGTAATTGAGAATTATACCATCGCCCTCCGGCGTTGTAAAGCAAGCAGTCCGCCCCGCTTTATCAAATTAAAGCGAATGTTTTGTAATAATTGCAGGAATTCACGTTTTTTCCTGCAAAAAAGCCCCGGAGTCCGCTCGGGCCCCGGGGCTTTTCTGCTTCACATGAATTATTCTTCCGTCTGTACTTCGTCCGGTTCCGGCCGCAGGAAACTGAGTTCGATTCTCGCGTTTCCGGTGTTCGCCCTGACGGGAACCCTTCCCGGAGCCTCATAATGCGGCCCCATCCGGCGCCCGTCCACGAACACCGCGGAATTGCTGGTGTCCGCCGTCACCCGGTAGTTTTCCGCCGGCCCGTCCATTTTCAGCCGTACGGGTCCGTTCGCCGTCTCCGCCGTGAGCTTGGAGGCGACGGCGCAGTCCGTCACGTTCACCGCTCCGTTGGAAGTCTCGGCGTTCAGCGCGTCTATGGAGCCCCCGGTGACGTGGATCGGAGCGTTTACCGTATACATGACCGCCGCAGGAGTCGTGACCTCCTCAACTTCGATGGCCGCGTTCCCGGTCTCCGCCTGCAGGGAACCGCCGAAACGACAGTTCACCAGCTTGATCTTGGCGTTTCCGGTCTTAAGCTTTACTTCCGCATCCGCCAGCCGGAGTCCGGCGGCGTCGATACGCGCGTTCGTAGTGGTGATCTCCACCGCTTCATACACGCCCTCCGGCAGATAGATCTCCGCCGCCTGCCCGCCGAATCCCGTGGCAGAGCCGGTCATGCGTCCTATGCCGGAGCTGGCCGTGCTGTGCACGATCAGCGTGTCATCCTCCACGGTCACGCTGACCTCATCCTCTCTCCGCAGATAAAGCCGCACGTCGGCGCCGTATTTTCCGTCGACGGAGGGATGCAGGACCACCGGGCAGTTCTTCACGAACACCTTCACCCGATGGAAGGGAGGCAGGTCGAACTCGGCAAACTCATAGGGCACCGTGGCGTCTTCCAGAATGTCTCTGAGCGAGGCAAACGCTTTTCTGGCTTCATCCATGCCCTTCTTCGCCGTTTCCTTCGTCCCCTGCAGGACCTTTTCCGTCGTCTTCTTCACTTCCTGCATGGTGCGGTTCCAGTCGGAGGCGGCATCGCTCCGCGCAGGCTCGCTTTTCTTCCATTCCTCACCAAGGCGGTCTCCAAACGCGTTCACGGCGTTTCCTGCCGTCTCCCAGGCTTTCTTTGCGAACTTCTCGACGGACGCGCTGAAATCCCGGATCATCTCGTCAAAATCGACCGCCCACGTGCCGTCGTTCCCTTTCCCCTCCTCGCGGAATTCCGCGGAGAGCCGGGTGCCGACCTCCTCCGGGCTGCCGATCTCCTCGATCACCTTCTCCTCATTATCCGGTCCGGCTTCTTCAATGTATTCGGAGTAATAGCGGAGCACCTCTTCCTTCTCTGGTTCATCCATGACCAGGTGCTGTTCCAGACGCTTCAGAAATTCTTCCTTACGCATTCTCTGTCGTTTCTCCTTTCATCAGGCTGTCGATCCCGCTGCGGTAGGACTCCCAGTCCGCGCGGTAATTCTCCAGCTGCTGTCTGCCCGCCGCCGTGATCGTATAGTAGCGGCGGTTCCTCCCGTTGATCGGGCTGTCGTACGTCAGTACGTACTCCTCCTTCTGCAGTCGGCGCAGGACAGGATACAGCGTGGATTCCGAAACGTCGATGACGTTCCTCATCTGCGCAGTCAGTTCATAGCCGTACACGTCCCGCCGCTCCACCACGGCCAGCACGCAGGCGTCCAGCAGGGCCGATCCGATCTGAAATGCCATAAGACACCTTCCTTTCGCATGATCCGCCGGGATCAAATCTCCCGGTACTGCCAATATCATACGCCGTATAATATTATTGTCAATATGGCTTCTGTGAACTTTTCGTGAATGTCCGCGCAATGCAGAAGGAGGCCGGCAGGGAATCTGCCGGCCTCCGTTCGAACAGAGTCTGGTATGTTACACGATCTGCTCCGTGCGTGTGATGAAATCGTCCTGGGTCCGTTTGTCCAGAGATACAAAGTAGGTGGAGAAGCCCGCGATGCGGACGATCAGGTCCTTGTAATTCTGCGGATCCTCCTGCGCCTTGTGCAGATTTTCCGTGCTGACCACGTTGAACTGCACCTGCATGCCGCCCAGGCGGAAGTAGGTGCTGATCAGGGACTTGAGCTTCATGGCGCCGGCGTCCCCCGCCACGCTGCCGGGGCTGAACCGGATGTTCAGCTGGTCCCCGTTGGTCAGTTCCCGGTGCGGAAGCTTGGCCGCGGAACGCAGGTACGCCGTCGGTCCGTTCTTGTCGAAGCCCTGACGGGAGCTGATGGCGTCCGCCAGCGGTTCCCAGTCCTTGCGCCCGTCGGGAGTGGCCGGGGTCACGGAGCCCTGATAGATGTGGGCCGTCATCGTAAAGGTGCCGCCGGAATAATGGCCGCGGGGCCCTGTGGCGTTGGTGCAGTCGTTGGCGAACTGCAGCAGCACCCAGTGTGCCAGGTCGTCCACTTCATCGATGTCGTTGCCGTAGTGGGGAACTTCGTTGATGATGGTCTGGCGCAGGTCCTCATAGCCCTCCCAGTTGGCTTTCAGCGCGTCGTACATCTCGCGGGTGGTGACGGTCTTATCGTCGAAGCACAGCTTCTTGATGGCCATCAGACTGTCGGCGATATTGGCCGTTCCCACCGCGGTGATCCCGGTGCGGTTGTACTTCGCTCCTCCCTGGTGTACGTCCTTGCCGGATTCCAGACAGCCCTCCATCAGCGTGGACGCCACGATGCAGGGAAAATAATGGCCGTACATCAGTTCGAACATGTTGCAGAACGAAACGTTCCAGTCCAGAAGATACTGCAGTTCCTTCGCGTAATTCTCCTTGAATTCTTCAAAGGTCTCGCACTCGTACAGCTTTTTGCAGGGCAGCGCCATCTTTCCCGTCTGGGGATTGACGCCGCCGTTGATGGCAACGAGCAGCACGATCACGGTGTTCCACATGCTTTCGGTACCGGTGCAGCCCGCCGCCGTCCACTCGTTGCCCGTCCCGCCGGGCTCCACGCAGCCCACGATGGAATAGTCGGCCGCGTCCTCCGCGGAGAAGCCCAGATCCATCATCTGCGGGATGATCACCTCGTCGTTCTGCAGCTGGGGGATACCGCCGTTGAGTTTGCAGGACTCGATGCCCAGACGCCACACATCGTCCGGCGTGCCGGGATGGATGCGCAGAGCCACGGTAGGATCCGGGAACCTCATGCGGCCGTAGGTCTGCAGGAACAGGCGGGTACACTCATTGCTGGCGTCCGTGCCGTCGGCGTTGCGGCCGCCCAGCGTCAGTGCCAGACCGCTGGTGGGCGTCAGGCCGTTGTAGATCATGGAATACACGTTCCGCCCCGTCTTCTGGATCTCGATCAGATCTCTGTTGGAGAGCATGAACCCGGGCAGAACGATGATGTCGCTGAGACGGAGGATGAAGGCGTCCGTATACTCCTGGGCCAGTTCAGTGGTGATGGCGCCGGATTCCAGTTCCTTGTGCAGCAGATGTCCGACGTATTCGTCGATGCGGCCCATGCTGGCGCCGTGCTGCTGGGCGTCCGTAGACTGCAGGATCTGATAGAATACGGCCGCCTGCAGGCCCTCCCAGTAGGTACGGGCCGGATGCTCCATGATCCAGTCCAGGCTGTCCGCCATCTTCAGCAGCTCGGCTCTGCGGGCTTCGTCCGTCGTTTCCTCCGCCTTGGCGCGGCACGCGGCGGCGTAGCCTCTGCTCATGGTCATGGCCGCGTCGCAAACGCGGATCACCGCATGATAGAAAACGTGGGAGCTCGCCATGTTCCCGAACACCTTGCCGCGCATGGCGTCCAGCTTGGCCTGGGCTTCCGCCCTGACGGCGCCGAAGCCCTTGTTGATGGCCGCGCGGAAATTGGCTACGTAGTGCCCCTGGGGACGGGTGCAGATGCCGCGGAAATTCGGATTGGTGGAGCCGGAATTCAGGAACATGCCGTTTCCCGCGGCGTTCCAGAAATCCTCCGTCATGATGCCTTCCGCCATCTTGGAGATGGTCCGGTCCTTCCAGTAGCCGTACGCCTCACGGAAGATCTCGCGATCCTCATCGCTCATGTAGACGGATTCCCCGTTCTGCCAGGCTTTCCGGAAGGTCTCGTCGTCATCGTCGACCACGGCGGGGATCCAGGCAACGCTCCACTCAACGTAAGGGCACATGCTCCGCTGGTCCGGTCCGGGGCTTCCGACAAGGATATCGTCGTCAAACACGTGGTAAGCCCGGTTCTGCGCCCAGTACAGCAGAGCGCCGGCCCGCTTGAGCATGGGATACTCGTTCTCGTGCGCCTTATAATACTCCGTATACAGGCGGGTACGTTCGGCGTTTATGGTAATGTACTTTCCTCCGGTGAACACGTCGCGCTTGGCGCGGATCGCCCGGATGCGATCCGTCATGGGAACAAATTCAAACATGGTGTCGTTACCCCTTTTCACAGATGTCGGCCTCGCCGCTATTTCCTGCATGTATTGTTATTTATTTATATTGTACAGGATTCCTTCCCCGTTTACAATGTGAGACCCATTTGTTTTTCGCATGCACAGATGCGTTTTCCCTTTCATCCGATAACAAAGCCGCATCGTTTCCGGCTCCGTCGGCGATGGACAAGCCGTCCCGTGTTCTGTATAATGGAAGCGAGGAAATACCATGGCGGGAGTGATGTTATGCTTACCGGCAAACTCTATGATATTCAGGGCTTTTCCGTACAGGACGGTCCCGGGATCCGCACCACCGTTTTTCTGAAGGGCTGCCCTCTGCGCTGTCCCTGGTGCCACAGTCCGGAAAGTCAGGAGTTCCCCACGGAACTGAACTGGATGAAGATCCGCTGTCTGGGGCTGGACGCCTGCGGCGCCTGCCTGAACGTGTGCCCGAAGAACGCCGTCTCCGCCGGACCGGAATCCACGGACGCCAAGGGCGATCCCATCCGGTATCCGGAGGTAGACAAGACGGTCTGCGACGACTGCGGCGCCTGCGCAAAAGCCTGCAAAGCCACCGCGCTGTACATGTGCGGCACGGACACCACCGTGGACGAGGTCATGCACCGTCTGCTGCGGGACAAGCCGTTTTTCGAGGACTCCGGCGGAGGGATGACCATCTCCGGCGGCGAGTGCCTGTGCCAGCCGGATTTCACCTTCGAGGTCCTGCGCCGCTGCAAGGAAGAGGACATCCACACGGCGGTGGATACGACGGGCTTCGTTCGCTGGGAGGTCATTCAGCGGGTGCTCCCCTATACGGACCTGTTCCTGTACGATCTGAAGTGCATGGACTCCGCTCTGCACAGGCAGGTGATCGGCGTTCCCAACGAGCTGATCCTGGAAAACTGCGTAAAGATCGCCGAAAACGGCGGGCGGCTGCAGATCCGCATCCCCACCATTCCCATGTTCAACGACAGCCGGGAGCACTTTGACCGGTACGGCGAGTTCCTGCGGCCCCTGAAGGACGCCATAGACGTGGTGCAGCTGCTGCCCTATCACAAGCTCGGCGTCAGCAAGCATGAGCGGCTGATGAAGAAGGAGAAGATCTTTGTAGCGGAGCCTCCGTCAGACGCGCTCATGGAGGCGCGCCGGGATCAGCTTCTGGGGTACGGTCTGCCGGTACAGATCCACTGACGTTTCCGCAAGTATCACTGAAAGGGAGATTCTGCCATGCAGCATGAGATCACGCGTTCCGGTCCTCTGCTGGACGGTAAAGGCCGGCTGCGGGAACCCGGCTGGGCGAGAAAGCCGCTGCTGACCTACGACAGGGATGCCGTCAGGGCTCCCGCTCTGCGCGTCAAGGAATGGGACTATTATTACGTCGGCTGCGGGGATCGCTTCGGGCTGGCCCTCACCATCGCCGACAACGGATACATGGGTCTGGACAGCATCTCTTTCCTGAATTTTGAAGAGGGCTGGGAGATCACGAAAAGCCCCATGCAGCTGCTCACCCGCGGGAAGAAGGGCCTGTCTTCCACCAGCGGGGACGGCTCCGTGCGTTCCGCCGGGAAGGGCCATTATCTGGCTTTTCGGAAAAACGGCGCCCACCGTATCCTGACCTTCAAGATGGAGAACTTCAGGAACGGCGATCCCGTGGAAGGGGCCGTGACCCTTACCGATCCGTCCTCCGAAAGCATCGTGATCGCCACGCCCTTCGACGGAGACAGGAAGGCGTTCTACTACAATCAGAAGACCAACTGCCTGCCCGCCGAGGGCACGGTTCACATTGGAAGAGATACTTATGCCTTCTCTCCGGACAGCAGCTTCGGCGTGCTGGACTGGGGTCGGGGCGTGTGGACCTACCGGAACACCTGGTACTGGGGCAGCGCCTCCGGTACCGTAGCCGGCGTCCCCTTCGGCTTCAATATCGGGTATGGGTTCGGCAACACGTCAAAGGCCAGCGAGAACGCCCTGTTTCTGGACGGTCGGATGCACAAGCTGTCCCGTGTACAGTTCATTCTTCCGAAAAAGCCCGACGGGACGGAAGACTTTCTCTCCCCCTGGCGCTTTACCTCCGACGACCGCCGGTTCGAAATGACCTTCAGGCCCGTTCTGGACCGGGCCAGCCGCACGGACTTCAAGCTGCTGTGCAGTGATCAGCACCAGGTCTTCGGCCGGTACAGCGGCCGCTGCGTACTGGACGACGGCGCTGTGCTGCAGATCCGGGACCTGTTCGGCTTTGCCGAAAAGGTGTTTAATAAATGGTAAGGGAGCGTGCCCCATGGCACAGATCATAGATTTTGATTCCGCCGGCAGAAAGCGCCGCGAGGAACAGCGCAGGGCCTGGGAAGAGGAGCTGATCGCTCTTCTGAACGAGTTCCGCGGGCTGAATCCCGTATGCATGGACTGGGTATACCACGCCCAGATGCTGGCAGACGCAGGGAATGCTTCCCTGTATGAGACCGGCAAGCAGCTGCGCGCAGGAATATGGCGTGCCATCGATGAGATGAGCGCCAACCTGGTCAACGGGGATTACGACGGCGATACGGTGTCCCTGTACCGGACGGAATTCCATCGCACGCAAAATGAACTGACCGAATTCATCTTAGACGTGAGGGAGGCCAGAGAAGGCGGCTGACTGTCCGCAAGAAAACGCATATGACAAAACGGACGGCACCGGAATTCCGGTGCCGTCCGTTGCTCTGTTACCTGTTACTGATCCAAATGATTACCAGCGCTGGCCGATGTCCATGGCCACGTTGAAGCCCAGTCGGTTGGCCTCATACATGTTGGTCGCGCGGGAGCAGTCGCCGATCTGATAGAACAGGGGCGCCGCCTGAGAATAGGCTTTTGCCTCCTCCTGCAGTCCTCTCATGCCGACGGCACAGATGACGGTATCCGCGTCGTAGCGGACCTCGCCCTCCGGTCCCTGACAGACCACGCCGTTATCGTCGATGCTCTTCGCCGTCGTTCCCGTGTGAGCCGTCAGCGCCAGGCGCCGGATCTCACGGTCCACGGCCATCTTGTGCACGAAGTTCTCGCCGCAGTTGAGTTTGTCCGCCATCTCCACGATCTCAACGTGCTTGCCGAGCCAGGTCAGATAGATGGACAGCTCGATGCCGACAAGCCCGCCCCCAAGGACGACTACCGTATCTCCCACTTCGTCGGGATGCACGTAGGCGTATTCGGCGGGCAGCACGTTCTTCCCGTCGATGCCGGGGATGGGCGGTACGATGGCCCGGGCGCCTATGGCGGCAATGATCACGTCCGCCCCCAGGGCTTCCGCCTGTTCCGGCGTCAGTTCGGTGTTCAGCATGACCTTTACGCCGGACTCGCCGACCCGACGGACCTGATTTTCGATATACTCATGCAGATGCTGCTTGAAGGGCACCTTCTCCTCACAGAGAAGCACGCCGCCCAGTCGTCCGCTCTTTTCCACCAGCGTGACGTCGTGGCCGCGCCGGTCAGCCGTCAGCGCCGCCTGCATGCCGCCGATGCCGCCGCCGATGACCAGCACCTTCTTCGGCACGGTCACCTCTCTCGGCTGGGTGGAATACTCCAGCTCCCGGCCGATCTCCGGGTTGATGGCGCAGCTGTACTGCCCCTTGTTCATCAGCCCGGAGAAACACTGGAAGCAGCGCAGGCATTTGTTTATTTCCTTTTCGTTTCCGGTGGCCGCCTTCAGCGGCAGATCGGGATCCGCGACAAGGCCCCGCGCCATGTTTACGATGTCCGCCTTTCCGGAGGCAATGATCTCTTCCATCATTTCCGGATCGCACAGTGCTCCGACGGTACCGACCTTGCTCTGCCGGATGAACGGCTTGATGGCGGCGGCGTATTTCACGTTCACGCCGTCCGGCTGGAACATGCCGGGATGAGTGACGGTGAACACGTCGTCAAACTGGCCGTGGCCGGCGGAGACGTGAATAATGTCCGGATATCCGTCAAGGCCCTTCGCGATCTCCACTCCGTCCTCGATGTCATAGCCGTCCGCCGTGCACTCGGCGCCGGAGATGCGCATCTCGATCACGAGATCACGTCCGCAGGCCTTGCGAATAGCCTTGCAGATCTCTCTCGGAAGGCGCACCCGGTTCTCCAGGCTGCCGCCCCAGCGATCCGTTCTGGTATTCATGATCGGAGACATGAACTGGCCCAGCAGCCATCCGTGCCCGCCGTGGATCGTCACCATGCCGAAGCCGACCCATTTGGCCCATTTCGCCGCCTTGACAAAGGCGTCGATCGTCTCCTCGATGATCTGCTCATCCATGGCCAGCACGTGCACGCCGTCGTAGATCCCTTCCACAGGCCCATAGATCTGGTTGCCCATGTCCGCTCCGCGCTTTGCCCAGCAGCCGCCGTGCTGCAGTTCGATGGATGGTACCGTTCCGTGCCGGCTCACGGCGTTCGTCAGATATTTGAAGTACGCCTGCCCCCGGTGATCTTCCAGAGGTATGACCTGACCGCCGTAGTTCAGACCCCGTCGGCGGTCCACCGCCCGTTCGCCCATGCAGATCGTGGCGGAGCCGCCCATGGCCTTTCGTTCATAGTACGCGGCGATCTCCGGCGTGGGAAATTCCGCGCAGTCCACAAAGGAAGACCCCTGGGGGGATGCGAAGATGCGGTTCCGGAATACCGTGCTGCCGATGATCAGCGGCTCGAACAGGTGGGGATATTTCTGTACGCTCATGTTTTCTTTTCCTCTTTTTCTTTTACTCCGGCCCTCTCACGGGCCGTCTATCTCTTTCTGCAGGAAGTCCGCCGCAGCCTTGACATCGTCAAAGCCGAATCGGGGAACCCCGTCGGGTCCCGGCCCGTCGGTAACGACGGCGATACAGCTCTCCGGCGGGATCGCCCAGTCCTTTCCCGACGCTTTCCGCCGCATGGCGATCTTGCGCCATGGCCCGGTCTTATAACCCTCCACAAGGAGCAGATCCACGTCACTGACACGGTCTGCCAGTTCTTCCGGAGCTACCGGTCGGTTTTCCATGATCACCGCCCTCTCCGAGGAGGAGAGCACCGTTACGTCCGCGCCGGCCTGTGTCATGCGCCAGCTGTCCTTTCCCGGACGGTCGATCTCAAAATCGTGTCCGTCGTGCTTATAAACACCCACGCGCAGCCCCCGGCCCTTCAGCTCGGCGACCATCTTTTCGAGGAACGTGGTCTTTCCCGTTCCCGACAGCGCGACGAACTGGATCACGGGTACGCCGTTCCGGTTCCTTCCCAAGGATTCAGACATGGTCTCCCATCCCTTCCGGCCCCGGCTGATCTTCGTGCCTGCCTGGCGCCTGAAACGCCTTCTGCAGAAGGTCGGCGAAGCGCGCCACCGTACGGTTTTCCGTGTTCTCGTGCCAGAAGCAGCGGAGCTCCTCCTCCTTCCCTATGGGGAAGCAGGTCAGGCTGCTGTGAAGGCTCACTCGGCTGAGCATGGTAGAGACGAAAACTCCCTGCCCCAGTTCCGCGTTCATGTAGGCGGATTCCAGATTCGGGGCCACCACGATCTTCTCCGGGGTGAATCCCAGCTCCCGGCACTGGTGCAGCGCCCGCTCCCGCGTTTCCGCGGCCGGTTCCCGCCCGGCGGCGGTCTTGATGAAGGGGCGGCTTCTGAAGTCCGCTACGGTCGCTCCGGGAACATTGAGCGGGTCCTCCGGAGAAACCAGCAGCACCAGCGGCGTATTCAGGATGCGATGGCTCCTGACCCCGGACTCCTTCGGAGCAAACTCCCGGTAAGTGATGATCATGTCCAGTTCCCTGGCCGCGAACTGCTCCAGCAGCTCATGCTGCGGCAGCTTGACGCCGGAAAAACGAAGTTCCGCATCCTTCTGCCGGGCCTGCTTCAGAGCGTCCGCGATGCAGGAGGAAATGTCCAGCATCTCCAGATAGCCCAGCTTGATCTGCTTCTGCAGATCCATGTAATAGGCGGTCACCTCTTCCGTGACCTGGTCAAATTCCTCCTGATACCGAGCGAAAAGGTCCCGGTACATCTCTCCCGCCCGTGTCAGCTTCACGTAGTGCCTGGTCCTCAGAAACAGACGGAACCCGAGCGTTTCCTCCAGGCGGACGATGTGCTTGCTCACCGCCTGCTGGGTCATGTACATCTCCTGCGCCGTTTTGGTAAAGCTCAGATTCCCCGCAAGCGTCAGGAAACACCTCAGCATAGTTTCATTCAGCATGTCTCTCACCTGCCCCGGCATGCGCCGTACATTTTCCATGGATCATCTGATCCAACGCTGACGATCCTTTACAGGATGCATCTGAAAAACCGCCCCGCCGGTGGCCGGCGGGGCGGCGTGTCTGATTCCCTTCGGGACCGTTCGATCAGGCGGTCTCCATAGCTTTTCTGACCTCTGCCTTCGTACGCTCCCTCTCAGAGATCTCGATCTCGCTGGGACGGAAGACGAGGCTGAAGACCAGGGTGCAGACGGCTGCCACGACGACGGCGGCATAGGTCTCCGTGATTGCAAAGCTGCCGATGACGATGGGATAGCTGCCGGTGGCCAGTTTGAATCCGACCCATGCCACCGCAACTACGGCGGTCAGGATCATGGCCCAGATGGCCCCTTTGCCGCTGGCCTTCTTCCAGTAGATGCCGAAGAGCACCACTATGAACAGAGCGCCTCGCAGCGAATAGGCCGCGTAAACAAGCTCCAGTACGGCGGACGCCTTCCAGAGGAAGATCGCGCCGACACAGCAGATGACGCCGGAGATCGCGGTCGTGATGCGGCCCATCTTCAGGACCTTTTCATCACTGGCCTCGGGATGGAGGACCCGCTGATAGACGTCGCGGGTGACCATGGTTCCGGAAGCGAGGATGATGGGGCTGACGGTGGAAAGCACCGCGGCAAGGATCGCGGCAAGCACAAGGCCGCCGACGATCGGGTGCATGACGCTGTTATTCATCATCAGTTCAGGCAGAGCGCTCTTTCCGGCAATCTTGATACCCTCGGCCGTGCGTTCGATCTGACTGAGGAACGTGGGGTCTTTCTCAAACATGACGCGGGACGCCATGCCGAGGAAAGCGGTAAAGAATCCGAAGGGAGCCGCTACGAACGCGGTGATGATGCAGGCCTTGCGCGCCTGCTTCGCGTTTTTCGCGCTCAGTACGGGCTGCAGTCCGGCCTGAGCCGTACACGCTCCCAGAAGGGAGGCGATGATCCAGCTCGACACCTTCGTTCCGCCGATGGAGAACATGTTCCAGAAGCTTCCTCCGTTGCCGGCCGCCTTGAGCTCGCGGACGCTGCTGCTGAACTCGGAAAAGCCGCCGACACGGGAAACGACGACAAGCACGGCGATGATGACGCCAGCATACATGACGAACAGATGCATCACGTTCGTCGACGCCACGGCGTTCATGCCGCCGGCGAGCGTGTATACGATGAAGATAACGGCAAAGACGATCGCACTGATCCAGAACGGAATGCCAAGCAGGCTCTCACCGAGCTTGCCGGCGGCGATCATCTGGCTCAGTCCGACGGCGAGCATGACGATCGTGAGTATGATGCACGACACGGTGCGTGCATGCACGCCGAAGAACTTTTCAATGATCCCCGGGACCGTTCCGGTCTCGAGGGATCGGAAAAGCTTTGCAAAGAAGAGGCCCAGCACCAGAACGCCGATGCCGTTGGCGATGGTGTACCACCAGCCGGACAGGCCGTACAGGAAGCCGTATTCGGAAACGCCTGTGGTTGCCGTTCCGCCCAGCCACTCACCGGTGGACGCGCAGACGATTGCCATCGTCGAAAGACTCACGCCGGTGAATGCCGCTGCGCTCTTGGTCTTCCTTCCGGAAAGAACGCCGATCACAACGGTCAGAATGAAGTACACGATGATGATAATCAGTTGTGCAGACATTTGTCCTGTTCTCCCCCTCTCAGTATGCTTCTCTCAGATCAATCCTCCATGGACTTTACATTCTCGGGTACGATGATGTCGCAGGGAGTGATGGCAAGGATGCCCTCCACCGTCTCTCCGGGGGCAAGTTCCTCAAGGACCATGCCCTCCTTGGTGAAATGGAACACGCACTTTTCCGTGACGACGTAATCCACGACGCCCACGCCGGTGAGCGGGAGTTTCGTTTCACGAACGATCTTGGATTTTCCGGTCTTGTCACAGTGCAGGGTCATGACGATGGTGCACTTCGCGCCGGTGACCAGGTCCATCGCGCCGCCCATGCCGGCGGCGGCCTTGCCCGGGATCATCCAGTTGGCCAGGTTCCCGTTCTGATCCACCTCGTAGGCGCCGAGAACGGTGTAGTCCACGTGTCCGCCGCGGATATATCCGAAGGAGGTGAAGGAGCTGAAGCAGCATCCGCCGGGGCGGATCCCGGTGGGCGCTCCGCCCGCATCCACAACGTCCAGATCAATGACGTCACCCTCTTTGGGGGCGCCGGTCATGCCGATGACGCCGTTTTCAGACTGGAACCAGACTTCGTAATCCGGATTGATATAAGCCATGCACTTGGTGGGCATGCCGATGCCCAGGTTCACCAGATCGCCGTCCTTGAAGAACTTGGCGGTACGTTTGGCGATGAATTCTTTCGCATCCATATGCTCAGCCCTCCCTTGTCTTGGCCTGTACGACCATGTCTACCAGCGCGCCGGGGGTGTTGATGATGTCCGGATCCAGTTCGCCGACTTCCACGATCTCTTCCGCTTCACAGATGACCCAGTCGGCTGCGGTGGCAAAAGGCTCGTTGAAGTTGCGGGCCGTGCGGTGGTACACCACGTTGCCCATCTTGTCCGCTTTCCAGGCGTGGATGAAGCACACGTCGCCGTGGAGAGGCAGCTCGAGAATGAAGCGCTTGCCCCGGATGGGATCGTCGGGGGTGACGAACTTGTACTGTCCGGCCTCTTCATCCCACTCCAGAAGCTGCTTGCCGTCCTGCATGGGGGTGCCGACGCCGGTGGGGGTCAGGATGCCTCCGATGCCGGCGCCGCCCGCCCGGGTCTTCTCACACAGAGAGCCCTGGGGGACGAAGGTGATGTTGATCTCGTTGGCAACGACCTTCTCGACCGTCTCGGAGTTGTTGCCGATATGGGAGCACGTGATGTGCTTGATGCGGTTATCGTGCACCAGCCGTCCGATGCCCTGGCCCCTGATGCTGGTGTTGTTGGAGATGATGTTCAGGTCCTTTACGCCCTTCTGCATCAGGCCGTCGATCAGGGTTTCTGAAACACCGCAGTTGACGAAACCGGGGAGCAGGACCGTCATGCCGTCAAAGCACTTTTCCATCGCCTGCTCGAGAGTAACGACTTTGCTCTTACCCAATGTGCTGACTCCTTTCGTGTGCGAAAATCAATCCACGTAGGTCGTGGGGACCGTCTTCTCATCCCTGAGGCAGTTGCGGGTGATGCCGAGCAGTTCGCAGGCTTCCTGAGCAGTGGCGATCTCACGGCCGGCCAGCTTGGCCAGTTCGACCGCGCGCTCCACAAGCATCACGTTGGTGGCGATGATCTTGTTGCCGTCGGCGTCCTTGCCGTACACGACGTTGTCCTCCAGGCCAACGCGCAGGCCGTCGCAGCCCAGCGCCAGACCGGCCAGCATCATCGGCATGTGAGCTCTTCCGATGCCGGAAACGGACCAGGTGGCTCCTGCAGGCAGCTTGCCCACCAGGAACGCCAGATTCTCGGTCGTGCCGGGCATGGATCCGCCGACGCCCATGATGAACTGGATATGGGGCGGCTGGGGGATGTTCCACTTGTTCACATAGTACATGACGCTGTCGATATGACCGGTGTCGAAGACCTCGAACTCGGGCTTCACGTCATGCTTTACCACTTCCTCGCTGAGCTTGTTCAGGAAGCGGGGGCTGTTTTCGAAGATAT
>JAFWRM010000018.1 GCA_017519975.1 Oscillospiraceae bacterium | reverse complement strand
TTCCCGTGTTGCTCCTGCTACTTTAAAACGAAACCTGGCGTTGATCAACGCCAGGCCTCGCAAGGTTCTTGGATTTCGCTCTGCTCAATCACTGTGGGATCTTGAGCTTCTTAACTGTTGCACTTAGTTTGACAATTCACTCTGGGTATGCCGGTTCATGGATCTTCCGGATCCATTACGTCCCCGTGCTCCCGGAGCCGGAACAGCAGACGAAGATAATCCGTGCGGAAGGGAGTGAATCGACCTTCCGCACGCATGCGGAGGATCTCCTCCTCCGAGGCCCAGCGGACCTCGGCGACCTCCTCGGGCTGGAGAACAAGTTCGGGCACAGACGTATGCACGGATGCGAGAAACAGTTCATCGTATCCGTGGGGAAAGCTGACGGTCAGAGCCGGTCGGACGCCGCTGAGATCCAGCGACAGGCCCAGTTCTTCCCGTGCTTCGCGTTCGGCCGCCATCCACCCGGTCTCCCCGGCCTGAGCGCAGCCGCGGACCGAAACATCCCACAGGCCCGGCCACCTGGCACAGGAGGACTGCCGCCGCTGAATGAGCATTCGCCCGCCGCCGTCAAACAGACAGAGATGGATCACCAGCCGGTATTCGTCCCGGCCCAGTTCCCGGGCAGAATCCACCGTGCGGCCGGTGCGCGTCCCCGAAGCATCGTAGACGTCGATCCGTTCCATCAGTCTTCACCCGATCCTTCCCGCCGTTTCAGCGCGGCGTCGTACAGGAGTTTCCGGGAGAGGCCCGTGTCTTCAGAGATCCGACGGGAAGCCTCCTTCAGAGAAAGGCCCTTGCCGCGCAGCGCCAGCACGGCGTCCACGGCCTCTGCCGGATCGGATGCCGCCGCGGAGGGGGGCTCCGAGCCGCGGACGCAAAGGACGTATTCGCCTCTGGGAGAGATCTCCGCGTACATTTCACACGCCCGGGCGAGGGTGAGATGAAGCGTTTCCTCGTGTATTTTCGTCAGCTCCCGGGAAAGCGAGATCTCCCTGTCTCCGAATACGGCCAGCATGTCCGCCAGCGTCGCTTTCAGCTTATGGGGGGCTTCCAGGAAGATCATGGTCCGGGTCTCGCCCTTCAGACTGTTCAGGTGTTCGAAGCGGCTTTTTTTCGTTACGGAAAGGAATCCCTCAAAGGTGAAGCGACCGGTGGGGAGCGCGGACAGCGCCAGTGCGCTGACAACGGAACTGGGGCCGGGAACGATCCGGACTTCGATGTCACGATCCCGGCACAGGCGGACAAGATCTTCTCCCGGATCGCTGATCGCGGGCATGCCGGCGTCCGTGACGAGGGCACAGGACTCACCCGCTTCCAACCGTTCGGCGATGCGTTCGCCGCTGGCGGCGCGGTTGTGTTCATAATAGCTGACCAGGGGCTTCCGGATCCCGAAATGATTCAGAAGTTTCAGCGTGACCCGGGTATCCTCCGCGGCAATGAAATCCACGCTCTCCAGAGTTTCCTTCGCCCGGGGGCTCATGTCCCCGAGATTCCCGATGGGGGTTCCCACCAGATACAACAATCCTGCCATCATGTTCCTCCCTTGTCCGCTCCGGCGTTCAAAGAGCCGAGACGGCGGTACATTTCAGCCGCTTCCCTGCCGGGAGAGCCGTCGGCTTCCGCCAGCAGCAAAGGGGCTTCCACGGCGACGCCCTGCCGGCCTCCGCGTACAGATTCAACAAGCACCAGATTCGGAGCCTGGTCCGCCCGCGGCTGAACAAAGCGGAGCCGTTTGGGCTCAAGACCCGCGTCGTGGAGACGGACCAGAAGTTCGGCCAGCCGTTCCGGCTTGTACACCACGCAGAAACGCCCGCCCCATCGTACGGACCATGAGGCCGCCCTGCAGGCGTCCTCCAGCGTGCAGATCGCCTCGCTCCGTGCCGCCGCGGCGGCCGGGGAGACGGGGAGCTTCCCCGTGCTGAGGGCGTAATACGGCGGATTCATGACCGCAAGGTCGAAGGAGCCCGCCGGCCAGAGCCGGCGGCACTCCCGGAGGTCTCCCTGCACGACGGTAAAGCGATCCCCCAGTCCGTTCAGGGCCGCGTTTGCCCGGGCGGCCTCTGCGGCTTCGGGATCGAAGTCGACGGCGGTGACGGAACGGGCAGGAGAATCCAGAGCCAGAAGGATGCCGATAACGCCGCTGCCGCATCCAAGGTCGACCGTCCTGGCACCCCTGCAGCGACAGGAAAAATGGTACAGCAGGATCGCGTCAGTACCGATGGAGAAACCCCGGCCCTTCAGAAAAGAGGGGCCGCGCGGAGGAAATACGTCCGTCATACCGCCCTCATCTCCTTTCTGAACGAACGTTCTTCATGCTGAAGGCATTGTAGCACGCACCGGGGAAAAAGGGAAGAAAACGAGGGAGAGGGAAAAAGTGCGCAATAACGCGTGAGAACGAAGAAATAAGTCGAAAAACAACGAAAAAAAAAGAAAAACGGAGAAAATGCGGGATAAGAGAGACGCAGGACACGCCTAAGGTCAGAGATAGTCAGACAAGAGTGTTGCTTCCGAGGGGGCGAGCGGGTAAAATACAGACAAGGTCAAAGAAAGTCAAAGTCAAAACGTGGAGAAGGGGTGAATGACCGTGGCGGCAGGAATCAGCGACATGATCGCGGGCTTCATTCAGGAGCTTCTGAATCAGACGGGAGGATCCGCAGAGCTTCAGAGGGCAGAACTGGCCAGCCGGTTCAAATGTGTGCCGAGTCAGATCAATTACGTAATATCCACACGCTTCTCTCCGGAGCATGGGTACGTAGTGGAGAGCCGGCGGGGAGGCAGCGGGTATATCCGCATTACGCGGGTGCGCGCCGACCCGAAGCGGATGGTGATGCACACCCTCAATTCCATTGGCGATACCGTCGACGCAAGGACGGCGTCGGCTCTCATCTCAAATCTTACGGCGGCGGGGATCCTGGAAAACAGAGACGCCCGTTTGCTGCTGGCGGCGACAGGGGAGCAGGCGCTGCAGCCGGTGCCCACGGAATGGCGGGATGCGGCAAGAGCTTCCGTCTTCAAGCAGCTGCTGATCCACCTGTTCATTTAATTAATATGTATAAAAAGGAAAGGGGAATGACTTATGAAATGTTCCAACTGCGGTAAAAATGAAGTGAGTTTTACCTATACCTCCAATATAAACGGCAAGGTCACACGTCATCAGCTGTGCAGCGAGTGCGCCCAGAAGCTGGGATATGCGGATTCCATGGGGAGCATGTTCGCGAGAACGGAGCGGATGATGGATCGGATGATGGGCAGCTTCTTCGGGAACAGCCTGCTCCCGTTCTCTTCGTTCGAACTTCCGACGGCCGAGGTGTTCTCACTGCCGGAAGCCGGGACGGATGCGCCGGTCCGGGGAGAGGAAGCACCGCGTGAAGGGTTCGGCGTAGAGCATGAGACGGCCCACGGCGGTACGACGCCGGGCGTGGATCCGGAGATGGACAGACGCAGAAGGATCAACGTTCTGCGCCGCCGCATGCACGAGGCCGCGGATCAGGAAGACTATGAGACCGCAGCCAGACTGCGGGACGAGCTGCGCCAGCTGGAAGGCTGAGACGCAAACAGACAGGGAGGTGCCGGATCATGGCAATGGAAGACAGAATGAGCGATAATGTGAAAAGAGTGCTGACGCTGGCCCAGTCGGCAGCGGCGGAATTCGGAAAGAACAACATTGGGACGGAGCATCTGCTGCTGGCCATGGCGGAAGCCGAGGGCAGCACGGCGGCGGAGGTCATGCAGGATTTCGGACTGGACGCCGATCTGCTCCGGGAACTGCTGGCCGGCCGGACCGCCCGCCGGCCGATCCCGGAGAGGATGGAGCCGACGCTGACGCAGCAGAGCATGCGTGCCTTCGAGAATGCGGCGATGGAAGCCAACCGCATGCGCAGCCCTGAGATTGGGACCGGCCATCTGCTGCTGGGCCTTCTGCGGCAGCAGGATTCGGGGGCCGGAGCGCTGCTCAACACCGCGGGAGTGAGCCTGCAGGAGATGTACAACGCCGTTGTGCGGAAGCTTCGTGAGCAGGCGGAGCAGGCCAGGCAGCCAGTGACCGCCGGAGCCCGGAAGGAGGAGAACAAGACGGACACGCTGGATCAGTTCAGCCGTGATCTGAACGCTCTGGCCAGGCAGGGAAAGCTGGATCCCGTGATCGGCCGGGAGACCGAGATCGAACGGGTGATCCAGATTCTGTCCCGGCGCACGAAGAACAATCCGGTGCTGATCGGAGAGCCCGGCGTGGGAAAGACCGCCATCGCGGAGGGGCTTGCCCAGAAGATCGTGGAAGGCAGCGTGCCGGAAAGCATGCTTGGCCGCCGGGTCCTGGCGCTGGATCTGACCGGGATGGTGGCCGGGACGAAGTACCGCGGTGATTTTGAGGAGCGCATCAAGAACGCGCTGGAGGAGGCCAAAAAGGCCGGAGACGTGATCCTGTTCATCGACGAACTGCACACGATCATCGGCGCGGGAGCGGCGGAAGGCGCCATGGACGCCGCCAACATCGTCAAGCCCATGCTCGGACGGGGCGAGATCCAGGTGGTGGGCGCCACGACACTGAACGAATACCGGAAGTATGTGGAAAAGGACGCGGCGCTGGAGCGCAGGTTCCAGCCGGTCATCGTGAACGAGCCGACGCCGGAGCAGTCCGTGGAGATCCTGAAGGGGCTGCGGGAGAAGTATGAAGCTCATCACGGACTGACCATCACCGACGAGGCGATAGAGACGGCCGTAAAGATGTCCGCGCGGTACATCAACGACCGGTACCTGCCGGACAAGGCCATCGACCTGATCGATGAAG
>JAFWRM010000017.1 GCA_017519975.1 Oscillospiraceae bacterium | reverse complement strand
TGTCTGCGGGTTCTGCAGCAGCTGATAGATCCAGCCTTCCCCTTCCGCCTCTCTGGCAATGCTTTCAGCCAGGGATTCGTAGAATTCCGGATACCTGGCGGCCAGCGGGTAGAATATGGCCGTAAAGACGCCTCCGATCACGAGGAAGGAAGCGATCCCCATGCCGAACACCCGGCCCATGTTGCGGATGAAGGTCTTTCCGTGGCGGAAGAACAGAACGGCGCCTTCACAGGCGGCCCTCGGGGCTTTTACATTCTTCCGGTAGAAGACCCACCCCAGGCAGCAGTCGCACAGATATCGCACGATCGTCTGCAGGATCGAGCTGAGCGTATTGCCGACCGCCCCGCCGGTATCGCCTCCGACCGTCTGCCCCACCTTCGTCAGTCCCCGGCCGATCTGATTGAAGATCCCCCTGACCGCGTTGGTCAGGGCAAAGAAGACGGAAACGGTGACAAAACGTTCGCGGACGGCCTGTTTGCCCTCAGCGATCACGTTATCCGGCAGCCGGCCCTCCGTGATGCCGCGCGTCATCATGGCTATCTGCCCGGCCTTGAACAGATAAGACACAAAGCGCAGGATGATGATCATCGCGATAAGGCCGATCACCGCTCCGATCAGCATTCCGATGGGTCCGTTGTCCCCGATACGGTCGCCGATGATGAATCCGACGAACCCGAGCGCAAAGAACAGCACGACCGCCAGCACGTCCCATAACACGCGGCGGAGGGAGAATCCCAGCGTTTTTCTGTAGATCTGACCGTTTGTCATACAAGGTCTCCTTCCCAGCTTTCGCTTTTCATCGGTCCGCCCCGTCCGTCCGGTTTCCAGTCGCCCCGGGGCGCCGTCATCCGTTTTGCCGCTTACCATTTTAGCAGTCGGGAACGGCGCTGTCTACAGAAAACGAGCCGCCGCGTCCCGTGCATTTTCCGTTGCAATCCTGCTGCCCGTTTGATAAACTATGTGGAAGTATGAGCATTATAAAGGAGGCCCCTTATGAAAACAGTACTCGTTCTGAACAGCTCCCCCAGAGCCAACGGCAATTCCGAAACACTGACCGATTCCCTGATCAAGGGCGTACAGGACGCCGGCAGCGTAGGCGTCAAGATCAATCTCCGGGAACTGAACATTCTCCCCTGCAAGGGCTGCTTCGGCTGCCAGTCAGGGCACGGCGACCCGTGCGTGCAGAAGGATGACATGGATCGCGTCTACCAGGCGATCCGCGAGGCGGACGTGGTCGTTTTCGCGTCCCCGGTATACTGGCACCAGATGAACGGCATCATGCGGAACACGATCGACCGTCTGTTCGCCATGATGAAAACGCTCGGCGACAAGCCCCGGGAGACGGCCCTGATGGTGTCCGCCGCCTCACAGGATCCCGTCGTGTTCGACGGGCTGGAAGCCAACTACAAGGAGATCGCCGGCCTGCTGAAGTGGGAAGTGCGCGGCGTGATCCGCGCCGGAGGGCTCAATCTGCCCACAGACAAGGCCATGAACCGGTACAAGAACCAGGCGCTGACACTGGGAAGAATGCTCTGTCAGACATACTGAGGCTCGAACAGCGACGGACGCCCGCGGAAAAGGACATGCTTTCCGCGGGCGTTTCTTTTTTGCCGTCACGCTTCCGGACGGACGACGCCGACGACTTCCCCGACATACATACGATGTGGCGCCTCCGTCGCGTAGATCGTATTCCTGACGTTTTCCGGCATCGCGCCGCGGTCCAGATCCTGCGCGTAGATCTTTTTGCAGACAAGGGTGATCTCCGCTTCACGGAAGCTCACGCCCTCGGCGAGAAACGCGGGGGTGAGCTTCGTCCGTGAGATCTTGTCGCCGTCCCGGCCCGACAGTTCCCCGAGCAGCGTCAGATCCTGACGGAAGTCCTCAGAGTAGAAACTGACGGTGAACACGTCGCTTTTTTCCATGAACTGCCAGGTGTAACGGATGGGCTTGACATACACCGTCACCACCGGTTTTCCCCAGAGGGTGCCCATGCCTCCCCAGCTGATCGTCATGGTATTGAAGCTTTCCTTCGTCCCCGCCGTGAGCAGCGCCCACTTTTTTCCGAACCAGGAAAATACGTCCTCACTGATTTTCATGTTCTGCCTCCTCATTTCTTTTTCTTTGGAATTATACTCCCTCACGGTTCAAAAAACTACCGGTACTTCCCCAGGTTTTGTCCCGGCCGCTCTTGTGAAACTGCCCCCGCGGTAGTATACTGGATCCGGAAACAGACAGGTCACCCCGGTATCGTTTTTCACGGATGGGCATCGATATGAACATATTCGACATTCTCACTCTGCTCGGCGGTCTTGCCATGTTCCTGTACGGCATGCGCCTCATGGGGGACGGCCTCAAGGAAGGCTCTTCCGGCACGCTGAAGCGTGTAATGGAAAAGGTCACCAACAACCCCCTGAAGGCCTTCCTGCTCGGTCTGGGCGTCACCGCTCTGATCCAGTCCTCCACCGCCACCATCGTCATCACGTCCGGACTTGTGGGCGCCGGCATCCTTACGCTGCGGCAGTCACTCGGCATCATTGTGGGCGCAAACGTCGGCACCACGGTAACGGGTCAGATCATCCGTCTGCTGGACATCGACTCCTCCGCCACCGCCTGGCTGCAGATCCTGCGGCCATCCACGCTCGCCCCCGTGGCTCTGATCATCGGGGTCGTGCTGATCATGGGCTTCACCTTCAAAAGTTCGAAGAACATCGGCCAGATCGCCGTGGGCTTCGGCATTCTGTTTTCCGGACTTCTCACGATGACCTCGTCGGTGGACGCTCTGACGGAATCCGGCGTGTTCGAATCCCTGTTTGCCAGTCTGGGTTCCAACCCGGTGCTCGGTTACCTCACCGGCGCGGCCGTGGCGTTCATCCTTCAGAGCTCATCCGCAGCGGTGGGCATACTGCAGGCGTTTTCCGCTGCCGGTCTGCTCCGATTCAATGCCATTTACGCGGTGATCGTGGGCATCTATCTCGGTGACTGCGTGACCACCGCCATCGTCTGCTCCATCGGCTCTCACACCGACGCGAAGCGCGTAGGCATCGTCAACATTCTGTTCAACCTGTGCAAATCCGCGCTCGTTCTGCTGGTGGTCTTCATTCTGCGGCAGACGGGCGTTCTGGATCCCCTGTGGGAACGCGTCGTGACGCCCGGCATCATAGCCAACACCAACTCGGTGTTCAATCTGGGCTGCGCAGTCTGCCTGTTCCCGCTTCTTACCGTATTCGAGGCGCTGAGCAAACGCATCGTGAAAGGAAAGCCGGAAACGGAAGACCGGTACAAAGCCTACATGGACGCCCTCAGTCCCGCCTTCTATTCCACCCCGGCCATTGCCCTGAACAGCTGTTATGAGGTCCTGATGGCCATGTTCACGGCGGCAAGGTCCAACATCTCTCTGAGTTTCGCTCTTCTCCGCCGTTTCGATCCCGTGAAGATGAAAACGATCGAAGAGGAGGAGGAAAGCATAGACGTAATGGCCGACCGGCTGAGCGGCTACATGTTCGCCCTGTCATCCCATCTCACCTCGGACGCCCACACGGCTATTCTTGACCAGTACCACAAGCTGGTCACCGAGTTTGAGCGGTTGGGGGATCACGCGCTGAACATCGCCCAGACGGGTCAGGCGCTGGCCGACAAGAAGCTGTTTTTCTCCCGCAAGGCGCTGACCGAACTGGACGTCATGGAAGACCTGATCGGCCGGATCCTCGATCACACGGAGACTGCTTTCCGGGATCGGGACGTTGTCGCGGCCCGGCACATCGAGCCGCTGGAGCAGGTCGTCGACGACGTGGTATACGCCATGCGCGAAAACCATCTTGGACGTCTTCGCAGCGGGGAGTGCAGCGTGGACGCCGGCACCGCCTTCATCGATGTTCTGGGTGATCTTGAGCGCATTTCCGATCTGTGCTCCAACGTGGGTGTTTCCGTCGTTGCCCGCATGACGCATACGAGTCTGGCGCACGACTACATCTCCTCCCTTCACGCCGGGCAGGATGAGAGCTATAACCAGGAGTACACCACAGCCCACGAGGAATTCTTCCGTCGCATCGAAGCCATCACGGGAACGGTTCCCGCCTCCATTCCCCGATGACGCTCACCCGATCCGTTCGTAAATCCCGTGTCGGCGTACAGATATAGGAAACAGAAATCCAAGGATCAATTCATTCAGAAAACGGAGGGACATTTTATGGAAGACGTCAAATCAACGGTACTGAGACTCATCACCACCTACGGAAGCAAGCTGATCCTGGCCATCGTGGCCCTGATCGTCGGCAGCATCGTCGTAAAGCTGCTGAACAAGGCCGCGCGCAAGGCTCTGGACAAAACGAAGTTCGACGACGCGGTGAAGCACATCCTCGCGAGCGTGGTCAAAATCGTTCTCTACGCGATCCTGGTCATTGCGGTCATATCCATTCTCGGCGTTCCCATGTCCAGCGTCGTCGCCGTCCTCGCTTCCTGCGGTCTGGCCGTTGGCCTTGCCATGCAGGGTGCTCTGGGCAACCTGGCAGGCGGTCTGATGATCCTCATCTTCAAGCCGTTCAAGATCGGTGACTATATCGAGTCCGCCGGTGCGGAAGGCGTTGTGAAGGACATCAGCATCTTCTATACCACGCTTAACACGCTGGATAACAAAAAGGTATTCGTTCCCAACGGCGATCTGATGAACGCCAACGTGACGAACTTCTCCGCCGAGGATACCCGCCGTGTGGATCTGGACTTCAAAATCACCAACGACATCGACGCCGAGATGGTCAAGAAGGTCCTCATGGAAGCCGCCGTCACCACCCCGGGCGTGCTGGCCGATCCGGCTCCCTTTGCCCGCCTGACCGCTGTGGACGACGATACCTACATCTTCACCGTGCGCGGCTGGTGCGACACCGGCAGTTACTGGGACGTGTATTTCGACCTGATCGAAAACTGCAGCAGAAAGCTGGCCGAAAACGGCATCGACGATCCCGAGGAGCGCATCGCCGTCCGGCTCGTCAAGGAAGACTGACTCTTTCAGCCAAAACAGCAGAATACGGAAAAACGAAGGGACCGCCCGAGGCGGTCCCTTCGTTTTTCCGCTCATTCCTCGATCGCCCGGTAATCGGAGGGGACCGGCGCCAGCACGCCGACAAACACGATGTCTTCCGCACCCGTATTGGTCGCTCCATGGCACTCTCCCTTCCGGTTTACCACGATCTGCCCCGCGTGAAACGGGACCTTCTCCCCTGGTGCGGGATAGAACACGCCCTCTCCCCGCAGGCAGATCCACACGTCCACGGACTGATCGTGGGCGTGCTTCTGCAGCGTCTGTCCCGGCCGGATGACCCACACCACGCCGTTGATGGAGTCCGTGGCAAACACCGGAGTCTTTACCGGCTGTTCTTCTCCGCCGACGGCGTACCGTGATATGTCATAGATCCTCTGTTCCATATGCAATTCCTCCCACATTTTGGATTCTTACCGCATCATAGTATCTTCCGTCTTCTGAGTCAATAGTTCAGGCCATCGGTAGGCAAAATCCGACGGATATGGTATAATAAGAAAAAAAAACGAGGAGTGACGATCACATGAGCAATTACCCCTATCGCTGGGCTCAGCCGCCCGCCCCGATTCCTGAGGATCAGATCGTTTCGGAAATGTCGGCCGACGTCGTCGTCTGCGGCGCCGGATTTTCCGGGATCACCGCCGCACTGAGCGCGGCGGAACAGGGCCTGTCCGTGATCATTCTGGAAAAGGGCCGGGATTTTGCCGCCCGCGGTCTGCACATCGGCGTTTCCAACTCCCGTCTGATGCGGGAACGCGGCGTTGTGAACGATATTGACGAAGTGCGCCGTGAATTCATCCGCGTTTCCACCTACCGTGCGGATGAGGACGTGCTGCAGAATTACCTCAACCGCAGCGAAGAGGCCATGGACTGGCTGTTGGACAAGACCGACGCCGCCGGGATCGCGGCCTCCCTCAACACGGGCTACTACCGCGGCTGGTCCTACCGCGAATTCCCCGGGACCCACCAGTTCGAGGGCGGCGTATACGCCGTGGTTAAGCTGATGCTTGATCTGGCTCTGGAAAAGGGCGTTCGGGTATTCTACAGCACCCCGGCCCTGATGCTGGAAAAGACAGGCGAACGCGTGACGGCGGTCATTGCCAACGGCACGGAAGGCTATGCGCGGTTCCGCGCGTTGAAAGGCGTCGTCCTGGCCACCGGAGATATTTCAGGCAACAAGGAGATGACGGCCGATCTGGCGCCGGAGGCCCTTCACGTAAACAACGATCTGTACACCCCCGTGGGCCGCAACACCGGCGACGGCCATCGGATGGGCGTCTGGGCCGGCGGCCGTCTGCAGGACGCGCCTTTTCCCTGCATGACCCACTCGATGGCGTTCGGCGGGCACATGTTCTTCTTCCTCGGCGTGAACCAGTCCGGCCGCCGTTACATGAATGAGGACGCCAGCCCTCAGAACCGCAGCTGCTACACCTGGAATCAGGATCCCGAGCACCCCTGGGGCTACGCGATCATGGACGCCAAGTGGAAGCAGGAAGTGGCGGACAGCATGGCCTACGGCGGCGGCATGTTCTGGGACTGGGTCCTTCGGGATATCGACACCCCCTTCTCCACGGACATGGCGGAGCGCGGTCTGGAAAAGGAGATCGAAGAGGGCAAGGTCTCCTGGAAAGCGGACACTCTGGAGGAGCTGGCGGAGAAGATCGGCGTTCCGAAAGACGTTTTCCTCGCCACTGTGGAGCGCTACAATCAGCTGGTCTATCAGGGGCACGATACCGATTACGGCAAGCGGCGCGAACTGATGACCGCGGTCTGCAGGCCTCCCTTCTACGCCATCAAGTTCGGTCCCTCCCTGCTGACCATCCCCGGCGGCCTGACCATCGATACGAAACTGCGCGTTCTGAATGAGAAAAAGCAGCCGGTGCCCGGTCTCTTCGCCGTCGGCAACGCCTCCGGCAGCATCTATGCCGTGGACTACCCCCTCTCCATCCCCGGGAATGATCTCGGCCGCTGCCTCACCTGGGGCTACCTGTGCGGCAGAGCCCTCGCGGAAGAATAAGAGAATTAACGGATGCAGAAAATCCGCCGTCCCGGGTCTGATCCCGGAACGGCGGATTTCGTCTGCCGTTTTTCAGTCCGAACCGTCTAGATGGACGGCAATGTAACCGTGCTCCATGGCTTTCAGCACTGGTCCGAACAGATCCTTCCCCTTCAGTTTCAGACTGGAGGTGTTGATGCACGGATGGCAGCCCACGTACTCTTCCCTCAGCACGTCCTCATCCACCAGCAGCTGCACCGCGTGCCCCGTGTCGTTCATCAGGCCGAGGATGCTGACGGAGCCGGGCGTGATGTCCAGGTAACGCTCCATCTCCTCCGGACCGGCGAAGCTGAGTCTGGCACACCCCAGCTGGCCGGACAGTTCCTTTGTTTTGAAAGGCTTGTCTCCCGGCATCATCAGCAGATAAAACGCCGTATGCTGCCGGTTGCAGAGGAACAGGTTCTTGCATACGGCCGCTTCCAGCACTTTGTCGATGACCAGACAGTCTTCCATCGTATCGGCGTTGGCGTCCGGGTGGTCACAGCGCCAGTATTCCAGCCCGAGCCCATCCAGGAGGCGGTAACAGCGCCGCTCCTTCTCCAGCCGTCCGGAATCGTCCGCCGGGCTTCCCTTTTCCAACGTCCACGCCATGTCCGATGCGCCTCCCTGTTTTTTGCGAAGTCATTCTACCATATCCGAGGCAGGCTGCCAATATCGACACACATTTTCTCCGTTATCATCTTGTATGGAGCGGGAGGAGAGAGTATAATGATTTGTCGTAAAAAACAGGGCCGCCGCGCCCTAGTATTGGAGGTATAATCCCATGTTTACAAAGCTTCTGGACGCCCTGAAGGCCAACCGCCGCACCATCGTGTTCACGGAGGGCCCGGACGCCCGCATCCTGGACGCCGCCGCGCGTCTGCTGAAGGAAGACCTGATGGACGTCATTCTGATCGGCAACGTTGACGAAGTAAAGGCCGCCGCCGAAAAGGGCGGATACGACGTTTCCAAGGCCACCTTCATCGACCCCATGACCTATGAGGCCATGGATGAGATGGTGGAAAAGATGGTCGAACTCCGCAAGGGCAAGATGACCCCCGACGAATGCCGCGCGGCTCTGAGCAAGGGCAACTATTTCGGCACTATGCTGGTCAAGATGGGCAAGGCCGACGCTCTGCTGGGCGGCGCCACCTACTCCACCGCGGACACCGTCCGTCCCGCGCTGCAGCTCGTCAAGACGAAGAAAGGCGCGCATCTGGTGTCCTCCTCCATCATCCTGTACAGAGAAGGCGCCAACGGCCCGGAAAAGCTGTGCATGGCGGACTGCGCCATCAACATCTCCTATGAAGACACAGTGGATAAGGACGGCAACGTGACGGTCTCCGCCGCCGAAAAGCTGGCTGAAGTCGCCATCGAATCCGCCCGTACGGCGGAGTTCTTCGGCATTGACCCCAAGGTCGCCATGCTGAGCTTCTCCACCAAGGGCTCCGGCAAGGGTTCCACCGTCGCTCTCAGCCAGGAAGCGACTGCCAAGGCCAAGGAAATGGCCCCCGATCTGGCCATCGACGGCGAGATGCAGTTCGACGCCGCTGTTTCTCCGGTGGTCGGTCAGCTGAAGTTCCCCGGCTCTACCGTTGCCGGACATGCCAACACCTTCATCTTCCCCTGCATCGAAGCCGGCAACATCGGTTACAAGATCGCCCAGCGTCTGGGCGGCTTTGAAGCCTACGGCCCCATCCTGCAGGGTCTGAACGCCCCCATCAACGATCTCAGCCGCGGCTGCGTCGCCGATGAGGTCTACAAGATGGCCATCATCACCGCCGGCATGGCCTGAGCCCCGCCGGATGCGGTCGATACGCCGGCCGACCCTCGCTGAGGGCCGGCCGGCTTTCCGTCTTTTCTTTTCCTTTGCGCCGGGATATAATGAAACAAGATCAACTGGGAGGTCCGATCATGGAGCAGATTCTGGTATATACGACGGATAAGGAAAAGGCGCGGAAGATCGAAACCCTCTGTTCCTCTCTGGGCGTGGGCTTCCGTCTTCTCACCCTCGGTGATCTGCGCTTTTCCGTCGCCTCCGTCGTTTCCGGCGACTATAAGCTTCCGTTGGGCGCCGCACCGCCGCTTGCCGCGATGTACGTACAGCCGGAACTGATGCTGTTCAACGGTCTGAACGACCGCACGCTGAACGCTTTTCTGAAGAAATACCGTCAGGAGCACATCTCCCCCATACCGCTGAAAGCCGTAGTCACGCCCTTTAACTGTTCCTGGACGCTGCTGGAACTGACGGCGCAGCTGCAGCGCGAGCACGCCAGTCTCCATGGATAAGGCCAGGCGCAGGCACGCGCAGAAACCGACAGGCACGCAGAAGCAGCGTCTGCTCCGCGCCGCCGTGGAGACGTACGGCGTTGAAGGCGATCATCCCTTCAGCGGCGACAGCGTCACCACCGTGCTGCGGCACAGCGAAAGCCGCAGGTGGTTTGCCCTTATCATGCGCATCCCGCGCAACCGTCTGTACCCCGGAAGCGAGGGCGTGGTCGACGCAGTGAATCTCAAAAGTAGCCCGCTGATGCTGGGCTCCCTGATCCAGGAGGACGGGATATTCCCTGCCTATCATATGAACCGCTCCCATTGGATCTCCGTCGTGCTTGACGGGTCGGTGCCGGACGACACGCTGTTTTCTCTTCTGGACATGAGCTATCGTCTGACCTCCGGCAAAGCGGGCGGCCGTTCCGCGTCACATTTCCGCATCTCCCGCTGGATCGTCCCGGCCAATCCCCGCTGGTTCGATCTGGAAGAGATCCTGCGTCCGGACGAATCGGGTACGTTTCTGTTCAAGCAGAGCAGCCGTGTCGAAGTCGGGGACACCGTATATCTGTACGTGGCCGCGCCGGTGTCCGCCATCCGATACAAATGCGAAGCCGTCGAGGTAAACATACCCGACGACTATAAGGACGAGCATGTGACCGTGAAACGGCTGATGCGGCTGCGGGTCCTGCAGGAATACGCCGATCCTCCCATCGGCCTTGCCCTCATGCGGGAACACGGCGTCACGACGGTGCGCGGCCCGCGCGGCATGCCCCTCAGCCTTCAGGAAGAGATCGAACACCGGTATGGCGGCCGATGAAAAAACGGAGTTCCGATATTTCGGAACTCCGTTTTATTCCCGCATTCAATTGGAAAACCGGTTGACAAAGTTGGCCAGCGGACGTATGACGTCCCGCAGCTCGGTGATGGCCTCGTTCAGGGTCTCGATATCCAGATCAGTGATGGCCTTCTGCGCGATCTGCAGGCTGTTCTCCGCTTCCGTCGCCATCTTTCCTATGTCGTCCGTGAGGCCGATCCAGTCCACCGCGGACAGATCATTCGAGATCGTTTCGAGGTTCTTTCCCACCGACTCCCAATCCACGTCCTCCAGCTGAGACGCTGTGGAATCCAGCTTTGCGGCGATCTCGTCGGCCTTTGCCACAAGGTCCCCAGCCCGGCGCATGAAGCTTCCGAACAGGATCAGTGCGATAACGAGGAGCACGGTCACGCACGCGAACAGAACTCCCGTAAGCCGAGACCAGAACAGCTGCTTTTTCATCAATTGAACCGTCTCCTCCATCCGGATCGCCTCCTTTTCTTCACTATACCCTACAAACACGCCGTTTTCAATTGTTTTTCCCCTTCGATGCGGGTATAATTGCTGTACTTGCGCAAAGGCGCTGAAAGGGCTCTTGAGAATGAGTACGGAATCCTTACTGACAAGAATCAGAGAACGCCGGCCGCTGACGGTGCGGGAGCAGATCGTCCTGCCTCTTTCCATGAGTCTTCCGGCGATCCTCGCCCAGCTTTCCAATGTGATCATGCAGTACATTGACGCGGGCATGGTGGGTTCCCTTGGTGCGGACGCCTCCTCCGCCATCGGCCTGGTCGCCTCAAGCACCTGGCTGTTTCATGGCGTATGCCAGGCCGCGAACGCCGGCTTTACCGTTCAGGCCGCCCAGAGCTGCGGCGCCGGAGACCACCGCCGCACACGGTCCCTCCTGTACGCTTCCTTTTTCACATGTCTCGGGCTCAGCCTCGTTCTCGGCGCCTTCGCGGCGGGCATCAGCGGCCGTCTTCCGGTGTGGTTGGGCGGTTCGGGCGGCATGCTCCGCGGGGCCTCCTCGTATTTTCTGATCTTCGCCCTGTCCCTTCCCTTTTTCCAGCTGTGCGAACTGTGCAGCGGCATGCTGCAGAGCACCGGAGACATGAAAAGCCCCGGCTTCTGGTACGCCGTCATGTGCCTGATGGACGTGGCGTTCAACTTCCTTCTGATCTATCCGACCCGTGAGCTGACCGTTCTGAACGCGGTCGTCCGCGTCCCCGGCGCGGGACTCGGCGTTGCCGGAGCCTCCCTGGGAACGGCCCTCGCTCACGTCGTTACGGCGGTCATCCTTCTGGTCCGGGTGATGTACCGCTCTCCGATCCTGAAGGTCCGCCGTGGGGAAAAGCTGCGCATGTCCCGGAAGGACGTTCTCCGCGCGGCGCGCATCTCACTGCCCGTCGCCGTGGAATCCGTGATGATGACGGGCGCCTACGTCGCCTCCACGCGCATCGTCGCCCCCCTGGGCGGCGTCGCACTGTCCGCCAATTCCTTCGCCGTTACCGTGGAGGGACTCTGCTACATGCCCGGGTACGGCATCAGCGCTGCGGCGGCCGCGCTCACCGGCCAGTGCGTCGGGGCCGGCGACAGACGCATGTGCCGCAGGATGGTGTGGAACAGCTGCCTTCTCGGGATCGGGATCATGAGTCTGACGGCTTTTCTCATGTATCTGGCAGCGCCGTGGATCATCGGGCTTCTCACTCCCATAGAGGAGATCCGGCTCCTTGCCGTCCGTGTGCTGCGGATCCAATGCTTCGCCGAGCCCATGTTTGCCGCCTCCATCGTCGCGGCGGGGGCGCTGCGCGGCGCCGGGGATACCCTGATCCCAGGGCTGCTCGGATTCGGCACCATGTGGTTCATCCGGCTTCCCTTCTCCATGCTCGTCGCCGCCAGATCCGGTCTTATCGGGGTCTGGGTCGTCATGGCGGTCGAGATATGCGTCCGCGGCATACTGTTCCTTATCCGTCTGGCCGACGCCCGCTGGCTGGACAGAGCATTTCATGAGCGCCGCCTCGCCTCACCGGAAGGCGGACAAAGAAAGGATCTTTGACATGAAAGACAATACCGGAAAATCAAGATACGGTATTCTGATCGCCGCCGTGTGCTTTGCCGTTTACTTCATCGGCAACTACATGCAGTATCAGCTGTCCCCTCTGGCGGCCACCGTGATGAAGGAACTGAGCCTGAACGAAAGCCAGTATTCCTCCATTTTCACCGCCAATCTCTTTCCCGCCATCTTTCTCAGCCTGATCTCCGGGCTGCTGGTGGATCGGTTCGGGCCGAGGATCACCGTCGGCCTCGCCGTCGTGCTGGCGGCCGTCGGCGGAATCGGGCGCGTTTTCGCGTCGTCTTACGGCGTCATGTGGATCAGCATGCTGCTCTCCGGGCTGGGCTGCCTTTTCCTCACGTCCTCCTCCGCCAAGATCCTGTTCCCCTGGTTTTCCGCGGCGCAGCTCGGCGGCGTGGTGGGCGTCGTCACGGCCGGTTCCAACGTGGGCATGTTCGTGGCCACCGCCACTACCGCCTGGTTCCCGGGCACACGCAGCGCTTACGTCTTTTCCGCCGTTCTCGGCGTTCTTCTGGCCGCCTGCTGGTTCCTTTTTGTGAGAAAGCAGGATAACGGAGACGCGGAAGCCATTCGGCCGGCGCCGATCCTGGAAAGCCTTCGAGTCTGCCTGAAAAACCGATACGTATGGATCGCCGGCGTGACCATGTTTTTTCTTCTGATCGCCCAGGTGGTCACTTCGGGATTCCTGCCCGTCGCTCTGCAGGCGGTGCATGGCATGACCGAAAAGGTCTCCGGCTATATGACCTCAGCCTTCATGCTCGGCGCCATCGCCGGGTCTGCCCTCGGCCCCCGTCTGCTGAACCGGGTCCGGAACCGGAGGATCTATCTGCTGGCAAGCATTCTGGTCGCCGGTCTGTGCATCGCGTTCAGCTGGAAGATCTCCAGCCCCGTGCCGCTGGCCGTCGTGCTTCTGATCGGAGGGGCAGCGCTGAATCAGTTCATTCCCATCGTCTACGCCTTTCCCGTTAGCGTAAGGGAGATCGGTCCCACCTACTCCGCCACCGCCACCGGTCTCATCGCCACCATTGAGATGATCGGAGCGACCCAGGTCCCCGCACGGATCCTGACGCCCATCTTCGGCAGCAATTACGGCGGTCTGCTGATCAGTGCCGGGTGCATCTGTCTGCTGGCCATGATCACGATCAATTTTCTCCCCCTGTTCGGGAAAGAAGCCTGATTCCCCGGGAGTCGTTGCCGCACGCCGGAAAACGATCCTGCCGCCTGGAGCGGCAGGATCGTTTTTTCGCGGTCTTACGGGTTTTAATCGGCGGGAAAGCCGGTACCGGGAACGCGGCCTTCGTCGTTCAGGTCCTCCAGCAGCGTTTCCAGGAACTCCTCCGCCGGCCGTGTCATGCCGGCTCCCTCCCTTTTCATGACGCCGAAGGATACCTGGCCCTGAAAACCGTTGATCACCGACATGGACAATTCGCTTTCAAACCGCTCCTTTTTCTGCCAGAAGCTTCCTATGCTGCTCAGTTCCGTCTTTCGCAGGATCTCCGCCATCAGATTGTCACTGTTGGCGCGGATCTGTTTTCGGATGGCACATTTCCCCGAGTGGAAGGCCTTGTGCTCCAGCAGCAGATCCTCCAGCGAGAAGAAGTCGTCCGCCGGCTGAATGCATCGGCAGCCATCGAGTTCCTCCGGTTCTACCGATTCTCTTCCATAGAAGGGAGCTTTCGGTCCGCTGCAGATCACAAGATCACTTTCCAGCAGCGGCGTATAGACCAGTTTCCGCCGTTCGATCATGCGCGAGAAGGCCGTCACCCGGTCCTTGGGCAGGAACAGAAATCCCAGATCGAACTGGCGATGCTCCAGAAGGTCCATGATATGCTCGATCCGGCAGACGGTGTAGTGAAGATTGACCCCGTCGTCCGCGCTCCGCATGAAGTACTTTGCCGCAGACAACGGGAGCGTGGCGCTGGGATTTGCGGCGACAGCCAGCCGCGTAGTTCTGCGTTCCTCCCTGCTCTCCTTGATCATGGATGCATACTTCAGGGCATTTTTGGCATAAAACCGGATGCGTTCTCCGTCATCCGTCGGAACGATCCCCGATCCCGTGCGGTGAAACAGCGTCATTCCGAGTTCCCGCTCCAGCGAGCGGATGACCTGACTCACATGAGGCTGAGACGTAAAAAGCTCCTCCGCCGCTCTGGTCAGAGATCCCTTTTCGATGCAGGTAACAAAATACTGAAGCTGCTGAAGGTCCATGGCTTCTCCCCCGTTTTCACATATCTGCGCCCATTATACCGGTCTGTTCTGCCTGGCGCAAGGAAGATATAACGAAATCTTATGGCCCCCCATAATGATCTCGATATTTACGCTCTTATGTTCAGCAGATATAATAAGCATTAATATTATAACCCACAGTGTCCGCCGCCGTGTCACTCGGCCGCGGAAGAATAGTGAACCATGTGTGATTCATGGACGGTACCGCCGCTGTAAGCGCTGATGAGAGGATCCCGGCGACAGCCAGCCATTGGGGAGACCCGAGAAGGCAGATCCTATCGAAGATTATTATCGGGAAGCGCAAGTCAGAAGAACTGCTGTGGGGGCAGAGCTTACCTCCGGACGAGTATCCGGTCAGCTCCACATATCCTGTAGAAAATGTCGGCTGCAGCGATGTCCTTGTGGGCATCGCTGCTTTTTTTCGGCATGAACCGAACGCGATCAGGAGGCATTCTTCATGTCCATTTGCATGATCGGCATCGATCACAACAGCGCGGATCTCGACGTCAGAGGTCTTTTTTCCCTGACAAAAAAGAAAGCGGCGGAAGCCTACGATCAGTTCCGCCATATCCCGGGGATCAGCGGTTCCGTGATCCTCTCCACCTGCAACCGTACGGAATGGTGGATGAGCACGACCGGGACCGAGGCGTTTTCGCCCGTGGACACCCTCTGCAGTTTCCTCGGGGTCGACCCCCGCAGATATGAGTCCTACTTCACTCACAGGCGGGATGCGGAAGCCGTTGACCATCTCTTCCGGATGGCGGCCGGGTTGGACTCCCGGATCCTCGGCGAGGATCAGATCGTCACTCAGGTCGGGGAAGCGCTCGCCTATGCGCGCGCCTGCTACAGCACGGACCATACGCTGGAAGTCCTTTTTCGTCTGGCCGTTACGGCCGCCAAACGCGTGAAGACGGAAACCTGCGTTTCTTCCCGCGATCAGTCGGTGATCCATACCGCGCTGAAGGAACTCAGGAACGCCGGCGTCACCGTGACGGGGAAAAAATGCATGGTCATCGGCAACGGCATGATGGGCCGGATCTCCGCCCAGGCGCTGATGGACGCCGGCGCCAACGTCACCGTAACCGTCAGGGAATACCACAGCGGCGTGGTGGACATCCCCTCAGGAGCAGGACGCATCGGCTACAAATCACGGTTCGAGCTGCTGCCTGAATGTGATTTTGTCGTCAGCGCCACCACAAGTCCGAACTACACGCTGCAGTTCCGTGACCTGGCTCCGCTGACTGTGGACCATAACATTCTCTTCATCGATCTTGCCGTTCCCCGGGACATCGATCCCGCGGTCCGCGGACTCGGATGGGTCACGCTCTACGACATAGACTCCTTCCGGATCGATCCCGTTTCGGACAGGATCGCCGCCTCTCTGGAAAAAGCAGGGGAGATTCTCCGCGAGGAGGAAGAACGGTTTTACACCTGGTACGACGGCCGGGACTTTGTTCCGCAGATCCAGCGTCTGAAAACAGCGGTGGGAGCTGACGTCAGCGCCAGAATGACACCCGTACTGAGACGTGCGAATCTGGGAGAGGACCGGAAAAAGCAGCTCTCCCGGGAGGCGGCGGGCGCCTCCGAAAGAATGCTGAATCATCTGCTCTTTGGCATGCGCTCCCGACTGCCCGACGCAGTCTTTCACGAGTGCCTGGACGCCATGGAACATGTATTGAATGAACAACGACAGGAAGAAGGTTTTTTCATGGATTTGACTGTAAGACCCAGAAGACTGCGCAGCAGCGAAACTCTTCGGAAAATGGTGAGAGAGACCCGGGTGGACCCCGCTTCCCTGATGTACCCCATGTTCGTGATGGACGGGGAAAACCGTGTGGAGGAAATCTCCGCCATGCCCGGCCAGAACCGCTACACCGTAGACAGGATGGGAGAGGAGCTGCAGCGTCTTTCTGACGCGGGAGTGAGCAGCCTCATGCTTTTCGGCATCCCCGCTCATAAGGACGAGGTCGGCTCCCAGGCCTGGGCGGAGGACGGCGTCGTTCAGCGGGCCATCCGGCAGGCAAAGAAGGATTTCCCCCACCTGTTCATCGTTGCCGACGTGTGCATGTGCGAATATACCTCGCACGGTCACTGCGGCGTGCTGTGCGGTCACGACGTCGACAACGACAGCACTCTGGAGCTGCTTGCCAGGACCGCTCTTTCGCAGGTGGAAGCAGGTGCCGACATGGTCGCGCCTTCAGACATGATGGACGGCCGGATCCTGGCCATCCGGGAATGTCTGGACGCCCACGGCCACGCCGGCACGCCCATCATGTCCTACGCGGTGAAATACGCCTCGTCCTTCTACGGCCCGTTCCGGGAAGCTGCCGGTTCGGCTCCCTCCTTCGGCGACCGCAAGACCTATCAGATGGATTTCCACAACCGCAGAGAGGGCCTGAAAGAAGCCCTTCTGGATGTGGAAGAGGGGGCGGACATCATCATGGTCAAGCCCGCCATGACTTACCTCGACGTTGTCCGCGACGTGCGTGAGGCCATTGATCTTCCGGTCGCCTGCTACAGCACCAGCGGCGAATATGCCATGGTGAAAGCCGGAGCGGCAAAGGGATGGATCGATGAGGACAGGATCATCTGCGAGATGGCCGTGTCCGCCTTCCGGGCCGGAACGGACATCTATCTGACCTATTTCGCGAAGGAACTGGCCCGGGCCATGCGTGAGGGGAGGATCGGCTGATGACCGTCTCGGAAAACCTGTTCGAACGCGCCAGGCGCTGCATCCCCGGAGGCGTAAACAGCCCGGTGCGGGCTTTCGGTTCCGTAGGAATGACTCCCCCTTTCATCACCCGGGCGTGCGGAGACCGCATCTGGGATGAGGATGGCCGCGAATACATAGATTACATCGGCTCCTGGGGCCCCATGATCCTGGGGCATGCCCACCCCGCCGTGCTGGAAGCCGTGCAGAAGGCAGCCGTGGACGGTCTGAGTTTTGGAGCAGCCACGGCCCGCGAAGTGGAGATGGCGGAACTGATCTGCTCCGTCGTCCCCGGCATGCAGATGGTGCGCATGGTAAATTCCGGCACTGAGGCGGTCATGAGCGCCATCCGGGCAGCCAGGGGCTTTACCGGGCGGGACAAGATCGTGAAGTTTGCCGGCTGCTATCATGGGCACACGGACGCCATGCTGGTACAGGCGGGATCCGGGCTCATGACCCAGGGGATCCCCGGCAGCGCCGGAGTTCCCAAAAACTGCACTCTGGACACTCTCACCGCCGTCTACAACGACCCGGACAGCGTCCGTGACCTTTTCGCCGCTAATCCCGGTCAGATCGCAGCCGTGATCGTGGAACCGGTCGGAGCCAACATGGGCGTGGTGCCCCCGGAAAAGGGCTTTCTGGAACAGCTGCGTGCCTTATGTGATGAGAACGGGACCCTTCTCGTGTTCGACGAAGTCATTACGGGCTTCCGGCTCGCCCTCGGCGGCGCTCAGGAATACTACGGGATCCAGGCCGATCTTGTCACCTTCGGCAAGATCATCGGCGGCGGCATGCCCGTCGGCGCCTACGGCGGGAGGCGGGACATCATGTCGAACGTTGCCCCCTGCGGCCCCGTATACCAGGCGGGGACGCTCAGCGGAAATCCCGTGGCCATGGCCGCTGGGATGGCTCAGCTGAAGCTTCTGCGGGATACGCCGCGCTTCTACAAAGAGCTCAACTCCACGGGAGACGCCTTCTTCAGCGCGATGGACCGGGCCCTCTCACAGGCAGGGATCCCCCATCGCACCAATCATATCGGATCTCTTGGCTGTGTGTTCTTTACGGGTGACCGCGTCACGGACTACGCCTCCGCTCAGAAAAGCGACACCGTACGCTATTCCTCCTATTTCCGCCACATGCTGGCCCGGGGCATTTATCTGGCGCCCTCGCAGTTCGAAGCCATGTTCCTCTCCTCCGCTCACACGCCGGAGGATCTGGACCGGACCGTCCGGGCGGCGGAGGAGTTCGCGGGATGAAGAGAAAGATCGTCATAGGCAGCCGGGAAAGTGCGCTTGCCGTGGTCCAGAGCAGGATGCTCATCGATCACCTTCGCGCCTTTCATCCGGAGCTGGAGGTGGATCTCCTCACAATGAAGACCACCGGAGACAGGATCCTTGACCGCACGCTGGATGAGGTGGGGGGAAAGGGCCTGTTCGTCAAGGAACTGGACGCCGCTCTCCGGGACAGGCGGGCGGATTACACGGTTCACAGCCTGAAGGACGTCCCCATGGAAACGCCGGAGGATCTTCCCCTTCTCTGCTTTTCCGTTCGCGAGGATCCCCGGGACGCGCTGGTCCTTCCCGAAGGGGCGGAAGAACTCGCGGAGGACGCCGTCATAGGGTCCTCCAGCCTGCGCAGGGCGATCCAGCTGCGCGCGCTCTTCCCGGATCATCAGTTCTCGCCGGTACGCGGAAATCTGCAGACCCGGCTCCGGAAACTGGATGAGGGGCAGTACGGCGCGCTGGTACTGGCCGCTGCAGGGTTGAAGCGTCTTGGACTGGAACACCGCATCTCCAGATACTTCACCGCGGATGAGATCATCCCGGCGGCAGGACAGGGCATTCTGGCCGTCCAGGGCCGCCGGGATTCGGACGCCTCCCTGATCTCCGGCTTCGGCGATGAATCGGCCCGCTGCGCCGCGCTGTGCGAGCGCGCCTTCGTGCGTGAGCTGAACGGCGGCTGCTCCTCCCCTGTCTGCGCGTACGCGGAGATCAGCCGCGGCCGCGTTTTCCTGCGGGGACTGTATTACAGCGAATCCACCGGTGAAGTGCGTGTCGGCACTGCCGAAGGGGCCGCCGCAGAGGCGGAAGCGCTGGGCGCCTCTCTGGCCCGTCGGCTCCGCAGCGGAGAGGAGGCTGCAGAATGATTGGAAAAGTGTGGCTCGTAGGCGCCGGTCCGGGAGACGCGGGCCTTTTCACCCTCAGGGGCCACGAGGTGCTGCAGAGGGCGGACGTCGTGGTCTATGACGCTCTCGTAGGTCAGGGCGTTCTCACCATGATCCCGGACACAGCCAGACTGATCTTTGCGGGCAAGCGGGCCGGCAACCATTTTCTTCGGCAGGAGGAGACCAACCGGGTGCTGCTTGAGGAGGCATTGGCCGGAAACCGCGTGGTGCGTCTCAAGGGCGGCGATCCCTTTCTGTTCGGCCGCGGAGGCGAAGAGCTGGAGCTGCTTGCGGAACACGGAGTTCCCTTTGAGATCGTGCCCGGGATCACGAGCGCCATCGCCGTGCCCGCCTACAACGGGATCCCGGTGACCCATCGGGATTTCTGCTCCAGCGTGCACATCATTACCGGACACCGTCGGAGCGACCATTCGTATGACATCGACTTTGAAGCGCTTGTCCGCACGAAGGGCACGCTGGTATTCCTCATGGGCATCGCGGCCCTCCCGGAAATCTGCTCCGGCCTTCTGTCCGCCGGAATGGATCCGGACATGCCGGCGGCTGTGCTGGAAAAAGGCACCACGGCCGCCCAGCGCAGGATCTCCGCCACTGTGGGCACGCTGGAGGCCGTGTGTTCCTCCACGCAGGTGCAGACTCCCGCCATCATTGTCGTGGGCAAGGTATGCTCCGCAGCGGATACCTTCTCCTGGTTTGAGAAACGTCCCCTGGCCGGGGTCAGAGTCCTGCTCACCAGACCGCGCGAACTTGTTTCCTCCCTGTCGGATATGCTGCGGCAGCGCGGCGCGGAGGTCCTGGAGCTGCCCGCCATCCGCACGGAGCCCGTTTCTGACGATGCCCCGCTCCGGAAAGCGCTCGCCACGCTGGCAGACAACGGGTACGACTGGCTGGTATTCACCAGTCCCACCGGAGTCAGGGTGTTTTTCCGGAAGCTCATGGAGGTGGGAGACATCCGGTCCCTGGGCTCGGTCAGGATCGCCGCCATCGGGCAGGGCACGGAAAAGGCGCTTCGTTCTTTCGGCCTTCGGCCGGACTTCCTTCCCTCGGTTTACGACGGAAAGACGCTCGGCGCGGAACTGGCGAAGGTCTGCGTTCCCGGTTCCCGCCTGCTGATCCCCCGCGCCGCTCTGGGCAATCCCGAACTGACGGAAGAACTGATCCGCGGCGGTCTCACGGTCACGGACATTCCTACCTACGACACGCTGTATGAGACCTCCCGCGTTCTGAATGAAAAGTCTCTGCTGGAAAACGGTGGCATCGACTTTGCCGTGTTCACGAGCGCTTCCACCGTCCGTGGCTTTGCCGCGAGCGCCAAAGGGGCCGATCTTTCCGGAGTAAGGGCCGTATGCATCGGCCGCCAGACGGAGAGTGCCGCACGGGCGCTCGGAATGCGCACCTGGACAGCCAGGGAGGCCACGCTGGAAGCACTGGCGAAACGTGTGGAAGAGGCCGCGGCGGAATGCGCGGCTGCAGAAGACAGAACAGATCATCAAATATTACGATAAAAGGAGCGTTTATCCATGAAAGGAATCGCATACGGTGTGGGCGTCGGCCCCGGGGACCCCGAATACATGACGCTGAAGGCCATCCGTCTCATCCGTGAAAACGATGTCATTGCCCTGCCCGGGAAGGAGCCTCGGGAGGCCGTGGCCTATAAGATCGCCGCCGCAGTAGTGCCTGAACTGGCGGACAAGGAGCTTCTCCCCATCTACATGCCCATGGTCAAGGACCGGGAGCTGATCGACCGGGAGCACCAGCACGCCGCCAGACTGGTGGAAAGCTATCTGGATCAGGGAAAGAACGTCGTATATCTGACGCTGGGTGATTCCACCATCTACTGCACTTTCAGCTACATCCAGCACTATCTGGAAGCCGACGGCTATTGCGTGGAGCTGGTGAGCGGCGTTCCTTCCTTCTGCGCCGCCGCCGCCCGTCTGAACATTCCGCTGTGCGAGTGGAACGAGCCGCTGCACATCCTCCCTGCCGTACACAAACTGGATGCGGAGCTTACTCAGCCCGGAACCTATGTCCTGATGAAATCCGCCAGCCAGATGGGCGCGGTGAAGGACATCCTCCGCCGCAGCGGACGGAAGGTCGGCATGGTGGAAAACTGCTCCATGAGCACGGAGAAGATTTACCACAGCGTGGATGAGATCCCCGACGACGCCGGGTACTTCTCTCTGATCATCGCCAAAGAATGATCGAGCTTCGGGATCTGACAAAAAAATACGGCGGCTTCACGGCCGTGGATCATCTGGACCTCACCATCCGGACCGGAGAATTCTTTGGCCTTCTCGGTCCCAACGGCGCGGGGAAAACCACGACCATCAGCATGATGTCCACGGTCCTTCTGCCCACCGAAGGCGAGATCCATATCGACGGCTGCCGTCTGGACCGGAAGGCCAGTGCCCAGAAGAGGAAGCTGAGCGTGATCACCCAGGAGTATTCCATGCGCCAGGACATGAACATGGAGGAGGTCATGGAATATCAGGGCCGCCTCTACCGCATCCCCCGGAAGACGATCCGGGAGAAGACGTCCGAGCTGCTGGAATTCGCCGGGCTGGCAGAGTACCGGAAACGCACGGTGCGTCATCTTTCCGGGGGCATGAAGCGGAAGCTCATGATCTGCCGCGCTCTCCTGATCGAGCCGGAGATCCTGCTTCTGGATGAGCCTACCGCGGGCATGGACGCTCTTTCCCGGCGCCAGATGTGGAACCTTCTTCGCCGGGTCAATCAGGAAAACATGACGATCGTTCTGACCACACATTACATCGACGAAGCCCAGGCGCTTTGCGACCGTGTTGCCCTCATCAACAAGGGCCGGCTCCAGAAACTCGATACGCCTGAATCCCTGATCCGGGAACTTGGAGCGTTTGCCGTGGACGAAACCGGGGAAGACGGTCTTGTCAGCAAGTATTTTCACAACCGTGAGGAAGCCATCGGCTACCTCGCCGCGGCAGGAAACCAGGCGTCCCTCAGAGCCACGACGCTGGAAGATGTGTTCGTGGTCTGTGCAGGACGGAAACTGTGAGGTAAGCCATGGGGATCATAACCGTTTTATGGGAAAAATGGGTGGAGTTCCGCAGGGATTTCTATAAGATCACCGTGGCCGCCATGATCGGACCGCTGATGTATCTCATCATCTTCGGCATGGGGATACAGACCACCTCCCACGGGGAGCCTTATCTTCACTTCCTCATTCCCGGCATCGTGGCCATGGCTACCATGACCGGCAGCTTCAGCGCCATCGCTCAGAACATGAGCGTGCAGCGTCTGTATGAGAAGGCGCTGGATCAGATCATGGTGTCCCCAACTCCGCTCTGGCAGTTTATTCTTGGGCAGATCATCGGAGGAAGTCTCCGGGGCATGTATGCCGGATGCGTCATACTGTTTCTGACCTTCCCCATCCGCACGGATCTGGTATTCACCGGCCTGTCGCTGCTGATCATGTTCCTCAACGGCATGGTGTTCTCCACCATCGCCCTCGTTCTGTCCTTCCTCGCAAAGAGCTACACGGACGCGCCGCGCTTTACCAGCTACATCATCACTCCGATGTCTTTCCTCTGCAATACCTTCTTTTCCACGGACCAGATGCCTTCCGGGTTCCGTGATGTCATCGCTCTGCTTCCTCTGAGCCAGACCAGCGCCATGATCCGTGCCATCGCCAACCGCGAGGCGCCCGGACTGTTCGGCTTTGCCATACTGGCGGCGTATCTGGCAGTTTTCGGCATCATATCCGTGGTATTCATCTACCGTAAAAAGAATCTGTGACCGGGGGCTCGGATCATGAAACAGGATAAAGCTCTGCTTGTGGTAAGTTTTGGAACGACCTACCCGGAAACCAGAGAACATACCATCGGCGCCATTGAAACCGCGCTCGCCCTCGCGTTTTCCGATCGCACGTTTTATCGGGCGTGGACCAGCGGATTCATACGCCGGAAGATCCGGGCTGCGACCGGCGAGGTGATCGAATCCGTGCCGGAAGCGCTGACCCGGATGGCTTCGGACGGGGTCACGGACGTTCTGGTCCAGCCCACGCACCTGCTCGTCGGAGAGGAGTACGACAAGCTGCGTGGAGAACTCATGAACGCGCGCCATCTGTTTTCCGCCGTTTCGGTCGGCAGGCCCCTGCTGGCGGAAGAAGCGGACATCGATGCCCTTGCGGAACTGCTCCCCTCTCTCTGTCCGCAGGTCGCCGCCGAAGATATGGCGATCTGGATGGGGCACGGAAGCAGTTCTCTCCGCATGCCTGTATATGTAATCCTGAATGACAGGCTGACAGAAAACGGCTCAGACAATCACGCGGTAGGCACCGTGGAGTTTGATCCCGGCTTTGACGACGTGCTGGAGCGGGTGAAACAGCGCCGTCCCCGCAGAGCCGTACTGCTCCCTCTGATGGTCGTTGCCGGAGATCACGCCGTCAACGACATGGCGGGAGACGGACCGGATTCCTGGAGATCACGCCTGATCTGCGCCGGCGTCGACGTTGAATGCGTCTTCAAGGGGCTCGGGGAATATGAAGCCATTCGGGCCCTCTACATCGATCACGCGAGGGAAGCTGAAGAACTATGAAAAAACCGCGATTCCATCGGAATAATCGTCTGGCGGCGGCATTGCTGGCTGTGGCGCTTCTTTTTGGCTGCCTCCTGACGGACACGACCGCTTTCGCCGCATCGTCCTCCTCAGCGGAGGCGGACGATGCCCCTTCCCCGGCCGCCGCGCAGGCAGCGGAAACGGAAACCACTTCGGAGGTCGCCGAAGAACCGGGATCCGGAGATGCTCCGGCCGTCGATCCTCTGGCCGAACGTCTGGCCGCTGTCCAGAAGAACATCCGCACCCGGAAACTTGGAGTTTATGGCATGGTCCCGATCTACGGCAGGGACGTACGGGACGGGATCTATGACAACATAGCGGTCGATTCTTCTTCTCCCTTTTTCAAGATCATCGACGCGAAGCTGCTGGTGGAAAACGGAAAGATGCAGGCTCAGATCACCATCTCCAGCATGAGTTACCTGTACGTTTATCCCGGAACCTCGCGGGACGCCCGGGAAGTGCCGGAAAGCGAATGGCTGGACTTTGTGGAAGATAATCATCACACGGTGTTCACTCTGCCCATCGAATGCCTCGACGGGCCCGTACCCTGCGCGGCATACAGCAAGAACCGCGCCAAATGGTACGACCGCGATCTCGTCTTCTATGCGTCTTCGCTGCCTGCGGAGGCACTGGCCTTCCCTCTTCCGGATCAGGAACTGATCCAGACCGCGCTCAGGACCATGACGGCAGACGGCCTGGAAGAAGCCATGGAAAGGCAGGAGGAGGAGCGCTTCAAAGGTGCTCCGGAAGCTGTCAGCATTCCCCGGGACGACGGAGAATACTCCATTGAAGTCGCCATGTCCGGCGGCAGCGGCCGCGCATCAATCAGTTCCCCCACGCTTCTAATCGTGCGGGAGGGCAAGGCCTACGCACGCCTGATCTGGAGCAGCACCTATTATGATTACATGCTGGTGGGAGGCGCGCTGTTCCCCAACCTTACGACAGACGGCGGAAATTCTGTGTTTGAGATCCCGATCACCGCATTGGATGAACCCATGGATGTCATCGGGGATACCACAGCCATGGGGGATGCGCTGGAGATCGAGTATACCCTCACCTTCTACTCCGAATCCATCGGCTCCAAGGGCAGCATCCCTCAGGAAGCCGCAAAAAAAGTCCTCATCACGGCGGGGGCCGTCATCCTTTTCGGCGGGATACTGAACTGGCTCGTCAAGAACCGCAGACGCAGATACTCCTGAGAGAGCGGGAGCATCGGATTCGAAAGCCGTACGGCTATTGGAACGGCAGCGGTCCCCCCGCTTCCCCGTTACGGTCTGCCTGCCGAACACAGACAGGATCGACAGAAAACCATCCGGGAAATGGCTCCTGTGAGCATTTTACCCGGATGGTTTTTCATATCCGCATCCTCCGTTCAGGCCCGTACGGCTTTTTCTGACGCGAAGCATGATTCAGTTTTCAAGATATCTGACCAGTTCCTCCTGCCGGCGCTCCATGTCACGGTACCCAAGCCAGTACAGTGCGCCGAGCTTCTCCATGTCTCCGTCAAAACGGGAAACCTTCACCGGCTCCGAAGGAGCGATCAGAAAGATCTCCCCGGCTGCCGCCTTCCGCTCCAGCATGTCCACCGTACGGTTGAACTCTTCATTCGCCGCCCCCAGCGCCCTTACGAACGCCGGATACTTTCGGTAGATCCAGCCCGCGAGCCGCGGTGCTCCGGGTTTCCGGCGATAACTCAGTTCTCGGGTACGGACGACGACGATTTTTTTCTCTCCGGCCGTTTCCGACCATCGGAACGGGATCTTTTCGGCACATCCTCCGTCAAGATACGGAACGCCGTCGATCACAACGGGGCGCGTCACATAGGGGACGCTGGCCGACGCCTGCACGGCTTTGTACAGGTCACAGCTGCCTTTTTCGAAATATTTCACTTCACCGGTTTCAAGATCCGTCGCAGAAACGGCGAGCCGCCGGGCGGGATCGTTCAGTCTGGCCTCATCGATCGGCCGCTGTTTCAGAATGTCCTGGAACAGATAGGAAAAACCGGTGACGCCGTGATCGCGCCGGAATGCGCCGATCCCACAGTAATTCCTGTCGTGCCGGAAGGTAAGGTCGATCCCCGCTCCCCATCCGATCTGGCCGGACACATAGCCCAGAGCGGACAGGGCGCCGGCGGACACGCCGACCACGGAGGACAGGTTGATCCCCTTTTCCATCATGCGGTCCAGCACGCCCAGCGTGTAAAGACCCTTCCATCCGCCTCCTTCAAGGACAAGGCATCCTCTCGTTATTCTCTCTGCTGCTCTCCCCGTCGGGAGCCGGTCGATTCCGGAATATGTTTTCATATGATCCGTTCCTTCTTGTTGAATTCTTTCCGGGTGTGACCGGATAAGGCGCCTGCCGCGGGAACCGGCTTTCCATTCACCGGATCCCTTATATGCAATTCCACCGTTTTAACGTCGACCGTCTGGCTCATAAGGGCAAGCTTACCCCGACAGGCTGCGGCACTCGGAAGCCTGTGACATATGTGCGAACACGTCAACGACCCTGCGTATCCTTCTTCGCGATAGAACTGCGGCATGCTGCCGTAACAGCATTGTACATCTCATCAAGACTATTGAGATCATGCATATTCAATCGTCGGCCATACCCATAATACAACAAAAAAACGGCGTCTCTATCAGAATTCCCGTTGTTTTCTGCGTCAGGACCTCAGTAATCATACAGCTCGGCGTTTGTTGCCTCCAAACGGAAGCGGATGCAGGATTGACGCGCAGGACGAATATTATGTAAACTATTTGTACCTGTCTTTTCTGCCGCTTGCATTCAGTTGGACGTTGTGCTCCAGATCTGGTATTGAAAAAACTATGATGCAACTGCTGCGGTGGATCTGTCTATCCGTCTGGGGTCATCTTAAAACTGCCGTCCAGATCTCTTCCTGAGCCGCCTTCGCTTCTGGGATCGGACAGATCGGATAGCAATGTATCATGCGCTCTCCCACGATCAGATTACAGTCCGTCCCCGCCTGCTGCAGTTTTTCCGCCAGCAGCAGGCTGTCGGGGTACAGCACTTCCCATGTTCCCGTGGTCAGCGTGACCCGGCCGAGACCGGACAGGTCGCCGTAAATGGGGCTGACGCGGGGATCTTTCATATCCAGACCATTTGCCCAGACTTCTCCCATTCTGCGCAGCCCTTCGATCCCCAGCATGGGATCGAGTTCCACGTAATCTGCCATCTCGCTGTTCGACATGCTCACGTCGACCCAGGGAGAAATCAGAATCAGTTCCGCAGGACAGGGGCCGCCTTCATCGCGCAGGACCTGGGCCAGGCCAAGTGCCAGGCCACCGCCTGCAGAGTCCCCCATGAAAACGATCTTGCCGCACTCCTTATTTTCCAGATAGTTCCGGTAAAACGAGAGGCACTGCTCATATGCCGTTTCACAGTCATGGACCGGCTCCTTCGGATAGACCATAAGCACGACCTCGCAGCCGGTCTCCTTCGCAGTCCGAGCCGCCATGGTCGTCTGCTGCGCATTTGGCTGATTGATATAGGCTCCGCCGTGAAAATAAAAAACCGTCTGCGCAGGATGCGCCTGCTCGTTATAGATAAACGCCTGCAGAGCCTCCAGCCGTTCCTCCCGGAGACTGATCCCAAACCTGGCCTTTTCGATTACTACCGGCTCCCTGTTGGCCTCAGCTTTTTCTGCTATATAAGCCTCGCAGGAATCCAGGTACGTGAACTTATCGCTCCGGTGCTGCACGGTCAGAAACAGATCGGTAACTCCCGCCATGAACGAACGATGGTTGAGAACACGGCAATAGAACCAAAAGCCGGCCACGACCAGCAGAATGACAGCCAGCAATATGAAAAATGCTCTTCGCAATGCTCGCACTGCAATCACCCCATAAAGCAGAATATACGGTATCGGTTTATCTGATCGATCGCCTCATGGATGTCCACGCCAGGGCGTTTCTGCTCGACCTGGATCAGTGGGAGACCGTTGCTGAGCAGGGGTACGTCGTATCCTGAGATGCGGGATATGTTATCAGGGCCTCCGTTCGGCGTTTACTTGCATTACAGGTAATTATAATACATTGCATTTGAATTACCAACAATTATGTAGAAGCGCAGCTGATATGATGAATGTCCGTTTCTGCCGGCATCGCCTTGCAAATGTGGTGAAACGCTCCCCAGAAACTCATTGTTCCGGGCTGCTCACACAGCATTTTTAATCTGTAAGGGGGAAAATAAAGGGGAAAAGCGGTGTTTTTAGCATAAGAAAAAGCCCGCAAACCCTTGCAGTTAGCGGACTTTTCATTGGAAAAGGTATCGGGTTTTGATAGATTTTCCCGGAGGAGGGTTCGCCTGCCCTTTAGGGGGCAACCGAGGTTGAGGGGGGCAAATTCCAGCGGGGGTTCAAAGTGAACGATAGGGGAGTCAATCCCATTTAAAAACCGCGATCTGCCAAATCCATTATGATTGATTTGTAAACATCACAAATATCTGCAATGCCATCTCCACTTTTCTTTGAGGAGAGAGGCGTACGCCTGAAATCAATCTCATCGTAATGAGAGACGCCCCGGTTTGTTCTGCCTGTCAGCAGCGTAAAGGACTCTCCCCATTTTGCGGATGCAACACTAACCAAGCCGTCGTTCTCACCTTCTATCATTTTTACAACAGCATTTGCGGTTGAGAGATTAATGTCCGAACGTGGGGTTCTCATTACGCCCGCAAAACTTTGATAGAAGATACCCGGAACATCTGGGTTCGCTATATTGAATGTTTCTGCATACTCCGTGGAAAAATCTTTGCACACAGCATAGAAATTTGGCTTTGTGTCACCAATGAGACCAATCCAGTTATCAACGGCAAAAGACGCGATATTAAATAACGAGTCTGGGGCTTTCAGTAGTTTGTCGATCGTTTTTGATCCACGGTGAGGCGTTCCGATTGTCGTTATACTTGCGATATACTCACCCATTCCTAAAGACGATGCGACCATGCGCGCCTCTAAGCCGCCTTTGGAATGTGCGATGATATTGATTTTTTCGGAGTTTGTTTCATCAAGTATCTGACGGATCCTCGCTTTGATTGTTTTGGCATTGTCCTCAATCCGAGCCCAGCAGTCTTGCTGCCCATAGAACAAAACCGCCCCGGTACTGGCAAGCGTTGCCGGTATCCGGCCCCAGTACAAGGGCCACTTCAAATCTCTGAAACCGACTCCATGAACCATCAAAATAGGATATTTTGTGCTGCGATTTTTGTTTTCCATATCATTGCTCCTATCTTGAAATGATAAGTAAACACAAATGAAGAATACTGACGTCTCTGCAGCATATCCATCATAACACAATCATAACCACGGGCACAGCCCGTGGTTTGCTCTACGCCTATAAGGCGATAATACTGGCCTGGCCTGAAAGGCCGGTGAATAGGTTTGCCAGTCGCAATTCATTCACCGGCCGCCCCTCTTTCGAGGGGCTTCTTTAT
>JAFWRM010000001.1 GCA_017519975.1 Oscillospiraceae bacterium | reverse complement strand
GACGACGGACGGCTCGGCGCCGACGGACGTGACGGTGACGATCCGGGAGGAAGTGACGGGCACGACGACGACGAAGGCGTACACGCCGGAGAAGCAGGCGGACGGACGGTATCTGGTAACGATCCCGAACATCTCGGCGCATAAGCTGGGAGATAAGGTCACCATTACCGGAAACGCCGGAGGAAGCTTCACGGTAGTGGCCTCCCCGCTGTCCTTCGTGCGGGACGTGCTGAAGAACGAAACGAAAGCGGAATCCCTGAACGGACTTTCCTCCCTGTACGCCTACTACATGGCCGCCATGGCGTACAAGCAGAAGTGACCGCGGGGACCCGGGGCGCCTTCCGGCTCCTAACCATGGCGCGCACAGGATGATCTTCAGCGGAGGTCTGCCGGCTTTCCAAGAAGGGAAGGAAACGCCGCTGAGGTCGGTCAGGAGGGCTGACGCCCGAAAGAAGAAAATGAATGACGGCACGTAAAAACGCGGGCCCGCTGTGCAATACACAGCGGGCCCGCGTTTTCGATCGGCCGACGGAGGCTTATTCCACCATGGTCTGCTCGCTCTCGCTGACGGCGAAGAGCGTGAGGAACAGGGTCTCAAAATCGGCGGAATCCGTCCAGAAGCGGTAATTGTATTTGCCCATGGGGATCAGCACCTTGTGCTGCGCCTCGTCCTCCTCGTGGACAAAACGGCTGCAGGCCTCGATGCGCGCGAAGGGGCGCCCGTTCCGGGCAACGTCGTAGGCGATGCTCGGGAACTTGCTGCGGATGTCGGTAGACAGGCGGAGCCCGCGTTCATGCAGCAGATCCCAGATGTCCTTGCCGTCAAATTTGAAGGAGGAAGAGGAGGCAAAGTAGTTGTCGTTGTACGTAGAGGTCGTCACGTGCCCAACCTCGTGCGTCTTCACGCTGCCCGTGGTGTGGTCCGTGAACGTGAAAATGCGCGGCCCGACGATGGCGTTTTTCGTCATTGTGCCCTCAAACAGCACGGCCCTCGCCGCGTCTTCGACGATATAGCCGGGCTTCAGGTTGTTGCCGTCAAAGCGGCAGTAATACTCCGTCACGCCGGGAGCGGCCTTGAAGCCGGTAAAATCCACCGGCGGGGCGCCGGCGCCGGGAGCGGTCTGTTCCAGCTCGGCGCTCTTCCGGAAGGCTTTTATCGACCGCATCAGGCCGAACGCTACGCTCAGTACGCCGAGAACGAGCGCGATCGGGGCGATGACGCCTCCGGCTTTGGTGTTGGTTACGTTCTGGGGATTCGCGGAATCGTAGAACACCTTGATGGGGTCGCCGACCTGGCAGGGATCCGGCATGTCGACGAACTCATTCTGATACTCTCTGCCGTCCACAGTATAGGTGAAGCCAATGTCGTACGCCGCCTTGTCGTCATCGCCCGCGACCTCCGTGACGGAGGTGACGGTGCCGACCGTTTCCACCAGTTCACCGGTCGGCCGCGCCACGAGCAGGATGACGCCCAAAATGATCAGGATGATGCCGAGGGGCACGAAAAAGCGCGCCGGACCGGAGTTTCTCATCAGTCTGGCCAGTTTGTTTTCAACATTCATATGGTTCTCCCCTTTTCTGAACATAGGATCCCGGGATATGCGGCAGGGAAATGGCGCCTGAAAGCAGACGGCCGCCTTTCGGAGTGCGCAGGTGCCCGGTACGCGCTCATCATAACAGGATGGAAGGAAAATGTCCACAGACCCGCGTGCTTTCCCGCGGAAAAGCCGCTGCTGTTCAGAGAAACCCGCAGTCGACAGTGCCGCGTGCTGCTGCGGCGCGGCTTGCGTGAGAACAAGAGATGTGTTAAATTAGAGTACAGAGAAATGCGGTATCATATCACCGTAATGAAATGATGTGAAAAATTTACAGTTATTTTAAATAAAATATGTACAGAATGCACATATTTTGCGGATGACATCGGAGGTGAGCCCATGGACTGCGAAACTGAAGAATCACTGGAAGCCAGAACGCTGCGAGCCTTCATGGAAGGGGATTTTTCCGGTATCGTGCGGGTCGACCGACAGGGCCGGGTCACAGACATCAACGACCGCGCCCGATCGCTGCTGGACTGCCGGCACAGGGACGTTAACGGCGTTTACGTACGCGATCTGTTCCCGCTGCTGGATGAGGAACTGCTCAGCGACGTGATCCGGCAGGGGGATTCTGTGGCGAACTGCTGCGTACAGAACCGGGTCGCCCGGTACGCCGTCAACATGGAGCCCGTCATGAATGGGGACGATCCGGCGGGAGCGGTGATCTTTCTGCAGAAGCTGCCCATCCCGGCAAAGGCGACGGGGGAAAGGACGGAATATTCCATTACTTCCAATCGCTACTTTTCAGAATTCGATACGGCCAGCGGAGCTTTCCTGCGCGCCGTCAAGCTGCTGAAGTACACGGCCCAGCAGGATCAGCCGATCCTGCTCGTCGGTGAGGACGGGACGGAGATCCCCGCCCTTGCAAAATGCATACACAACGAGAGCAGCCGAAGAAAAAACGGGTACGCGGAAGTGGAATGCGACGCGCTGAGCACAGAGCAGGTGTCACATCTCCTGTTCGACCAGGCTTCGGAGCCGGAAGACGGCGGCCTGAACCGCTCCATGGCCAGCATCCAGGGGGCACGCTTTTCCTGAGCCACATCGACAGGCTCTCGCCGGATCTGCAGTATCGGGTCGCCCTGCTCATCCGGGGCGTGTACGCGGCGGAAAACGACCTGCGGCAGCGGCCGGCGGACGTTCGCGTCGTCGCCTCCACCGACCGGAATCTGAAGGAGCTGATACGGAAGGATCTTTTCCGGGAAGATCTGTACTATTCTCTGGCACCCACCACGGTCACGGTGCCGCCTCTGAGGGAACGCGGCGATGAGATCATCGACATCGCGATCCATTTCATCGACGTGTACCGGGAGAAGTACGAAAAGCCGGTGAAGCTGACGCGCGGCGCCTACGACTGTCTGAGGGATTACCCATGGCCGGGCAATACGCGCGAGCTGGACGCCTTCTGCCGGAAGATCGTGCTGACGACGCCGCGGCACAGCGTGAACGAGGCGTTCGTCCGCAGTCTGCTGGAGGAGATGAGGGGAACCGGCGCGGCCGGAACAGGCGCAGCGTCCGGACCCGCCGGCGGGGAAGACCCCGCGGCAAGGATCCGGGAGGCGCTGCGGCGCAACGGCGGCAGCAAGATGAAAACGGCGGCCGAGCTGGGCATCAGCAAGGCCACGCTGTGGCGGCGCATGCAGAAATACGGGATCCGCGACGGCGTACCGACCCGCGGAGACGGAACGGAATAACGGAATAAAGGACGTTCAGCGGCGCCCCGGCTTCGGCCGGGGCGCCGCTTCCGTTGGGAGGGGACCCGCCGCACGGAATGAAACGTCGCGGCCGCAGAGTGAAACGAAAACGTTTCAGAAAATGAAACACTGTGGGTTTGTCCACAATTCCGGAGCACCTTTTTGGACGTTCGGCGAAATGAAAACACAGGCGTTTTCCGTTATCATATAAACAGAAAGTACTGTACACGGCAACGGTGCGGAAAGAACGCGGAAAAGGCCGGCATGTCCGGCAGGTACTGACGACAGGGAAAGGAAGCTGATTCACATGAGCATGTATGACGAATTCGTATTCACGCTGCCGAAGTTTGAAGGGCCGGGGGGAGACATGTACGCGAGCCCGAAGGCTTATTTCAACGGAGCGGCGGACATGTGGCACGCCAACATGGTGATGGGCTTTACCGTGGTGCTGCATGAAGGTCTGGTGGACATCCCCCACGTACACCACGCGGTGGAAGAGATCTACATGTTTTCCGGGCAGGACGTGGCGAAATTTTTCGATTTCGACGCGGAGATCGAGATCTGGATCGGTGAAAACCCGGACCGGATGGAAAAGTACGTGATCACGAAGCCCACGCTGGTGAGGATCCCGCCCCGCATGTGGCACGGGCCCATCAACTACAAGCGCGTGGGCAAGCCGGTGACGTTCTCCTCCGTGTACATGAACGGGGAACGCTCCAAGGTCACCCGGCGGGTCAACGACGACGGCACCGTGGAGTTTCCGTATCTGGGCTCCAGCCTCAAGCGCTGCGTGCTGGATAAGACGAAAAGCTGCCACAACTGCGGCCGCTGCCTGAACGAGAGCCCGCATCCCCGCATCAGTTTTGCCCTCGATTGGGCGAAGCAGATCGCGGAAAGCGAGCCGGCGCCCCACAGCGGAAAGTACGACGGGCTGTTCTTCGAGTATCCCGTCGAATATCACAACTACGGGAATACCTTTGCCAATCCCAGAGGCAAGTTCCGCGGGATCCTGCAGCTGCCCGATGTGAACTTCTTCGGAGGCTTCAGCGTGGTGACGGCCCCCAACGTCATGGAGGTGCCGCACTGCCACCACGCCAGGGATGAATACCTGTGGTTCAGCGGGTCGGACATGGCGGATCCCTTCGGATCCTTCGACGCGGAGATCACGGTGGAACTGGGATGGGATCCGGACCACATGGAAACGATGACGATCACGGAGCCTTCGGTGATCCGCGTGCCGCCGAACATGTGGCACTGCCCGATCAATTTCAAGCGGATCGACAAACCGATGGCGTTCTTCCCCTTCTACGGGGACGGCGACTGGTCCAAGATCGTGCGGCAGAAGGCGGCGGACGGCGAGGACGAATACCTGTTTGAGGCGGCCAGCCTCCGCAAGTGCGTTTACAATCACGACAAGCTCTGCATGTACTGCGGAAAGTGCGCCAAGGACGATTCCGTTCCTTCCTTCGGAATCTTCCCCTATGAAAAGAAGTGACTCGGCGGAGCGAGGTGAGAGCAGATGTTAAGATATTTCATCAAACGGCTGCTGTGGATCATACCCACGGTGCTGGGCGTGACGCTCATCGTCATGCTTCTTCTGGAATTCACTCCGGGCGACCCGGCGCGGCAGCTGCTGGGCAACTTCGCCACGGAGGAAGAGATCGCCGCCATGCGCGAGGAGATGGGGCTGAACAAGAACATCTTCGTGCGCTACGGGGAGTACATCCTGGGGATATTCCGCGGGGACATCGGCCGCTCCTATTTCACGAAGGGAGCCGTGTGGGATGAGGTGATCTCCAAATTCCCGTACACACTGCTGCTGGTATCCGTCAGCATGATCCTGGCGATCCTGATCGGAATACCGGTGGGCGTCTACGCGGCGACCCACCAGTACAGCTGGAAGGACCATACGTCCATCGTGCTGTCTCTGTTCTGCGTATCCATGCCGAGCTTCTGGTTCGCGCTGATCCTGGTGCGGCTGTTCGCCCTGAAGCTGGGGTGGGTCCCGGCGCTGGGAATCCAGACCTGGAAGGGATGGATCCTGCCGACCTGCTCGATGGCCCTGGGCTACGCCGCCACGCTGGCCCGTCAGACAAGGTCCAGCATGCTGGAGCAGATCCGTCAGGATTACGTGACGACGGCCCGGGCCAAGGGCCAGACGGAACGGAAGGTCATTTACAAGCACGCGCTGAAAAACGCGCTGATCCCCGTCATCGTGATCGTGGGCTCCATGTTCGGCGCCTCCCTGGGCGGCTCGGTCATCGCGGAGAACATCTTCGCCATCCCCGGCCTCGGCAATTACACGATCAGCGCCCTGACGTCCCGCGACTATCCGGTGGTGCAGGGAAGCGTGCTGTTCTTTACCGTCATGTTCAGCTTCATCCTGGTGCTGGTGGATCTGGTGTTCGCCCTGGTCGATCCGCGCATCAAGTCGCAGTTCAGCAGCCATTCCAAGAAGAAAAAACGCGCCGACGCCGGCGCGAAGCAGTAAGGCGGTGAGATCATGGCTGAAAAGAAAAGAAAGCAGCGCGGCCGGCTCGCGGAGACCTGGCATCAGCTGAAAAAGAACAAGTTCGCCATCGTTGGCCTGGTCATCATCGTCATCGTTCTCCTGGTTGCGGTTTTCGCCCCGGTCCTGGCGCCCTATTCCTACGACACGCAGGATCTGGTCAACGCCTACGCCAAGCCCTCCGCGGAGCATCTGCTGGGGACCGACAAGTTCGGGCGGGACACCTTCAGCCGCCTGATCTGGGGCACCCGGAAGTCCATGGAGATGGGGTTGGGCTGCGTCGCCTTCGGCACGCTGGCCGGACTGATCATCGGTTCCATCGCCGGATATTTCGGCGGACAGGTGGATAACGTCATCATGAGGATCATGGATATCTTCTCCTGCGTGCCGATGATGCTGATGTGCGTGGTCATCGCGGCCATCCTCGGGCCGAGCACCAGAAACGCCATCATAGCCATCGCGGTATCCACGACGCCGTCGGCGGCGCGTCTGATCCGCGCGAACATCCTGACGGTGCGCGGCAAGGAATTCGTCGAGGCCGCGCGGGCCATCGACGGCAAGCCGCCCCACATCATTCTGAACCACGTGCTGCCCAACGCCATCGCCCCGACCATCGTATCGACGACGATGAACATAGGCAACTCCATCATCTCCGGCGCTACCCTGAGCTTCATCGGCCTCGGCGCGCAGCCGCCCATCGCGGAATGGGGCGCCATGCTGTCCGAGGGGCGGAACCTGATGCGCGACCACATGGAACTGGTCCTGTATCCGGGCATCTGCATCATGATCACCGTTCTGGCCTTCAACATGCTGGGCGACGGTCTGCGTGACGCCATGGATCCGCGCCTGAGGAACTGAGGAGGTGGCAGTCATGGAAAACAACAACAAGCCGATCGTAGAGATCAGGGATCTGCACGTGCAGTTCCATTCCGACGACGCCATCATCCACGCCGTCAACGGCGTCGACCTGACCATCCGGGAAGGGGAGACGCTGGGCCTGGTCGGAGAGACCGGAGCCGGCAAGACCACCATCGCAAGAGCCATCCTTGGCATCGTCGCCAAGCCGCAGGGGAAGATCACGCAGGGCGAGATCCTTTTCGAAGGGAAGGACATCCTGAAGCTCCACGAAAAGGACATGCGCAGCCTGCGAGGCAATCAGATCGCCATGATCTTCCAGGATCCCATGACGGCGCTGAACCCCATCGAACGCGTGGGAGAGCAGATCGAAGAGGCCATCGGACTGCACAACGAGATCAGCCATGCCGAGGCCATCGAGAGGGCCATGCAGATGCTGGAACTCGTCGGCATTCCCAGAGAACGCTATTTCGAGTATCCGCACCAGTTCTCCGGCGGCATGAAGCAGCGTGTGGTCATCGCCATGGCGCTGGCCTGCAACCCGAAGCTGCTGCTGGCGGACGAGCCCACCACGGCCCTGGACGTTACCATCCAGGCCCAGGTGCTGAAGATGATGCGGGAACTGAAGGAAAAACTGAACACGGCGGTGCTGATGATCACCCATGACCTGGGCGTGGTGGCCAGCATCTGCCAGAAGGTGGCGGTCATCTACGCCGGCGAGATCGTGGAGTACGGCACGCTGGAGCATATCTTCGATCATCCCACGCACCCCTATACGCTGGGACTGTTCGGATCGCTGCCCAAGCTGGATTCCACGGAGAAGCGGCTGAAGCCCATCCGGGGCATGATGCCGGATCCCACGCTGGAGATCCAGGGATGCAAGTTTGCCGACCGCTGTGAATACGCCACGGACGAGTGCCGTGCCCGCAAGCCGGAGATCTATACGACCGCCGACGGGCACCAGATCCGCTGTCTGCGTGCCGGAAAGGAGGGGGCCTGATGTCTGCTCCGCTGATCGAAGTCAGGAATCTGAAGAAATATTTCAAGACCGGGCGGGGAATGCTTCACGCCGTGGACGACGTGAGCTTCACCATCGAGGAAGGCAAGACCCTGGGCGTGGTCGGTGAATCCGGGTGCGGCAAAAGCACCCTGGGGCGTACCATCCTGCATCTGCTGGACGCGACGGACGGCCAGATCCTGTATAAGGGAGAGGACATCACGACGCCCAGGCGGAAGGAACTGAGCCAGCTGCGGCATGAGATGCAGATCATTTTCCAGGATCCGTTCTCCTCGCTGAATCCCCGCAAATCCGTCAGCGAGACCATCATGGAGCCCATGAAGCTCAGCCACAGCATGAAGAAGCAGGAGATGATCGACCGGACCAGGGAACTGATGGAAACGGTCGGCCTGGCAGAGCGCTTCTGGGGCACCTATCCGCACGAACTGGACGGCGGCCGCCGGCAGCGCATCGGCATCGCCCGGGCCCTGGCCCTGGGCCCGCGCTTCATCGTATGCGACGAGCCGGTTTCGGCTCTGGACGTTTCCATCCAGGCGCAGATCCTGAATCTGATGCTGGATCTGCAGGAGCAGCGGAAGCTGACGTACATGTTCGTCACCCACGACCTGTCCGTGGTCAAGTACATCTCCGACGACATCCTGGTCATGTATCTGGGCCAGGTGGTGGAGAAGGCGCCTTCGGACGAGCTGTTCCGAAACACGCTGCACCCCTACAGCAAGGCGCTGCTGTCCGCCATCCCCGTGCCGGACATCCACGCGAACAACGAGCTTGTGACGCTGGCGGGTGAGATCACGTCCCCCATCGATCCCAAGCCTGGCTGCCGCTTCATGGCGCGCTGCCCCTACGCTTCGGATGTATGCAATCAGCCGCAGAAGATCGAAGAGATCCTGCCCAACCACTTTGTATCTTGCTGCAGATGCAGAGAGATAAACAATTTACAAGGAGGAAAAGTACAATGAAAAAAGCATTGGCCCTGCTGCTGTGCCTGCTCATGGTCCTGTCCCTGGCCGCCTGCGGCGGCGGAGGCACGAAGCCCGCGGACGAAACGAAGCCCGCGGACACGACGCCCTCGGATTCTACCAAGCCGGCAGACACGACCCCTTCGGACGACAAGAAGGACGAGGAGCCCGCACCCGCCGCTGACACCGGCAGAGACACCGTAAGGATCGCCGTCGACGGCGACTGCGGATCTCTGGATCCCTACATCGTTTCCGGCGCTGGCTATCTGATGGCCATGTTCGCCTATTCCGAGCCCCTGTGGGTGTACGACGGCACCGGCAACGTGGAGTACCTGCTGTGCGAGAGCGTGGAGACCATCAGCGATACCGAGTACATCCTGCACCTGCGTCATGACGTCAAGTTCTCCAACGGCAGCGATTTCAACGCCGACGACGTTCTGTTCACCTGGGATTACGTCATGAACAACACCGCCCGGTACTTCAGCTTCCAGAGCTTCGACTGGGATGCCGTTGAGAAGATCGACGATTACACCATCAAGATCGGCCTGCTGAAGGCGGACGTTACGCAGTTCCCCGTTCTGTCGGATATCTGCATGATCGACGCCGAGACCTATGACCCCGAGACTTCCGGCAAGAAGCCCATCGGCACCGGCCCGTACACCGTAGAGAACTACGTGGTCAACAGCGAGCTGGTCCTGAAGGCCCGTGACGATTACTGGGGCGGCAAGCCCGCAATCGAGAACGTGATCTTCAAGAACATCCCCGAGCCCTCTCAGAAGATCAACGCCTTCGAAACCGGCGAAGTGGACTTCATCCTGACCGTTCCCAGCGCGGACATCGACTATCTGTCCAGCATGCCTGATACCAAACTGATCCGCAAGACCACTGCCGGCAACGTCGGTCTGACCATCAACGGCAAGGAAGACTCCCCGCTGGCCTCCAAGGAAGCCCGCTGGGCCGTCGCCTACGCCTGCAACAGCGCCGGCATGATCAACGTGGCCTACAGCGGAGTAGCGACTCCCGCCGTGTCCTGCGTCGGCGTCGGCTGCGCCGACTACGTGCCGGAGATGGCCAAGCAGCACGACACCTACGCCACCGGCTACAACATGGAACTGGCCAAGAAGTACGCTGAGGAGAGCGGCCTTGTGGGCAAGACCGTCCGCATCGTGACCAACGGCTCCGACGCCTTCGTTTCCATCGCGCAGGTCCTCGAACAGTCCCTGAAGGAGATCGGCGTGGACGCCAAGGTCGAGAACTACGACCAGGCCACCGTCCGCAACCTGATCTCCGGTCCGGACAACTGGGAGATCTGGGTCGCCAATGTGGCCGGCTCCTCCGGCCTCGGCATCGACCTGATGTACGCTCAGGCCAGCAAGTTCAACCGCTGCCACTTCGAGTGGAAGGAAGAACTCTGGAACGACCTGAAGAGTCAGGGCGAAGCCATCCTGGCGACGATGGACAGCGCCAAGTACACCGAGCTGGCGCTGGCCTATCTGAAGCAGTTTGAGGATGAGTGCTACTACTACTCCATCTGCGATACCGAGAACGTGCGTGCCGCAAAGAGCTACATCGGCGGCATCCGCGAGGTCGGCAACGCGCACGACAGAGTCGGCGAGTGGTTCTTCACCGGCTGATCGCTGCGTCGGACAGCATAGCATCACAGAGATAATCGACAGAGGAGCAGCCCGGGCGATCCCGCCCGGGCTGCTCCGGATAAGGAAAAGCCCGGAGGCAGATCCCGGGCACCGCGCAGAGAGAGGTGTTACGCATGGGCGCATATGACTGGTGTTTTTACGAACTGCCGAAAGAGCCGGTGAAGAGCGATGGGATGCTTCCGGAAGCGCAGCAGTACTTCTGGGGCGACTCCTGCATTCCCGGCGCGAGGATCAACCTGCCCTACCGGGCGTACCTGAAGCCCGGGATCATCGACGCCGAGCCGCATTTTCACAGGGATGAGGAATATCTGGCCTTCGTGGGCTACGACGTGAGGGATGCCTTCGAGAGCTTCGACGCCGAGATCTGGCTGTGGATGGGCGAGAACATCGACGACATGGAGAAGATCGTGATCACGGAACCCACCATGGTGCGGATCCCGAAGTTCTGGTGGCACGGACCGATCGAGATCCGGCGCCTGGGCAAGCCCCTGTTCTTCCAGCCGATCCTGTATTCGACGCACTATTACGCCATCCGGCAGCGCCGGGGGACCGAAGGTCCCGTATATTACAACATGGCGGTCCGCGGGATATCCCCCTACGGAATGGACTTCGGACAGCCCTATGAGCTGAAAAGCTGGACGGAGGGTACCGGAAGGTTCAACCATCTGGTGTACACCTTCGAGAAGCAGTACACCCACTGGGGGGATTTCATGCCCCCGTATCAGGCTTATTTCCGAGGCCACGACTGCATGCCGGATTCCGACATCTATACCTGTTACCGCCCCTATATGAAGGAGGCGTTCATCGACAAGTATCCCAACTTCCATCCGGAAGAGGAGTATCTGTGCTTCACGGGCTACGACATGACCGATCCGTGGGGCTCCTTCGACGCAGAGATGGAGTTCTGGATCGGGCCGGAACCGAACCGCCTGGAAAAGCACATCATCAGCGCGCCGACCATGGTGCGGATCCCGCCCTTCACGTGGCACTGCCCGCTGCAGTACCTCAGGGTCGGAAAGCCCGTGTATCTGCAGGTGCTGGGGACCCACGGAAAATTCGGGTTCGGCCAGCTGCGGTTCAATTCCGACGGCACATATGAGATCGAATACGCAGGCTCGGCCGGTCACAGGCCCTGCGTGCTGGAGGAGGGCAAGCAGTGCACGTTCTGCGGAAAGTGCATGAAGAAAAGAGATACCTCCAACGATCCGAAGACGGCGACCGAAGCGGCGGAGTATTACAATTCGCTGATCCTGGATCCGTCGGGAAGATACGTCAGGGGCTGAACGGACCGAAGGGAGATCCCTTCTTCCCACGGGAGCACGGGGGTTTCCATTTCCGGCCGGTTCTGCTACAATGAAACGGATACCGCGGAGCGGGAAAGGAGATGAGGAGCCGCCATGGATCGTATCGTGCTTGGAATACTGTTGATCGTCATCGTGCTGGCCCTTGCCATTTTCGTTTACTATCAGATGCTGGATCGGAAGAAGTTCATGGCGGCCGCCCATTTTGTGAACGCCCTGGATGAACCGCTGGGGGAGTGGCTTTCCGAAGCCCTGTCCGACCCGGACGGTCCCCCGGAGGAAGACGATCTCCGCCGGCGTCTGGCCGACTGTCTGGCAAAGTACGACGAAACGAAGCCCATGCGCTGTGAACAGAAGACGCTGCTGCTGAACGAGGCGCACGGACTTCTGAAAATGGCGTACGCCTCCGGCGCGGAGCACCCTCAGACGGAGGCCTGGAAGGACCGGAGAAACGAGAGGATCGAAGAGGCGCTGGAGCAGGTGAACCTGTACAACCACTATGTGCGCGGGTATAACAGAAGTCTGGAGACCCGGACGGGAGCGGTGGTCGCGGATCTTCTTCACCTGAAACACCTGACCGTGCTGAAGGATCTTCGCCTGTAATACGAAAAACGGAGGGGAGGCCACAGGGCCTCCCCTCCGTTTTATTTCCGGTTACGGCTGTTCCGCGAAGGAGATCTTCACGTCGCCCGTGTCCGTCTCGATCTCGCAGGGACCGCCCGTCATGCCGCGGGGGACGTCGATCTTTCCGGTGTGGGAACTTACGAAGAAGATCTTTTCGGTCAGCAGCGTGCCCGTCACGTCGCCGGTATCGGTGTCGATCTCGATCTCGGACGCGTCGCTGGCGGACAGGAGAACGTCGCCGGTATCCGTTTCGATATCCAGCTTTCCGTCGATCCGACAGCGGGTGAGCGTGACGTTCCCGGTAGTCGTAACGATCTCAAGGTCACCGCAGGAGGTGTCGGTCAGATCGACGCGCCCCGTGTGGGAGTCGATCTCCAGCGTACCGAAAAGCGACACGGAATCCAGCGTGACGTGACCCGTGTCCGTCTTCATTGTCACGTCCTGAAGCATCGCGCGTTCGACGCGGAGGTCTCCGGTGTCGGTGATGAACGCGGCGGTCTCGTTCGCTCCGGCCAGGCATACGACGTCCGCCGTATCGACCTCGATGCGAAGCGTACGGAAGCTGAAGTCCTCCGATACGTCAACGTCCCCGGTGGTCGTCCGGATCTGCAGGGCGTCGTACAGCCCCTCGGGCAGGAAGACCGTTACCGTCGGGGTCTGACTGTTGACTCCAATGTGGTCGGCCCAGGTGCGCTCGTCCTGCTGGCGGACCGCGAGCGTGCCGTTCTTTACCTCCGCGACGTGCCTCATTTTCACGTCCTCGAAGCAGACGACGCTGCAGGCGCCGGTTTCCGAGGGTACGATGCGGATCTCCGAGACGGTATCCGTGACGGAAACGCAGGTAAAGCGCTCCGTGATCTCCCAGGTGTTCGTTTCCATCTTTCCGGAGGAAAAGGAGAACAGATCCGCCAGACTGGTCCCGGTAAACAGCAAGCCGCCGATGATGACGGCGCCGGCGATGATCAGAACGACGGCGACGATCAGAGCCGTGCGGGTTGAGCTTTTCATGTGTGATCACCCTTTCTTACGAACAGAGATTTGACCCATTTTCCGATCTTTTTCGTGAGGACGACGGCGCCCTTCGTCGCCTGCACGCAGCCAAGGAACAGAAGAACGGCGAGGCCGGCGCACAGGAGGCTGGCTCCGGCAAAGGCAGCGGCCTGCGCCGCGTTTCCCTGCAGAAAAGCGCGGACTGCCAGCGCGATCCCGCCCGCGGCGCAGACGGCCAGCGCCAGATCCACGGCGTACAGGCTGACGATCACGCTCCAGAGCACCACATAGACGGAGAAGGCGACGGCGCACAGCGACACCAGGATCGGGAACCAGACGGGAAAGCCCAGAACGAGGAGCACGATTTCCCACGCGCGCAGCGACCGCTGCGGCTTCACGCGCTCACGGACCAGACGGGCCAGCGGGATATCCGCCAGGACCTGGTCGCGGATCTGCTCCGGAGTCCCGAGGCTGGCCACGGCCTCTTCCTCCGACAGCCCCTCCTCCATGCGGTCGTCGATCATTTCATCGTAAAAGGACAGCCGCTCCTCCGCGTCTTCTCCGGGAATGCCGGCGAGACTGCGGCGCAGACGGTCAAGAAATTCCTGCTTTGTCATCGTTTTCACACTCCCTGATGATGAATTGGGCGATGGCTGAGATCTCATTCCACTCCTCCCGGAACTCCCGCAGGCGGTCCAGGCCCCCGTCGGTGATGCGGTAGTATTTCCGCAGGCGGCCGTTGTGCTCGGCGGACCGGACGGTAAGCATCCCGGAAGATTCCAGCCGTTTGAGTATCGTATACAGCGTGGATTCGGACATTTCCGTGTACGGCTTCAGATCCTTGATGATCTGGTAGCCGTAGGAATCCTGGTTCCTGATGGCGGCCAGGACGCAGGAGTCCAGCAGACCGCGCTTCAGCTGAGCATCCATGAAATACCCCCTTTCACGATATACATCGTAAAGCGAAGTATTGTATTTGTCAATAGTGTTTTTGAAATTTTTCTGACTGCCTGGTACAACGAAAGGGAAACAGGGGCAGAGCGCCTGTCGGGAACGGGAACTCAGGAGCGAAAAACTGTTGTCAGCTACCCGGTTCTGTGATACTATTAAGTTGAATTCTCGAAGGGAAGAGAGTTGACAGAATTGAGGATCAGGCCCGCTGCTCACCAGTCAGTCATTCGTCACAGCTGTGACAGGCGTGGCCTGCGCCGAAATGTATCTTCAGAGGATGAACGCCTGAATGATCGATGCGTATGAACGGTGCGTATCGGCTGCTTTGCGGCCGATGCGCGCCGTTTTTCATGGGTCCATCATTGCATGAGAAAAAGACAGGAGGAAACATCAGATGGCATTTGGAAAGCAGTCAGGAAAACAGCCGATCATCGATTTTGTGGATTGGACTCCGCAGAGCAACGATATCTTTGCCTACCGGTTTCCCGAAACGAACCTGAGCACTTACACGCAGCTCGTCGTGCGGGAGTCTCAGGAGGCCGTGCTGTTCTCCAAGGGGCAGGTCATGGGAAAATTCGGGGCCGGCAAGCATACGCTGTCGACGGAGAACCTGCCGGTCCTGCGGTCCCTTTTCGGGATCCCGTTCGGCGGAAAGAATCCCTTTACCGCCGAAGTCTGGTTCGTGAACCGGACGGTCTCCCTGGACGCCGAGTGGCAGACGGACGGCATGAAGATCCTGGATCCGGATTACGGACAGAGCATCCCGATCTATGCGAAAGGCCGCTACGGCGTGCGGGTCGCGGACGCCGAGCGTTTTCTCATCAAGCTTGTGGGAACGCTGAACAGTTTTACCGCCGGAGATCTGAAAAAGCATTTCATGGGCGAGCTGGTCATGAAGACGAAGAGCGCCATCGCCAGCTTCATGACGGCGAATAACGTCGGCATCAACTATATCTCTACGCACATCGACGATCTGTCTCAGTTCATCCGTCAGCCGCTGGGAGAATTCTGGGAGGATTACGGATTCACCCTCGAGGGGTTCTACATCACCACTGTGGATCTTGATACGTCCACGGAACTGGGCAGGCAGATCGAGAAGGCAATGGCCAGCCGGTCCGCCCAGGGCATTGCGGGCTACACATGGCAGCAGCAGCAGATGGCCGAAACGGCGAAGACCGCCGCCGCCCACGGAAGCATGGGGATACCCGGATTCATGGCCATGTCGATGATGGGCGGCAATGGCGGCATGGGGGCGTCGATGATGCAGACCAACTACGGCTCCATGCAGAGCCAGCAGCAGGCACAGTACGGGCAGCAGGGGTTCCAGCCGGGATACGTCCCGAACGGGCCCGCCGCGGGCGGCCCCCGGGTGCGTGAAGTGTTCTGCGCCCAGTGCGGGAAAAAGCATTCGGTCGAACAGGCGTTCTGCCCGTCCTGCGGGAAGCGGTACATCCCCTGCCCGGCCTGCGGCGCGGACAATACGGAAAAAAGCAAGCGCTGCGTCAAATGCGGAACGCATCTGACCCAGGAATCAGACACCGGCGCGGACGTATGTCCGCAGTGCGGAGCGCCTTATACCCCCGGGAAGACGAAATTCTGCCCCTCCTGCGGGAAAAAACTGGGATAGGAGTTGAAAGAATATGAAAGCCAAACTGATTTCTACGGCCAGACTGATCCTGCTCCTTGTCGGGGCGGTGATCCTGACACTGCTCGTACTGTTCCTGTTCCGAGGCGTCGTGCGGACGGCGGGGGCTGTGGTGTTCCTGATCTATGTGGCGCTGTCGGTGTACGCGATCGCGGTGCTGCCGCTGGTGTTCACGTTCCAGGTGGACGATGGGATGGTCATCGGAAGCGTCATTTACTACCGGGGCGTGGCAATATTCGCGGTGCTGTCCGCGGTGATCTTTCTGATCGCGCTTCTGGCGAAGAGAGTCACTCCCCTCATCATCGTGCTGGAGGTCGCGGCGATCTTCGTACTGTTCCTGTATCTTCTGGTCTCCTACCGCCTTGCGTCCAATACGATGAAGGTCCAGAAAAACGAAGCTCAGAAGAAAGCGGGGCTGGATGAGCTGAAAGCGCAGGCGGCGCTTCTCCGACAGAAGGCCGGCGTGCTGGGGGATGAGGCGGCTCCGGCAAGGGAGCGCCTCCTGAAGCTGACGGAGAGCGTGAGGTATCTGTCACCCAGCGACAGACCGGAAGCCGCGGCGCTGGAAGCGCAGCTGCGGGATATGATCATGGCGGTGGATCCGTCCGATGTGTCGCCGCAGTGCCTGCAGGATATGGAACTGCTGTATCAGCAGAGAAAAGGTCTCTGACAAGGAGGAAGCAATATGGGCGGAAAAGTATTCAGGGAATCGGCGGACATCTATCAGGATCAGGCCAAGGTCCTGTTCGATTATTACAAGAGCGCCGCTTCCAGGATCGTAGCGGAAGAAACGGCCTGCGAACAGGAGCGGGCGGATCTTGAAGCGAAGCTTAAGGAAGCGCAGGATGTCCGGGCACAGGCGGAGAAAAAAGCCGAGAGCCTGGAAAAATGGACGAAGTTTCCCCTTGTGATCATCGGCGTTTTCTTTGCCCTCAAAGGGAAAAAGCAGCAGCTGGAGATCATTGAGAACGCGGAGAGGGCCATGGAAAGCTGCCGCGCCGGCATCGCGGACGTGGATACCCGTTTCAGCAACATCCGGAGGGATTACTCCGTGGACAAGATCGGGGTCGTATACGTGCCGATCGCCACGCGGGTGCCCTTCGGAGAAAAAAGCTTCCTGATCGACCACACGGAAACGGTGGAAAATCAGAGCTTTGAGCTGCCGCTTCTGCATCAGCCGGAGGAGTTCCAGCAGTCGATGCTGGGACTGCAGGAGACATCGGAAAAAATGCCGGTCGTCGAAGGGAACGAGGCCGCGGAAGAGGTCGATACTTCCGATTATTCCCTTTCCATCCAGAACGTGACGCTGCACGATTACGTCGGGAACCTGGACCGGCAGGTCCGCAGGATCAGCTACCTGCTGGAGGACAGTGACGTTGCCTCTGTGGAGATCCCGATCATCGACCCGACAAGCGAGCAGGCGGCGTTCATCAAGGAGCACGCCACCGAGGAAACGGACGGGAAGCCCGTCGTCGAGGTGTTCGACGCGGACTTTGAGGAAAAGCTGGAAAAGCTGACCCAGATCGACAACTCCACGGAGCAGTTCGCCCTTGCGGACAATACCAGCAGCGTCGATTATATGAAGAAGATGATGACCCAGCTGGCGGATACGGTCCAGTTTTTCACCAACGCGAAGAACTCCGGTTCCAGCGCGCTGATGAGTTACGCCTCCGGCATCATGGCCCTCGTGCTGAAAGCCGGCTATACCCAGTATTCCCCGACCCTGGAGGCGGAGGAGATCGAACGGATCCGTTCCGCGAACTTTGATTATCAGTCGTCCGTGAACGAATATACGCCGTTCACGCTAAAGAAGAGTTCGCGGGTCCGGTACGATCTGATCAGCGGCAGCTGGCTTGCGGAAGACGGCTCCCGGACGGCGATGCCGTTCGGCATCCATCAGGTCGAAGAAGAGGTGCTCCAGCCGGTCATCGAGGCCCTGATGGCCGAGAACCGGGTGGAAAGGCTCCGGATCTACGCGAACATCGAGGATCAGAAGCGCATGTACCTGGATCGCTGGTCCTCCGAGATCGGAAACTACTTCCGCGATAACCGGGCGGCATGCGACGAGCTGATCAACCGGATGCGGGAGACGTATGCCGACTACGCCGCGGCCTACAGCATGTACCAGTCGCTCCAGTCCACGCTGAGCAATCTGAATCACAGCGGCGACGCCGTGCCGGCTGCCGAGGGGGAAGGGACCGAGGACCAGCCCCACGGGCTTGCCGCCGCGGAAGTGAAGGAGATGGATTCCGACGCCGAAATGATCGCCGGATTCGACCAGCAGGCGGAAGAATGCAACCGTCAGCAGGAACAGTTCGCCGACTATATGGATCGGATACAGGACAGCATCAACGAGATGACGGAAGAGTTCTCCCATATCGAGTATTATGAAGCCTCACTGCGAGACGCAGTTTCCCACGATACGGCCGTGGCCATGGGAGAGATTCATGAGCTCACACCCAGACAGAAGAGCCTGCTGAGCGTCAGTCCGTATCTGGCCGCCTTCGGAAAGATCCCTCCGGAGCCGAATGCTTCCGATGAACTGATGGAGGATGTACAGATCGACCTGCGGGAAGAAGTCAGACAGAGGCTGGGGGAGACCGAGCCGGTCGACGCCTGACGGGAAAGGAATGAGAATATGGCATCCTTTAGTTTTACCGTCGATACCCGACCGATGGCAAACAGCCTGGACGGAGTATCGAACAGAGTATATGAGACGACAGACGCTGTAACTGCCATGGAGGCGGCGGTGGTCGCCGAAGAACGGGAAGCTGCGGAACAGCTCTGCAGGAAGGTCGACAGCGGGTTCTATTCTCTGATTCAGTCCCAGTTATCCACAAAAAAGACCGAGCATCTGTCCACCCTGCGCGTCCGCTTTCTGTCTCTGAGAGACCTCGGGCGGAGCCTTGCCGCCAAACAGGCGCGCATGGAACAGGACGTCGCCAGGATCCACCGCGAGTACTACCGCCTGTTCCACGGGATCGACAAGGCGCTGGATAAGCAGGTGAGGGAACTGGACGCGGACGCCTACCGGCACGCCGAGCAGCGCAGGCATCTGTTCACGAATCCTCAGATGAAATATATTCCGGAAGCGGTGTGCAGCGACCGGGAATCTGTAGAAACAGCCATGACGGCCGTGACGGCCAAGGTCAGGAAAAGGACACAGCGCGCGCTGGATTCAATCGGAAGCTATGTGGATCAGAATCAGGCCTACCGCACCCGGATGCAGGGTATGCTGGAATCCGGTCCGGCCGGAGCTTCCGCTGAGGTGTACGTTCCCGCCGTGATCGTTCAGGAGGCGAGCATGGTTCTGGAAGGCAGCCAGGTGTTCGACGTGTTCCTGCCCGAAGGACTGAACAGGGAAGCGGAAACTTCCGTAAATCAGACCATCTCCGAAAAGTTCCGGGACCTCCTGCAGGAGACGTGTTCGGAAGAAGAACGCGTTAAGGTGGAGACGGAATTCCGCAGCATGATCACCCGGGAAGGCGTGGAGCCCCGCCTGGCCAGCATGATGATGGCCCTTTTTGAGAAGGGAGGCGGGCAATGAGTTATTCCGAGACCTTCCATTCTTCCGTAACTGTTTCCGGAACCGTCAGTGTTCATTATCCGGCGAGTGAACACGGAGGAACGACGACGGCGTCCTACAGTGAGACCGTGCCGGTCGACTGGACGGTATACGTGGATACGGCCCCGTTCGACGCGAGCGTCGTGGAGGCGGAAAGCGCGGTAGATTCGCTGACCGGATCGATCGTCTCTCTGAATGAGGCGGAGGTGGAATCGATCAGGCAATCGTCCCGGAAGGTAAGAGACAGCCTGGCCAGCGGCTTTTTCAACCTGATCGGGAAGGACCTGAGCGAGAACCTGATCTCACAGATCAACCGGATCAAAACCAAATTCGAACTTCTTCTCCAGTTTTCCAAAGATCTTGAGGCCAAGCAGCAGCGCATGACGGAAGACGTGGCGCGGCTCCAGCGGCACTACTATACTGTGTTCCACAGCCTGGATGAGGACCTGGAGCACCGGATATCGGCGCTGGATCAGCCGGCGTTCCGTCTCGGGCACGGCCAGAGACAACAGCTGCTGCTTGAGCCGTACACGAAGGCGACGGCTTTCGGGATCAGTCAGATGATCGAAGGAAACCGTCCGGAGAACATGATGGTCCGCGCCCGGACGAACCGATCCGTTTCCCGGGTGCTCGGCGCCATCGGCAGCTATGTTTCGGAAAACGAAGCGTACCGGAGAAAGATCTCCGGAACGGTGTTCGACAAACGCACGGAGGAAGCGACCAGAGAATATGTTCCCGTGATCGTATGCGTCAGGGCAGACATGCAGGAACAGGGAAAAAGCAGCATCTCCTGCATAGCGTCCCGGCTGGGCGATCAGAAAAAAGTCACGGAACGCGTTCTGAGTCATATGAAAACGCTCGGAGCTTCGGCGTGGAGCGACATCGACGGGGAACGGCTGGACATCATCGACCGGTATTTCCGCAGCTATGTGGAAAAAAGTTCGGCTGAGGACGGCGGACAGCACGACGAGCGCGTTTATCAGCAGATGCTGAAGATGTGGAACGAAAACAAAGCCAAAACAAAGGAAGTCAGGTGAGCTTATGAAGGAAATAACCGAGATCCGGGTAGGAGATGCGGAGATCGTATTCGGCGATAACATTGTCAAATCCAGCATTCTGCCTCAGTCTTCCAAGGATCTGTCACGCAATGTAAAGATCCAGTCCAACGTTGTGATCGAAGGCGGAGTATACGCGAACAACATCGAGATCACAGGCGGTGAGGTCGAGTTCAAAGGGGCGGTCTTTGCCAATAACGAGTTGTATATCAGCTCCGACGTGAGTGGTCTGGTGCATTTTCATAAAGCGGTAGCGAGCTCAGGCTCCGTGGGCGGCTTTCTCACGGCCGGGAGAGCGATCTTCGGATCGGACATCAATGCGAAACAGGTCCGGCTGAAAAACTGCTTCGTCGGCGGGAGCATCTTCGCCCAGGACGTTTATCTTGAAAACTGCGTCGTTCTCGGCGGCGTGTTCGCGGGGAATCAGCTCACTGTCACGAACGCGATCGTCGGAACGTTCAACGCTCCGGAGGCGGAACTGGCCGGGATCAGCTACCTGCTGTATCCTACCTGCTTCTCCGTAGAGCCGCTGACGTATCTTCCCGGCACCGAACTGTACAATCTTTCCCTGGCCAACCTGGGGGCGCTGTACAAGGGAGAGCCGGAGATGGAGTATACGGGAAAAATCCGCATGGATCTGGAAAGTGACCGGCAGAGAACGACCCTGGTGGACGACGACGGCGTCACCACTTCCGTATACAGCTATTCTGTTTCCGGACGCGTCCTGGCCGCGGACATCATCGACCTTGAAAAGCTGGAGAATCATTTCCTGATCGGTTCGGGAGCGCTGGATACACAGATCCTGAAGGTCTATTCGCTGAGCAAGGCGGACGGCAGCAAATCGGAGCCGCTGACAGTGCCCAACGTGAGCGGTTTCTTCTTCAATATCCTGTCCGGAAAAGTCACCGTGCAGGATCTGAATGGCGAGATCAGCTTTTCGGAGATCAGAAAGGTGCTGGAATAAACCGGAAAGACCCGTCGGTTGTGCCCTGATCCTGCATAATTATGCATCGAACCGATGATTTTTTCATTGCTCTGCGCTTTTGACCGTGCTATAATCAATCGTCAAAAAACGCGAACCCCGACGTTTCAGTGAAAGAAGGATGAACAGATGAAAACACTTTACGACGGCAAGACCAAGACCGTACTGCTCGATGAGGAGACAGGCGTTGTCAACCTGCTGTTCAAGGACACGGCCACCGGCGAGAACGGCATGTTCGACCCCGGCTACAACACGGTAGGCGGAAGCGTTGAGGGCAAGGGCAAGATCGGCCTGCGCATCTCAAAGTATTTCTTTGAACTCATGGAGCGCAACGGCATCCCCACGCACTACCTCGGCGCGGATATCGACAAGTGCCTCATGCAGGTGCGCCAGCTGACGGTGCCGAAGCTCGAGTTCGTGCTGCGGTACTACACCGCCGGCAGCATGTGCCGCCGCTTCACCCTGCCCGAAGGCATCCCCTTCGATCCTCCGTACAAGGAAGTCACGCTGAAGGACGACGAGCAGGGCGATCCGCTGATCACCGAGCGGCTGTGCCTCATGAAGGACATGCTGCGTCCCGGCATGTACGATGAGGGCCTGCGCATCGTGGAGCAGGTCGGCGCCATCCTGAAGCAGGAACTGGCGAAGATGGATCTCCAGCTGATCGACTTCAAGATCGAGATCGGCTTTGACGACGAAGGAAAGGTCTACGTCGTTGACGAGATCACTCCCGACATCTGGAGAGTCAAGGATAAGAACGGCGTGATCCCGAATCAGATCGACTGCGCCAAGCTGATCCTGGAGAAGATCTGAACCAACGGCAGGCATCACGGATAGAAATCAAGGGAGCCCGATCCATGTGCGGATCGGGCTCCCTTTTCTCTGCCTGCGAAAAGCCGACGAAAGCCCCGGGGTGCACAGCGGGCTGTGCACCCCGGGGCTTTCGGTTTTCGTATTGCAGCCAGTAGCAGATCGGCGCTCAGACCTCAGTATCCTGAGGTCACGATCTCCCAGCCGTCGTCTTCGGTACGGGCCAGCCACCACTGATAATCAATATACTCCGTATCTGATTCCAGCGTCCCCGATCCGTCGGCGGATGAATGGAAATCCATGAGGAACGCCGCAAGCTTCGTGTATTCCGTCCCCGGCTGGATCGAGTTCAGCCAGGCCAGATTTTCCTCACTGCAGACGTCGTCTCCCGCGTAGCGGATGGCGTGCAGTTCGCAGCCGGCCAGAGCGGCAAGCTGACACTTGATCTGGACAACGGCGTCCTCCAGTTCCTCCCGCGTGTAAAGGGAAGAACTGCCCAGGTCGATCGTCACTTCGGCGGTTTTCACGGCGCCGATCACCGCCGCGCTGCTCCGCCTGAACGCAGAGCGCTGTCCTTGCCCGTCGTGCCGGATCGGGAACAGCTGTGATTCCCCGGCGCGGGAACGTCTCCGGGCGGATCCTGTTTACCGTATGTCCTTGATCTTCCGGGCGGGAATGCCGCCGACGATCGTATTCGGCTCAACGTTGCCCGTAACTACGGCGCCTGCCGCGACGATGGCGCCGTCACCGATCGTCACGCCGGGGCATACGGTCACGTTCGCGCCAAGCCAGACATTTTTGCCGATGCGTATCGGTGCGGGGATCAGATTTCCTCGCTTTTCCGGCATCTGGTTGTGATTCAGCGTGGCCAGAACGGCATTGTGCCCGATCAGAGCGTTGTCCCCGATATAGATCCCGCCCTGATCCTGAAAGCGGCAGCCGGAATTAACGAAAACATTGGCGCCGAAATGAATGTTCTTCCCGCAGTCGGTATAGAACGGAGGAAACAGTCCGAATTCCGGGAAAGCGTCGTTCCCCGTCAGCTTCCGCATCAGTTCCACCAGCTCTTCCGGAGTGTGATACCGATTGTTCATCTCTGCCGTTATCTTCAGCGCTTCCTGGGACAGTTGGGTCATATATAAATGACAGTCGGACCCGGCTTCTACTTCTTCGCCGCTGTTCATCTTATCCAGAAATGTCTGCAGATCCATTGGACGATCCTCCCTGAGGTTTCCGCTGTGCGGAATTCACTATGTTCTGAAAGCCCTGCACCGTCAAGGCCGTACGTTATGAAAAAAGCAGCGATCTGCTGGTAAACAGATCACTGCTTTTCTGGCGGAGAAGGAGGGATTCGAACCCTCGATACCCTTATGGGGTATACACGATTTCCAATCGTGCGCGCTCGACCGGGCTACGCGACTTCTCCGTATACCGGGCGACCTAACGGACGCCTTGTTCAGTTGGCTTTGCCATTATAATAAGGCCGGTCGGGATTGTCAAGCATTTATTTCCGCGGCCCATTCGTAAAAACCGCCCCCGGCCGCAGACCGGGGGCGGTAAAAGACGGACGGGAAATCATCCGTAACCTTTTTTCTCGTACTGAAGCGGGCTGCGAACGATGTCTTCCCGCTTGATCCCGAATTTCTTTTCGTTGTATTCGTCAATGGCGTCCATAATGGCGTCGTATACGCCGTCGTACACGCTGCCGGGGCCGCCTTGGGCGATGCAGGGGATATAGGCCTTCGGCGTGCAGGCGTCCAGCATGGTCCAGACCTTCTCGCGGATCTCGTCCTTGTTCCAGTCTTCCTTGTCGAAGTCAGCGCCGTCAAAGCCGCCCATGAAGCCGATCTTTCCGCAGTACTGACGGGTGAGCTCGGGCAGGTTGTTGGAGCTCATGCAGCCCTGCCAGACGTCGATGCCCATCTCGATCATGGCGGGCACCAGGGTGGCGCCGTAGCTGTCGCTGTGATGAATGATCAGTTCGCAGCCGTGGTCCTTGTAGTACTTGTAGATCTCCTTATAGGGCTCCACATAGAAGTCCTCGAACATGGAGGGGCTCATGAAGGTGCTGGTGCGGCTGCCCCAGTCGTCATGGTGGAACAGAGCGTCGGGCTTCAGCTTGCTGCAGATCAGCTCGGCCAGACGCAGTTCATAGTCCTTCAGATAGCTGATGAGATCGTGCATCTCATCTTCGTACATCATCAGGTTCATCATGGTGTTGGTGATCTCACCGAGGTTGTGGCACATCTCAAACAGGCCGGGAGCAAAGAACGTGGTCCGGTAGGCCAGGTTCGTGTCGACCTTGTCGTAGACGTTTTCTCTCAGCGCGTCCCACTCTTCATCCGGGAAATCCAGCGACGGTGCGTGGACGTAATCCTGCCAATGCTCGATATCCTTGATGACGATATGCTCCGGAGGATTGTGTACGGGGAACGCACCGGGCGTTCCTATGGGGAAGCTCTTGGCGACGCCCCAGGCGTCCTTCACCAGTTCCTCGCCGTAGGCGGGGCCGGGGCTGTGAAACATGGCCACATGCAGGCACAGCCGAAGGGCCTCATACTGGTTGGCGTAGCGGTCCGGGTTCAGGCCCTTGGCCGCCTGATAGAAATTCTCTCTGGGAGTTAACATGGCATTACGTCCTTTCCGTGATAATGGCGGATTATCTTTAATCTTTGCCCTATGATTGTACCAAATGACCACCCTGCCGGTCAAGGGCGGAAACCGGAACGGAGAATGGGAATTTTCAGGCCGCCAGGGGTAGTATTTTTCTGCAGAATAAGGTAAACTGTTCAAAGACTGCCGTCAAACGGCAGATAGCGAAAATACGGGCGAGTGGATACGGCCGGCAGGGCCGGACGCCCGGTCATCGACGGGGGATGGCCCCGGATGACGGAACTGAGGAGGAATGACATTTTGACGATCGCAAACATCATTGCCCTGCTTGGGGGCGTGGCCCTGTTCCTGTTCGGCATGGGGCTGATGAGCGACGGGCTCAAGCAGCTCGCCGGAAACAAGCTGGAGGTCGTGCTTTACCGGCTGTCCAACACGCCGCTGAAGGGGATCCTTCTGGGGACCGCGGTGACGCTGGTGATCCAGTCGTCCGCCGCCACCAGCGTAATGGTCATCGGTTTTGTGAACTCCGGCATGATGAAGCTGGCACAGGCCATCGGCATCATTCTGGGATCCTTCGTCGGCACCAGCGTGACGGGCTGGGTGGTCAGCCTTTCCACCATCAGCGGCAGCGGATGGCTGAAGCTGATCTCCACGGCCACCATCACCGGCGTTGTCGCCATCATCGGGATCCTTCTTCACATGATCTCCAAAAAACCGTGGAAGAGATCCCTGGGAGGGATCCTTCTCGGATTCGCCGTGCTGATGTACGGGATTTCCGCCATGAGTTCCGCCGTCGCTCCGCTGAAGGAGAGCCAGACGTTTGCCAACGTCATGACGGCGTTTTCCAATCCGCTGCTGGGCTTTCTTGCCGGTCTGGCCATCACGGCGGTGCTGCAGAGCAGCTCCTCCGCGGTGGGCCTTCTGGAGACGCTGGCAGGGACCGGCGCCGTCACGCTCGGCGCCGCGCTGCCGCTGGTGATGGGCATCGGCGTCGGGGCCAGCGTTCCAGTGCTTCTGGCCGCTATCGGAGCGAACAAGGAGGCCAAGCGGTCGGCGTGGTCCTATCTGTTCATCAGCGTGGCCGGGGCTGCGGCCGGGGGGATCCTCTGGTTCCTCATATCCCGCCTGTTTTCCCTGGCGCTGAACGGCGTGGTCATGAACGCCGTTTCCATTGCCCTGCTGAACACCGTTTTCCGCGCTCTGACAGCCGTGATCCTGTTCCCCCTTATCGGCCTCATGGAGAAGCTGCTCAGGAAGATGATCCGTCAGGGGACGGAGCCCGCGCCGAGAGTATACGCACCGCTGGAGGACCGCTTTCTGGCCAACCCCGTGCTGGCGCTGGAACAGTGCCGTACCGCGGTGCGGGATATGTCCGATATCGTTTCGGACAATCTGAAGCGTTCCATGGATCTGCTGGTGAACTACAGCGACGAAGGCTTCCGCACGGTGGAGCAGGGAGAGAACGACGCGGATCGGTATGAGGATGAGATCGGCACATATCTCGTAAAGCTCACCGGATCTTCCCTGAATCAGGCGGAGAGCCGCGAAGCGGCCAAGTATCTGCACGCCATTGGAGACATGGAGCGCATGAGCGATCACTCCATGAACGTGGCGGAGTGCGCGAAGGAAATCATGGAAAAGAAGATCGCCTTCTCTGAGCCCGCCGTGAAGGAACTGAAGGTGATCACGCGCGCGGTGCTGGACATCGTGGACATCGCGCTGCAGGCCTTCAACACCGGAAGCGTGGAGGACGCCCTGCGCGTGGAACCGCTGGAGGAGCTGATCGACGACCTGTGCGACGAACTGAAGCTGCACCACGTGAACCGCATCCAGAATCACCAGTGCACGCTGGAAAACGGATTCGTCTTCAACGATCTGCTCACGAATTTCGAGAGGATCTCCGATCACTGCAGCAACATTGCCATCGCTCTGATCGAACTGAGGGACGGCCTGCTGGACGCCCACGCCTATCTGGACGATCTGAAGGAGCGGAAGGACGAGAGCTTCCGCCTTCGCTACGAGGAATACAAGCGGGAATACGCGCTTGAATCATGACCGGCTGACGGACAGCAAGTCCGCAGCCCCGGGCAGCCTCCAAAACGGAGGCTGCCCGTCGTTTCCGCCGGACCACAGGGCGGATAAACCGGAGAAGTGCCCGGCATAGAACAGGAAAGAGGTACGCCAATGGCATCGAACATTCCCATATCCATGTTTCCGAAGATCCGCCGAAGCGTGATCGAAAGCCGCTTTTCGCGGCTCAACGACCGTCAGCGGCAAGCGGTGCTCACAACGGAAGGGCCGCTGCTTCTGCTGGCCGGCGCCGGCAGCGGGAAGACCACGGTACTCATAGCCCGGGTAGAGAACCTCATCCGTTACGGGAGGGCCTCTGATTCCACCGATATTCCGGAGGGGATCACGGAGGAGGACTGCGCCTTCCTGGCGGAGTACATGACCCACCCCACCGAAGCGGGACGCGACCGTGCGGAGGCCTGTGCATGCTGGACCCCTGCGAACCCTGGCGCATCATCGCCATTACCTTTACGAACAAGGCGGCGGATGAGCTGAAGGACCGACTGGAGAAAAGCCTCGGGCCCGAGGCGAGGGACGTCTGGGCCATGACCTTCCACTCCGCCTGTGCCCGTATCCTGCGGCGGGACATCGACCGTCTGGGTTACGGCAGGGATTTTACCATCTACGATACGACGGATTCCGGGTCCCTGATCAAGCGGATCCTGAAGGAATTCGATCTGGACGACAAGACCTACAATCACCGTTCCATCCTCGGGGAGATCAGCCGCAGCAAGGACGCGATGATCGGCCCGGAGGAGTACTGCGCCGCCGCCGCGAAAAGCGGCGACCCCCGACGGAGAAATTACGGACGGGTCTATCAGGAATACGAAAAGCGGATGCAGAGCGCCAACGCCGTGGACTTCGACGACCTGATCCTGCTGACGGTGCGTCTGCTGAAGGAGCAGCCGGACGTGCTGGACTATTATCAGCGCCGGTTCCGCTATGTGCTGATCGACGAATACCAGGATACGAACAATCTGCAGTATGAGCTTTCCGCTCTGCTGGCGGGGGGCCGGAACAACATCTGCGTGGTGGGGGACGACGATCAGAGCATTTACCGCTTCCGCGGAGCCACCATAGAGAACATCCTGAGCTTCGAAAAACAGTATAAGAACGCCCGCGTCATCCGGTTGGAACAGAATTACCGTTCCACCGGCCACATTCTGGAGGCGGCCAACGCGGTTATCGCCAACAACCGGGGGCGGAAGGGAAAAAACCTGTGGACAGACCGCGGCAGCGGGAACGTGCCCCAGCTGTACATAGCCGGGGATGAGCGGGACGAGGCGCAGTACGTGGCCGGGAAGATCCTGGCGGGAGTATCCGGAGGAGAAAATTTCAGGGATCACGCGGTACTTTACCGCATGAACGCGCAGTCCAACCAGCTGGAATTCGCATTCAAACGCAACGGTATCCCTTACCGCGTCATCGGCGGGACACGATTCTTCGACCGTGCGGAGATCAAGGACGTGCTGGCCTATCTCTGCGTGCTCGCCAACCCCTCCGACGAGATCCGCCTGGCCCGCATCGTGAACCAGCCGCCCCGCGGCATCGGTCAGACCTCTCTGGAGGCCGTACAGCGGCTGGCGGAGGAAAACGGGGTCAGCAGCTATGTCATCATGAGTCAGGCGGGGGAATATCCGGAGCTGAGCCGGGCCGCGGTCCGGCTGCGGGCCTTTACCGCCATGCTTGACGAACTGCGGGGAATGGAAACGGAGATGACGCTGCCGGAGCTCTATGACGAAGTGCTGCGGCGGACGGGCTATACAGCCATGCTGGAGGCAAAGCTGACGGATGAAAACCAGACCCGGCTGGAAAACGTGAATGAACTGAAGACCAACATCCTCACCTACATAAAGGAAAACCCGGAAGGCGGCCTGAAGGGATTCCTGGATGAGATCAGCCTGTATACGGACATCGATTCTCTGGATCGGACGCAGGACTGCGTGGCCATGATGACGATGCACGCAGCCAAGGGCCTGGAGTTCGATACGGTATTCATCGTCGGCGCCGAGGAAGGAGTGTTTCCCGGCAGCCGGAGCATCGGCGAGCCGGAGGAGATGGAGGAGGAGCGCCGGCTGTGCTATGTGGCCATGACCCGGGCAAGGAAGAATCTGTACTTCGTCTGCGCACGGCACCGCATGCTGTTCGGACGGACAGTATCCGGACGCCCTTCGCGATTTGTCGACGAGATCCCGGCGGAGCACATCCGAAGGCCGTCGGAGACGGGATTTTCCTTCGGGGGAGAAACCGATCTGTGGGATGCGCGACCGGAGGGACCCACGGCGGGCTACGGTTCCGGGTACGGCTCCGGTTACGGTCAGCGACGGACCTACGGCGGAGGACGAGCTCCCGGGCGTTCGGACTACAGGGAAAGCTACCTCCAGCCCGCGGCACAGAAGACAAGAAAAAAGGAGCCTCTGCCGCAGGCACCGAAGGAGAGCGCGTCCTTTTCAGTGGGGGATCGGGTGCGTCACAAGGCGTTCGGTGAAGGTACGGTGGTCTCCATTCAGCCCACGGGAAGCGATGCGCTGATGGAGATCGAATTTGAAAGCGCGGGCAGAAAGCGGCTGATGCGGAACACCGCCTCCGCCTTCATGAAGAAGATCTGAAGAACGGGAAAGAGAAGACAAGGGATGGAAGAGAGAAAACGCCCCGGGCTCGGACGGCTCGCCCTGCTGACCACCACCATGGTGTGGGGGTTTGCCTTCGTAATGATGAAGACCGCGCTGGATGAGCTTGACGTGCTGTATCTGCTGGCCATCCGGTTTTCCATTGCCGCCGTGCTGCTGATGCTGCTGGCCTGCCGCCGATGGAAGGAAATCGACCGGGGCTATCTGCTCGGATGCCTTCCCACCGGACTGGCGCTGACGGCGGCGTATGTGCTGCAGACGTGGGGGCTCACATTTACTACGCCGGGCAAGAACGCATTTCTGACCACATTTTACGTGATCGTAACTCCGTTTCTCGTGTGGCTTGTAAGAAAGCTCCGGCCCAGCCGGTATCATCTGATCGCGGCGGTGCTGTGCATGGCGGGCGTGGGGCTGATCTCCGTGGACAGGGACCTGTCGGTAAACGTGGGGGATCTGCTGACGCTGCTGTGCGGCGTGTGCTTTGCCGCTCATATCCTTTTTCTGGACCGCTACGCGGCGGGACGGAGCACGGTGCTGGTGACGGCCCTGCAGTTCGCGGCTTCTGCCGTGTTCCTGTGGATCCTGGCGCTGCTGTTCGGAAAGCCCCCGGCGCACATCAGCTCCGGGGCGTGGGGCAGCATCCTGTACCTCAGCGTGCTGAGCAGCGCCGTGTGCTTTCTGCTTCAGACCTTCGGGCAGCAGAACACGCCGCCCTCCCAGACGTCCATCCTTCTTTCACTGGAGGCGGTTTTCGGCGTGCTGGCTTCCGTCCTGGTGCTGCACGAAAGGCCGGGACTGCGGGTGATCGCCGGCTTTGTTTTCATGCTGGCGGCCGTGCTCGTCAGTGAAACGGGACAGAAATGGCTGACCGGCCGCAAGAAAGCAGAAAAATGACCTCCGCGATCCCAATAAAAGGGACGCGGAGGTCGTTTTTCATTTCCGTTTTCCGATCCTTTCCCACAAGGGAAAGGTGACGGGCCACAGGATCCCGGCAAACAGGACCATGATGAAATATCTTACGGCAGCCGCGACGCCGGACCCACCGAAAAGTGAGTTCAGCGGCTGCTTGAGCACGGTACGGATCGCCATCGTAAGCGCGATGCCGAGTACCACTTTCAGGATCTGCCCGGGCAGCGGGGCCGTTGTCGGAAAATGGAGGAAACGGTCGTCGGCGATCACGGCGATCAGCATGGCGGCGCTGCAGCCCATCAGGGTCCAGCTGTTTTTTGTGCCGCTGGCCAGATTTGCCGGGTCGACGTCCGAAGGCCAGACGTGCAGTTCAAGGTACGCGGTGTAAGCGACGGAGAGCGCCAGCATGGCTCCCAGCATAAGATGGCGAAAACCGGCGCGGTCGCCAAATCGACGGAACAGGGCCCACATCAGGAACGCGGAGATCAGGCCGACGACGAGGCCGACCGCCACATCGGCGGGGGTGTGAACGCCAAGATACAGGCGGGAAAAGCCCACGACGACGATCAGTGCGATCCACAGGATGCGCCATCCGGCTTTCTTTGCCATCAGCGCCAGCGTACCGTAGCAGCCGGCGCCCGTGGCCGTATGCCCGCTGGGAAAGCTGTAGCCGCCCGCGTCTCCCCGCGCCGATTCCACGATGGTAAAGGCAGGATCCTTCACCCAGGGGCGGGGAACGCGGAAGGTGAGTTTGAGGAATTCATTGACCAGCGTACCGAAAAAGCCGACGCACAGGACGGTCAGCCCCCGCTTCTTATCCACGCACCAGTACAGGATCAGCGCGACCGCCATGAAGGCGATCTCACTGCCAAGATAAGTGAGAGCGGACAGAAGGGTCGATAACAGCGGCTGCCGGAGCGATTCCAGCGAGTAGAGAAAAGACATGGGATGACGTCTCCTTTACCTGCCCTTATCGGAGAGCGGCAAGGCTGGTCTCCAGATTCTCGATCAGCGTGCGCGCCTTCGCGGCCCGTTCCCGTTCCGCCTCAACGACGGCGGCCGGTGCGTTCGCTACGAACTTTTCGTTGGCCAGCTTGCCCTCGATGCGCTTGAGATTGTCTCTGGCCTTTTCCAGTTCTTTCCCGATGCGCTCGCGTTCCTTGTCCAGGTCCACCAGCTCCGCCATGGGCATGTACAGCCGCGCGTCGTCGGTGACGGCGCTGACCATGCCCTGCGTATCCGCCGGAGCGGCATCGGTGATCTCCACGGCTCCGGCATAAGCCAGCTTGCTCAGATACACGCGGCCCTGTTCGAACACGTCGCCGCGGGCGGTGACGATGGTCAGAGTCGGCTTCTTGGAGGGGGGAACGTTCATTTCCGCACGGCGGCTGCGCACCGCCCGAACGGCGTTCATGATCATCTCAAAGGCTGCCTCGTCCTCCGGCCAGCAATGATCCTCCCTGTACTCGGGATATGCCTGGACCATCAGGGCGTCGCCCTCATGGGGCAGCGCCTGATAGATCTCCTCCGTGATGAAGGGCATGAAGGGGTGCAGCAGCTTCAGAATCTCCGTCAGCACATACAGCAGCACCTGCTGGGCACGGACGGCGGCGTCGGCGTCCTCGCCGTTCAGGCGGGGCTTGGTCAGCTCGATGTACCAGTCACAGAACGTGTCCCAGATGAAGTCGTAGATCTTGCCGGCGGCCACGCCCAGCTCATATTTATCGAAGTTGTCGGAGATCTCGCGGCACAGGCCGTTGAGCTTGGACAGGATCCAGCGATCCTCCAGTTCCAGACGGTCGGGAAGACGGTTGGTCTCGACCGTCAGGTTCATCATGACGAAGCGGGAGGCGTTCCACAGCTTGTTCGCAAAGTTCCGCATGGCCTCGCAGCGCTCCACGTAAAAGCGCATGTCGTTGCCGGGAGAATTTCCGGTGATCATGTTCATGCGCAGGGCGTCGGCGCCGAACTGCTCCACCATTTCCAGCGGATCGATGCCGTTGCCCAGAGACTTGGACATCTTGCGGCCCTTGTCGTCCCGCACCAGGCCGTGGATCAGGACCGTGTGGAAGGGCGTCTGTCCCGTATGCTCGCAGCCGGAGAAGATCATGCGGCTGACCCAGAAGGTGATGATGTCGTAACCGGTGACCAGCACGTCCGTAAGATAGAAATAGTCCAGATCCTCCGTCTTTTCAGGCCAGCCCAGCGTCTCGAAGGGCCAGAGAGCGCTGGAGAACCAGGTGTCCAGCACGTCGGGATCGCGTTCGATGTTTCTGCTGTGGCATTCCTCGCATTCCGTCGGATCCTCCATGGAGCAGGTCATGTGTCCGCAGTCGGCGCAGTACCACACGGGGATCTGGTGGCCCCACCAGAGCTGACGGGAGATGCACCAGTCGTGAAGCCCCTCCATCCAGTTGATGTAATTCTTGGTGAAGCGGGCCGGAACAAATTTCGTGCGTCCGCTGGTCACGGCGTCGATGGCGGGGCCGACCAGCGGCGCCATCTTAACGAACCACTGGGCGGAGATGATGGGCTCCACGTCGCTGTGGCAGCGGTAGCAGGTGCCCACGTTGTGGGCGTGGTCTTCGATCTTCACCAGCCAGCCGCCGGCTTCCAGATCGGCGACGATCTGCTTTCTGGCTTCGTAGCGGTCCAGGCCTTCGTACCGGCCGCCCTCGGCGTTGACGCAGCCATTGTCGTCCAGCACGCGGATGACCTCAAGATTGTGGCGCAGGCCGACCTCAAAGTCGTTGGGGTCGTGGGCGGGAGTCATCTTCACGCAGCCGGTGCCGAACTCCATGTCCACGTATTCGTCGGCGACGATGGGCATTTCCCGGCCCACCAGAGGCAGGATGCAGGTCTTGCCGACGATGTCCTTATACCGTTCGTCGTTCGGGTTCACGGCCACGCCGGTATCGCCCAGCATGGTCTCCGGCCGCGTGGTGGCCACCACCACGTAGCCGCTGCCGTCGCTAAGGGGGTAGCGGATGTGCCACAGATGGCCGGGCTTGTCCACATACTCCACCTCCGCGTCGCTCAGGGCGGTGGTGCAGTGGGGGCACCAGTTGATGATGCGGCTGCCCCGGTAGATGAGGCCTTTCTTATATAGGTTCACGAACACTGTGCGCACGGCGTTGCTGCAGCCCTCGTCCATGGTAAAGCGGTGTCGGTCCCAGTCGCAGGAGGAACCCAGCGTCCGCTGCTGCATGACGATCCGGTCTCCGTATTTCTGCTTCCAGTCCCAGACCTTCTCCAGAAACTTTTCCCGGCCCAGGTCGTAACGGGTCAGCCCCTCCTTGCGGAGCTCTTCCTCCACCTTGATCTGGGTGGCGATGCCCGCGTGGTCCACGCCGGGCAGCCACAGCGCGGCGTACCCCTTCATGCGCTTGTAGCGGATCAGAATGTCCTGCAGGGTGCAGTCCATGGCGTGACCCATGTGGAGCTGACCGGTGACGTTGGGAGGCGGCATGACGATGGTGAAGGGCTTTTTGGACGGGTCTCTGTGCGCGGCGAACCAGCCGCCGTCCAGCCACATCTGGTAGATGCGCTTTTCCGTGGCCTGCGGATCGTATACTTTGGGAAGCTGTTTCATATGGATCCTCCATTCTGTGTCTGGGGCAAAAAGAAAACGCCCCGGGTAATTCTACTCAGGGCGTGCAAACACGCGGTACCACCTGAATTCCGCCCGGATGCGGGCGGCGCTCATCTTCGCGATAACGGCGCGGGTGCCGCCGGCGCTTACCCGCAGGCTGGGCGCCGGAGCTCCGAAGCGACTTCCGTACCGGCCGCCGGGGGCTTTCACCGACCGCCCTCTCTCTGCAGGCTCCGCAGTACGTACTGCTCTTCTTCACAGCTTTTAACGCCGCCATTATAGGCACGGCGGCGTGCTTTGTCAATGGCCGGAGGTCAATTCTCCCCGAGCCCCGCCTCCGAAGCGGCGACGAATTTTTCGTATACCTCCGGAAGATTGGCCGCCAGATCGTAGCTGCGGTTGTCCGGCCCCGTCCAGATGTGGAAGGACCGGCAGGTGTTGATGACGCGTCCGGTTTCGTCGGATATTTCATACAGCAGCTCCAGCTTCTTCGGAGCGACGAAGCCGACGGAAGCGGTGACGGTCAGCTTCTGTGGGTAGGAGGCGGTCGCCCGGTACTGCAGATGCAGATCCACCATGGCTGGATTCACTCCAAGACGCGCCATGTCTTCGAAGGAAAAGCCCACGGCGGCGAACAGATCCATGCGCGCCATCTCATACCATATGGGATAGACGGCGTGGTGGACGATGCCCATCCGGTCACAGTCGGGGTAGCGGGTCTCGATCACGGTTTCAGTTTTCATCGGTCGTCCTTCCTCGGCGCGATGCACCGCGTGTGCCGGCGTTATCGCGGGTATATGTAATATGTAAGATATACGGATTTTACCACAGATCTCGCCTGGAGTCACCTGTCGGCGGGAGGATCGTCCGAAGCGTCGCCGGCTTTCTGCGGGCCTCGCTTTTTTGACATGGGGGTATTGCAAAAAAGAAAAACGGGGCATATAATCTAGCATGTATAATTTTTCACTTTACATCGATAAAGTGAAAGGGAAAACATGCGCGGCGTTCTGCCTGCGGCATGGCGACGGGGGACGAGATATGGAACTGGACCGGGAACAGACGGTGGAACGCCTGCTCACCGCTTACGGTCAGTGGTACGACCTGACCCGTGTGGAGGACGGAGGCCCGCTGGTGGCCACCGGGGAGTTCCATGAGCACGGCACGGGGTACATCCTGATCCGTAAGGCGGAGATGTGGAGCGCTGACTGCCATGAGTATCTGTATGTGTTTTCCGTGGAAACGCTGGACAGAGCCTGTTTCGAGCGGTGTCTGGCCAGAGCCAGAGAGCTGGGAGAACCGCTGGTAAAACCCGCCGAAGGGCACAAGAGCACCTACATCACGGTGCTGATCGTCTGCGGCACGGCGGATGAGGAGGGGCTCGCAGCCCTGAAGAAGTGCCGCATCCGGAAAAGTTTTCAATTATCCCTGAAGGGCTGGATGGAGGTCCACACGGTAGCGGTGACGGTCAGGGGAAACGTCATCGCCTCCAATGGGGACGGCCGCCGCACGAGGGAATTTTTGAAAAATGTACTGCAGCCCCGGAAAAAGGATCTGTGGTACAGGCTGTTCAAGAAATAGAGAAAACAGAGAAAAACTGAAGGAGTGTAGAGAAACATGAATGGTCTTGTTCTGCTGATCATTGCTGTTGTTCTCTTGGTGCTCGGCTATCTCTTCTACGGGAAATGGCTGACAAAGACCTGGGGCGTCGGTGACAACACCGAGGAGACCCCGGCCCATACCATGGAAGACGGCATTGACTACGTACCTGCCAAGGCCCCCGTTCTGATGGGGCATCATTTTTCCTCCATCGCCGGCGCCGGGCCGATCACAGGCCCCATTACCGCGGCTTCCCTGGGCTTCGGTTGGCTGGCATGCTGCATCTGGATCGTCCTCGGCGGCATCTTCGTCGGCGGCGTTCACGACTACGGCGCGCTGTTCGCGTCCGTACGTCACGGAGGCAAATCCATCGGTGAGATCATCTCCGCCAACATGTCCCGCCGCGCAAAGCGCCTGTTCATCGTGTTCGCGTATCTGACCCTGATCCTGGTCGTTGCCGCCTTTGCCGCCATCGTCGCGGGCACGTTCGGCAACACCAACGCCGCCGGTGAGGCGGTAGCCGAGGCCGCCGCCAACACGAACGCGCAGGTCGCGATGGTGTCGATCCTGTTCATCGTGATCGCCATCATCTTCGGCTTCCTGGTATATCGCCGCAACCTGCCCATGGGCATTTCCACCATCATCGGCGTCGTTGCCATCGTGGTCATCATGATCGTCGGCATCAACTGGCATCCCATCTCCCTGAGCTACAACGCCTGGATGTGGATCGTCGGCGTATACATCGCGGTCGCGTCCATCGCGCCTGTGTGGATCCTTCTGCAGCCGCGTGACTATCTGTCGTCCTTCCTGCTCTATGCGATGCTGATCGTGGCCGTTTTTGCCGTCATCGTTGCCCGTCCTTCCATGGGCAGCCTGCCGGTGTACAAGGCGGCCGACAGCACAAGCCCCGTGTTCCCCGTGCTGTTCACCACCATCGCCTGCGGCGCGTGCTCCGGTTTCCACTCTCTGGTCTCTTCGGGCACCACGTCCAAGCAGCTGGATAAGGAAAAGGACGCCCGTCCCATCGCCTACGGCGGCATGCTGCTGGAGTGCGTGCTGGCGGTCCTGACGCTGTGCGCCGTGGCCTTTGCCTACACCTGGAACAAGAATAACCCCGACGCCGCTCTGACCGGTGCGACCGCCATTTTCGGCGGCGGCATCGCGCACATGGTCGAAACTGCTATCCCCGGCAGCTTCAACATCATGAACACCCTGCTCGTTCTGACCTATTCCGCCTTCTGCCTGACTTCGCTGGATACGGCGACCCGTCTGGCCAGATTCATGTTCCAGGAATTCTGGATCGACGGAACCAAGGGTGAAACGCCCCAGAACGTACACGGCGCCAAGAAGTTCCTGGCCAATCCCTATGTGGCGACCATCATCACCGTCGTCCTGGGCATCCTGCTCGGCCTGAAGGGCTATGCCAAGATCTGGGCCCTGTTCGGATCCGCCAACCAGCTGCTGGCCGCGCTGGGTCTGCTGGCCGTGGCTGCCTGGCTGGGCAACATCGGCAAGAAGAGAGCCATGGTGGTCATCCCCATGTTCTTCATGCTCCTTGTGACCATCGCCTCCCTGTGCATCAACACTATCAAGCAGTTCGGCCTCATCAGCGCCGGCGGCGCCGACTGGGGTCCCTGGGTGCAGGCCATCATCGGCATTCTGCTGATCGTTCTGGCCATCGTGCTCGCCATCGAGGGCATCATCACCATTGCAAAGCCCAAGCAGAAGCAGGCCGCCTGAGGCGGAACGCTTCGATTCCCCCACTCATGAAAAAGCCCCGCGTCCTTGCGACGCGGGGGCTTTTTTTGATACCTTCCTGTCAGTGATTTTTGTACCAGCTGCGGCCGTAGCTCTCATATTCCTCGGCCAGCCAGCGGGTCTTGTTCAGACGGTCCGGGTCATTCTCCGGCCCATAGATGCTGCCCCAGAACACGAAGTTGCCGTTAGGGGCGAAGGTGTCGATGCACTTTCTCACTTCACTGCGTACCAGCTCCTCCGTGGCGCCGGGCCAGGCGGGGGGGCCGGAGGAGTCCCAGCAGCCCACCAGGGTGAGCTTTCCGGCGTACTTTTTCTTGATGCCGGTCAGATCGTTCATGACCTGGGCGGGGTTCCAGATGGAAACGCCGAAATCGAACCAGTCCTCGATGAAATCTTCACAGCGGCCGCAGTTATGCATGTTGATGAAGCAACCGTGATCCAGACCGATTTTTCCGAGCCGTGCGTGGTAGGGCTTGACCAGTTCGCGGTACATGTCCAGAGAGAAGAAGGGATTGTTGGCCGTGGCGGTGTCGTCCACGATGGAGAGAACGTCCGGCTTGTAATACTCAGCGGCCTTCCGGTAGCAGTCGTCGTAGAAATCCGCCAGATACTCGAACAGGGCGATGACTTCTTCCGGCTCCTCATACATCGCGGTCAGGCCTTCGGAAAAGCCCATGAACTCCATCAGATGCTGGAAATAGCCGACGTGGGTCATCAGCTCCACGACGCTCTCCTCACGGTTCACATACTTCAGATCCTCCGCGGCCATGCGCTCCCAGTCCACGCCGGACAGATCGGGGGCCTTGATCACATCACGCCATTTTGTGATGTCCGTCAGGATGAATTTGCCAGGGGTCGGCAGCGCCATGCCGCCGGTGCTCTCGGTGGGGGTGTACTCTACTCCCCAGATGTCAACGTCCCTGCCGTTCACACGTCTGTGCCCAAGAACTGACGGCCCGACGGGAGCGCTGGCGGGAAACCGGCCGGAACCGGGCATGGCTGGTGCCAGGGAATAGCGGGGCAGCCATTCGGGGATCTCGCCCCGGTATACCTTCAGAAGGTTTTCGCGTTCGGTCATTCAGGACAGCTCCTCTCTGTATCTGTTTCTTTGATACTTTCATTGTAGGGCACGACGGGAGTCTGCGCAAGCCCCCGGACGATGAAATGGGCCCGCCGCGTTACGGGAAAACCCGAAAAGAAAGCCGCTCTTGACCGCTGTGGTATACTGAACGTACTGCGACAGGCGGGATTGCGGTCCTGCCGGAGGAAACATCGGGAGGATTTATGAAATGAAAATAGCGGTGACTTATGATTACGGAGAGGTCTTTCAGCATTTCGGACATACGGAGCAGTTCAAACTCTACAACGTCGAGGACGGGAAAGTGATCTCCACGGAGATCGTCGGCGCCGACGGCTCCGGTCATGAGGCTCTGGCGGACTATCTCGCAGGGAAGGGTGTGGACGTGCTGATCTGCGGCGGCATTGGCCAGGGAGCCGCATCGGCGCTGTCGGAGGCGGGCATCGTGCTCTGCGCCGGCGCTTCCGGGGATGCAGACGAGGCTGTGGCGGCGTGGCTTCTGGGACAGCTGGAGAACAGCGGCGTGAACTGCGACCATCACGACCATGGCGAAGGCCATTCCTGCGGGGACCACGACTGCGGAGACCACGGGTGCGGCGGATGCCACGGATGCCATCACGGTCCGATGATCGAAGGCAAGAACGTGGGGAAAAAGTGCCGCGTCCACTACCGTGGAACTTTCAACGACGGGACCCAGTTCGACTCTTCCTATGACCGTGGAGAGCCGCTGGAGTTCATCTGCGGCATGGGCATGATGATTCCGGGCTTTGACGCCGCCGTGGCGGTGATGGACGTGGGGGAGACACGTCAGGTCCATCTGATGCCGGAGGAGGCCTACGGAGAATCCGACCCGCAGGCGGTGTTCACGGTCGAGACCGCGCAGCTTCCCGGTTCTGAAGATCTCACCGTCGGCACGATGGTGTATCTGCAGAGCATGTACGGAGACCAGGTCCCTGCCCGGGTCGTCGCAACGGACGGCAAGACCGTGACCTTCGATACGAACCACGAGATGGCGGGCAAGGAACTGAATTTCACGATCGAGCTGACGGACGTACAGGAGGCCTGACGTCCCGACTGCGGATGCGAAGCCGAAACGGCGGAACGGACTGGCTGCGGCCATCCGTCCCGCCGTTTTTCTTCCGTATCCGTACAGCCCGGAAGGATGAGATCGGCTCTTGTGAGCCGGCACGGATTCGTGTATGATAAGAACAGAGAATGAAACGGGAGGGGATGCGCATGGTACAGGATCGGAAGCTGTGGATCGCCAAAGCGGAGGACAGGATATTCCTGGAGCCGTCTCTGGCCAACCGCCACGGACTGATCGCCGGGGCCACCGGCACCGGAAAGACCGTCACACTGAAGGTGATGGCGGAAGCGTTTTCCGATATGGGCGTTCCCGTATTCTTTTCCGACGTGAAGGGCGATCTGTCCGGCATGTGTCAGCCGGGCGTCGATACGGAGAACATGCGTGAACGCATTGCCCGCTTCGGCATGGAGGATTTCGCGTTCCGCTCCTATCCCACCCGGTTCTGGGATCTGTTCGGGGAGGAAGGGATCCCCGTCCGGATCACCGTCAGCGACATGGGGCCGCTGCTGCTCAGCCGGCTGCTCGGACTGACGGAGGTCCAGAGCGGCGTGCTGAATCTGGTGTTCCGCGTCGCGGACGACCAGGGCCTGCTGCTGCTGGATCTGAAGGATCTGCGCAGCATGCTGACCTACGTGGGCCGGAACCGCGCGGAGTACACCGTCACATACGGAACGGTATCCTCCGCCAGCATCGGCGCCATCCAACGGGCGCTGCTGGCCTTCGAGACCGAAGGCGGAGAGCGGTTTTTCGGGGAGCCGGCGCTGGACATCGTGGACTGGATCCGTACGGACGCGTACGGACGCGGGTACGTCAACATCCTCAGCGCCAAGCGGCTGATCCAAAGCCCCACGGTATACTCCACCTTCCTGCTGTGGATGCTTTCCGAACTGTTCGAACGTCTGCCGGAGGTGGGAGATCCGGAAAAGCCGAGGATGGTCTTCTTCTTCGACGAGGCGCATCTGCTGTTCGAGGACATCAACAAGGCGCTGCTGCAGAAGATCATCCAGATCGTAAAGCTGATACGATCCAAAGGCGTAGGCGTCTATTTTGTCACCCAGAGCCCGTCGGATATTCCGAATGAGGTTCTGGCACAGCTGTCCAACAAGGTGCAGCACGCGCTGCGCGCCTATACGCCCGCCGAGCAGAAGGCGATACGGGCGGTGGCGGACTCCTTCCGTGCCAATCCGGCGTTTCGTACGGAGGCCGTCATCCAGGAACTGGGAGTCGGCGAGGCGCTGGTCAGCTTTCTGGACAAGGACGGCGTGCCTTCCGTGGTACAGCGGGCCAGGATCCTGCCGCCCCAGAGCCGCTTGGGGGAGGCGGACAGCGGCGCGGTGCGCCGGGTGATCAACACCGATGAGATGAGTCTGAAATACGACGGAAACGTGGATCGCCGCTCCGCCTATGAGATCCTGACGGAGGCTGAGAAGCAGCTGGAGCGGGAAGCTCTGGCGGCAGCGGAGGCGGAAAAGCAGGAGAAGATCCGACGGAAGGAAGAAAAGGCCGCCCTTCGGGAGGCGGAGAAAAGGAAGAAGGTCGGGGAGCGGGCAGCCAGCGCCGCAGCCTCCACCGTAGCCAGCGCCGTGGGAAGGAACATCGTCAACTCGCTGACCGGCGGAAAGATCACCAGCACCGGGACCATTGTGAAACGGGCGGCCAGCAACGCGCTGAGCTCCGTCATGCGCTCCGGATCGGCCGCCGTCATCCGCGGCCTGTTCGGCACGAAAAAGTATTAAGGCCGGCAGAGCCGGCGGAAAGAGAGACCGAGCATGCATTGTACGAAAAAAGTAACGGAAGACGTCATCTGGCTGGGAGGCAACGACCGAAGGATCTCCCTGTTTGAGGGCGTATACCCCATCGAGCGCGGCGTAGCGTATAATTCCTATCTGCTGCTGGATGAAAAGACGGCGTTGATGGACACCGCGGACAAGGCGATCGCCGGACTGTTTCTGGAAAATCTGGAATACGCCCTGGGCGGACGCGGACTGGATTACCTGATCGTCCAGCACATGGAGCCGGACCACGCGGCGCTGATCGAGGCGGTGCTGACGAGACACCCGGAGGCGACCGTGGTCTGCAGCGCCAAGGCGCTGACCTTCATCGGCCAGTTCTTCGGCCCGAAGCTGACAGAAAAGGCGAAGGTCATCAAGGAGGGCGATACGCTGGAGCTGGGGAGACACTCCCTGAACTTCATCGCGGCGCCCATGGTCCACTGGCCGGAGGTCATGATGACCTACGACGCCGCCGACCGCATCCTGTTTTCCGCCGACGGATTTGGAACGTTCGGCGCCCAGGATGGGGCCCTGTTCGCCGATGAGGTGGATTTTGACAGGGATTATCTGGATGCGGCCCGCTGGTACTATACGAACATCGTGGGGAAATACGGCCCGCAGGTGCAGGCGGTGCTGAAGAAGGCCGCCGGAGCGGACATCGCCATGATCTGCCCGCTGCACGGGTTCGTCTGGCGGAAGGACCTGGGCTGCATTCTGGACAAGTATGACAAATGGTCCTCCTATACGCCGGAGGAGGACGGCGTGCTCATCGCCTACGCCAGCATCTACGGCCATACGGAGAACGCCGCGGAGGTGCTGGCCGCCGCGCTGCGCCGGCGGGGCGTGAAAACAAAGCTGTACGACTGCAGCGTGACCCACAAGAGCGTAATCCTCAGCGAGTGCTTCCGGTACAACCGGCTGGTGTTTGCCGCCGCCACCTACAACGCCGGCATCTATACACCTATGAAGGAACTGCTGGAGGCACTGACGGAACACAATCTGCAGAACCGGACCGTCGGCCTGATGGAGAACGGAAGCTGGGGCCCCATGGCGGCAAAGCTGATGACCGGCATTCTGGAGGGAATGAAGAACATGACGGTCCTGGCACCCGTCGTAACGATGAAATCCGCGCTGACGGAGGAGCAGCTGCCGCAGGTGGAAGCGCTGGCAGACGCGCTTGCCGGCGCGTCTCATACGGCGGAGAAGGAATGACAACAGGGATAGAAAACCTGTCCCGTGAGAAAGGAGAAGTACCAATGATCGATACCAGCGTATACAGAGACCTCACCTACGGACTGTTCATCCTGTCCGCGAACGACGGAGAGAAGGATACCGGATGCATCATCAACACGGTGTGTCAGGCGGCCTCCGATCCTCAGATCATCACCATCGCCGTCAACAAGGCCAACTATACGCACGACGTGATCGTGAAGACGGGGATATTCAACGTGTCCATCCTCGCGGAAGACGCCCCCTTCGGCCTGTTCCAGCATTTCGGCTTCCAGAGCGGCCGGGACGTGAACAAGTATGAGAACTGCACCATGAGCCGTACCAGTGCCAACGGCTGCCGCTATCATTTTGTGCACACCTGCGGCTTCATCTCCGGAAAGGTGATCGGCACCACGGATCTGGGCAGCCACACCCTGTTCATCGCGGAGGTGACGGAAGCCGGAAAGACCGGCAGCGGAGCTCCCATCACCTATGCCTACTATCACGCCAATACCAAACCGAAACCGAAGAAGGAAGAGCAGAAGAAAAAGGGATTCATCTGCAACATCTGCGGATACATCTATGAGGGCGACGAGCTCCCGCCCGATTTCATCTGCCCCATCTGCAAGCATCCCGCTTCGGATTTCAGCCCATTGGAGTAAGAGAAGCATGATAAAACAGAAGCCCCCGCCGCGGCGGGGGCTTCTGTTTTCCTGTGGTGGTTCAGACGAGCAGATCCTGCTGATCGGGGTGGTCGGCAAACCACTTTGCGGCGTAGCTGCAGGTCGGACGGACATGCAGCCCGCAGGCCCGGATGGCGTTGACCGCGGCGGTCACCAGTTTTCCGGCCATACCCTGGCCGCGGAGACTGGAGTCGACAAAGGTGTGGTCGATGGTCGCAACGCCGTCCGCGATGGGAAAGGTGATCTCGGCGATCGCGGCTCCGTCGGTGCCTTTCAGAAAAATACGGCTCTTTTCATAGGTGAATTCCATGGCTGTTCCTCCGTTTCGGGTCCCACGCTCCCGCAAAACAGCGATTGCAGGGACAGGGGCAGGCTGTTATAATAGGCGTATCTGATTTAAACATAAACCATACAAGAAGGAGTGTCAAATATGTCAATGGAGATCCGGGATTTTTCTTTTGAGCGGGGCCAGCTGAAGGTCCGGGTGTGCATCGCGGAGGAGTCCGGCTTCAACGTGGCTTCCGTCATCATCTACGGCGAGACTGAGGCCATCGTAGTCGATACCCAGTGGACGAGGCCGAACGCCCTGCGCGTGGCCGCGGAGATCATGGACCTGAAGCGGGAACTGACGCATATCTACGTGACCCACGCCCATCCCGATCATTACTGGGGCACGGCGTACATTGCCGAGCAGTTCCCCGGCGTGAAGTGCATTGCGCCGGCGGACGTGTGCCATACCATCAACACCCAGTTCTGCGACAAGCTGGAGCATTGGGAGGACGTTATCGGCAAGACGAGAATGTGCTACAAGACGGTGGAATATCAGCCCATCGAGGGGGACACGATCCTGGTGGACGGCCAGGAGGTCAAGATCTTCTTCAACCGCATGGGCGATCTGCGCTACAACACGCTGGTCTGGGTGCCTTCCATCCGCGTAGCCTACGGCAGCGACATCATTTTCAATGAGGCGCACCCCTTCACCTGCGAGGTGAGCAAGGCGGAGCGTGCCCTGTGGATGGAGGACATCGATTTCATCCAGGCGCTGGATCCGCTGGTGATCATCCCCGGCCACGCCAAACCCAACACCCCGTTCGACTATACCTGCCTGGACTTCATGCGCAAGTATCTGGAGGATACCGAGTGGTGCGTGGACAATACGGCAACGGACGCCGAGTTTTTCTATGAGATGTGCAAGCGCACGCCGGACGCCAGCCTGGTGATGCTGTCCAACGACATGAACGCCAGCGTCTTCAAGGGCGGACGCGAATGGAACTGGGAGGATGATTCCGTGGCCTCCATCGAGGAGACCCGGGCGGAAGACATCCATTGATCGGCAAAGGAGAAGGATCATGAAACATATTCTCTGTTTCGGCGATTCCAATACCTACGGCCTGTCCCCGGAATGGGTGCACGGGCAGTTCGGACGTCACGACCTGTCCGTCCGCTGGCCGGGAAAGCTTCAGACGCTGCTGGGGCCGGAGTACCGGGTCATCGAGGAGGGGCTGAGCGGACGCACGACCGTGTTCGACGATCCCACCTCTCCGAACCGCAGCGGGCTCGCCTATCTCCGCCCCTGCCTGGAGACGCACGCTCCGCTGGATCTGGTCATCATCATGCTGGGCACCAACGACTGCCGCAATCTGGTCGGCGCGAATCCCCCGGAGATCGCCATGGGGCTGGGGCGCCTGATCCAGGTGGCAAAGGATCCTTCCGTATACATGGGCATGCCCGTGCCGAAGGTGCTGGTGGCTGTGCCCGTACCCATCGGGGAGGCGGCTCTGCGCCTTCCGGACGGCATCACCACGATGGAGAGCATAGAAAAATCCCGCGCGCTGGCGGCCTGCTACCGCCGCACGGCGGACATGTACGGATGTGACTACATCGATCTGGGACAGGTGGCTTCCACCACGGATTATGAGGGGATCCATCTGGACGCGGCAGCTCACGCCGCCGTCGCGGAGGCCATGGCGGCAAAGATCCGGGAGATTCTGTAACGGGTAAGAAAGCAGAAGATACGTCTGGCGCGGAAGCTTTTCCGCGCCAGAGGTTCGGAGAAAGGAATGGCCGTATGCGCCTGGAAAGGATCCAGCAGTTTCTGAAGGAAAAACAGATCCCCTACGAGTATTCGGAGAACGACGGATGCGGAGGGATCGAATTTATCCGGCGCGGGCTGGCCTATCACATCTGGGAATATCCGCCGGAGGAACCGGGCTGCTCCAGCAACGTCCGCAGTTGGGGACGCATGGAAGATTACGACGGGGATTATGAAGCGGAGATCATCGCCGTGATGGCGGACTGGTGATCCTGGCCGCGTTTGAAAAAGAACCGAAGGGGAGGAGACGCCTATGTACAGCGCACTGACGGAACCGCTGCCCGATCTTGCCGCCTATCTGCGCAGGATCGGGATCCAGGAGGATACGCTGGAGCCAACGAAAGAGAATCTGGACCGGCTGATCTACGCGCAGCTGACCCATGTGCCCTTTGAAGATCTCACGGTCTATCGGGACAGAGCCTGTCCGGATCTGGGGATCCCGGCGCTGTTCGACAAGATCGTGAGCCGGCGCCGCGGCGGGTACTGTTTTGAACTCAACGCGCTGTTCTACGCCCTGCTGCAGGCGGTGGGATACGACGTTTATCCGGTGGCCTGCCGCATACGGTACGGATTCGATATGCTCCGTCCGCTGTCCCACAGGGCCAGCATCGTGACCATCGACGGGAAGAAGTATTTTGCGGACGTCGGCTACGGCGGACCTTCCGCCCACTGCGCTGTCCCCTTCGACGGGGAGGCGGAAGGGTTTTTCATCAGACCGGAGGGAAATTTCACGAACGTCTGCCGGCACGAAGAGGATGGGGACAAGAAAGTCATATCCTTTGACGACCGCCCGTTCCTGCCGATAGATTTCATCCCGCTGAACTATCAGATCGCCATGGCGCCGGACAGCTATTTTCAGATGATGCTGCTGGTGAACCTTACGACGGATACCGGAAGCAAGAGCATCACCGGCGACGTTTACAAATGTCACGATAACGGAAAGGTGACGGAGAGAAAACTCTCCTCGGAAGAAGAACTGCTTCAGACGCTGAAGGATGAGTTCGGCATCTGTCTGTGATCACAAATCAAGGAAAGGAACGGTACCATATGAAGATTTCCGATCTGGATTTTTCTCCCATTGACAGGCTGCAGCTGAAGCTGCCGGCCATCGGCGTGAAATTTGATCTTTTCCGCCCCACGGACTGTCCGCAGCTGCCCATGGACGCGAAAATGAGCCTGTGCGAAATGTTCCGCATGTGCCAGGATAAGCAGGAGCCCTTCTATTTCGGCAAGGAAAACGACGAGACCTGTGTCGGAAAGTGCGTGCTGGGAATGGAACAGTTCCCGGGCAGCGCCGTCAGCGGACAGATCGGTCAGCGCCTCGGCGTGTGGCAGGACGCGAGGGGAAACCGCAACGTGTACCGCAACGTGAAGCTGCTGGCAAAGGACAGCTGCAATTTCGTGCGGTTCTGCCCAAGCGGAAAGCTCACCTTTCTGCCGGACGTGCTTGTGCTGACGGCGCCCATATCCACGGGAGAAAAGATTATGCGGGCGACCACCTACGCCACGGGCATGCCTTATCGCTCCGTCAGTACGGCGGTCATGGGGTGCAGCTGGTTCCTGACCTATCCCTATGAGACGGGGGAGATCAACTACATCCTTCCGGGCCTGGTGCACGGACCGCACGGCCGTCATCTGTGGGAGGAGAACACCATGATCATCTCCGTGCCGTTCCAGTGGATACCGACCTTCCTGGCCAGTCTGGAAGAGATGCCTCTGGAGCTCAGTGGGCACGAGAGCAAGGAAAAATATTACTCCGAGTTTGAAGGCATTCTTGCGGACCTCGCGGAGGAAATGAAAAACATCTGAACACAAAAACAAACGACAGCGGCCCCGCGCCAAGCCGGCGCCGACCGCTGTTCTGCAGCGGAGATGGATGAAATGACGAAATATGAACGCCCAAAAGTGGGAGAGGGAAACAAAAGAACGGTGACCTCGATCTTCGGGGGAGAGATGACGCTCCCGGTATTCGATTATCCGATCCCGGTGAAGGAGAATTTTTACAGGAACGCGCGGAGGGAGAACCCACTCTGGATCCCTGTCCCCGCCGCGGAAGTGCAGGAACTGCACATGTTCAATCTGTACGACAAGTGTCCTCCCGGTTATCAGCTCGGTCCGAATCTGCGGGCGAAGCAGGACAGGTACGTCTATCACGATGCGTGGGGCAACAGCTGGACCTTCGACAGGGCCGCCGGCGGCGCCTGCATGACGATCGGCACCCGCATCTGCGACGATATCCTGAAATGGGAGGAGCAGATCCGGTTCCCGGACCTGCACGAGTACAATCTCGACGAGTACGCCGCAAAATACATGGCAGCCACCTATGACCCGGAACGGATCCTGGCACTGGATATTTATCACGGTCCCTTTCAGTCGCTGGCAGATTTTCTCGGCGGCTTTGCCGAAGCTCTGGAGGCAATGTTCGTCGAACCGGAGGCGTGCGCCGCATTTTTCGACCGTTTCGCCGACTGGATGATCTGGCTGATCGACCGGCTCAGCGGACTGTATCCGGCCGACCTGTTCGTCATCCATGACGACTGGGGGACGGAGAAGGACGCCTTCTTTTCACCGGCAATGATGGAAGAACTGCTGTTCGAACCGACAAAGCGGATCATCGATCATGTCAACGGAATGGGGAAGCTGTATACCTTCCATTGCTGCGGGAAGGTCGAACGGTTCCTGCCATATTTCTGTGATCTGAAACCCGCGTTCATGCAGCTTCAGAGGAGGGTGAACGACATTCCCGCCTACAAGAGGGAATTCGGCGACCGCCTCGGCTTCAACGCGGGGCTGGAAAACTATGTTCCCGGAAAGCCGTACAGCGATGAAGAACTGACCGGGATCGTCAGAGATTCCCTGGAACTTCTCGGCGCCGGCGGCGGCTACCTGCCTATGGTGTACGGCGCTCCGGACGCGGTGTGGAAGATCGCGGCGGAGATCTACTGCTGCAGCCGGGAGATGTTTGAGGAAGAATCATAATCGGAAGGGACCGGGAAGTCTGTTCACAGACTTCCCGGTCCCTTCTTTATCATGTACGGTTATGTTTTCATCTCTGTTTCACTTTTTACCGGGATCCGGCTTTCACAGGGGACGCCCACCATGCACTTGCCGCAGTTGCCCTTGCCGTACAGCGCCATGAGCTCGCGAGTCCGCCCGAAACACTTGTTCAGGTTGCGCAGATGCTTCCGTGTGATGGCGTTTACAGGGCAGCGAGTGATACAGACGCCACATTGGGAGCAGTATTCGTATGGATCAGAATAATTGCGCTTTGTAGGCTCCAGGAAACAGTCAAGAATCAGAGTGACCATGGCGCCGCAGCAGCCCCTCTCTGTGATGATGTGCCTGTGAACGCCAAAGGTACCCAATCCGGCGACAAAGGCAACATGTCGGGTGGACCAGGGAACGTCGTATTTAAGATCGTCTTCATCGCCGTTAAAAAGGGAGTGGTGGTGGTCGGGTGCTCCATGGCCCATGTGGGATTAACCACTCTGACACCCGCGTCATTCAAGGCGGCGGTCATCGATCGGGCAAAGGTGCCGACCACCTTTCCATGGCCGCCGTAGCCTTCATTCCAGGCCTCATTCTGTGCTTCTCTGCACGCACGGTGCCTTTTGCGTATCTCTTCCGTGAATGGAAAGAAAAATACCGCAACGGTTTTCGCTTCCGGCATGCGTTCCAACGGACCGAGCCAGTTTTCTCCGATGATCTGAGGATCCTTGAAGGTATCAAAGAGCGGATCGTCTGCAGCGGCAAAACCAATGATCGGCGCATCCAATATCGGCAGAGTCACGTTCTCCGCTGGGAGATGTACGGCATTGGTTTCTGTCAGGCCATCAAAAACCTGCTTCGTTACAGAGAAAAACAGCTGCTTATCCATAGTGCTCCTTCTTTCTGCACGCCCTTAAAGGATGGGGCGCTCTGAGAGCAGGAAAGCCCCTGACGCCTGTTGTGCTCGGTGTTCCCGGCTTTTCCATCCTGCCGAAGCCAGACCCTGACGCGACGTGGCAAACGCCTTCGAATCCTCAGCGGACTTTGAGGTACAGGATCATGAGAATGACGGAGAGAACCATCAGAATCCCACCTGAAATCAGGAAAGTTTTAAAACGATTGGGAGTCCGCTTTCGGGACATGACATAATCGTAATAAGGTGTAATGACGAGATTCTTGTCCTTTTTGAAATTATTGATGAGATTTCGGATCACATAAAAGAATGCGTCCAGAGCCCCCTTAAAGGTGGCGTACATGATGATACCCCAAAGTATGTAAATGAAGCCGACGGCAAAAAGCGTATCGCATGCGGCAAGAAGCCGGGGATGAGAAACCAGCAAGGCGCAGTTGTATCGGTATCGCAGGAAGAATATTACTGTGCAGAGTATCAGAGCAAGGATAATGATGATCAGGTCTTTGGTTCTGTCTTTCAACTGAGAAACAAAGCGCATGATGCACCTCCTGAGCAATAGTTTTCATGAAAAGTATAACACAGCTGCAGAAAAAAGCAATCGGCATGGGGAAAGGGCGTGTATGGGAGTCCGCGCAAGGGGAGAACAACCCACAACTGTGTTTCGTGCTGCGGCGGAATGTGCGGGACTTCGCAAAGAAAACGTGCGCCGTATTAGAGTATGAATCCTTTCCGGAGTGATAGGCAATCTGGCGGGCAAGCATCTCATCGTACAGAGGGAAAGGACAATACGCCGTCTACTGGTAATAATGACCAAATTTAGCAAAAATACGCATTTCTAATTATTGACAGCGGGCATATATGATATTATTATACTATACAGGTGTACTATACAGGTGTACTGTTTCTTTGAACAATAATTGTGGTTGTTTTTGAATCTACCATTATCAGGGGGTGGCCAGATGGATCTAAGGGTTTTATCCTCCGCGGCAGGCTTTACGCCTCCCCACTGCTTTGAACTCTGCGGACGGCATTTCGATATTTCCCTGACCGGAGATAATGAACAACACGATGACGTAGCGCTTGAGTTTATGAGCTTCCCGTCAAGGGAAGTGACCGTTACAGGCAAAGGGACTGCGAGCGGTACGTTTGCATATGACTGCTCAAAGGTAATGGACGGGCTGTATCAGGTGGCCTACCGCTGCGGGGGAAACACTTGCGATGTTCTGACCATCGATGTGAACGAAGGGAACGCCTGCCTGATGATCGTGACGGCAGTTGGGAATCTTGAGTGCCGTTTATTCACTGGGAAGATCGGCGGAGAATCCACATCTTTCCAAAGACGATCCTCGGATGAACTTGCCGGGAACACAGTGGATTGGACGTTTGGAGTGGAGGAGAGTTCTGCCGTACGCATACGCTACGGCAACAGGCGGAAGAATGCCACCAGAGACGAATATGTTGCCACAGTTGAGTGCGGCAGTCAGCAGATCCGTGACGCTGTATACGGTACGTACCGCCTACGTGATGATGCGTTTTATCAGTATATGTTCATGGAAACTGACAGCAGAAAAAGGCTGACAGTAGGAATTGCGGATTTTACAAACATGCTTGGTGTCGGCGTCGTGCTCGAAATGGAGGGCGGTGAGATGAGATATCAAAAGACCGGCTGTTATGCCAGGATCATATCATACGAGGCGTAGGCGAAACAGGAATCAAAGGAATTCATGTAAGCGGCCCGTGTCTTGCGAACCGTTTACGGAAAATAACAGAGGAAAGGCGGGCGTTATGTCCGCACCGAAACGGGAAACGCCGGTGCGACAGTAGACGGTTGAAAGGGTGATTGTCATGGATCTGCGAACAATAAGCAAATTTGAAGGTTCTTTTCAGTATGTGCCGCCGCGCTGTTTTGAGCTGGCCGGCAGGGAATTCGAACTTCTTATGGACGACGGATACGATATTGTTTTGAATTTCGTCGACAACAAGACGGTAAAATGGAATTACGTCAATAAGGAGCCGACGGAACCGCAGACGGATGAATACGAATGCCGTAAGGGAGACGACACTACGTATTTTGTAACGTGGTGCCTTGCCGGAAAAGAGATGGCGAAACGTGAGAATTTCACTTTCGTGATCGATTTGGAACAGATGCTCGTGTCACACGTCATCGCGAAAATGGGGGTGAACCCGCGGTGGCCCTATCTTGTCACGACGGATTTCGTTTTCGGCGCGATCAAACAGGAAGGCGTTGAATTCAAGCCGTATCCCCGGCATGGATTTACGGACGACATGGTGGGCAATATCGTGAAGTGGCAGTATGCGCCGGAAATGGCTACGGTCCATGCCTATCATGCCAGCCACTGGTATCGCATCACCTATCCCCGCGAGGATATCAAGACGGAGGAAGCCAAAGCCCGGATTGAAGCGATGAATCAGATGGTTTCGAAGCTTCCCGGACCTGATGAGCCGACCGATTACGTCAAGATCAAAGACGGGCTCTATCTCGTAAGCCTGACGGAACGCAATATGGAAAAAGTTATCGGCGCGGACGGGGGCTTCCGCAGCGATACGCTCTGTTTCCTCGACAATTTCCATAACCATTACAACGTCGGCCGGGGCTTTGGCACGATCACACGCGACGGCAAGGATTTCCCCGTTTATGTAATGATCGGCGCGTATGGAAAGGTCTTTGACGCGGACAGCAATGAAGACTACGTGAAACTGATGACGGATCCGAACCCGTTCCTTCCATAAAAGCGATAATCCATAAGTAAAGGAGAAGGTGCAGTAAAAAATGATCAAGTACATAATCAAACGTCTGCTGTTAATGATCCCGATCTTACTTTGCATCATCCTCATCGTTACCATCCTGATGGAAATCACTCCCGGTGACCCTGCCCGTATCGTTGCAGGCACGAACGCGACGGAGGAGGAAGTTGCAAAGGTGAGGGCGGATCTGAAGCTGGACGATCCGCTGATGGTGAGGTACGCCCGATTTGTCATCGGATCGGTCCAGGGAGACTTCGGGACGTCCTTCATTACGAAGACGCCTGTCTTCCGCGATATCATGATCCGCGTACCTTATACCACGCTGATGGCAGTTTTAAGTGTCGCGATTGCCATATGCATTGGAATACCTTTGGGGATAGTTGCAGCGACCAATCAGAACACGTGGAAGGACTATCTTGCAATTCTTTTCTCGCTGATCTGCAGTTCGATGCCTGCTTTCTGGTTCGCACTCATGCTTGTGCAGTGGTTCGCGGTCAAGATCAGGATCTTCCCCGTACAGGGCATCCAGACTTGGGTCGGTTGGGTTTTGCCTGTTGTATCCCTTGCTCTCGGCTATTCGGCAAGTATTGCAAGGCTCACTCGTTCCAGTACGCTGGAGGTGATCCGCCAGGACTATATCACCACGGCCCGCGCCAAGGGCGTTAAGGAGAGTACCGTTCTTTACCGGCACGTTCTCAAGAATTCTCTGATCCCTGTCGTCACAAGTGTCGGCGGTCTGTTCGGACACGCCTTGGGCGGCGCGCTTATCGCGGAAACGATCTTCTCCATCCCCGGACTGGGTACATATTCGATTACGGCACTTACGAACAGAGATTATCCTGCGATCCAGGGAAGCATGCTGTACCTTTCCGCACTGTTCAGCATCGTCATTCTTCTTATTGACATCATCTACGCTTTGATAGACCCCAGGATCCGTTCTCAGTATTCAAAAGGGAAGAAGACCAAGAAGGAGAAAAAACCGGAACCGTCGTTGGCGGCTGCAACGGAGGGCTGATCATGGCAAAGAGAATTAGAAAAGCAAGGAAAAAGTCAAGAATGGCCATGACGTGGCACCAGTTAAAGAAAAACAAGGTCGCTATGGTATCCCTTGCCGTGCTGATCGTAATTGTTCTTGTAGCTGTGCTTGCCCCGATCCTGGCACCGTACGGATATGAAGTGGCCGACAAGAAAAATGCGCTTGCCCCGCCGTCCCCGGAGCATCTGCTGGGAACGGACCGCCTCGGACGGGATATTCTGAGCCGCCTCATCTACGGCGCGAGACAGTCCCTGTCGATGGGCATCCTTGCCATTTCGATATCTGCTGTCCTCGGCATCCTGATCGGTTCCATCGCCGGGTATTACGGAGGATGGGTCGACACGCTGCTGATGAGGTTCCTGGACGTCTATCAGAGCATACCCATGATGCTGCTGTGCATCACCTTTGCGGCCATCCTCGGACCGAGCCTCCGAAACGCCATCATAGCCATAGGGATCAGCATGGTTCCCGGATTCGCCCGGATGATGCGCGCGCAGATCCTCACCGTGCGTGACAATGAGTACATCGAGGCGGCGGTGTGCTGCAACGCAAGCAATTTCAAGATCCTTCTGACACATATCATTCCCAATGCGATCTCGCCCCTGATCGTCACCATTACCATGAGCATCGGAGGCGCCGTCATGTCCGGAGCCGGCCTCAGCTTTATCGGCCTTGGCGTGCAGTCACCGATTGCCGAGTGGGGTGCGATGATCTCGGACGCCCGGAACTATCTCCGTACGAACGGAACGCTGGCGCTCTATCCCGGTCTCTGCATCATGATCACCGTTCTTGGGTTCAACCTGCTTGGCGACGGCCTCCGCGACGCACTCGACCCGAAGCTGAAGAATTAAGGGGGATCTGCTATGGATGAAGTTATTCTTGATATTAAAGACCTGGTCGTTGAGTACCATACGGATGAGGCCGTCATCCACGCGGCCAACGGAGTGAATCTATCCGTGAGGAAGGGGGAAACCATCGGCCTTGTGGGCGAGACCGGTGCCGGAAAGACGACGATCGCGCGTTCGATTCTCCGTATTCTCCAGACACCCCCGGCAAAACTCTGTGGCGGAGAGATCTATTTTAAAGGGCAGGATCTGCTCAAACTCTCCGAAAAGGAAATGCGCGCGATCCGCGGCAACCAGATCGCCATGATCTTTCAGGACCCCATGACTTCTCTCAACCCGGTTGAGACTGTGGGCTTCCAGATCGCTGAGACCGTACGCATCCACAACAAGTGTTCACAGGCAGAGGCTGAGAAACGCGCCTGTGACATGCTGGAGATGGTCGGTATCTCCTCGGACCGTTTTAACGAATATCCGCATCAATTTTCCGGCGGGATGAAGCAGCGTGTGGTCATCGCTATAGCGCTGGCCTGCAACCCGGAGCTGCTGCTGGCGGACGAACCGACAACGGCGCTGGACGTGACCATCCAGGCCCAGGTGCTGGAGATGATCCAGACGCTGAAGGAACGGCTGGGGACTTCCGTGGTGCTGATCACCCACGACCTTGGCGTCGTGGCCGGATTCTGTGAATCCGTCGCCGTCGTTTATGCGGGGGACATCATCGAGTACGGATCCGTGGAGGACATTTACGATCATACGGCCCATCCGTATACGGTCGGCCTTTTCGGATCGCTTCCAAGGCTCAACTCAAAAGAACGCAGGCTGAAGCCCATCAACGGTCTCATGCCTGACCCTTCAAATCTTCCTGAGGGATGTCCTTTCGCGGAAAGGTGTCCCGTTGCGAGCGAAAGATGCACGAAAGAAAAACCGGAAGCGACAGAGCTTTCACCCGGTCATTTTGTCAAGTGTTTTCATGCGAAGGGAGGACAGTAAGCCGTGGCACTGTTAGAGGTAAAAGACCTCAAGAAGTATTTTAAAGTCGGTTCAAGGTTCCTGCACGCCGTCGACGGCGTTTCCTTCAAGCTTGAAGAGGGAAAGACGCTCGGCGTGGTCGGCGAATCCGGCTGCGGAAAAAGCACGCTCGGCCGAACGATTCTCCACCTTCTCGAACCGACGAGCGGCCAGATCTTCTTTGAGGGAAAGGATATCACAAAACCGGACAAGCCCACGTTGAAGAAGCTGCACGAAGACATGCAGTTCATCTTTCAGGATCCCTACGCTTCGCTTGATCCACGCAGATCCGTGAGCGAGTCCATCTCGGAGCCGCTGCGGCTTCAGGGCAAGATGAGCAAGTCGGAGATCCTCGAAGAGACACGTCGACTCATGGATACCGTCGGCCTCGCGTCCCGGTTCGAAAACTCTTATCCTCACGAACTGGACGGCGGCCGCCGGCAGAGGATCGGCATTGCCCGTGCACTGGCGCTGAAGCCCAAGTTCATCGTCTGTGACGAGCCGGTTTCCGCCCTCGACGTATCCATCCAGGCGCATATCATCAATCTGTTGCTGGACCTTCAGGAGCAGCAGAAGCTGGCGTACATGTTCGTAACGCACGACCTTTCCGTCGTCAAATACATCTCCAACGACATCCTTGTCATGTATCTGGGCACCATGGTCGAAAAGGCTTCGGCGGACGAGCTGTTTGCCAATCCTATGCATCCGTACACGCAGGCGCTGCTTTCCGCCATCCCTGAACCGGATATCCACGTGAAAACAAAGCGCATCATCATGCAGGGAGAGATCACGTCCCCCATCGACCCGAAACCCGGGTGCCGTTTCATGGCTAGATGTCAGTACGCGTCGGAAGAGTGCGCCCAGCCGCAGACATTGGAAGAGGTTTCGCCCGACCACTTTGTGGCATGCTGCAAATGCCGCGCTCTGAAGGAAAAAAAGGCGGAAACGGTCGAATAAACAATGAACAGGCAGCAATAAAGGATCCGCACGTGAAAGGGGGAATACGGGACAACAGACTGCACGTCGAGCCGGAAGAATAATTGTAGACTTAATAACGATTAGGAGGATTACAATGAAAAAGTTTTTGGCACTACTTCTTGCTGTGCTGATGGTTGCGTCTTTCGCGGCCTGTGGACAGAAAGGAAACGACGGCGGAGCGGGTAAGGACACGACGCCGAGCAGCGATACGACGCCGAGCAGCGATACGACGCCGAGCGGCGGCGACAAAACTCCGAGTGATGACACGACTCCCGGTGGAGACGCGGAGCCAAGCGGCGAAGTCGTCAACGCCAGAGACACACTGAACTGTGTGTATACTTCGGATAAGGGGACCCTTTATCCCCTGCTGCTTCTCGGCAACGATAGCCTTGCTGCGGTGATGCTCTGTTATGATCCCCTCTGGGACTGGAATCAGGCAGGTGAACGTGTATACAAGCTGTGCACCGAAGTTGAATTTGAAGACGAAGGCAAAACATGGATCATACACCTTCGAGAGGGTGTCAAGTTCTCCAATGGAAATCCCATGAACGCGGATGACGTTGTATTCACTATTGACAAGGCCCAGAACAGAGAAGGTGAACCTGCGTACTTCCCGAAGATGGAAGAATGCGTAGCGCTTGATGAGTACACCGTTAAGTTGACGTTCTCCGAATTTGACCTCATTTATGATACGTCCATTACTACAATGCAGATCCTTGACAAGGAAAGCTTCGATCAGACTTCCATCATGACAACACCTATCGGTACCGGCCCCTACAACCTTGTAGATTATGTGACTAACAGCCACATCAAGTTTGAGAAGAAGCCCGATGGTGAATACTGGGGTGAGTGCAACGGCTGTAAGTACATCAACTTTACCTATATCACGGAAGCTTCCCAGAAGACAAACGCTCTTGTAACAGACACTGTTGACCTTTGTCAGGTGCCTTTCCAGGATGCTGATTATGTCGCCGATACCGGTACGTACGACATTGTCGATATGCCTGCTTCCAATGCTTTTGCCAAGACACTGTACTTCAACACCGAGAAATCCGAAGTTCTCAATACGCCTGAAGCGCGTACTGCGATCGCCATGGCCATCGACAGAGAGGCCATTAACGATATCTGCTATGGAGGAAAGGGCCAGGTTTCCGTTGCCGCCATTTCGGCGAAGCATATTGACTTCCCCCAGGAGATGGCTGGCTACGGCGTGTATGGAACAGGTTATGATCCGGAAGGGGCAAAGGCTCTGGCGGAGAAGTGCGGCCTGATCGGTAAGACGGTCTCTATCTCCACCAACGGTTCCGCCCTCGACGTGACGGTCGCGGAGTGCATTCAGACTGACCTCAACGCCATCGGCATCAACGTAGATATCAGAAACTACGACGCCGGCTCCTGGCTTGCCATCGCGTTCGATTCCAGCGCCTGCGGCGACATGCTCGTCGACTTCACAGGTTCCCAGGCCATGACCTGCGGCCAGAGCTATGCAGCATGGTACAGGACGCACATGGGCGGTGCTTTCACGAGATCCGAGTTTGAAGGCAAAGAGAGATTCGCCTCCATTTGTGATATCATCAATCACCTGATGACTCCGGAAGAGTATAAGGCATACTACATTGAACTGAATAAGATTCAGACCGATGCCATGCTTTGGTTCTCTCTCGTCGATACAGTTGCCGAGTGGGCAGTCAATAAGGACCTTGCGGGCTTCCAGATGATGCGCATGGGCCATATCGATTACCAAAATATGTACTGGACCAAATAAGCCATTCGGCAAGTGAAAAGAAGAAACTGAGCGGATATATTTACTCCACTGGCCCAACGGCCAGTGGAGTAAACATAATGACGTGTGTTGCAGTTTGAGAACCAGGGCAGCGTTGAGCAGATCGTCCTTATCGGCACATCGACAGACGCAGGTTCTGCCAACGTGGGAAACGGAGTATGCTCCATGACTGCCGGAAGTGATCATAAGGCTTTTTGCCGGATTCTCAAACTGCGCGATCTCTTTGAAAGGAGCACACCAGGTGGATATAAAATCAACAATGCCGTTGTATGGATTTGGTCATAAGGAATGCAGACATATCATCATCGACCACGAGGGGGAACTGTGGCTTGCGATGATGCCGGTAGCAGTCGGCGGATTCCTGACAATGGGAATGAGCAGATTGCCTGGGTCGCTTCGTTTCGAACCGCTGGAAAACGGAGAGCTCGTGCCGTATGACTACACGGCGACGGAAGCGCTTTTGGAAGTTTCGACGAAAAACGGAGCGAAATACAAGCTGGCCATAGACAGTCAGACACAGGCCATACGTATTACCGGAAACGCTTCTCTTCGGCTGAACGGAGTGGAGACGGCTTCTTTCGCGACCACGCTGAATGCGGAAGAAGGGGTAAAGATCAGCATCGGTGCGGTTACGTATTTTATTGTAGCAAAACAAGGGACGTACACTTTTGACGATACCTGGGAACGGGCCAAATTCCATTCCGTTACGCCGGTGTACGAAGTCACCCCTGAAGACGGACAGATCGAGCTTTACGTATATGATCTGCCCAGTGACACGCCCATACCTGAGATCACAAAGACGCTCGAGGAATGCGCCGCGGAGAACGAGGCGGAATTCAAGGCGTTCGTCGATTCCCTGGTTGACGTTCCGGAGGAGTGGAACGACGTAAAGGAGAAGATCGCTTATCCGCTATGGCTGGGACACAGAACGTTTGAAGATGGCAGGAAGGTCATCGTAAAGAGCAAATACAATTCCACGGTAGCCAACGCAAGACTGATGTCGATCGCGTCTATGGCGTTCAAGGATCCGGTAAAGGCACTGGACATGATCCTTTCTTGTCCGGCAGAGCCGATCATAGGCGTTGCCGTCAAACGCCTTATCGACGAGGGGCTGCTCAACGATTCGCGCGGGGAGATCTACAGAGCGTATGAGGCCTTGGAGAAACTGGCCCGCTACTGGATCAACGAGCGTACGGTTGACAAAGACGGACTGAGCTTCTATGCCTACCGGTTCGAGAGCGGCCAGGAGAGATCTCCCGAGTATTTCAAGGTGGGAGAGCCCGTACTTGCTCCGGATCTGAACGCCTATCTGATCATTGTGAGCGAAGTTCTCGGGAAACTCGCAAACATGGAATACGACGACGGTGTGGGACAGAAATGGGCGGCACACGCCGAAGCGTTGCTGAAACGACTCGTTTATGAGCTTTGGAACGGCGATGGGTTCGTCGGGAAGAACGCGTATACGGGAGACCTCTCCGACTCGGATAAAAAGCTGTCGGCCGTTCCCCTGATCCTGGGCAGCCGGCTTCCTGCGGATATAATCAGCATGATCCCCGTTGATGATGTCGGGGATGAAGAGGGGTTACTGGTTGTTGCCGGCTTATATGACGCCGGAGAGCGGGAGAAGGCGATAGCAATTACTACGAAAGCGCTGGAAGCGCTTCGTTCAGGCATGGTAGAGAGTCCGTTCTATGGCGCGTCCCTGCTGGCTCTGGCGCACAAGGTTCTGTAAAGGAGGACGGCTATGTTTGGTACCTATGAGCGTTTCAATCTGGTACGCGCGTCGTTCGCGCGCAATGCCTCGAATGCGTATATTTTCGAAGACTATTATAGGCACGGCATTTTACGTTTGAGCAATAACTGGACGGGGACGTCTCTGAATATAACAGACTTTGCATTCGACCTGCTGCTGACGGTCAACGGCGCGCCGGTCAGGTATACGTATTTTGCGGATGCGGGATCGGTCAAGCTTTCCGCCGGAAAGGACGCCGAGGTCGAGATCGCGCTCACCGATCGTTCTCATATTCGAATCCGGGGGATCAACGCCGGCCTCCGATTGGAACTCCGTTCCGCATCCGGGAACGGCGCCCGTGCCTGCCGCGGGATCTATGCCAAGGCTGACGGAAGCGGCTGGGAAGGTGAGTTCGGAAAATTCGGCAAGCTGTTTTTCAAGGCACTTGCCGGCAGCTACAGTGTAGCGGCTCCGTTCGACTATGACAGAAATGAGTATTCTTTCGTCCGAATCGAATTCATGCCGGATACGCTGACTCAGACGTTTGAAGCGGCAATACATGATTACCGTGACGCCATCCTTCCCTTCGGAGACTATGAAGACTTTGATGAACTGGTCGAAAACAACCGCCAGGATTTCGAACAGTTCAGAAAGAAATACAACGCTCCCGCTCCCGGATATGAGGAGATGGCAAAATACGCCGAATGGCTGATCTGGAGCTGTAAGACGAAAGCCATCGGCACGTTCAAGGATTCTCATATTCTTTTTCAGAACACGTGGTCCTGTGCCGCAGCCCCTTGGCAGCAGAGCTATAACGCAATGCCGATGCTCGCGGATCCACAGGAAGCATGGCGGCTGATCTGTGTCATGTTCCTGTATCAGGACGAGATTACGGGACGTGTTCCCAATATGATCACTTACAGCACATTCCCAATGGGCGGAATGCAGCCCGCGTTCCAGGGTTTTGCACTGGATTACATTTTCCGCAATATCGGCGATGACTTCATCACCCCGGAAGAAGCGGAACGCATGTATCCCAAGATGGCTGCCTGGATCGAATACTGGGTCAGATACCGTGGTTCCGGCCGCGGCGACGACACGATCGCCCTTCTGAGTCCGCACGAGTCCGGATGGGATGACGCTTCGATCTTCCGCGACGGATTCCCAACGGTCGAACCGAATTCGATGGCTTTCCTGATCCTGCTGATGGAAGCGGTCGCCGTACTTGCGAGAAAGACCGGCAGGCTCAGTGACCATGATCAATGGATGAAGCGCGCCGAAAAGCTGACCGATATTCTTGTCAACGAGTTCTGGGACGGAGAAAAATTCGTGGCAAAGGTCAAGGGAAAACCTGTCGATTCCATGAGCCTGGCCTGCTATCAGCCGATCATACTGGGCAAGCGACTGCCGCAGCACATTATCGACACGATTGCAGAAAAACTCACGCAGGAGGATCAATGGCTGACAGACATTGGACTTGCTTCTGAGAACGTCAACAGCGAACTTGCGACTTATGGAATCTCCTTTGTCTGCGGACGCGTCGTCGGGCCTATGAACATGATCCTGAGTGTGGGGCTGCAAGCTGCAGGCAAACAGAAAGAAGCGGAGATCATCGCACGCAGATACTGCGATCATACGAACCGAGAGGGCATCATACTTGGTTACGCTCCGTATAACTATTATAAATACAATGGGGCAAAGGCCGACCAGCAGATCCCGCCTCAGCCCGCAGACGGATGGGCATGGAGTTCATGGAGCGCCAACTGTTTCCTGACAATGGTGACGGGTATCATCGGCAAATGATCAGAACGCATGGGCAGAACCATCGAAGATCCGTCGATCAGTCCTGCCGGATCAACAGTCATCCGTTGGAGAATCCGGAACGTGGGATGGAGAGCGCAGTGTTAGAGGAACCAATACAGATGTACAAATCAAGCGCTGTTCTAGTTCGTAACAATCAACAAAAACCAGAAGAGGGTTGCCGGATAGATTATCGACGGAAGGACAAACAGATACTGTAATACTATACAGGTGTACTGTGGCCGGATGTGGTTCCTGCTCTGTCGCCCAGGGCAGGAACTTAGCGGCCGACGGATGAGGACGGTTGAAGCTACGAACTGAAAAGGAGGAACTATGTTTAGGATCGATTATGCCAATCTCAACAAGGAACAGGTCGAAGAGCGGATAGGCAAATGTCCGGCTCCGACGAGCCTCACGCCGATGAGCGGTACTTTGGACGGTCAGAAACTGAAGATCGTTCTTGACGAGAAGCCCGTGGCCGGCCCGGAGCTGGAGTACGAATTCATTTCCGATACCGCGCTGACTGTAAGGGAGAACGGCGGCAGTGCCGTAGAGTGCCGGTACGGCGCTATGGATCTTGGCCCGATCACATTGTTCACCCATATGCTCCCGGGAAAGAAGTACGGGTATAATGTGATCATCAATTGGGAGACCTCCGTCGTGACGGTGCTGGAAATGTGGTTTATCGACTACGAAGGGACCGCCTTTGACCCGAGAAATCCTACGTATTCGGTATTCGACGCGAATAACATCAAGCCGTATATCAATCGTGAAGTCCAAAGGCAGTTCTATTACGGCTACCTTGAAAAAGAAGGCGAAGAGCCGCCGGAGACACGCGACCACCTGACGCTTCGGCTGGATAACCGAATGATCGATTGGAAGGACGACAGAGGGCGCGAACATATCGTCACGTATACGACAAACATTTTCTCGACTCTGGTCGAAGTAAACACGCCGGATGGCGACGACGTTCTGACCTTCCCGTCCGATAATCTTCAGATAGACGATCAGTATTTCATCTACTCCAGAGGGGAAGTGGAGTTCTCCGGCCGCCTGGTCGTTGACGTTATCGACGTGGTGAATTCCAGGAAGATCGGCGTTTCCATGGGAATCGATGAGCAGAATGAATTTGAGTATTTCATGTACAGGGCGGACGGCCGGTGTCTGGGACAGACCGCTACTTTCTATGATTTCAACGACAAAGGGCGGGAATACGCGGAGACCGTCACCAAGAGGATGGACTATTCGGTCAAAGGCGCGCGGTGTACGTATCGTCCAAGCATCATGGCGAAAGCGCTCACCCTGGATGAGATCATGGCTGCAGCGGATAACGCTGCAATCTACAACCCTGCCAAAAACCACGTCATGATGGCCGCCAACCGCATGAAGGAGAGCACTCAGTGTGTCGGGAAGAAACTCTTTTTCCGAGACGACAATGGATTTGCCATAGAGTATTCATTTACAGGCGTGCATGATCTTGAATATCGCATGGAAGGTGAAGAGACCTGGCATAAGGAAATCTACCGGTCTTCCCAGCTGGACGACGACCTGGTCATACTGGGCCATTTCAGAACGGGTTCCAGACCGCCCAAATGCTTTATTCTTGCCCTTGACTTTGCCAACGGATGCGCGACCTGCATCGACGCCGTGATCGGCGGCAAGTATGAGACGAGAGACGTCACGCCGACGTATCATTTCGGTTATATCGACATGGAGGGACTCACTCCGCCCAGGATGACGCGGCATGGGTTCACGAAAGAACTGCTTGGAAGATCGTTCACGTGGACGTATTCCGACTTCATGACGTCACAGCACATCTATAATTCTCCGCACTCATACTCATGGACGATCTTTAATAACTGCGCTCCCGGATCTCCGGCAAACAGGGCGGGGGGCTTCGTATGGAGTTCTCCGTGTTGGTACATAAAGCTTCGTGATAACGTGTATATCATGAACTGGGTCGAAGAAAAATGGGAAGGGATCATGGGCTGCGCGGCGATGAATCTGAAGATGATGCACGACTGCGGATTCTCTTTCGGCGTGGTCCCAACAGGAGAATTTGTCGTTCTGGATACGATGGGCGCTCTTGCGAGAGACGCGGGCAGGTACGACATGAGCGGGATCTATCCGCTCTTCTGATCCGGAAACATCTGTACATTCCAAAAGGAGGAAGAAAATGCTGGTTCCAAACACTTTTGTTGAACCTTTGGACATGCCATTCTCAAGGCGAGGTTCCTACCTGTTTTTCGCAAACGACAACGGGGGAGTCAATCAGTATTCCTCCGCGCATCTATGGCTGTGTACGGCAAGAATCAGACCTACGGACAGGAACGCCAATTCCGTGCTGTCACCGGTGAAATTCCGGCAGGTTGGACTGGAACTGATCGATAACGGAATGCCCCAGAAATGTGTGATCGATACAACGCCGTATGAGATCACTTTGAGATCCGTCAAGGGGAGTGTAAGCTTCTGCATCGGCGATCCCGGATACGCCGTGGGTAAGAGCACGGACGGGCTCGCTCTCCGCCTTACGCCGCCGATGGGGATGGGTGGAAAATGCAGCGCTGTCGATCTGCTTGACGGATCCTGGAAGATCCAGTTCGGCAATTACTGGATGCTGTTCACGGCGATTCGAGGCACCATCCGATACGGAGCCGGACCCTTCATTGAGCTGATGCCGGATGACGAAGGCGGTTTTGAGATCGTGTGCGAAGAATCGCTGGTCGAACCGAAAAAAAGAGACGTCTATTGGAGTTATGATGAGAGCCTGAAGGCGGTAAAGAAGGACTATGATTCCTTTGAAGCCTCGCTGGATCCTCACTGTATCCCCAAATACGCAGCAAGGGCGCGGGAAGCGCTCTGGACGCTGTGGGGCCTTTCTGTCGTACCGGACGGCACGTCCATCTATAAGCGACCCATGATAAAAATGATGCGTGCATTGTTTGACGAGGCATTCTCCTGGCAGCATGCCATGCATTCCTATTTTCTGTGCCACAATCTGCCCCTGGCGTGGCAGCTGCTGCTTTCCTGCTTCGACGATCAGGACAGTACCGGCAAAATCGGGGATGCGCTTTCCTACCTGGGACGGGGAGAGCCGACGAAACCGCCGGTTCAGGGGGTCGGTCTTCTGTATCTGATGGATCATTTCGATCTGACCCAGATGCCGGGAGAAGAACTGGAGTTCCTGTACGACGGACTTGTGAAATGGACAGAATATCACCTGAATTACCGTGACCTGGATCATGACGGCCTGTACGAAAACCAGAGCCCCGTCGAGACAGGGTGGGAGGACGCGACATATTTCCGCGTTGGATTCCCGCAGGCAGCTCCCGATATGAACGCCTATCTGGCGCTTCAGGAGGAAGCCATCGGGAGGTTGGGAAGACTCCTGGGAAAACCGGACGATGAATGCGCCAACTGGGAAAAAAGGTCCAGAGATACCGTCGAAAAAATCATTGAAAAGCTATGGACGAAGGATGGCTGGACGGCTGTCAATATCGTGACCGGAGAAAGGTCACAGGCCACTGGTTTGCCCCTTTACTGCGCGCTTCTGCTTGGAAAGCGGCTGCCGCAGGAGATCATTGACCGCTCCATTGAGATCATCTTCCGGGAGCCCGGGTTCATGACGCCTTTTGGTTTGGCGACGGAGGACACGACCAGTCCCTTCTTCCGGGCGGAAGGCTGGTGCTCCGGAGGAATCGCGACACCGATTCCGGCACTGTTGGTTCCGGCATTGGAATACTGCGGTCGGCCGGATCTGGCGAAGAAAATCGCGCTTCAGTACCTAGACCTGATCAACGATGCCGGGCTGTTCCATATGATCGACGCCATTCAAGGAAAGAAGAACGGCAACAGGATGATGACGCTGCGCGGAGAAAGAGAACTGTTCAATTCCGGATGGACGGCGGGATGTTTCATCTTCCTTGCCAGAAAGTACGCTTCAACTGAATAACCATCATTGACAGTCATATGGGGCGGTACTTATGCGGTATTGCCCCATGTGCGGCAAATAGGCAAAACGGACAAGAAACATGCTTCGAAGTGCTGTTGGAGGAGAGTGGAATGAATACGTCAATCGAAGATCTTAATCTTCAAATGCTTGCGTTTTCCAAAAAGGATAATCGACTGTATCTTACAATCGACGACGAGGCTCAGAAAAACGGAGACAGGATCTATCTCAGCGTTACACGGGACGACCCCAAGGGATTCAGATATAATCTGATCACATGTGCCCCGACATACAAAGGTGAAACAATCGATTTCACATATTCTGCCTCACCGTGGCTTCTGACTATCAAAACGGAACACGGAATCATCGAAATCTGCTACGATTCCATACCGGAACTGCTTCAGATTCGGTCAGACGACGGACTCGGCATCTGCTTCCATATTGAGTTCGCACCGCATGAGATGTTCGTCGATCGGTTGGACGGCTCTCTGGAGATCGGGTTTACCAGCATGGGTCAGTTTCTGTTCGATACCGTTTCCGGTTTACAGGCCCATGATAACAGATGGATCGGCCCGAGGATGCAGGCGGCACCTACGACGATCCGTTGGGAGCCGAAAAACGGCAGCCTTCTGGGGTACGTGTACTGGAGCAACGAATATGTGACAAGGCAGCAGGTGAACGGGTTTGACGACTGTGTTGCCGAAAACCGCAAAGACTATGAGTACTGGTTATCTCAGCTTCCGCCCCTTCCGGAAAGATTTGAGACCGTTCGTCAGATCGGGGCATATGTGTTCTGGATCAGCCATCAGAGGCCGCTGCTGGTTCTGAAAGAGCCGATCATGTACATGATGCGCAGCGGCATTATCCAGCGTGGTACGACCTGGCAGCAGTCGGACCACGCCATGGCGTGTTGGAGAAACCAGCAGTTCGTATTCGATATCGTGCACAGCTTTTTTTCCATGCAGGATGAATACGGCATGCTTCCGGACTGTGCCAATGACCGGGACGTCGCCTTTACAGCGACCAAGCCTCCGTTCCAGGGGTTCGCCCTCACCTGGGCTTTGGATCATCTCGGAGACGATGCTGTAGACGGGGAACAGTGCGCCAGGATCTATGAGCCGCTCTGTCGATGGGTGGACTGGTGGTGCAGATTCAGAGATGAGGACAGGGACGGCCTCATGTGCTACATGCATGGGGACGAATGCGGGCTTGACGATGCCTCCATTTTTGCGGAGGGCGTTCCGGTAGTCAGCCCGGATCTACAGGCATATCTTGCCCTCTGTATGGAAGTGTGCGGCAGACTGGCGAAGATTCTTGGACTGCAGGATGAGGCTGAAGAGCATTTTGCCCGTTCCGAAGAACTGATCCGGAAAATGATCCGCAGGCTCTGGAACGGAGATCAGTTTGTCTGTCTCCTTGAAAAGAGCGGCCGTATACTCTGTTCACAGTCAATATGCAACTACATCCCAATCATTCTGGGAAAGAGGCTTCCGCAGGAGATCATACGGAAAATGACCGCGGATCTGATGGATCCGAACAAGTTCTATACGGATCATGGATTCCGTTCAGAAAGCTTTGACAGCCCGCTGTTCGATTCCTCATCTCCGGGACCGTTTGCCTTGGGGATGTGCATGGCGATTTCACAGCTGCTTATGACCGTGGGACTGTACGAAGCAGGAGAGAAGGAAGCGGCACTGAAAAATGCCAAAAACTGGTGTGAACTGTCGTTGGAGCGAGGGTATCCGGTAACGGACATCATTGAAAAGGATCAGGTATCTCACAGAAAATCGAACGGGCCGGCGGTATTCAATGCAGCTGTAAAATATACAGGAAAATTCGTATCCTGGGGCACGCCGGTTTTCTTCGTGCTGGGCGAGATCCTGAATGAGGCGGAGAAGGAGAATTAAAATGTTTGGAACGAATGAACAATTCAATCTCGAACGTCTGCCGTTCAGTGTGTACGGTGCGTTTCTTTCCGTGTATCAGGATGTGAACGACAAGAAAATGTATCTCTCCATCTGCCGTGGGTTTCAGCCATTGCTTGAAAGACCGAGTCTGATGGAACTGGATGTGTTCAAAAATGGGGAGAGTGTGGATTTCACGTATTCTTGTTCTCCTTCCAAACTGACATTCACCGCCGATGACGGCACCGTCGAGTTTACCTATGAGCATGATCCCTCGGTCATGCGGATCCGAGCAACGGGAGTGACGCTGAGGATCCGGTATACGCCAAAAATGCATGAGGGCGGATGCCGACTGGCGAACGGAGATATCGAACTTGGATTCAACAGAACCGGAAAGATCAAGCTGGTCTGTATTTCCGGAGAAATGAAGGCCGATCTGCAGTGGAATTATCTCACGGTCAGCCCCTATCCGTTTGACGTGGAGCTCATCCCCGGCGCAGAACCCGCGGAAATGGCGATACATGAATATGTCTCCACCTGCCCCCGTTGGGACAGCTACGCGGAGTTCGATATGGCTGCGAAGCAGAAGGAAAAGGAATTTGAGGAATTCAGCGAAAACTACACGAAGGTTCCGGCGGCCTATGAGGCAATGGCCGACAAGGCAAAGTACATGGTCTGGCACTCTTATCTGGGACCACGCGGTTTCCTGAAATCGCCTGTCGTTTACATGCACAAGCTGTATATGAACCGGGCGTTTGGCTGGCAGCAGGCATTTCACGCGATGGCCATGAGGAACAACGCCGGGGAAGCCTGGAGGCTGCTGCTGTCGTTCTTCGATTACCAGAACGAGATCGGCGGGCTTCCGGACCACATCAGCGATACCGGCCAGGCGACTTACATTACCACGAAACCGCCGATCCAGGGGTATGCGGTACTTTACATCCTCAACGGGTTTCCGTGTGCAGAGCTTTCAGAAGACGATTACCGTTCGATGTACGACAAACTGTCCGCATACACGAAGTGGTGGTTCATACACCATGACCATATCGGGACGGGATATCCTTCTTACTATCATCCGGACGAATCGGGATATGACGAATCTTCAACTTTTGATGAAGGATTGCCGATCGTATCCCCGGATCTGCTTTCCTACATGGTATTCAATTGTGAAGCATGTGCCAGGCTTGCGGGATTGCTGGGAAACGGTTCAGAGGCAGAGTACTGGAAGCAGGAGGGGAAACGCCTCCTTGACTACATGATCAACGTCCTTTGGGACGGGGAACAGTTCGAAGCCTATCTTCCCGGGAAAAAACTGCTGTACAAATGCGGGTCCATCACGCAGCTTCTGCCGATCATGCTGGGGAAACGGCTTCCGGATACAATTGCTGCCAGGCTTGTGTCCCGCCTGACAGATCCCGGACAGTTCAGTACCGACTGCGGGTTTTCCACGGAGAACCTGCAGAGCGAGAAAGTGGTCATGCGCATGTTCACCAGGGGGGCAACCGTAGCACCTACACAGTTTTTCCTGCTCAACGGGATGAATGACGCCGGATATTGTAAGGAAGCGGCGGCGGAATGTGCAAAATATCTGAACGCACTGCTATATAAAGGACTGGCCCTGGGGATCCATTCATTCAGGGTTGAACCCATTTTAAAGCAAACCATCACGGCAGAGTCAACAGGAATGTCGGTAGGATATCCGTTTTCGTCATGGGTGGGCTCTGTGTTCCTTGCCTTGGCGGAGACAATCGCCCGTTGAGTACAGAGATATATACTGTAAAGATTGTAAAGACAGGAGTGAATCTGAAAATGTTGAAAGACAATCCAAGAGGCAATTATATGATCGATCAGTACAAACCTCCTTTCTGCTATGAACTGGCGGGAAGAAGATTTGTGATCGCGATGGATGACGGGTTTGACCACACTCTGAATTTTCTGGACGGGCATTACGTTGAGTGGAATATCGGAGACGGAGAACCCAAAAAGGAGAAGTATGAGTGCCTGAAGGGAGATGATACGACCTTCCTCGTTTCCATGGAGATCTCCGGCTGTGAAAAGAGAATGAACCACACGTTTGTCATTGACCTTGAAAACATGCTGGTCACACGGATCATCGCCAAAAACGGAGAAAACCCGAAGTACCCGTATATCAACAACACATATTTTGAATTCGGGGCGATCTATAAAGAAGACGGCTCCCTGGAATTCCGACGTCACAGCCATACGTCGGATATGATCGGCACCGTGATCCAGTGGTGCTATGGAAACAAGATGACGACGGTACACGTTTATTACACCACGAGTTTCTACAGGATCACTTATCCGCGAGACAGGGTTCAGACGGAAGAGGAAAGAAAGAAAGCGGAAGAAATGAACGCCATGGTCAGCGCTCTCCCGTCCTCGGATGAGCCTGCAGTATACATCAAGATCAAGCCCAATATGTATCTGGTGAGCATAACCGAAATGAACATGGAGAAGATCATAGCGGGCAAGGTGCCGTACCGCAGCAACACCATGTGTTTCCTGCAGAATTATGACCGACTGTATCAGGTCGGGCGGACATTTGGGGCAATGACGCTGCCGGAAGGGGACGTGCCTTTGAATCTGATGTTTGGAGCATATGGAAAATTCACGGAGGTCGAACAGGAGTTCATTGATGCCCCAAACCCTTTTACGACATGAAAAGGGATTGTTCCTGACCCTTTTCATGCTCCATACACAGGGACCAGGAATATGAAGCCTTACCGGCTGCGATGTGCCGCAGATCAGCCGGATTACAGCAAATAAGGGAGGGGGAACCTTGCATAATATGAAGGAATTGGATTTAAAAAAGCAGCCTTTTGCGCGTGCGGGCTCCAGATTTCTGATTTTTGAAAAACCCGGAGAAGATGGAGGGCTGTTTATTTCCATAGCCAGCGCATCACTTTCCATGTTCGGCGGAAGCGGAGATCCGCATGAGGTGCTGAAGATAGAAATCATGGAAGATGGAGAAACGGTACCGTTTGAGTACTGTGCAGACCCTTTCTGTCTGACGGTTAAAGGGAAAAAGGGGATTGTTCGCTTCGCTATCGACGGTTATTACATGGTTGTGGAAGGACACGGACTCACAGTTCATTTCTCCGCAAAAAAGGGAGGAGCCTTCCTGAGTGACAGCATAAAAATGACTGTCGACGGCGCCCTGATTCCGATCAAAGGCGTGAAAATGACCGTGATCCAGCTGGCGGGCTCGCAGGAACTGATCGCTCCGTGGGATCCCAAGCTCCGCGGCAGTGCCAACCCAGACCTGTATCTCAGACCTGATGAATCCGGTGATCTGAAATCCGTGATCATTGATCAGTCGCATTCTGAAGAAGAATACACCCGGGAACTAACCGTCGAGGGATGCGCCGCGGAGGCGCAGAAGGATTATGAAGTATATTCCGACAGACTGATTCATCTGCCGCCGGGGAATGAGGAATTGTTTTTCACGCTTTCCTATTCCCTCTGGTCGGGGCTGCAGCCAACGACAGACGGCGTGCAGTTGTATTGTACCAATAAAGTATCCGGCATAGCTTATCTGGCACGTGAGCAGGCGGAAGCCGCCCTGGCGTTTGCTGATCCGACAGCTGCTCTGGAGACAATCTGTCTGATGAGGCCTTATCTGCTCCCGAATGGCGGAATTCTGGGAGAACAGAGATCCGGCCGGAATATTTACGTATCCGACGTTCCCCTCCTGGGACTGGCAGCTTATCATGCTGTCAGTCTGGATGGGGCTGCTTCTGTTGCGGGTGACATCCTTCAGCGGGCGTACGACATGCTGGTACGCAGAGCCGAGTGGTGGATCAGAGAGAGATCCGACGGGAATGGAGGATTCCGGTACGCGTACCGCAGAGAATCCGGCTCAATCCAAGCACCCTGTTTCGACGCCGATGAACCGGTGATTACTCCTGATCTGACAGCCTGCATGTGCCTGCTTTTCACCGCACTTGGTCGGATGGCTCGGATCATGGAGGATGGGGTTTCTGCTGAAAGGTGGCAGGCGCTGGCAGAACGGGAACTGCAGATCCTCCGTGAACTGTGGGACGGAAGAGGATTTACGGCCATTTCAGAATCGGGCAAAAAGTACCCGTGTGGAGAGTTTGGCCTAATGCCGGCCGTATTAGGCGGACTGTTTCCGCAGGATTTTGCCGGAGCCTTCTCCAAGGATTTCGACCGTTCCGATCTTGTCCGGACCTGCCTGATCGTGAAAGGATTATATGAGGCCGGAATCACCGGACTGACCAGAGAAATAGCCGATGAGATCCTGAGAAGCTGTAACAGCGGCAAATCGGCCCTCCGGCAGCAGCCGGATATGATCGAACCGGGAGCCAACTATTCTCCTGCCGCCTGTGCAGCCGTCCTTTCTCTTGGCAGCGTTTTATCAGCATGATGAGGAGGTGGAACTGTGTTTGGAACAAATGAGAAACATCAGTTGATCCGTATCCCATTCGGAAGATTCGGCTCCGCGTTGTATCTGTATGAAGACTTCTTCACGCACAGGCTTCGCCTGTCCAGCAGACGGTCTTCCACCATGTGCCTGAGAAGCGATTTTCTCTTCTATCTCAATCCCAGAAGGAACAATGCGGACGTCCCATATACGTATACCGCGGACGAAGCGGTGCTGCGAATGGACTGTGGGGACGGGTTTGTTGAGATCGTTCTGACAGATGAAGAACAGATGCGCTTGAGGGGAAAAAACGTTGATCTTGAGATCGAAACATCCCCCGCGGTCGGAGATATTGGATGCGGTAGTTTTGACGGAGCCTTTAAGCGAAAGGACGGAAGTGTGGAAGCTTCTTTCGGACGCCATGGCTATCTTCTGTTCAAGCCTCTGACCGGTACCGTCGACGCGGAGACGGAGTGGGACAGTAAAAACGCCCGCTTCAGTAAAGCCAGTTTCATTATTCACGGAGAAAACGACGGTTTTGAACTGGCGATACATGAGAGCAAAGATGAGATTGCCCTTCCGGACGTATACGACCCATTTGAGGTCCTGGTAAAACGCAGCAAGGCCAGTTTCCGTAAGTTCTGCAGAAACTATCCGGAAACCTGCCCGCCTGAATATGCTGAGATGGCCCATTATGCGAAATGGATGATCTGGAGCCACCGCACCAAAGTGGTCGATAACTTTGTACAGCCGGCGATCTTCATGCATTATCAGTGGTTGATAGCGACCTTCGCATGGCAGCAGTCCTATAACGCCATGGCTATGGAAGGTGATCCGAAAGAGGCGTGGAAGCAGATCTGCACAACCTTCAACTATCAGGACAGATACGGACGGCTTCCGGCTATGGTCTCCCATATCTCGAAAGGTCCCGGCCTTCAGCCTCCGTTCCAGGGTTTTGCTTTCACCAGCCTCATTCGCTTCTGCGGAGAGGATTTTCTGACCTACGATGAGTGCATGAAAATGTACCCCAAGTTTGAAAAATGGCTGAACTTCTGGCTGATACGAAGGAACGCCGGATTGGGAGACGATACGATCGTCGCCTGCGATCCGAATGAGACCGGATGGGACGACTCCTCTATGTTTGTTGACGGGTTTCCTGTTATCACGCCGTGCCTGATGTCCTTCCTTGCGCTGTACATGGAAATGATGAGCGTTTTAGCTGCCAAATGCGGGTGGCCGGAGAAAGCGGCCGATTGGAAAGCAAGAAGCAGGAAAGTGATCGACAACCTGATCGCATGGTGCTGGAATGGGGAAAGATTCCTGCCGCTGCACAACGGAAAACAGGTGGAAACAAAGAGCCTGCCATGCTATATGCCGCTTATGCTCGGTGACCGCCTGCCCGCCCATATCATCGACAAGTGCGTGGAAAAGCTGACGGAAGAGGATCAGTATCTCACGCCGATCGGACTTGCCTCGGAAAACGTCATGACGGAATACTGCTCGTTTGCGAAAGCTACGTTCGTTCATGGACGTGTTGCCGCACCACAGCAGATGATCATCTGCACCGGCCTTTATCTTGCCGGCCGATATGAGGCGGCGGAATTTCTCGCTCGCAGATACTGTGATAATATCAATAAAGTCGGACTGATTCTTGATCTCGCTCCGTATGATTATTATCCGTATTCCGGAAAACCGGCGGACGATGTGGATAACGGGCCAACAGCGGCGGGATCCTGGTCATGGAACACCTGGAGTGCATGCAACTTCCTCATTCTGGTGAACAGGATTATTGGCCAGAACCCGGACGCCTGTGAGAATCAAGAAAAGTGAGCGCAGTCTTTGTGGATATTGACCCATTATTCTTGCGAATCGGATGAAATGATGATACAATATGACCATAGATTTAGGGCCGTCTGTACATGCCCGCAGAACGAAAAATGGGGAGATCAATGTGGAAAGAACAGAAACAACGCCAGAAAGCCCCGAAAAACTGCCCACTAAGGAATTCATTCGTGAGTGTGCCTTCGACCTGTTCCGGGAAAAAGGCTATGACAATGTTTCCGTAGCCAATATCTGTGCAAAAGCGGGCATATCCAGAAGTGCTTTTTATTACTATTTCAAAACAAAATCTCAGGTCATGGGAAGCTTGTTTTCCGATCTGATCCCGGACAATTTGGAGCTCATTAAGAAAAAGCAGGAAGAAGAGGACGAGTGGGAGTTTCTGTGGTGGTTCATGTGCCTCTATGCTGACAGGTGCCTGGCTCTCGGAAAGAACCTTCTGGCGGTATTCATGATGGTTTCTCTGAAGGACAGACTGCAGCCGTTTCTGCCCTACGATACGCTCCGTTTCTTCAACATACTGGATGAAACAGTGAAAAAAGGGCAGAAGACGGGAAGATTTGGAAACAAGTGGCTGTATAAATACATTGTCAGCGCAATCAGAAGCATCTATCTTGGCGTGACGTTCGATTGGTGCAATGCCGCCGAGCATGGTGACTTTGATTATAAGCGCGCCATGGAATTGGAACTGCGTTCCTTGCTGGAAGTTCAATAGTGTCGTCAACGACAGAAGAACCGGGAAAACCGGGTTAGGAAAGCGGCCCGATGCCCAATGTCGGCATCGGGCCGCTGCGTACTGTCTGTCCCTTACGGGCTGTTCGCGGGAATGAAAGGGGGAGCCTTTTGTCCTGCGGATTATCAATCACCTGGGCGGAGATCAGCCACTGTTTTCCCGCTCCTTCCGTTGAATTCTTATGATTCTTACCCTATAATGTAACCGATAAAACCGATAAAGATGAAAGCAGCATGCGCAGCGTCGCAAGCTGAACTTCGTACAAGGAATGCATCCCCGCTCAATCAGTTTTCCCGGAGGGCCTTATGCTTGGCTATTTCTGCAAACGGATACTGTTGATCATCCCCGGAGTCATGGCGGTGATCCTGCTGATTTTCATACTGATGTCTTTTCTGCCGGGCACCAATACCGCGCGGATGGTCCGATATGCTGATGACCCCAGAGAACAGGCAGGCAGTCTCAGCCTTCTGCAGCAGTACGGCAAGTACTGTTATCGAGTATTCCTGCATCAGGATTTTGGCCTGAACGATCTGTCCGGGTTATCCCTGAAGAAGGATCTGCTCCACAGAACCGGCATCACGGTGCGGATCACCGTGATCAGCGTCTGTGTCACCTACCTTCTGGGCGTGCCGCTGGGCATCTATGCGGCCTGCCGACGTGGCCGCTGGCAGGACAGTCTCCTCACTTCTCTCACCACATTCTTTTCTGCCATCCCGTCCTTCTGCCTGGCACTTGCTTTGGTCATAGTGTTTGCCGTACGGCTTCGCTGGTTTCATGTGATCCCCCAGGATCCCAAAGATGAACTCATCCCCCTCGCCGTTCTTGTCGTGATCGGGGCGGCTAACGTAGCCAAAGTCACCCGTGCCGGGATGGCGGAGGTGCTGGAGAAGCCTTTCGTGCTCGCCTTGACCTCACTGGGGCTCAGTCGACGCAGCGTGATCCTGCGTCATGCGCTGAAAAGTGCGCTTGTTCCCGTGTTTTCAATCTTTAATACCATTTGTGCACAGCTGTTGTGTGGGGCAATCGTTGTGGAACGCTTTTTTTCCATGTCGGGGTTGGGTATGACCATGGTTCGTGCCGTCAGCAGCCGCGCTACCACTACGTTGCTGGGCTGTGCTACCGTTGTGGCACTGATCATGAGCATATGCAGCGTGATCACCGATCTGCTTTTTGTGCTGGTTACCCCCTCTCTGCGCAGAACACTGAGCTTCGGGAGCAGCATGCGCCGCCGGGGAGGAAGGGGGAAGATATGAAACGAAAAGAACAGGCTTTCTTTCACAATCTTGTAGCCATAACCGCCCTGATTATTCTGGTGCTGATCGTCCTGTTCTGTGTCCTGTATCCCATGTTCGCCGACACAACATACTGGAAGATATCCGGTGAACGCCTGCAGAGGCCTTCTCTGGAGCATCCGCTGGGCACGGATAATCTGGGGCGCGACGTCATGGTACGTATGGCCTGCGGCGGACGCATCACTCTCTCTGTAGCCTTCTGCTCCGGCTTGGTCGCCGCCGTGACGGGTACCGTGATCGGGATCATTTCCGGCTATGCAGGGGGAGGTGTGGACAGCGTAATCATGCGGCTGATGGACGCGATCTCCTCCATCCCCAGTCTGCTGCTTGCCATCGTTTTTGATTATGCGCTTGGCATGGGAAAGGGGTATTTTCTGTTCGGCATTGCCATCGCAGGAATCCCGCCCTTTGTCCGACTTGTCCGTGGAGGTGTGCTGGAGATCAGCGGGAGCGCCTATGCAGAGGCTTCCCGTGCGCTGGGAGCCCGCTCTCTGCATGTGATCAAAGAACACGTCGTTCGTAACATCCTGCCGTTGGCGGCCATCCAGACGACCACATCCATGGCGGATGCACTGACGATCTGTACGATCCTCGGCTATATCAGCGTCGGCATCAATCCGCCCGTGCCGGAGTGGGGGGCGCTGTTTGATACCGGTAAGGAAATGCTGCGCGCTTTTCCCCATCTTTCCATTGTCCCCGCGGCAGCCATCATCCTGTGTATCATCTGCCTGTATCTGCTGGGCAACGGCATCCGTGACAGTCTCAGCATCAGGGGAGGCGCCGCATGAACGAGCATGAGATCCTTCTGGAAGTCAGAGGACTGAAGGTGAGTTTTCATACGCCTCGCGGCATCGTTCAGGCGGTCGGTGACGCCTCTTTTCAGGTGAGGCGCGGAGAGGTGACCGGCATCGTGGGTGAGTCTGGCAGCGGGAAAAGCGTCAGTGCCTACGCCATCCTTGGCCTGCTGGCCGGCAATGGGAAAGCAGAAGCAGGATCGGCAGTTTTTCGCGGCCGGGATCTGCTGCCTCTCGGGGAAAAGGAACTGAGGAGGATTCGGGGCAGTGAGATCAGCATGATATTCCAGGACCCCATGACGGCTCTGGACCCCGCGTTTACCATTGGTAAATTCCTTACAGAGGTGCTTCGCAGTCATGACCGTACGGTGAGCAGGCGGGAAGCCTGGCGCCGCAGCATTCAGATGCTTACCGCCATGGGGATCCGCACTCCGGAGGACGTGATGCGCTGCTATCCAGAAGCGCTTTCCGGCGGCATGTGCCAGCGGGTGATGATCGCCGCGGCCTTGCTCTGCGGACCGCAGCTGCTGATCGCAGACGAGCCTACTACGGCTTTGGATGTGACCATCCAGGAAGAGATCCTCTCCCTGCTTCTGCAGCTGAAAGAGAAGCAGGGGATGTCCATTCTCTTTATTACGCACGATTTTGGAGTAGTTGCCCGACTTTGTGACCGGGTCGCCGTGATGTACGGCGGTTATATCATGGAGAGCGGCAGTGTGGAACAGATCTTTCACAGTGCCGTTCATCCCTACACGCAGGCATTGCTGCGTGCCGTCCCCCGCCTGGAGGACGATGGAGATGAGCCGATGGAGGCCCTGGCGGGAGATCCTGTTGATCTTATTCACCCTCCGCAAGGCTGCGTTTTTGCGCCGCGCTGTCCTCAGTGCAGTGAAGAATGTCTGCTGAAAAGGCCTCTGACTGCAGATTTGGGTGACGGACATACGGCCGCATGCCATTTCGTCCGGGAAGGAGGCGGCATCCATGTCTGAACTGCTGCGGGTGGAGGAACTGATCAAACACTTTCCTGCAAAAAAACGGGGTGGCTTGTCTGTAAGGGCGGTCAATGACGTGAGCTTTACTGTGAATGAGGGAGAGACACTGGGGCTGGTAGGAGAATCCGGCTGCGGCAAGAGCACTTTGGGACGTTCCGTACTGCGCCTGGTGGAGCCGGACAGCGGACGTATTTTCTATCGGGGAACAGATCTGATGAAAATGCGTGATCTGCGGAAGGTGAGGGAAAAACTTCAGATCATCTTTCAGAACCCTTCCGGATCTCTGGATCCGCGCATGCTGGTGAGGGACATCATCTCTGAAGGACCGAGGATCCACCATAGAAACGTTTCACGGCAGGAACTGCAGGAACTGACCGGTCGCCTCATGCGTGAGGTGGGGCTCAGCGCGGAATATGCGGAGTGTTATCCGTCAGAGCTCTCCGGAGGTCAGCAGCAGCGGGTGAGCATCGCCCGTGCCCTTGCCCTGGATCCGGAGTTTATCGTCTGTGATGAGGTGGTATCCGCCCTGGATCTTTCCTACCAAAGCCAGATCATCAATCTGTTGGAAGCATTGCAGACGGAGCGAGGACTCAGTTACCTGTTCATTTCCCACGATCTGGCAGTGGTGCGTCACATCTCCCGGCGCATCGCAGTGATGTACGCCGGGCGTTTTGTTGAAGTAGCTGAGGCCGGAGAGCTGGTCAAACATGCGTTTCATCCGTATACTCGGCTGTTGCTGCGCTCCATTCCCATTCCCGATCCGCAGTGCGGCCGACGCGGTACCGCGGCAATCAGCGCGGGCAGTGTCGGAATCGGCCAGGCACCGCAGACAGGCTGTGCTTTCGCGGATCGCTGTAAATGGGCCAGGGCATCCTGCAGGGAAGAGGAACCGCCCCTTCGTGAGATTGCTCCCGGCCATTTTGCCGCGTGCGGTCTGGTGTAAGAAGAAGGGAAAATACCGTCATCCAAGAAAAGAAAGCCCGATGCCATTTACGGCACCGGGCTGACGTTTTGTCGTACGGGTTCAGTTTTTTCTCAGCCGGTAGGCTTCCCACGCGATCAGAACGCCGATGACTGCGAATACAACAGGGAAGACGTGGGCCGAGTCAAGGGCGAGATCCGTAAAGTAGTTTGCCGTGCCGATCCGGCTCAGCGCGATCAGGGGAACCGAAAGGAGAGACAGCCCCTGCTTTCCGGCGGCCGCTGCCGCCGCTGTAAGAGAAGGGACCAGGAACACGCCAAGCAGGCTGAAAACGGCTGTGATCACAAGCGCGGGAATTTTCCGGCTGCCCCGGAACAGCAGATTCGCGGCCCCGATGGCCAGCGGGATCAGCAGAAACAGGAATCTTCCCGGAGTGGAGGCCATCCCGCCTCCTGCCGCGCACAGAAGTGTTCCTGCGATGCATCCGACGAGACCGGCAAGAACAGAAACAGCGGCAGATCCGTCGGCCGGTTCAGAGCTGCTTTCTTCAGGGCTGCCGATCTCCGGGGCCTTCTCATCCGGATCTTCCCGGTCGGGGATGGCGGGTACGGCCTCTTCGGTGGGCTGAGGATCCCGTCCGTCCTCCGCAGCCGACGTTCTGATCCCCTGCGGAGGACGCTTCGGCGTTCACACCGTTTTCTTCTTTTTCCTGCAGAGCGGGAACGGTCGGTTCGTTCATGAACAAGAACTCCTTCCTCCGGCGTCAGCCGTCAATAACGGCCTCGCCCACACGGTAGATATCTCCGGCACCTACGGTGAGGATGAGGTCGCCCGGACGCGCGTTCTCACGCAGCGCCTGTTCCAGCTCGCCGAACGTGGCAAAGTAGAGGGCGCCGGGAATGCGGTCGGCAAGATCCTTGCTGGAAATGCCGATGGTATTCTTTTCTCTGGCGGCGTAGATCTCCGCCAGATACGTGACGTCCGGACGCGACAGCTCAGCGACAAATTCATCGAACAGAGCTTTCGTGCGGCTGTAGGTGTGCGGCTGGAAGCAGAGAATCACCCGGTCGTATCCCAGGGAGAGGCTCATATCCAGCAGAGCGTGCAGTTCTCCCGGATGGTGGGCGTAATCATCATAGATCTTGGCGCCGTTCAGAGCGCCCTTGAACTCAAAGCGACGGCCGGCGCCGGTGAAGGCGGCCAGAGCCTGAGAAACGGCGTGGGCGGGAACGCCCAGCAGACGGGCGGCGGCACAGGCGGCCAGAGCGTTGCGCACGTTGTGCTCCCCGGGCACGACCAGACTGACGGTGGCAAAAAGCCTGCCCTCCGCCATGACGTCAAAGTCCGTTCCGCTGCGATGAGGACGGATGTTGACGGCACGAACGTCGTTCTGTTCTCCAAGGCCGAAGGTGACGACCCGGCGGTCGATGCCCGCCAGCGTATCCATGGTGTTGGCGTCGTCCCCATTGGCCACTACCCAGCCGCTTGCCGCGGGAACCAGTTCCGCGAACCGGCGGAAACTTGCTTTGATGTTGTCCAGATCCTTGAAATAGTCCAGATGATCGGAATCTACATTGTTGATGACGGCAATGGTGGGGGAAAAGCTGAGAAAACTGTCGTAGTATTCGCAGGATTCCAGGACGATCGTATCCCCATGGCCGATGCGGTGGCCGGCTTTCAGCAGAGGGAGGGTGCCGCCGATCATGATGGTGGGATCCAGTTCCGCCTTCATGAGAATGTGAGTGATCATGGAAGTGGTGGTGGTCTTGCCATGGGTCCCGGCGACGCACACGGCGTTTTTGTAGGACTGCATCAGATAACCCCAGGCCTGCGCACGCTCGAATACGGGAATCCCTTTGGCGCGGGCGGCAGCGATCTCGGGATTGTCGTCATGGGCGGCGGCGGTGCGCACTACGAAATCCACGCCCTCCACATTGGCCGCGTCGTGCCCGATGTATACGGGGATGCCCAGAGAACGCAGGTGCCGTACGGAATCGCTTTCGTTGATATCCGAGCCGGAGACCACGACGCCCATGCCCTTCAGAACTTCCGCCAGAGGGGCCATGGAAACGCCGCCGATCCCGACCAGATGACCGTGGGCGTGCTTCGTGATGTATATGTAATTGCCGATGTCCGTTACATTCATTCTATCGGTGCTCCTTTGCAAAAAAGGAAGATCAGTCGCAGTCATGCTAACGCATTATACAGCCCCTGTGCCCGTTTGACAATATTAAAATAAAGATAAGAGAAAAAAGCGTTGACAAGCATTCTGCGGTCTGCTATAGTAACAGGGCAAAACAAAGCAGAACGGATTCCGTCCTCACCCGGCCGCATCGGCGCGCCGCGGTCAAACATCGAACAACTCCGGCGAAGGGCCGGTTTCGCTGTGGACGGACGCTGTTTTGCGTCCGTGTTTTTATTTTCTGATGGAGGTGTTTTCCCATCGCTAACGTGACCCATGAGATCAACGAGGATATCCGAGACAAGGAAGTGCGCCTGATCGCTGAAGACGGCGCTCAGCTGGGCCTCATGTCCGCTGAAGAAGCGCTGGCGATCGCCATCGAGCACGGCTACGATCTTGTTAAGATCGCGCCGCAGGCCAAGCCCCCGGTGTGCAAGATCATGGACTACGGGAAGTTCCGTTTTGAGCAGGCCAAGCGCGAAAAGGACGCCCGGCGCAACCAGCACGTGGTGGAGATCAAGGAGATACGCATGTCTCCCAGCATCGGTATCGGGGATTTCAATGTGAAGCTGAAGAACGCGCAGAAGTTCCTTGCCGACGGCAACCGCGTCAAGGTTTCCGTGCGCTTCAAGGGCCGTGAGATGGCACACACCAACATCGGCGAAGAGTTGCTTACCCGTTTTGCCGAGGAATGCGGCGAGGTGGGCACCATGGACAAGAATCCCAAACTGGAGGGGCGCTTCATGTCCATGTTCCTGTCACCGAAAGGCAGCAAGTAACACGGCAGAGCAGATCAAATACAACAATCGGAAGGAGTTCAACAGCAATGCCCAAGATCAAGACCCACAGCGGCGCCAAGAAGAGATTCAATCTCACGAAGACCGGCAAGGTCAAGCGCGCCCATGCTTACAAGAGCCATATCCTGAACAAGAAATCCACCAAGCGCAAGAGAAATCTGCGCAAGGGTACGTATGCGGATGCCACCAACGAGGCGGCCATCAAGCGCATGATCCTGTATAAATAAGGAGGTCCAGGGAAATGGCTAGAGTTAAAGGCGCGATGATGACGCGCAAAAGAAGAAATAAGATCCTGAAGCAGGCGAAGGGTTATTGGGGAAGCAAGTCCACCCATTTCAAGATGGCCAATCAGGCTGTCATGAAGTCCCTCAAGTACGCCTATATCGGACGCAAGCAGAAAAAGCGCAACTTCCGTCAGCTGTGGATCGCCCGCATCAGCGCGGGCTGCAAGGCCAACGGGATGAACTACAGCACCTTCATGCACGGCCTGAAGCTGGCCGGCATCGAGATGAACCGCAAGATGCTGTCCGAGATGGCCATCCACGAGCCCGCCGCTTTCACCGCCCTGTGCGACACCGCCAAGGCAGCGGCCAACTCCTGAACAGAAGAATGAGAAAAAACGCGAAGCATGATTCAATGCTCCGCGTTTTTTTTGAACCTTTTTCTTCCTTTTGTCGACTTATCCGGTGAAAGGATCCTTTTTCGCAAATACCGGCAGCGCCGAAGAAGGGAGGGCACGCCCTATGGAGGATGAACGGATCATACAGATGCTTTTTGACCGTGACGAACGTGCGATTGATGAGCTGCACCGGAAATATGAAGGCTTATGTCAGCAGATCGCCCGGTCTGTGCTGGCTTCTCCGGAGGATCGGGAGGAGTGTCTGAACGACGCGTGGCTGCAGATCTGGAACGCCATACCGCCGGCACGGCCGGAAAACCTACGGGCGTACCTTTGCCGCATCGTCCGATGCCGGGCGCTGGACATGGTCCGGTATGATACCCGGAAAAAACGGTGTGCTCCCGGTTTTGAACAGGTGGAGAGCGAGATGGATGGGATCCTGGCTGAGGCAGCCTTCGAGGACGAACTCGTGGACGAACTGGTATTTTCCCAGGTGATCGACCGCTGGCTGGAGAGTCTGTCTCCCCGCGACCGTGTCGTTTTCATCCGGCGGTACTGGTTTTTCGAGCCTGTGGCTGCCATTGCGGAACGGATGCGGCTTCCTGCAGGAAGCGTGAAACGCATCCTGTGCCAGTGCAGAAAAGATCTGGCAAAGGAATTGAAAAAGGAGGAATGTCTGTCATGAAGGGATATGAAGCGCTGAAAGCCGTCCGGGAAGTGGACGACCGGTTTCTGGACGAGGCTGTGGAGTGGAATAATAATAGAGAGAAGCGCAGACCCGGCGTCGGAAAAAGGATCGGGCTGATCGCGGCGGCCCTCGTCGCCGTCATCGCGCTGACGGGAGCCGGCCTGCGGATATTCGAGCCGGAGCTGTATGCGCGGTGGGTCATGAATCTCACGGACGGAGCGGCGACGGAGAACGAAGCTGTAGAATGGGTGAAAGAGATGCTTGCCGGTCCCAGAGAGGTGATCCATGAGGATGAAACGTTCCGAATCGAATCTCTCGGCGTGGTCCGCAGCAGCCAGACGTTCCTGTTCTCGCTTCTGATCACCGTCAAGGACGGAGAACTGATCCCGAACTGGGAGGATAACATCTATACCCTCTCGCCGGTGATCTATCCCATTGAGTTCTATCGGAACGGGCAGCGATCAGAGGTTTCCGGCTGGGGAGGTTACGGAACTTCCTACAGCCATGATAACATGCCTCCGCTGGCGGAAAATGAGTTTCTGTGCACAGAGATCTATACGGTTGAAACGGAAGCCGTTTTCGATCAGTTTTCCGCCGGGATCCATCAGATCATCATCGAAGCCATAGACAGGCAAACGATGACGGACGTCGGGCGTACAGAGATCCCGATGGACAGTGTTGACTGGACCTGCGAGTTGGGAGGCAGCGACGAAATCCCCTCTCTGTTGCTTGAATTCGATTCCTATGTCATGGAGGATGGAAAGTCGTATCATCTGAACAGGATCTGCATCACGCCTTTCAACATCCTGGTCTACACCGATACTGATGCGGCGATGTTCGACGGTTCTTCCGATCAGTACTGCCCCAGTCTGAATTCACTGTCTGTCGTAAAAGAGGACGGTACGGAGGTTGCGGCATTGCTGCAGGGAGAATACTCCCGTAGCTGGAGCGATCAGGAAAAAACCACGTTTGCAGCCACCAGGACGTTCTCCGTTCCCATCCGGCCGGATGAGATAACCGGTATTTCTCTTGACGGTCAGATCATCTGGGAAAAGAGCAGATAAAACAGAATCGACGGCACGAAAAAGAAGCGGTGAAAACCGCTTCTTTTTTTGTACCTGATTTGGCTCAGATCCCTGTCAGGTCAAACGGCGGGATGTATTCCTCCTCCGCGCTGGAAAGCTCCTGGAAAAAACCGTCCTCGATGCCGGAGGCGTCCAGATACTCCCGGCAGAGATCGTATTCCTCCTGGGTCAGGCGGCGCTGCAGTTCCGGCCAGCGAGACAGGTCGCCGCAGGGGGTGTACTGGCTCATCAGGCTGAAAAGCACCGTTCCCGGAGGAAAGCAATCCGCCACCCAGTCGATCACCCGCAGGGTGTTTTCCACATGTCCGGGAAGGATCAGATGCCGGATGACGGTGCCCCGGAGCAGCAGCCCTTCGTCATCCAACTCGTACGGGCCGGTCTGGCGCACCATCTCCCGGATGGCGGCACGGGCGGTTTCCGGGTAGTCCGGCGCGGAGGAAAGCTGCCCGGCCAGGGCGCCATCGGCGTATTTCATGTCGGGGAGGTAGATATCCACAAGGTCTTCGAGGCGGCGCAGCGTTTCGACGGAGTCGTACCCGCCGGTGTTGTACACGACGGGCACCGGAAGCCCGCCCTCAAGGGAGGCGATTACCGCCTCCGTCCAGTGGGTGGGGTTGACCAGGTTGATGTTGTGCGCCCCCTGATCGATCAGTTCGGAATAGATCTCCCGCAGCCGGCGCACGGATACGGTCTTCCCATAGTTGCCCGCGCTGATCTTCCCGTTCTGGCAGTAGACGCAGCGCAGGCTGCAGCCGGAGAAGAAGATGGTGCCGCTGCCCCGGGTCCCGCTGATGCAGGGCTCCTCCCAGAGATGCAGGGCGGCTCTGGCCAGGCGGGGCTCCGTGCCGCTGCGGCAGAAGCCCGCGGCAGCCTCCCGGTCCGCTCCGCAGCACCGGGGACACAGCGTACAGACGGTCATCGGCGGTTTCCTCCTTCCTCGTTTTTCTACGATTTTAGCATGGCCACATACCGAATTCAATATGGACGGGATACGGCGGAACTGGTATAATCAAACTGTGAAAATATGCATTCCGCGGAACCGTTCCGCGGGTCTTCGGAGGGATGTACAATGAGCCTGGAAAATGTGACGAAGGCCGTACCGGCAAGGCTGTCCGACGACGGCACCGCCGTCGTGTGTATCGATCAGACCCTGCTGCCGAACGAGACGGTCTATCTGACCCTCAGCAGCGCGGAGGATCTGTGGGAGGCCATCTACATGCTGCGGGTGCGAGGCGCCCCGACGATCGGCGTCTTCGCCGCCTACGCCATCTACGTGCTGTCTCTGCAGACGAAGCAGGCGGCATTCGATGCTTTTTATGTAGAATTCAAAAGGAACAAGGACTATCTGGATTCCTCCCGGCCCACGGCGGTGAACCTGAAGAAACAGCTGGACCGCATGGAACGGTGTGTGCTGGCGCACAGGGAAGAACCCGTGGAGAAGATCCTTCCGGCGCTGAAGCAGGAGGCTTTGGACATCCACCGCGAGGAGCTGGATATGCTGGCGGCGGTCTCCGAGTACGGCCTGACGCTAGTGAAGGACGGGGACGGGATCCTGACCCACTGCAACGCCGGCCCTCTGGCCATGTCTCCCGGCCTGGGAGCCATCCTGCTGGGCAAGGAGAGGGGCTATGAGTTCCACTGCTGGGTGGACGAGACCCGGCCGCTTCTGCAGGGGGCTAGGCTGACCAGTTACGAGCTGACGCTGGCCGGCGTGGACTGCACCCTGATCTGCGACAACATGGCCAGCATCGTCATGAAGGAGGGCAAGGTGAACGCCTGTTTCGTGGGCTGCGACCGGGTGGCCGCCAACGGCGACACGGCCAACAAGATCGGCACCAGCGGCGTGGCGATTCTCGCGAAGCACTACGGCATTCCGTTCTATGTGTTCTGCCCCTCCTCTACCATCGACTTCAATTGCAAAACCGGGGCGGACATCCGCATCGAACAGCGCAAACCGGAGGAGATAAAGACCAAGTTCTACGAAAAACCCATGGCGCTGGACAGCGTCAAATGCTACAATCCCGCGTTCGACGTGACGGACGGAGAGCTCATCACCGCGATCGTGACGGAGAAGGGCATCTGCCGCGCCCCGTACACCGAGAGCCTGAAGGCCCTGTTCGGCGGTGATGAGAAATGACCTGGCTGACGGATGAACAGGCCATCCGGGACATCCTGGAGATCGGCAGGAGGATGTACGCCAGGGGCTTTGCCGCCGGAAACGACGGGAACATCAGCGCCCGCGTGGGAGACTGTGAGATCTGGACCACGCCCTCCGGCGTCTCCAAGGGCTTTATGACGGAGGACATGCTGGTGAAGCTGTCCTTGGACGGAAACGTGCTGAAAGGCTCATGGAAGCCCAGCAGCGAGGTGAAAATGCATCTGAGGCTGTACCGGGAGATGCCGGACTGCGGCGGCGTGGTGCACGCGCACCCGCCGGTCTCCGCCGCATTCGCGGCGGCGGGAGTCCCGCTGGACCAGGCCTACCTTCAGGAGTCGGTGGTGCTGCTGGGGGAGATCCCCGTGGCGCCCTATGCGATGCCCGGTTCCGAGGAACTGGCGGAGAGCGTGGCTCCGTTCTGTGGGAAGGTCAACGGCCTTCTTCTGGAACATCACGGCGCGGTCGCCTGGGCGGCGGATCCCATCCACGCCTGGTACCGCCTGGAGAGCATCGAATACAACGCGACGGTGGCCATGTACTCCCGCACGATGGGATTCCACCGGCCGCTGACGGAGGAACAGATCGACGGCCTGCTGACGCTGCGTCCCGCCTGGGGCGTGACCGCCGGAGGCAGACCCAAAGGAAGGGAAGAATGACATGAAACTGTGCAATATCTCCGGCCCGAAAGGGATCATCCTGTGCGCGGCAGGGGAGAGGGGCCTCGTGCCGCTGAGGGATCTTGGCTTCGAAGGTTCCATGCGGGATCTGATCGGAGCCGGTGAAGAGGCACTGGAAGAACTGACGAAGGCACTGGACCGGTGGAACGGTGAAACGATCGCTCCCGAACAGGCCGCCTTTGCCGACGTGACGGTGCCGGGAAAGATCCTGTGCGTGGGGCTGAATTATAAAAAGCATGCCCAGGAGACCGGGGGAGAACCGCCCGAAAGGCCCGTCTACTTCAGCAAGTTCAGCGACTGCCTGTGCCCCCACGGGGCGGAGGTGACGCTGCCGGATTTCCACCGCTGCTATGATTACGAGGGAGAGCTCGTGATCGTCATCGGAAAGACGGCCTGGAACATCGATCCGGAGAAGGCGGACGACTGTATCTTCGGCTATACGGCGGGCAACGATCTGTCCGCCCGCGACTGCCAGTTCCTGTCCGGCCAGTGGCTGGCGGGGAAGGCCATGCCCGGCTTCGCGCCGGCCGGTCCGTATATAACGACGAAAGACGCCTTCGATCCCGAGGCGGACAACCGCATCGTGACCCGGGTCAACGGAAAGGTGTGCCAGGACGATCGGACCTCCGGCATGATCTTCTCCTGCCGGCAGATCGTGGCGGACGCCTCCCTGTTCTTCCGGTTGGAACCCGGGGACCTGATCTACACGGGCACCTCGGCCGGCGTGATCCTGGGCAAGCCCAAGGGAACGCGCGAGTGGCTGAAGCCCGGGGACGTGACGGAAGTGGAGATCGAAGGGATCGGCATTCTGGCCAACCGGCTGGTTTAAAAGGAGGAAAACAACATGATCGACGAGAAATACATCAACACCTCGGAAGACCGGCCTCTGGCCGTGGAGCCCTATGACAGGGAGTGGGGCGTGGGCATCTCCGGACTGACGGAAAACCCCTCTCCGTTTCCCCGCATCAACAAGATGCTGGACTGGCTGAAGAATACGGACAACACCGCCGACAGCCAGCGGGCGAAGATCGTCACCGAGTGTGACCGGAAGTTTGCCATGTATCCCCAGAACGTGAAGTGGGCCATGACCCTGAGGGAGATCTACCGCAGGGTGAAGATCAACATCTGGCCGGACCAGCTGATCGTGGGCGAGCTGTGCGCGCCTCCGAAATCCGCGCCGCTCTATCCGGAGTTCTCCTTCGACTGGCTGGTGGACGAGTTCAGATACCGGCCCATGGATCAGCGCAAGAACGACCGTTACGTGGTCTCCCAGGACGTCATCGACGACGTGTACGCCATGCAGGACTACTGGAAGGGACGCACCGTCTCTGAGGCTGCGCTGGCCATGTATACGCCCGAGGAGCTGCAGGGCGGCCACAAGGGCAAGGGCGTGACCCAGGAGAGCCTGTTCATGTACGCCGGCGTCGGCCACGTGACGGCCAACTACGAGAAGCTGCTGGCTGTCGGCTTCGGCGGCCTGCGCCGCGAAGTGGAAGAGCGCATGGCAACTCTGGATGAGGCCAGGCCCGAAGACGTGGAGCGCATGAACTTCTACAGGGCGGAGCTCATCACCATCGAGGGAGCGTCCACCTATATCCGCCGTTACGGAGAGCTTGCCGCGAAGATGGCCGCGGAAGAGACGGATCCCGTGCGCCGGAAGGAACTGGAGCGGGTATCCGCCAACTGCCTGCAGGTGGCGGAAGGGCCGGCTCGGGATTTCTGGGAGGCCATCCAGCTGTGGCATATCGCCACCAACATGATCATCATCGAATCCAACGGCCACAGCGTGACCTATGGACGCTTCGACAAGATCTTCTGGCCATATTACAAAAAGTCCGTGGACAGCGGGATCATGACCCGTGAGCAGTGCCAGGAGCTGATCGAGCATTCCTTCTGCCTGATGCACTCTCTGTGCAAGATCCGCGATACCATGGCCATCACTTTCTCCAGCGGCACGATCATGGGCGGCACCGCTCTGGACGTGGGCGGCGTGGATGAGCAGGGGAACGACATCACCAACGACCTGAGCTACATGGTGCTTGACGCCCACGCCCACACCCGCATCCCCAACCCCTGGATGGGTGTGCGTCTGCATGAAGGGACCCCGGAGGAATTCAAGGTCAAGGTATTCAACGTGATCCGCATCGGAACCGGAGAGCCCAAGATCTTCAACGACGGCCCCATGATCCAGGCCCTGATGAATTACGGCAAGCCGTTGGAGGACGCCAGAAACTACGTGGGCGTAGGCTGTGTGGAACCCAGCGTGCCGGGAAAGACCTACGGCTGGCACGATTCCGGATCCTTCAATCTTGCCAAGGCCGTACATCTGGCCATCAATCACGGCCGCTGCATCGACTGCTCCGCCGCCTGCCCCTTCTACAGGAACTGCGCCGGCGCGGGCCGGAGTCTGAGCCCGGATTCCGGCGGGCTGGATACCTTTACCAGCTTTGATCAGGTGGTTGAGAGCTTCCGCTTCCAGCTGAAGTACTGGTGCGATCGGATGATCAGCATGATCAACAAGATCGATATCGCGCAGCAGCGGCTCAAGCCCCTGCCGTACCTGAGCCTGCTGATCGATGGGTGCATCGAAAAGGGCGTGGACGTGAGCCGCGGAGGCGCGGTGTATAACCACTCCGGCCCTCAGGGCGTCGGCCTCGGGACCACGGCGGACAGCCTGACGGCGATCCGGCAGCTGGTGTTCGACGATAAGGTCTGCACCGGTCCGGAACTCCTGCAGGCGCTGCGGGACAACTGGGAGGGGCACGAGGCCCTGTACGCCTACGTGAACTCCGACCGGGTGCACCATTATGGAAACAACGACGATTACGCAGACGACATTGCCCACATGGTCATGTCCTCCTACTGTGAAAACATCGAGCATCGGCCCACACCTCATGGCGGCGAATACATGCCCGGGGTGTTCTCCGTCACAGCCAACGTACACCACGGATCCTATCTCGGAGCTACGCCGGACGGACGCAAGGCCTTTGAACCCGTATCCGACTGCATGGGGCCGGTGCATACCGCCTGCTGCAGCCACGATACCTGCGGCCCCACCGCGGTGGCGCTCAGCGTGGCGAAAATGGACCACAGCCGCATCGGCAACGGCATCATTCTGAACTGGAAGTTTTCGCCCGGCGCCGTATCCGGAAGCACGGGCAGGGACGACCTGATCGGCCTGATGGATACGTACTTTGAACACGGCGGCATGCAGAGCCAGTTTTCCATCGTGGGAAGAGACATGATGCTGGCAGCTCAGAAGCAGCCGGAAAACTACAAGGATCTGCTGGTGCGCATCGCCGGCTACAGCGCCTATTTCGTGGAGCTGAGCACCGAACTGCAGAATGACCTGATCGGCCGGACGGAACTGAGTTTCGACTGATCGGAGACGCCGCTCCCCCGCCTCGTCGGGAGGAGGGACGGCAGAAATACGGAGGAGACCATGACACAGATACCTCTGACAAGCGAAGAGAACATCGCGCGAAATCGGGACGCTTACCGGCACGCCGGCGAGATCGACACCCATCCTCTGGCGGTGGAGCCGTGGGACAAGGAGTGGGGCGTGGCCATCTCGGGGAATACGCCGGAGCCCTCGCCCTTCCCGCGCATCAACAACATTCTCGCCATCACGAAAAAGACCACCAACGGCTTCGTCGCGCCCGACCGGGCGGAGCTGGTGACGGAGGCCTACCGGGAGCACCCCGGTGAGCCCCAGATCCTGAAGTGCGCCTACGGGATCGCGAACGTCCTGGATCGGTCGCCCCTGTATATCTTTCCCCATGAACTGATCGTAGGCTGCCTTGGCTGCGATAAGAAAGGCGCGCCGGTACACCCGGAATTCGGGCTGGACTGGGTCGTGGACGAGATGCGGGACGGTCTGATGGACTATTCCGAGGAGCGGACCCATGACTATTTCTCCTATACGGAAGATACCCAGCGGCGGCTGGAGGCCCTTCGTGAATTCTGGCACGGGAACACCGTGGAGGACATGACGAACGCCATGCTGGGGGATGAGGAGCTGAAGGGAAGCCATGCGGGAGTCGGCGTGTTCTTTGCCGACGCCTACATCTTCTGCGGGGCCGGCCATCTCGGCCTGGACTATGAGCGGCTGTTCCGCCTCGGTTTCGGCGGCATCCTGCGCCTGATCGAGAGCACGGAGGAGGGACTGAATCCCGCAGATCCGGATGCCCTAAGGAAAAGGACCTTCCTGAAGGCGGCCCACATCACCTGTGAGGCGGCTATCCGGCACGTGCTGCGCTATGCCGAACTGGCGGAGCGGACGGCGGACGGAGAGAAGGACGAAACAAGGACGGCGGAGCTGAGGAAAATGGCGGAGAACCTTCGGGTCATCTCCGTACAGCCGCCTCAGACCTTCTGGCAGGCTCTCCAGCTGGTGAATCTCGCCAACTGCATGATCCACATGGAGTGCAACGGACACTCAATCTCCTACGGCCGGTTCGACCGGTACATGTACCCTTATTACCTGCGCGATCTGGAAAGCGGGGAAGCTACCCGTGAGCAGATGCAGGAACTGATCGAAAACTTTTTCATCAAGATATGGGATCTGAACAAGCTGCGCAACCATGTGCTGATCAAGACCTTCGGCAACGGCGGCATCGGCGGACCGGCGCTGACGGTGGGAGGGGTGGACGAACAGGGCTTCGATTCCACCAACGATCTGACCTTCATGGTGCTGGACGCTCACGTGCACACACGGCTGCCCTGTCCATGGCTGGCTGTCCGCATGCACGCGGACACGCCGTGGGAACTGAAAGTAAAAACGGCCAATGTGATCCGGCTGGGAACGGGAGAGCCCAAGATATTCAACGACGACGTGGCCATTCCCAGCATGCTGACAAGCCATGTGGATCTGACCGACGCCAGAAATTACCAGGTGGTAGGGTGCGTGGAGCCGGACGTTTCCGGCAAGAGCTACGGATGGAAAGACTGCGGGCACATGAACATCGCCCGGGTGCTGGAACTGGCCGTCAACGACGGGTATTGTTATCACTGCACCCGTGAATGCCCCCGCTGGGCACAGTGTGCCGGCGCGGGGAAAAGGCTTGGTCTGGCCACCGGCAGCCTTGAAACGATGAAGACCTTCGACGAGGTGCTGGAGGCCTACGATCGTCAGATGGCCTACTGGTGTGACCGTCAGGTGGCACTGCTCAACGCGGTGGATCTGGCTCATCAGGCCGTACGTCCGCTGCCGTTCCTGTCCATCCTGATGGACTGCTGCGTCGAAAATGGCACGGACGTGACCATGGGAGGCACCAAATATAACTTCACAGGCCCGCAGGGCGTGGGGATCGGGACCGCGGGAGACGGACTGAGCACCATAAAGCAGCTGGTGTTCGATGAGAAGATGGTCACCGGGAAGGAACTGCTGGACGCCGTAAAAGCGAACTGGGAGGGCTACGAGGCCCTGTACGCCTATGTGAACTCCGATCGGGTGCATCACTACGGAAACGACGATGACTATGCCGACCGCCTGACCAGGTTCGCGATGGATACCTGGTGCAGACACATCGAGCATAGAAAGAACGCCCACGGCGGATTCTTCCAGCCGGGCGCCTATTCCGTGACCGTGAACGTGGCGCACGGGCAGAATCAGTGGGCAAGCATCGACGGCCGCAAGGCCTTCGAGCCGGTGTCCGACTGCATGGGAGCGGTGCATACGAAGTGCTGCAGTCACGACGTAAACGGACCGTCAGCCATCTGCAAATCCGTGACCAAGCTGGATCACGCCCGCGCTACCAACGGAACGCTGCTGAACTGGAAATTCTCCCCCAATACGCTGGTGGGAGAGACAGGCCGCGATAATTTCATCGCGCTGATGGATGAGTACATCCGGCGCAAGGGCATGCACAGTCAGTTTACCGTGGCCAATCAGGAGACACTCCTGGCCGCGCAGAAGCATCCGGAGGATTATAGGGATCTGCTGGTGCGCGTAGCCGGCTACAGCGCCTACTTCGTTGAGCTGAACCGCGCGCTGCAGGATGACATCATCGGGCGTACGTCTCTCAGTTTCGACTGAATGAACAGAAAGGAAAGCCCTGCAGACTTCGACGCCGCAGGGCTTTTCGATAAGGAGTCATCACATGCTTTACCACGACAAGGAGGGGCGGCCGGTCGGCCGCGTAACCAATATCCAGCGCTATACCATTCATGACGGACCGGGCATTCGGACGGAGATATTCTTCAAGGGATGCACCATGCACTGCCTGTGGTGCTCCAATCCGGAGACCATCCGCCCGGGGCGGGAACTGGGATTCTACCCTTCCAAATGCATGACGAAGGACAAATGCGGCTGGTGCATACGGGCGTGCTCTCAGGGCGGGGCGCCTCTCGTATTTGACAGCGAGGGGCTCATTGCCGTCACGGACGGAACAAAATGCGTGGGCTGCATGCGCTGTGCCGACGTGTGCCCGAATCACGCCATAAAGAGCTGGGGCGAGGATAAGACCATCGAAGAGCTGATGGCCGTGATACGGGCTGACGAAAGCTTTTACCGCCGTACCGGCGGAGGAGTGACTCTGAACGGAGGGGAAGCACTGGTGCAGTGGGAATTTGTGCGCATGCTGCTGCAGGCCTGCCGTGAGGAAGGAATCAACACCTGTGTGGAATCCGCCCTGTGCGTACCGATGGAGCACATGGAGGCCGTGCTGCCCTATGTGGACCTGCTGATCACGGACATCAAGCATATGGATCCGACCACGCACGAGACCCTGACTGGTCAGAGCAACCGGCAGATCCTGGCCAATATCCGGAGAGCTTTCGAACTGGGGACGAAACTGGTGATCCGCACGCCGGTCGTCCACGGCTACAACAGCGATGAGGAGAACATCCGCCGCACCGGCGCGTTCCTTCGGGATGAGCTGAAGGGAAACATCGTCGCCTGGCAGCTGCTGCCCTACCGCCGGATGGGAACTGAAAAGTATGAGTCCCTCCGACGGCAGTATCCCTTCGAGGATTATCCGACCCCGGAGCGAGAAGTATGGGAGGCGGAACTGCTGCATCTTGCGGAGTTGATGCGGGCGGAATACGGCCTGCCCGCCGTCGCGGGCTCCGGAAGCCGGCTGGAACTGGACAGAGAAGAGAAAGGACAGAAGAGCGATCCCGTCTGACCATACATGATGAGAGAAAACGGCCCCCGCCATCCGGCGGGGGCCGTTCTGCATCGGACATCAGAAAAGCGAGAAAAGGGAGGGACGGTCATGTTTTGCCCGTGTCATTCTTGTCCGGGACGGGGGCGGGAGCGTCAGGCACTTTGGCGATCCGGAAGGGGCGGGAGCTTCTGGCCATCCGGTAACGCTTCAGACGTACCCGCATGTCCATCATGGAACCGAGAAGGCCGAACAGGAGAAAACCGATGACGATGGCCCAGAGCTTGCCCTTCCAGGCAAAGCCGACGACGGCGCCGGCCACGATGCCGACGCACATCATCACGTACGTCCAGGGTGAGGGGGCACGGTCCTTTACGGCCATGCCGTTGGAGGCGGTGGTCAGCCCGGCTTCATGGGCGGCCTTCAGAAAGGCCTCCGTATCCGAAGCCGGATAGATGCGTACCGTGTTCAGCCCACGATGCTTCAGCGCTTCGCCAGCCAGAGCGGAGGCGGCCAGAGCGGCCTTTTCCGCCCCGAGGGAGGAGAGCGTGATATCCAGTTCCGTTACGCCGCCCTGCGGTTCGCCGCAGAAGCGTGCATGGTCGGTGCGCGTCCCGTCAGTGATCTCCCAGACGGACGCCCATTCTCCACCGCCGGAGGGGGCGTATTCCTCGGGAAGACCGGAGGCGTCTCCATGTTCCGACTGACGCAGGATGAGACCGGCGGATCTCAGTTCAATCGTCTGTTTCATCGCGAGCCCTCTCTTCTTCTGTATTGCGGACCTCAGGTCACCTTTTCTATATCCCGGATGTGACCCAGCACCATCAGATGGTCGCCCTGCTCAAAACAGGTGTCGGGAGAGGGGAGAACCATCAGATCGCTGCCCCGGCGGATGGCCAGGACCGAAAGATTGTATTTTGAGCGGATCTTCAGTTCGATCATGTTCCTGCCAATCCACGAGGGAAGAACATTGATCTCATAGATCTTGTGCTCACTGGTCAGTTCGACGCAGTTGAAAATGTTGTCGGAGCTCTCGCTGACGGCGATCTGCTCGGCGGCGGACAGCTCAGGATAAATGACGTGATCGGCGCCGTTTCGCAGAAGGAACTTCGCCTGTACATCCTCATCCGCTTTGCTGAAAACCTTTTTCGCGCCAAGTTCCTTCAGCAGACTGGTGATCTCGAGGCTCTCCTGAAAATTATTGCCCACGCACACGAAGCAGGCGTCGAATTCGGGAATGCCGAAGGAGCGCAGGACCTCCGGGTTCGTGCAGTCGCCCACCTTGGCGCTGACGGCGTAGGGAAGCAGATCCTCCAGATTTTCAGAACTCTTGTCCGCGATCATGAGTTCACACTTGTATCGGGCCATGGCCCTGCAGAGATGATGCCCGAAGGATCCCAGACCGACGATCAGAAAGGATTTCATTGAACACACTCTCCTTTAACCGATGAGTAATTCTTCCGCGGGAGACGACACGGGCGGCCGGGAACGCTGCTCCAGCAGCGCGGTAGCAAAGGAAACGCTCCCCAGTCTGCCGCAGTACATCATGAAAATCAGAACGATCCGGCATATCGTACCCAGCTGACGGGTGATGCCGGTGGAAAGGCCGACCGTACCGATGGCAGAAAAGGCCTCCAGCATGGCGTCCGACAGGCTGAAGCCGGAGGCGGTGATGATCAGCGTCCCGATGAGGCCGAGAATCAGGTTGAAGCCGATCACGGTAAACGCCTTGGCCACCGCATCATCCGGGACTCTGCGGCCGAACATGCCGACGTAGGAGGCACCGCGGAAACGAGCGATCAGAAAGCCCAGAGCGACGACGAACGTCACGGTCTTGACGCCGCCGGCGGTGGAACCGGGGCAGCCGCCGATGAACATGAGAATGGCCGTCAGAAGCTTGCTGCCGTCGGACAGCGTGCCCAGATCTACGGTACTCATGCCGGCGGTGCGGGGGGTGACGGAGTTGAACAGCGCGCACAGGATCTGTTCGCCGGCACTCCGTCCGGCTCCGGACACGTTCTGCTCCATCAGATAAAACAGAACCGCCGGGATCAGTACGAGAAGAGCGCTGGCGGAAAGAACGACTTTTGTCTGCAGGCGCCACCGGCGGAAGCGCAGGCGCTTTTCTGCGAGATCGGCCCAGACGACAAAGCCCAGCCCGCCCATCAGGATGAGTACGATCAGCGTGACGGTCACGAGCGCATCACCGGAAAAAGACGTCATGGAGGCATAGGCGCCGCTGCCGCCCATCAGGTCAAAACCGGCATTGCAGAAGGCGGAAACGGAATGAAAAACGGAAAACCACAGGCCCTTTGCAGGACCGTACATGGGAATGAAGCGGATCGCCAGAACGGCAGCTCCGATGATTTCAAACGCCGCGGTCCCGACAAGGATCTTTCGGGCAAGCCCCTGGATCTCACCGACACGGGAAACATTGATGCTCTCGCTCAGGACCTCCCGGTTGCGCAGACCCATTTTCCTCCGCATGAAAAGGAAGAAGAACGTGGCGATCGTCATGAAGCCAAGGCCGCCGATCTGAATCAGGATCAGGATCACGACCTGTCCAAAAACGGACCAGTGGAGAAACGTGTCCTGTACCACCAGCCCGGTCACACAGGAGGCGGAGGTAGCGGTGAACAGGCTGGTCAGCAATCCGGCGCTTGTGCCCGAACGGGAAGCCCACGGAAGCATGAGCAGGATCGTGCCCGCTATGATCATGAGAAAAAAACCCAGCGCAATGATCTGCACATGGGTCAGACGCTGTTTTCTAAGCATATCGTCTCACCGCCCACCACCATACCACATCCATTGTTGCTTTTCAATGAAAACCGGCGAAAGGAAACGCCCCGCGGAACGGGACGTTTCCGACCGGACCGAGGGGCATGATCGCTCCTGCGTTATTGCTTTTCGGGGAAGTCGTGGCCCATGTACAGCTGGAACAGGGTCAGTTCCATATCACCGGCGTAGTGCTTGGGATAGTTCCGTACCGTTTCCGGGCAGGGGAAGGGGTAATCCATGGCGATCAGCACGTCACTCACGTTCACGCCCGTACCGCGCATCTCATCGCCGTGGAGGATCATCCACACCATGGCGGCGCCGGAGACGTCCGCAGGGATCAGACCGGGGAAGCCGGGCATCCGCATGGCCAGCATGTCATCGGTGATCTCCTTCTGGGAATCGGGATTGATCTGACCGACGCCCGCGGGGGCAAAGCAGAACACGTTCACGCCCGTATCCCGGATCTCGTTGGAAAGGCTCATGACCGCGGAGGTCGCCGCAGCCTTGCTGGCGCAGTAGATGCTGCCGCCCAGCATGCCGGGAATATAGTGATACTGGGTGGTGGAGAAGGTCACGGTACCGTGGCCGCGGCTGACCATGTCCGGAACGAAGGCGTTGATGGCCAGCATGACGGCGTGGGCGGAGATGGCGTACGCACGGTCCAGTTCCTCCACGGGAGAACCCAGGATCGGTCCGTTGAGAGAAAGATCCATGGCGTTGTTGATCAGGATGTCCACCTTGCCGAACTTCTCAATGGCCTTTTCCTTCAGATTGGCGATATCCTCCGCGGAGGAAACGTCCGCTTTCACGAAGATGGCGGTATCCGGGCCATTGTCGGCATTGATGGCGTCGGCCACTTCGGCACCGCGCTTTTCATTGCGCCCGGTGACGACGACCTTTGCACCGGCCCACGCCAGCGCCTGGGCGAAGCCCTTGCCCACGTTGCTTGTGGAGCCGGTGACGACGGCGACCTCGCCGTCCAGACAGCCCTTTTGCAGGCCGGTATTGGAGATATCGAACATATCGGAAGTCCTCCTTTAAAAATATCGGCCCGTCGCGGGCCGTTTTTTCTGCACCGATTATATCATCGCTGTACGCGCTTGTAAATCATCTGTTTGGATGCCAACGCGGCGGCGCAGGGCTTTTGCTCTGCGCCGCCGCATCGGCTGCAAGAAATGGGCGTCACCACCACAGATCGTCGAACATATTCATACTGTCGATCATCCGCTCCACGGCAGCCAGATGTTCAGCCGGCACTTCCGCGGCACGGTCGGTATCCATATTGTAGAAATAGAGGGTCTCTGACGGGGAAGAAGCTGCGCGCTGCGCTGAAAAACGAACGAAGCAGTAGGACGAAACGAGAAACGAGAGCTTTTCGTCACAACGGGAAAGACTGCGGGAAAAGGACAGATCTTCCCCGTAGGGATCATCGGGGAGCGTATCCGCAGAGGCATCCGCAAGGGCGGTCAGCGCGTCCAGCAGGTCCGTCTGACCGGTTGGGATCAGAGAATAAAACAACGTATAATCCTCGTCCCGATCTTCCACACAGTAACGGTGCGGAGCATTGTCGTTCAGCAGGGCCCGCAGGTCTTCGTACCTGTCTTCACGTACATAATAGGTTCCGCTGTAATTCATGACGGAGGCGTCGGAACTGCAGGCGCACGTGGTTCCGAAGGTCGGCAGAAGAAGAGCCGGAACGTCGGGCTCGGCCAGATAAGCCGTGCTGGAGAACAGGGTATGCAGTTCCCGGCCGATGAGCAGAGAGGAAGTGGAACGGTAGACGCTGTTCTGAAATACGATGACCTTTTCACCGTTCTCTGTTCCGTGCCATTCGGCCCGGGAAGCTTTCAGCTCATCCAGCGCGGCACAGGAGCACAGGCTCAGACAGAGAGCCACGGCCAGCACCGCGGATGCAAGGATCTTTCCAATACGTTTCATTGGCGTTCCCTCCTCACTCTACATTGAGTTTTTTCCGCATGATCGTGCGGATCAGCAGGCCATAGACCGTACCGAGGATAACCTCGATCACAATCATCGATGAGAGCACGAAGGTCACGGAATCATACCTCATATCCTCCAGCCACTCCAGGATCCGTTCGGGGATCTCCGGATTGGTGACGGAGATCACAATGCCGACGGTTCCCAGGATCTGGGTCAGCAGATAGAGACCGAACAGAACGCCTACGGCAGCGAGGATCCTGTTCTTCTTCGCCGTCTGCCCGACGGTGAGACAGAAGTAGAGCATCAGATAGACGGCAGCCGCGGCGGTGATCGCCAGTAGCAGACCTTCAACGCCCCACAGAGCAAAGCGCCCGCCTCCGAAACGCTGGGATCCGAACCGGATGAGGTATGCACCGGCCCTGACAACTTCCGTCAGAACGTCACCCAGCGACGCGATCACCAGTGCGACCAGGATGGAGATGGAAGTCACTGCTGAGACGAGTACGGATGAGAGCGTCTTTGCCAGAACATGCTGACCGTGCGTCACGGGCAGCGTCAGGCTGAGATATCCCTCCGCGGCAAACAGATTGCGATGAAAGCGTGCCGCACAGAGAACCACCGTCATGACGGAGGCAACGACGCAGGCGATTACAAGGGCCGTTACGGAGGACCACAGAAGGATCCTGTAACTGGTGGAATCATCCTCCGTCAGCTGGATCAGCCGCGTAATGACAGCGATGGCCAGCAGGACGATATCCATGGGAATCAGCGAGCGCAGATACGACAGAAAGTCGTATTTCATCAGTTTTCTTACCATCTGAACACCTCCCGGAACAGCTCGTCCACGGATTTTCCATGTTCTTCCCGGATATCGTCCACGGACTGGTGCAGTGTGATCCGCCCGTTCTGGATGAAGATCACGTCGTCCAGGACCTGCTCTATATCCGAGATCAGGTGCGTTGAGATCAGAACGGAGGCCTCCGGATTGTAATTGTTGATGATGGTGTTGATGATGTAGTCCCGGGTGGCGGGGTCCACGCCGGCGATGGGCTCGTCCAGCACGTAGAGCAGAGCGTTCCGGCTCATCACCAGGATCAGACATACCTTCTCCTTGTTGCCTTTCGACAGTGCCTTGAGCTTACGCTCCGGACCGATGCCCAGCTGGCGCAGCATCTCATAGGCGAGTTCCGGGCGGAAGTCTTCATAGAATTCCGTGAACATGGTCACGATCTGCTTCACGGTCATCCAGGAATTCAGAAAGGGGGTATCCGGCAGATAGGCGACCAGCTTCTTTGTTTCCGTTCCCGGCGTCATTCCCCGGATCAGCACGGATCCCTCATCCGGCTTGAGCAGATCGTTGATCAGCTTGATCAGAGTGGTCTTGCCGGACCCGTTGGGGCCCAGAAGGCCGATGATCTTTCCATTTTCCAGCGTCAGGTCAACGCCGTCCAGCGCCGTCAGATCGCCGTACCGCTTGGTAAGGCCGGTGCACTGAAGCAATACGCTCATTCATTCCACTCCTTTACAAAGTCCTTGATCTGCGTGTCCGTAAAGCCCAGACTGCGCATGTCCTCAAAGAACAGGCGGGCCTTTTCGTGCAGCAGATGCTCCATTTCTTCCCGTGCGGCTTCCGTGTTTTCGGATACGTACCAGCCGGACCCCCGCAGAGAGATCAGAAGGCCCTTCGCCTCCAGCTGCTCGAAAGCCTTCTGCACCGTGTTGGGATTGACGCCGACCTCCAGGGCAGTTTCACGGACGCTTTTCAGCCGCTGCCCGGGCTGAAGGCTTCCGCTGCCGATACGTACGCAGAGCTGTTCCACAAGCTGCGGGCAGATGGGACGCGATTTATCCGGTTTCCAGGTCATGGGCAACGCTCCTTTTTGGATTGTACGAGTGTATTAGTACAATAGTACGATAAACCAGATATTTGCATTTGTCAACACCATTTTTGAAAAATGCGTGAAAACATTGAGATGGAATGGGAGATAATTCAGGCATGAAGCAGGAACCTGTGATAAAATGAACGACAACGGCAGATGAAGCGGAAGCTGCGTTGACTGCCTGCCGCAGACCTGCGGAAAAGGAGATGGACCATGAAACAGAAATACCCCCTCACTTTTTCCCCTGTCACCATTCGGGGGATCGAATTCAAAAATCGCCTCGTCATGACGCCGTCGTCTCCGGCGCTTACGGACGTCAACGGATTCATGACCCGGGAGTGCGTAGATTTCTTCCGCCCGATCGCCCGGGGAGGAGTTGGCGTGATCACCATCGGCAACGCGTTGGTGGATTATGACGTCGGCCACGATGAGGAGCGTCAGCTTCGACTGGATACGGATGAGACGATCCTGCCCCTGAGCAGGTTCACGGACATGTGCCGGCAGTTCGGATGCGAGCCCGCCGTGGAACTGAATCATACGGGCAACGACGCCAACTGCGAAAAGACCGGCAGGCCGCCCATCGCGCCGTCTCCGGGGTATTCGGATTTCGAACTGGCCAGAGCCAGTGCGCAGGGGCGGGAGCCGGTGATGACGGAGGCGATGACCCACGAACAGGTGAAGGATGCGGTACGGAAATACATTGCCGCCGCCGTCCGATGCAAGCAGGCAGGCGTCCGGAGAGTCATCGTACACGGAGGTCACGCGAATCTGATCGGCCAGTTCTCTTCTCCGTATTTCAACCGGCGGACGGACGAGTACGGCGGGAGTCTGGAAAACCGCGCCCGCTTTGCCCGGGAGATCCTGGACGGCGTGCGGGAACGATGCGGAGAGGATTTTGTGATTGTGTTCCGGGTGTCCGCCGACGAGATGCTGGAGGGCGGCATGCACCTGGAGGAGACGAAGACCTACGTGCAGATGCTGCAGGACAGGATCGACGTTCTGAACGTATCCGCCGGCGTGAGAGGCAAGTTCGACTGCATGCATTACTGGGTGAATCCCTACGCATCCCCGCACATGGCAAATGTGAAGTATGCCAAAGTGTTCAGAGATCTGCTGCCGGAGTCCGTTCTTGTGAGCGCCGTTGCCGGCATCATGAACATAGACAACGCCGAAAGGATCCTGGCGGAGGGGTGCGCGGACATCGTATGCATGACGCGGCCGTTCATGGCAGATCCGGAAATGCCCCGAAAGTACGCGCTGGGCAGACCGGATACGGTGCGGCCCTGTCTTCGGTGCGGGCACTGCAGCGACAGACTTGTGGCAAAGAGGACGACGGAATGCGCGGTCAATCCCGTTCTTGGTCGAGGCGTGGAGTTCCCCGCGGGCATCGTGCCGAAGGCGGAAACGCGGAAGCGCATCGCGGTGGTCGGCGGAGGACCGGCCGGCCTGGAGGCAGCAGCTGTGCTCTGCCATCGCGGGCATGAGGTAACGCTGTATGAAGCGTCCTCCCGTTTGGGAGGCAATCTGAACAACGCCGTCGGGGTGCAGCCGCTGAAACAGGATCTGAGGAACTACCTGAACTACATCGTAAGGAGGGCGGAGACCTCCGGGATCGAGATCCGCCTGAATACGCCCGCCACGGCGGAGCAGCTGGAGCATGAAGCGTACGATGGGCTCATCATCGCGTGCGGCGCGGTTCCCGCCGTGCCTCCCGTGCCGGGGGTGGATCTTCCGCACGTGCACTGGGCGCCGGAAGCGGACCTGGGGTTGGTAAAAGCCGAAGGCAGCGTAGTGATCGTCGGTGCGGGCTCCGTGGCCATGGAGTGTGCCTACGGGCTGGTGAAAAAAGGAGTGGTCCCTGCTGTTGTGGCCATGGAAGAGGATCTCAGTTCCGCCAGAGGCGGTCTGCGGGGAGGATTGGGAGCCTCCTTTACGCAGGTGATGAAGGTCCTGAAAGACGGAGGAGTTCAGTTCCGACTGGGCCAGACGCTCACGGAGATCCGCAGAGACGCCGTGCTCTGCCGCCGCGGATCGGAAACGGTGGAAATACCGGCCGATACGGTGCTGCTGGCCACGGGCATGCGCCCGAGGACAGACGTTGTGGACGCCCTTCGGCGGTGTGCCCCGGCTACGGAGGTATGGATCGTCGGGGACGCCAGCGGCCCTGCCAACGTCGCCAACGCGGTGCACACCGGATTCAACGCCGCCGTTTACATGTGAAAGCAGACGCCGCGGAGGTTCCGAGGAACCTCCGCGCGTCGTGTGAGGCGTGTGTCAATCATGCAGGACCGCCCCCTGCCGCTTCAACGGCAGGGGGCGGTATTTGTTAATCGTCCTTCAGCGTAAAAGTCATGGAAACGGGGTTGTGATCGGAGTGCAGGAAACTGTCGTCTATGACGCGGCAATCGGATACCCTTACGTTCGGCGTGGTCAGAAAGCCGTCCACCGTAAGCACGAATGTGACGCCCGGCTCATACCCGATGTCACAGTTGCGGCAGGAGGGTACCGGTGAGGACGCGTCAAACGGAACCTGGAGAGTCAGATTCTTTGGCAGGAGTTCAATCGGGAAAGCCTGGGACCAGCTGTAATCTTTTCCCGAGACGCCGAAAACTTCGGAGGAATTGCCGAGCAGATCCTTGTTGAAGTCTCCGCCGGCGATGGCGTAATTGCCCGCCGCGTAGGCCTGGGACATGTCACTGATCAGCTGCCTGAGCTGATCCGTAGCGATGGAACCGTCGGAAGTATAAGCGGAAAGGTGCAGATTGTACAGCCGAAGGGTCCTGCCGTTGGCCACGGGGATGTCCGTGACGCTGTAGCATCGATCCAGATCGATGAGTTTGCGGAAGCCGTCCTCCACCGGGAGACTGCGGCGTCCGGCGGATTCGGCGCTGAACGACGTGACGGTGAGCAGCTCGGACAGGGATTTTCCGTGGGGGCGGAAGATCGGATACATCAGGTACGGAGAGTCATAATTGACCGCCTCCACATATCCGCAGCCGGCGGAGGCCGAGGTCAGCAGTTCCGCCTCGTTCACGTGCCAGGAACGGGTAGCGTCGACGTCGACTTCCTGAAACACGATCAAATCCGGATCCTCCCGGACCACAAGATCCGACACAGCGGAAACGTTTGTCAGCACTTCCTCTTCCGAATAGGCGCGGGAGTGTTTTCCGCCGTCCATGAAGAAGCTGAAGTCCTGGCTGTAAGCGCCGAACCCGATGTTCCAGGACAGAATGCTGTACGGCGTTTCCGTATCCATCACCCGGGAGGGATTGTCTACGACCTCCAGCCGCTGCCAGTCCGGCAGACGGTGATAGTCGATCAGTACGTATGCCACATAGCTTATGACCGCCAGGATCAGAGCAAGAAGAAGAATGAGAACGATCCTGACAATTGTTTTTGCTTTCATATCCGGACCTCCTTTCCCGAGGCTGATGTCATTGTACAGCACAGAGGAAGATTTGACAATACGGAGGATCCGTCCTGCGTCGGAGGGGAGAAAAACGGCTTCCGGCAAAAGACCGGAAGCCGTTTCACATTCATCTGGAAGAGCGGATGCTTACCGCGACTGATTCATCAGGGAAATGTCCTGCAGGTCCATGTCTCCGTCGCCGTCCATGTCTCCGGCGAGGATCTGCAGTTCATCGGCCGTCCCCTCCGTACACAGGGAGAACATGGCGTCGATATCCGCCTGAGTGACGGCACCGTCCCTGTTCACGTCGCCCTTCAGTACGATGCGGAAGGCACCGTGGCTCTCATCGTAATCGTCATACAGAACGACCACGTCCCCGGTACATACCTTCTGCGCTCCGGTTCGGATCTTTCCCTCGGAGTATACGCCCACATAGCCGCCCTGCACGATGGTCTCAGCCAGGTCCGCCACACGGATCGGAGAGGTCAGCGTGATGACGTCGCCGCTGTGGCTGACCGTCAGACCGAAGGGAGTGACGGGAGGATCCGGTTCCACGGGCGTAACGGGTTCAGGTTCTGGCGTACCGCCCGTGACGGCCACGCTGTAGGTCCGTGTGCTGCCGTCCCGTGCGGTGACGACGATCGAGGCAGTGGAACCGGTCGAATAGGTCCCCGCGCCGGTGACCTTCGCTTCGGTGTCCATGGCTACGGGCGTGAGTGCCGCGGAGGAGACCCCTTCGGGCAGAGTCAGAGTATAGGACAGAATGTCCGGCTGGAACCGTGTGCTGAGCGTTCCCGCGGACGCCTTCAGGCTCTTGAGCTTGAGGTACAGGCTTGCGTTGCCGCTGGGGCAGGCGCAGGCCGAAGCGGGCATGTTCCTGAATACGGGGATCTTGAAGGACAGGGCCTGCGCCTTGTCGGAACTGCTGTAGATGCTGCTGATGGAAGAGCCCTCATACTGTGCGTAATGGATCGCAGAGGCGTACTGGTGGGTGCAGGGGGTGGAGTCGGAGAACTCAAACCGCGTCAGGTACGTGGTATCCTGTCCGTCGGCGATATATCCGGACACGTACAGCTGCGTACCACCCTCAATGGACTTTCGGTGCGTATCCCAGCCCATGTTCTTAGCATATGTCAGCCCATTGACGATGACGGCTGTGGAGCCGTTGCCGTAGGCGCCGTAGTTGAAGTAATTGTAGTAGCCCTCGTACCCCTCGTACGTTCCGTCGACCATCACGGAGCCGTTCTTTCCCTGTTCGCCTCGAACTTTGGCGGCGATCACGTAAGGGTTGGCTCCATAGGTCTTCGAGGCCTCATAGATGCACTCCGCATAGGTGGTGCCGGGCTCATCCGGCAGTTCGCCTGCCATGAAGGTCCCGTCCAGAATGGCCTGCACGCCCGCCACTGTCTGGGTGCTGCCGTCGAAGCTCATGGAAAGGAACTGGAACACGTTGGTGGAGTCGAGGAAATTCCTGGGATCCATATAGTATTCGATGATCTCGCGGCTGGCACAGACCCAGGCGCCGCTGTCCACAGGATACCATTTGCCGGTATCCCAGTCGAATCCGTAGCTTTCGCAGCATTTCCAGCTGGAGGGGCTGATGGAGGAGACGACGCTGATGCTGTCACGGTATTCCAGTCCTACCGCGTACTCCCAGTCGTAGCTCAGATTCTGTGCCTTGAAATGCCAGGCGGGGTACGACTGATGCAGAGCGCGCAGTGCGGCGTGGTACGATGAGGGGAAGGCGGCCAGTTCCGTTTCAAAGGCCGTGTTCTCACCGGCAGGGGATGAGCCCAGATCGCCGGAGGATGTTTTTTTCGTCACGTACAGGCTGGATACGTAGCCGGTCAGGGTGCTGCCCCCGGAAACGAAGGAAATATGGTACCATACGGAGGATGTGCTGCCGTCGTTCACGGAAGTCCCGTCGGACTCTCCGGTGACGGTGACCTCTTTCCCTTTGGCAAGAGAGGCGACGACCCCGTAGGAGGTGCCGGGCCCCGAGCGGACATTGAGCGTGGAGCTGACGTTGGAGATGACGCCGGTCCAGGAGGCGTAGTCCGACGATACCGTGACGAACAGACTGCACAGGTAACCGGTGAGAGTGGCGCCATTGCTCGCATAATTGATCTGATACCATTTATCGGAAACACGCCCGTCGGAAGAGGTGATCGTTTCACCGATGACGGAATCCACGATGGTCACTGCTGTATTGCGGGGAAGGGAAATCACGATGGAAGAAGCGGTGTTGGGCCCGGATCGCACGTTGACGCCGCCCTCCACGTTGACGCTGCCGGAACGACCGGCAGCATCCGCCGGAGCGGACAGAGGGAACAGCATCATGCCCAGCAGGGAAACGACGGCAAGTGCAAGGCAGAGAAAACGGCGCTTGCCGATACTGCGGAACGACATAACGGACCCTCCTTTCCATAAAGTCAGACGGATGGTATAAAAATCCGCATAATACTCTACAATAATTTTATGATTATGTCAACTGTTTTTCGCTTTCATACGCTTTGGATGAGCAAAAACATGATATAATGGCAACAGAAACCGAGAGAAAAGGGGATGTGCGCATGGGCTTTTCCGCAGTTTTCCGACCGGGCATGGAGGATCTGGGAGCGGGAATGCTGGTGAAAAACCGCAGCCTGCTGCGATTCTGCGAGGATACGGCGGGGTTCCATACGGATAACGAGAACGTGGGTCTGCGGGGGATGGGCGAGCGAGGTCTTGCCTGGGTGATGCTTGCCTGGGATCTGGCGGTATACCGGCGCCCCGCCTATGGGAAGGACCTGACCGTAACAACGCGGGTAAGACAGACGAACCGGGTCCACAGCTGGCGGGATTTTACCATTACCGGTCCGGGCGGAGATCTGCTTGCGGAGGCGACGTCCCGGTGGATCGTAGTACAGACGAAGGACCACGCCGTTGTGCCCATGCCTGAGGATATCCTGCGCCGGTTCCCGGAGGAACCCGGCGGCGGACTTGCCGGATGGCGTGCCAGAAGACTGGACGACCTGCCGGAACCGGAGGCGCAGGCGACCACCGGGATCCGGCGCAGTCGGACGGACATGCTGGGGCACCTGCACAATCTGGAGTATCTCTCCATGGCGGAGGACATGCTGCCGGCGGAAGCGGGAGACCCCGGGCTGATCGACGTTGTGACACTTCGTTTCAGAAACGAAGTGCGGGCGGGAGACACCGTTCGCTGCGTGCTTTCTTCCTTCGAGGGGGGAGGCCGGGTGGATATCCTCGGACCGAAAGGAATCAGCGCCTCGGTCTGCTTTGGCCGGGAGATCTGAAAACGCACAGGCCCCCTTCGGCAACCGCCGAAGGGGGCCTTTATCGTCTGTCAGCAGAAGCCGTACATGTCCGCAATGTAGAACATGACGCTCCAACAGCGGTCGAATTTCAGATAGCGCTGAAAGCGTGGGTCACTTTCCGGGAACAGCGGTTCATCGTTGGGGCCGTATACCGTCTTCTCCAGACCGGTACAGTAATCCATGATCTCATTCCAGCGCTTCTTATCCGTCTCGCATCGCACGATATGCGTGGAGTTGGATTCGCACGCGTCGTCTCCCGGAGCCCGGAAAGCGGGTTCCACGTGATCCAGCCGGAAGTTCAGATCCGGAGCGATCTCGTCGAAGCACTCCTTGAGCAGAAGGTATTCGTGTTCGCGAAGGCGTACCTTTATTTCCATGTTCAGTCCCCTCCTGTGGTCCCGCCGTGATCCGGCGGATCAAGTACGTATGCGATGTAACGTTCGGTCTGTGCCTCAGTCAGACCGAGAAGAACGGCGCGGGCAGTCAGAAGGGGCACGAGGGCGTGTCGGTTTTCCTCCAGCGCCCTTTTCCGCAGCACGGCGTCGTCCCGATTCCGGATCATCTGCGGGAAACGGGACGCCGCCTGCTCCGCCAGATCCTCAGGCGTCCGTCCATCCGCGGACAGGATCGCATCGGCGGTCTCTGTCAGCCGTTCCCGTCGGGTATCGTACAGTTCCCGAAGCCGGAACAGACCTCGGCGCAGGACCGGATGATCCGGTTCCCGGCACGCGGAGGCTGCCGCCTCAGGAGACATGTCAAGGTAAACGGTGCAGGCCGAAGAAGTCAGCGTATCCAATGCCTCGGGCTCGTCAAGAAAACAGTCGCCTGCAGCGATGCAGTAACCGTCGCCCTCCGCCAGCTGGCCGGCCAGGCGGCACAGAACGTCCCGCAGAGCGTCGGGCGTGAACAGGGAATAAAGATCCTGCAGGGAGAGGCTCAGATTACGTGTCAGCACCTCGTCCGTATCCACAAAGCGAAGGTCCAGCCGTTCCGCGGCGAAGCGCGCCGTTTCACGTACTCCGCAGCCGGGCAGTCCGATGAAAAGCAGATTCACAGCCGCACCTCCCGGGAACGCCGTGTCTCGAAGAAGCTCCTCAGCAGTGCGGAACAGGCGGGTTCGCAGACGCCGCCCTCGATCCTGGGCTCAAAACCGAACCGTTCCATAAACAGGTTCAGAACGCTGCCGCAGCATCCGCTGTTGGGCTCTCTGGCTCCGTAATACAAGCGGGAAACGCGGGCGTTGATGACGGCGCCGGCGCACATGGGACAGGGCTCCAGCGTGACGTACAGACTGCAGCCTGTCAGCCGCCAGGAGCCGAGCGCGGAACAGGCGGCGCGGATGGCCTCCATTTCTGCGTGGGCGGTGGCGTCGGAATCGCTTTCCCGGCGGTTCCGCCCGGTGCCGATCACGGCCCCGTCCGGACCGGCGATCACGCAGCCCACCGGAACTTCGCCGTCCTCCGCGGCTTCCTTGGCCAGCGCCAGAGCGAGCTGCATGTAATCCTCCGAAGATCTCACAGCCCGAGCACCTCCCTGTAAACGTCCTCCGGCGCCGGATGCCCGACGGCGGAAACGCTGACCTGACTGAGATCCAGCCAGCGGCAGGCCAGCTCCCGGATCTCCTCCCCGGTCACGGCGTCGTATCTGGCGCACAGCTCCTCCGGGGAAGGCACGTCCCCCGTGGTGAGAGCGCTGCGGGCCAGGTGATTCATGCGGCTCACGGTGCTCTCCAGACCCATCAGCAGGTTCGCGCGGGTCTGCTCCTTGGCGGCGTTCAGTTCCTCTGCAGTAACGCCGTCCTGCTTCAGCTGGTCCAGCACCCGCAGGATCAGACGCAGGGCGCCCTGTTCCGATTCCGGACTCACTCCGGTGTGAATGATGAACAGGCCCTCCTTCCGATGGCAGGAACCGCCGGCGGAGATGCCGTAACAGAGCCCGTGCTTTTCCCGCACGGTCTGGAACAGGCGGGATGAAGCCCCTCCGCCGAGAATGGATGAGAGCAGGCTGAAGGCGTACCGTGAGGGATCGGTCAGACTGATGCAGGGCCACGCCAGCACGAGCTGGTTCTGTTCACAGTCCTTTTCCGTCAGCACGCGGCAGGGCCGGTAGACCGCCCGTCGCACGGGGAGAGGCCGACCCGCAGGCAGGGCGGAGAAAGCGCCGGCGATCCGGTCCAGATCCACCGCGGAGTAACTGCCGGACAGGGAGATCAGAACGTTGCCGCCGGTATAGCAGCGGGCGTAGGTGCGCTTCAGATCGCGGGCGCTGAGTGCGCTCAGGCTCTTTCTGGTTCCCAGCACAGGCCGGGCAAGGGAACTGCCGGCAAAGACGCTGAGATACAGCTGCTCGTGTACCAGATCCTCCGGATCGTCGGCGTACATGTCGATCTCATCACAGATCACGCCGCGTTCACTTTTCACATCCCGTTCCCGGAAGAGACTGTTCAGCAGCATGTCGCTCAGAATATCCGTGAGAGCCGGAAGATGCGTATCCAGTACGTGCCCGTAAAAGCAGGTGCACTCCTTGGTCGTATAGGCGTTAAGACGGCCTCCGATGGCGTCGCTTTCCCGGGCCAGTTGTTCGGTCGTGCGGGTTTTCGTTCCCTTGAACAGCATGTGCTCGATGAAATGGCAGCTGCCGTTTTCCGCAGCGATCTCGTTCCTCGACCCGGCGTTGACCCAGATGCCCAGAGCGGCGGAACGAACGGAGGGGACGGCCTCGTGCAGCAGGCGCACGCCGTTCGGCAGAGTCAGTTCTTCGTACATGGAGGTCGCCTCCCTTTCGGTGAATATGCACAGGGGCTGCCCTGCGGCAGCCCCTCGTATGCGGGATTTGGTTCGATCAGTCCGTCAGACCCATCTCGCGGCGCTCTTTCAGAGCGTCCTTGCGGGACAGATTGACGCGGCCGCGGTCGTCGATCTCGGTGACCTTTACCCAGGTCCAGTCGCCGACGTTCAGTACGTCTTCCACCTTGGCAACACGCCGGTTCTCCAGCTTGCTGATGTGGATCATACCGTCCTTGCCGGGGGCCAGCTCAACAAAGGCTCCGATGGGCAGGATGCGCACCACCTGGCCGTAGTACAGAGCCCCGACTTCGGGTTCAAACACGATGTTGTCGATCGTCTGCTTGGCGGCGCGGCAGGCCTCGATGTCGATGGCGGAGATGAACACGCTGCCGTCGTCCTCAATGTCGATCTTGGCGCCGGTGTCGGCACAGATCTTCTGGATCACCTTGCCGCCGGATCCGATCACCTCTCGGATCTTGTCCGGATTGATCTTCATGGAGATCATCTTCGGGGCCGTGGGAGCCAGCTCGGATCTGGGCTCGGAGATCACGGGCAGCATGATCTCATCCAGGATCTGGATGCGGGCCTCACGGGTGATCTCGAAAGCGCTCTTGATGATCTCGGGGGTCAGGCCGTCGTTCTTCAGATCCATCTGGATGGCCGTGATGCCCTTCTTGGTGCCGGCCACCTTGAAGTCCATCTCCCCGTGGAAGTCTTCCACGCCCTGGATGTCGATGAAGGTGGTCCAGTCGTCGCCGTCGGAGATCAGACCGCAGCTGATGCCGGCTACGGGGGCCTTGATGGGCACGCCGGCATCCATCAGCGCCAGCGTGCTGCCGCAGATGGAGCCCTGAGAAGTGCTGCCGTTGGAGGACAGGACCTCAGATACCACGCGGATCGCGTAGGGAACTCCTCCAGACTGGGGATGACGGGCTCCAGGGCCTTCTCGGCCAGAGCGCCGTGCCCATACTCGCGGCGGGAGGTGCTGCGGCTGGGCCGCGCTTCACCCACGGAGTAGGAGGGGAAGTTGTAATGGTGCATGTAGCGCTTGGATTCTTCCTCGAAAATGGTGTCCAGCTTCTGGGCGGAGGAGATGGTGGCCAGCGTTGCGACGGACAGCACCTGGGTCTGGCCGCGCGTGAAAAGCGCGGAACCGTGTACGCGGGGCAGCACGCCGACTTCTGCGGCCAGAGGACGGATCTCGTTCATGGCGCGGCCGTCCACGCGCTTGCCCTGCATGAGCCAGTTCTTGACGACCTTCTTCTGAATCTTGTAGGTGATCTCTTCCAGCTGGGAGGTGATCTCGGGATACTCCTCGCCGAACTGGGCGATCATCTCTTCGACCACGGCGTTGTAGCGCTCTTCACGGACGTTCTTGTCGTCCGTATCCATGCAGTACTGGACCTTCTCATAGTAATTGTCCACGATCTTCGCAAACAGTTCCTCGTTGAAGCTGGCCTTTTCATAGGTAAACTTGGGCTTGCCGACCTCTTCGACCATTCGGTCGATCAGAGCGACGATGGGCTTGATGGCCTCGTGGGCCTTCATGATGCCCTCGAACATCACGTCCTCGGGGATCTGGTCGCCGCCGGCCTCGATCATGACGACCTTCTTCGCCGTAGCGGCGATGGTGCAGTACATGTCGGAAACGGCGCGCTGCTCACAGGTGGGGTTGATGAAATACTCCCCGTCGTGATAACCCAGACCGACGCCGGCGATGGGGCCGTTGAAGGGTACTTCGGAGATGCTGACGGCGGCGGAGGCGCCGATCATGGCGGCGATCTCGGGGTTGTTGTTGTGGTCTACGGCCAGCACGGTGCAGGTCACGACCACGTCGTTGCGCAGATCGGAGGGGAACAGGGGACGCATGGGACGGTCGATCATGCGGCTGGCCAGTATGGCGCGCTCGCTGGGACGGCCCTCGCGGCGCAGATAGCCGCCGGGAATGCGGCCTACGGCGTACATCTTCTCCTCAAAGTCCACGGACAGGGGGAAGTAATCGATGCCGTCCTTGGGACGGGCGGAGGCGGTGCAGGTGCAGAGTACTACGGTCTCGCCATAGCGGACCAGAACGCTGGCACCGGCCAGCTCGGCCAGCTTGCCCACTTCCAGTGTGAGAGGACGGCCGGCAAGATCCATGGAGTAGGTTTTGTAACCGGGGAATTCTCTGTGCTTGATGATCATGAAAAGTCTCCTTTCGTTTTGTCTGTCGGGAGACCCGGCCCTTAGCACTTGAAACCGTGCCCCAGCGATGCTCGGGCATGCTTTCAACTGCTATGAGCTGGAATACTCCCATGTGTTTTTGTACCAACAGGGCAGGCCTGAAGGCTCAGACCTGCCCTGTCCGTTTCAACCTTACTTTCTGATGCCCAGCTTGGCGATGCAGGCTCTGTAGCGCTCAATATCCGTTTTGGCCAGATAGTCGAGCAGACGGCGGCGCTTACCGACCATCTTGTACATGCCCAGACGGCTGTGATTGTCCTTCTTGTGGACCTTCAGGTGCTCCGTGAGCTGGCTGATGCGCTCGGTGAGCAGAGCGATCTGGACCTCCGGCGAGCCGGTGTCGGCGTCGTGGGTCTTGTTGTTCTCGATGATGGCGGTCTTCTGGTCTTTGGTGATCATTGCATTTCATCCTTCCTTTTTGATTATCCCCTGTGACTGAGTACCGGGCCGGAAAGGTGCCTTCCTGGCTGTGCCCCGGAACCAAGTGCACGGGCAAGCCACAAAAATATATCACACGGCGGGCGATTTGTCAAAACAATTTTACATTTAATTAAAACCGGCAGGAGCTGATCATGAAAGTCCTTGAAACCGGCGGAGCGGAGAGAAAGCGGGAGCGCGGTTCACTGCTTCCGCCGGCGCAGCCAGAAGAACAGACCGGCCGCCAGAAAGGCCACGGGAACGACCACCGTGAAGAACAGGGCGTAGGGGGTGATGCGGGTCAGGGAGTTCCGTATGAGGCCCAGATCCTTTGCCCCGATGGTCACGGCGGCCTTGCCATCGAAATTGGCGTTGATCGCGTTCATGATCACCGTACTGTTGGAGAGGCTCGGGAAGCTGCTCAGGACCGTGTCGCTGACGTAGTAGCCGGAGGAAATGACGGTGAGACGGGATTCCTTCTCGTCGCCGACCTCTTCCGTCGCGACCGCGCCGACGTAGTAGATCTTTTCCTCGATCTCATCCTCCGGCTGACCGTAATAATTAACGCCGCCGGTGCTGGAGCTCATGAACCATTCCGTCTCCGAGCCCCGCCGCTCCGGCGAGACCAGTGTCAGGGGAACGGCACCGATCACCATGCCGTCGGAGGCGATCCCCTCGCACAGGGGGCTGTCCTCATTGTAGACGGGGTGGAAGCAGTACATGCCGAACCGGTCCATGTACTGCTGGTAAACGTTGTCGTGATCGGCCAGATATCCCTGTTCCGTCTGCATGCCGTAGACCTTAAGCAGGGCGGAGAAGTTGGGCAGAGTGTTTTCATCCAGCACAAGCAGCAGCTTCCCGCCGTCGGCCAGCCAGCGCTTCAGCAGCGTCAGCTCGTCTTCGGAAAGATCGGAGGTCGGGGCGTTGCAGATGAGAAGATCGCACGTCTCCGGGATCGAACCGACGCTCAGAAGTTCCAAAGAGTACTGTTCGTAATTGGCCTTTTCCAGCAGGGCGGCGATGGAGGTGGCCATGGGGCTTTCCCCGTGACCGGTGAGGTGGAAGATGGTATATCGCTGGCTTCCGGTGACGGTCCCGATGGCGCCCGCCAGACGTCCCTCGGCGTCAAAGGAAACGGGAGTCTGGGTGCCGTATGCGTAGTACGAAGCGGAATCGTACAGCACAGCCGCCGCATCCTGACCTTCAAAGCCGGAGACCTTGAAGGACGCCGTATCTCCGGTGACGGCATTGCGCACCTGAACCGTGTTGGCCTCCCCGTCAAGATCCTTGACGGCGGAGGGTTCCTTCTGCGGATCGATGAACTCCAGTGTCAGCAGAGGGGAGAGCGCCGTGTATTTTTCCATGTACTTCACGAACCGCTGATCAAGGCTGGCTTCATCGCTGAAAACCCGGATCTCGATGGGGTCTTCCAGCTCCTGAAGCATGCGCGTGGTAACGCCGGAAACCCGGTAGAGATCGTTGGCCGTCATATCGTATTCCATCACGCTGGACGGAAGCACGTGCAGGACCGTCACCAGAATGATGGCGGCCGCCAGAACGACGGCGGTCAGGGCGGTCAGCAGACGGACCGGACGGGAAACGGGAGAATTGCTGAAAAACTTCATGTCCGTCACCCCCTCAGCGGTACTGGCACCGCTGTACGCTCTGCACCGTCAGAAACAGAAATACGGCGGTCATCACGCAGTAGTACAGCAGGCCCTTGACGTCGAACACATAATTGGAAACGAAATTGGACACCGGCCCATAGACGCTGAACATGCCGAGAAAGCTGGTAAGGGCGGTGGCAAACCAGCGGCTGGCCATGGCTCCGCACAGGATCGTAAAGATCGCCCCCGCTCCGAATATGGCAATGCCCACGGCCGGATGACCGGCGGAGCGGGCGAATATCAGCGCTGCCAGAGCGAAAAGGATCAGAAAGCCCACGGCGGAAGCGGCGACGGTGGGAGGGATGAACGATACCAGCGTATCCCACAGCAGCATGAGAAGAAGGACCACCATGCCCGCGACGGCGGCGATGAGCTGACTTTCCGTCAGACTGGAGACGTACATGCCCACGGAGATGAACATGGCTCCGAGGAACAGGAACAGAAAAATGGTGGAATAGTCAATGAGATAGCTGCCGCCGCCGCCCTTCGCGATGACGAGAGGACACAGGCAGGAGATCAGCATCGGGATGACAAAAACCGTGAGCATGGCAAAGAACTTGCCCAGAATGACGCCGGCAACGGAAACGGGATAGGTCAGCAGCATCTGATCGGTCCGGCTGCGCCGCTCTTCCGCCATGCTCTTCATGGTGAGCAGAGGGACGGCAAAGGCAAAGATCATGATCGTTCCCGAGAGGGAAAAAGCAAAGTAGGGGTGTCCGCCCCGGAGATTGTAGATGGTGAAGAACAACCCGAGCACCAGGGTGACGGCGGCCGCGAACACGTAGCCGAGCATGGAATTGAAATAGGAGCGCAGCTCCCTTTTGTAAATGGCGGTCATGCTTCGCTTCCCTCCTTTTCCGCAGCGTCCGTTTCCGTCTCAGTGGCTGTTTGTTCGGAAGCTTCCGCCGCCGGCTCCGCGTCCGTCGTGCCGCCGGAGTCGGGGGAGATATCCGCCGGAGATTCCGCCGACGGATCCTGACGGGGCAGATCCTCGTCGGTGACCAGCTTCAGGAACACCTGCTCCAGTCCGGCCGCGCGGAACTGCATTCCGAGAAGCGGAAGTCCGGCCGCGGCGCAGGCGCGGAACACCGGCTCCCGCAGATCTGCGTCCCCTTCCGGATATACGGTGACGCGGTAGCCGTCCCGGGACGGCGCCAGTTCCGAATACGAGATCCCGCCGATGCCGGCAAGCAGGCCGCGCACGGCGCACTCATCGGACGTCCTGAGGGTGATGTCCAGCGTGTTGTCCCGCAGGGAACTCTCCAGTTCCTCGGGCGTGCCGTCGGCCACCAGACGTCCGTGATGCAGGATCAGGATGTGGTCGCATACCTCCTGCACCTCGGACAGAATGTGACTGCTGAGGATGACGGTGTGCTTCTCCGCCAGACTGCGGATGAGAGACCGGATCTCGATGATCTGCCTGGGATCGAGTCCGACCGTGGGCTCATCCAGTATGATGACCTCTGGAAAGCCGAGGATGGCCTGGGCAAGGCCCACCCGCTGCCGGTATCCTTTGGAAAGGTTCCGGATCAGCCGGTTCCTCATGGAGGTCAGCTGTGTGAGCTCCATCACCTGGTCCACCGCGTCCGCCCGCTCGGCGCGGGGCAGCCGTTTCAGTTCGGCGGCGAAGGAGAGGTATTCCTGAGGCGTCATGTCCGTATACAGAGGCGGCTGCTCGGGCAGATACCCGATGCTCCGCCGGACGGCGTCCGGCTCCTCCAGCAGATCATGGCCGTTGATGGTCACGCTGCCCTCGGTCATGCCGATATAACCGGTAAGAATGTTCATCGTGGTGCTTTTTCCGGCGCCGTTCGGGCCGAGAAAGCCGTAGATCTGTCCGTCGTTAACGGTGAAGCTGAGGTGGTCCAGCACCGTATGGCTGCCGTACCGCTTCACAAGGTCTGTGACTTCTATCAAACCTGTCCCTCCTCATATCATATGCCGGGCCATTATAATCCCGCGTGTGTGACGGATGTGAAAACGGGATGTGAACGATCTGTGAATCCCGTTACGGGATGCCGAAGAACCGCTTTCCGTTGGCGAGAGTCAGAGCGGCCAGCTCTTCCGTACTCATGCCGCGGAGCTCCGCCGCGCGGGCGGCAATGTACGGAAGATTCCGGGAATCGTTCCTCCGGCCTCGCACCGGAACGGGAGCCAGATAGGGGCTGTCCGTCTCGATCATCAGACGGTCGGAGGGCATCTTTTCCACGACCTCCAGCGCCTTCCTGGCGTTTTTGAAGGTGATCACTCCCGTGAAGGAGAGGTACCACCCCTGATCCAGAATGATCCTGGCTGTCTCCCAGCTGCCGGAAAAGCAGTGATATACGCCCCGCACATGACGGAAACGGGTCACCACGTCCAGCACGTCGGCGCAGGCTTCGCGCTCATGGATGATCACCGGCATGTTCAGTTCGGCCGCCAGCTCCATCTGCTGGACAAAGCGCAGCTTCTGCACGTCCCGCGGGGAAAGGTCGTAATGATAGTCCAGCCCGATCTCGCCGATGGCAACGCATTTCGGGTCGCCGGCCAGGATCCGCAGTTCGTCAAAATCCTCATCTTTCATGTTCCGGGCGTCGTGCGGATGGACGCCGACGCCGAACCAGACGAACGGCCAGCGGGAGGCGATGTCCCTGGCCGCGCGGGAGGAGGGCATGTCCGCTCCCGGATTGACGATCAGTTCCACGCCGGCCGCATCCATCGAGGCCAGGACCAGATCCCGGTCGGCGTCAAACTGCTCATCGTCGTAATGCGCGTGAGTATCGAAAAACATGGCGGTCACTTCCTGTAAAAAAATCCTTGCAACGGATGTCAAAGTGTGTTAATATCATCCGTACTGTAAACGGCGCGGCAGTTTTGCCGCTTTCGGAATAGTCTGATGAATCTGATTGGAAAGGTTGATTTCAACATGTCCGCACTGACTACTGTTCTTATCATTCTGCAGCTTCTCAGCGCTGCTGCCATCATTATCGTCGTTCTCGTCCAGAGCGGGAAGAGCGCGGGCCTGTCCGGCGCCATTGCCGGCGGCAGTGATACCTTCCTGTCCCGCAACAAGAACAAGAGCCGGGATGCAAAGCTGGCACGGGCCACCAAGTGGTTCGGCGTTGCCTTCATGGTGCTCACGCTGGTCATCGGCATCATCCAGTAAGCATTGCTTTCAAGCGGCGGCCGTCTCAGGACGGCCGCTTTTTTGTCCGGAAACGGCGCTTTGCCTACTTTACCACCGCTCGGAGGAAAGTGCAATGCGGAAAAACGGAGGTTTTTGACGGACGGCCGTTTACAAAACGGACCGGACGGGGTATACTTTACAGAACGTATATATCGAACTAAGAAGGAAAGAGGAGAACAGAAATGCAGACAGCGTTTTCACAGGTGCTGACGGAACTGCGTCATCAGCGCGGCATGAGCCAGAAACTGGTGGCGGCGGATCTCGGCATCTCGCAGGCCCTTCTCTCCCATTATGAAAACGGCGTCCGGGAGCCCAGACTGGAATTCGTTGTGAAGGTCTGCCGGTATTACGGCGTTACGGCCGACCGCATCCTCGGCCTTGTCGACGAGCAGGACGGCAGCATCGAACTGCTGGCGGAAACGGTGGAAGAACTTCTCAAGCGCCTGAAGGAGATGGATGCCGGAACCGCGGCCGCCGTCGTCACATGCATCCGCAATTCGACGGACATGCTGAATTACATGCTGGACCATCCCGGGCAGGCGCTGCCGCCTGAGAACCTGGCTCGAGAGCAGCAGGGCTTTGCCGAACTGGTCCGGGCAGTATCCGAGGGAGCGTGAACGCATGGCGGACAGCGCGAACATACGGAATTTCAGCATCATCGCTCACATCGACCATGGAAAATCCACGCTATCCGACCGGCTCATCGAGATGTGCGGTGCGGTGGACGCCCGCGAGATGGAAAACCAGATCCTGGACAACATGGATCTGGAAAAGGAGAGGGGCATCACCATCAAGGCGCGGGCCGTCAGCCTGGATTACCGGGCGTCGGACGGGCAGCTGTATGAACTGAATCTGATCGATACGCCGGGGCACGTGGACTTTAACTATGAGGTGTCGCGGTCACTGGCCGCCTGCGAAGGGGCGGTGCTGGTGGTGGACGCGGCCCAGGGCATCGAGGCCCAGACGCTGGCCAACACCTATCTGGCGCTGGAGAACGATCTGGAGATCCTGCCGGTGATCAACAAGATCGATCTCCCGGCAGCGGACCCCAAACGGGTAAAGACGGAGATCGAAGACATCATCGGCATACCGGCCATGGAAGCGCCGGAGATTTCCGCCAAGAGAGGCATCAACGTGGAGCAGGTGCCGGAACAGATCGTGTCCGTGATCCCGCCTCCCAGGGGCGACGCGGACGCGCCGCTGAAGGCACTGATCTTCGACAGCCAGTACGACAGCTACCGCGGCGTGATCGTTTACATGCGCGTCGTAGACGGTGTGGTACGGGCGGACATGGACATCCGCATGATGGCCACCGGAGCGGTATACCGGGTGGTCGAGGTGGGTCACATGCGGCCCATCGGGCTGGAGCCCTGCGCCGTTCTGTCTGCCGGAGACGTGGGATACCTTACCGCCAGCATCAAGAACGTGGCGGATACCCGGGTGGGCGATACGGTCACGGATGATGCCAGACCGGCGGCGGAGCCGCTGCCGGGCTACCGCCCGGTGCAGCCGATGGTCTTTTCCGGCATCTATACCAGCGACGGGGCCAAATACCCCGATCTGCGCGACGCGCTGGAAAAGCTGAAGCTGAACGACGCTTCCCTGTCCTTTGAGCCGGAATCCTCCGTAGCTCTGGGCTTCGGGTTCCGGTGCGGCTTTCTCGGACTGCTGCACATGGAGATCATTCAGGAGCGGCTGGAGCGGGAGTACAACCTGGATCTGATCACGACGGCGCCCAGCGTCATCTATCGGGTGACGAAAACGGACGGGACCGTGATAATGGTGGACAATCCGCTCAACTATCCCGATCCCGCCGTCATTCTGGAGGCGGAAGAGCCGTTCGTGAAGGCCTCCATCATGTGCCCGACGGAATTCGTCGGAAACATCATGGACCTGTGTCAGGAGCGCCGCGGGGAGTACCGGGACATGAAGTATCTGGACGATACCCGGGTGGAGCTGCACTACGAGATGCCGCTCAATGAGATCATTTACGATTTCTTCGATGCGCTGAAATCCCGCAGCCGGGGCTACGCGTCGCTGGATTATGAGTTTCTGGGGTACCGGAAGAGCGACCTTGTCAAGCTGGATATCCTGCTCAACGGCGAGGTGGTGGACGCCCTTTCCTTCATCGTGCATAAGGATAAGGCCTATCCCAGAGGGCGCCGCATCGCGGAGAAACTGAAGGAGAACATTCCGCGCCAGCTGTTCGAGATACCGGTGCAGGCGGCCATCGGGGGCAAGATCATCGCCCGCGAGACCATTAAGGCCCTGCGGAAGGACGTTCTGGCCAAGTGCTATGGCGGAGATATCACAAGAAAGAAAAAACTGCTGGAAAAGCAGAAGGAAGGCAAGAAGAGGATGCGGAGCCTGGGTTCGGTCTCCGTGCCCCAGGAGGCGTTCATGGCGGTGCTCCGCCTGGATGAGTGACGAAGCAGAATGAGACGGGAGAGATGAAAGATGGCAAAAAAGAATACGGCTGTGAAAACGATACCCTCGCATAAGGGCGAGACCCATAAGCGCAGCGGAATCTATCCGCTGATCCTGTGCATCCTGATGTGGGGGGGCTTCGCGTTGGGGCTCTTCAGCTGGATCCCGACGGGCATCACCGTGTTCGGAAAGCCCACCAGCATTCTGGGTATCCCCGGCGGACTGCTCGCCCTTGCCGGCGTGTTTCTGATGATCTATACGGTGAAGTGTCCCGCCTGCGGTGAGAAAAAGCTGGGGCGGGCCATGGGGACCAAAGTGCCGAAGAAGTGTGAGTGTCCCGATTGCCATGCCACGGTAGAGGTCGAGTGGCCGAAAAAGTGAAGGATGAAGCAAAAACCGGGCAGGATCGAACGCCGTTCGATCCTGCCCGGTTTTTCTGTGTGGCCTCAGACTCTTGAGAAGACGTCGCCGAGCTTTGCCGTGATCAGAAGATCGGCGGCGCTGTCCATTCCCGTTTTTGACATGTTGATCAGGACCAGCCGGTTTCCCCGATAATAGCGAAGAAGTCCGGCGGCAGGATACACCACCAGAGACGTACCGCCGACGATGAGCAGATCCGCCTGCCGGATGGCCTGGACGGATTTTTCGAGCACGTCCGGATCCAGTCCCTCCTCATACAGTACCACGTCGGGGCGGATGACGCCGCCGCAGGTGCAGTGAGGCACGCCCTTGGTGCCTTCGAAGATCTCCGTCCCGTACGTTTTCCCGCAGCGCAGGCAGTAGTTGCGCAGCGTGGAGCCGTGCAGCTCCAGAACGTTCCGGCTCCCGGCCAGCTGATGCAGGCCGTCGATGTTCTGGGTGATCACAGCCTTCAGCTTTCCCTCGCGCTCCAGCTCCGCCAGACGGAGATGCGTCACGTTGGGCCGGGCCCCGCGCACGATCAGCTTGTCGCGATAGAAGCGGTAGAACTCCTCCGGCTGCGCTTCAAAAAAGCTGTGGCTGATGATCTGCTCCGGGGGAAATCGGTATTTCTGGTGGTACAGGCCGTCCACGCTGCGGAAGTCGGGAATGCCGCTCTCCGTGGAGACGCCGGCTCCGCCGAAGAAAACGATGCTGCTGCTTTCTTCGATCCACTGTTTCAGGATCCGAATGTTTTTTTCCGTACTGGCGTCCATATGATGACCTCCTGAAAGGAAAACAGACGGCCGCGTGACGGCGGCCGTCTGACTGATAATTATTTGTTGCCCGTGTTGGTCTCCTTCAGCACCACGTCGTGGGCGCCGCCTTCCACGATGGAGGTGGCGGATACCAGCGTGAGCTTGGCGTTCTTCTGCAGTTCCGGAATGGTCACGGCACCGCAGTTGCACATGGTGGAGCGCACCTTGCTCAGAGTGATGGTCACGTTGTCCTTCAGACTGCCGGCGTAGGGGACGTAGCTGTCCACGCCTTCGACGAAACTCATCTTCTTGGCGCCGCCCAGGTCGTACCGCTGCCAGTTCCTGGCGCGGGCGGAGCCCTCGCCCCAGTATTCCTTCATGTAAGTGCCGCCCACGGACACGCGCGCGCCGGGCGCCTCGTCGAACCGGGCAAAATACCGGCCCAGCATCAGGAAGTCCGCGCCCATGGCCAGGGCGAGCGTGAAGTGATAATCGTGCACGATGCCGCCGTCGGAGCATACGGGCACATAGATGCCGGTCTCCTCATAGTAGCGGTCGCGCTCGGCGCATACGTCGATCAGAGCGCTGGCCTGACCGCGGCCGATGCCCTTCTGTTCACGCGTGATGCAGATGGAGCCTCCGCCGATGCCGACCTTTACGAAGTCCGCGCCGCAATCCGCCAGGAAACGGAACCCCTCGCCGTCCACAACGTTGCCGGCGCCGACCTTGACGCTCTCGCCGTAATGCTCACGGATCCAGGCGATGGTGCGCTTCTGCCACTCGGTGTAGCCCTCGGACGAGTCGATGCACAGCACGTCCGCGCCGGCCTCCAGCAGAGCGGGCACGCGCTCGGCGTAATCCCGGGAATTGATGCCGGCGCCTACCACGTATTTCTTGTTGGCGTCCAGCAGCTCCAGCGGGTTTTCCTTGTGCATGTCGTAGTCCTTGCGGAAAACCATGTTCACGAGCCGTCCGGCTTCGTCCACGATGGGCAGTGCGTTGAGCTTGTGATCCCAGATGATGTCGTTGGCCTCCCGCAGGGTGGTGCCGGCGGGAGCCGTGATCAGCTTTTCGATCGGGGTCATGAAGGTGTGGACCTTTTCGTCCCCGGTCATGCGGCTGATGCGGTAATCGCGGCTCGTGACGATGCCCACCAGCCGTCCGGCGGCCGTGCCGTCCTCGGTGACGGGCATGGTGGAATGGCCGGTCTGCTCCTTCAGGGCGAGAATGTCCGCCAGCGTGTCGTCAGGGCGGAGATTGGAGTCACTGACCACGAAGCCCGCCTTGTAGGATTTGACGCGGGCGACCATGGCGGCCTGATCTTCGATGCTCTGGGAGCCGTAGATGAAACTCACGCCGCCTTCCTTGGCCAGAGCGACGGCCATCTTGTCGTCGGATACGGCCTGCATGATGGCCGACGTGAGGGGAATGTTCATGCTGATGGCGGGCTCTTCGCCCTTTCTGTAACGTACCAGCGGCGTACGCAGGCTGACCCGGTCGGGGGTGCATTCCGCGCTGGTGTAGCCGGGGATCAGCAGATACTCGCTGAAGGTGCGGGACGGTTCCGGAAAAATGTAGGCCATTGTCAGTCACTCCTTTTCTGTGTGCGGGCGGCGGTTGCTCTCTGTGTATTTCATTCTTCTTCCTTGTTTTCTTCGCATGCGGTGACGGGCTCCGGAAGCGGGACGTCCGGCCGGCGGGCGACGCACCGGTTGATGGGAACGCCCTGGCGGAAGAACTTTTCCTCATAATCCGTCATCACGCCGCAGGGACCGGCGGCGTGAAGATCCCGGGTCACCTCGCTGAGGGACCAGCCGCGCTTCCGGAAGCACTCCAGGGAGTACTCGAACAGCGGCGCGTTGTCCGTTTTGAAATGGATCTCCCCACCCGGACGGAGCACCTGCTCATACAGACGGAGAAAATCCGGAGAGGTGAGACGGCGCTTTGCGTGACGCCGGCTGGGCCAAGGATCGCAGAAATTGATGTAGATGCGGTCGGCTTCCCCCATGGCAAACAGCTCTCCGAGGGTGCGTGCGTCCGCGTCGATGAAGCGGACGTTGGAAAGGCCGGCGGCGCAGACCCGCTCCATAGCCACGACCATGGCGTCCGGGACCCGTTCTACGGCTATGTAAAGGATCTCGGGAAGACCCGCGGCCGTTTCCGCGGTAAAGCGGCCCTTGCCGCACCCGATCTCCAGGTACAGGCCGGTGAAGGGCGTTCCGTCCCTCCAGCGGCCGCGCAGGGCCTCGGGCTGCTTTTCCAGTACGGCGGCGCAGCGTTCCATGCGTGGGATCAGATTCGGTTTTTTACGCATCCGCAAAGGGAAAACGCCCCTTTCTGCGGCCGTTGAGGCCATAACTGTATTAAAAATCAGTTTATCACAGGCCACGTCCTGCCGCAACACAAAAAAACAGGATCGCGAACGTGTTTTTCGTGAAAAAAATGACAAAGAAAGAGGGAGTCAATGTAATTAGTTGTAACAGTTTTGACAAAGAGAGCCGCGGAGGTTATACTAAACACTCAGATCGGACAAAAGAAAAGAGAGAGAAGAGAGAGCCGGTCTGAGCGCGAAGGGTTTCGCATTGCAGGTAACGGAGGTTCATTGTATGATCGATATCTTTGAAAAGTGCTATAAGCCCGATCTGGCCGATCAGATCATGGAGAAGGGCATATACCCCTATTTCCACGCACTGGAAAGCAAGCAGGATACCGAGGTCATCATGGAGGGCAAACGCCGCATCATGCTCGGATCCAACAACTATCTGGGGCTCACCACGCATCCCGAAGTCATCGAAGCGGGCATGGAGGCGTACCGGACCCTGGGCTCCGGGTGTTCCGGCTCCCGGTTCCTCAACGGAACGCTGAAGCTCCATCTCGAGCTGGAGGCGGAACTGGCAAAGTTCCTGCGCAAGGAAGCGGTCGTCACGCTGTCCACGGGGTTCCAGACCAACCTGGGCATCATCAGCGCCGTCGTGGGGCTGAACGATTTCGTCATCATGGACAAGGAGAACCATGCCAGTCTGTACGACGCCTGCCGGCTGAGCCACGGCAAGATGCTGCGGTATGAGCATAACGACATGGCCGATCTCGAGGCCAAGCTGCAGCGTGTGCCCGCGGACAAGGGCTGCCTGATCGTGACGGACGGCGTGTTCTCCATGGGGGGCGACATTGCCAACCTGCCGGAGATCTGCCGTCTGGCCAGACAGTACGGCGCCCGGGTCATGGTCGACGACGCCCACGGCCTCGGCGTGATCGGCGAGGGCGGCCGCGGTACCGCCAGCTACTACGGACTGGAAGACCAGGTGGACATTTACATGGGCACCTTCTCCAAATCTCTGGCGTCCCTGGGCGGTTACATGGCGGCGTCTGAGCGCGTCGTGCACTATGTGAAGCACAGCTCCCGGCCCTTCATTTTCTCAGCCAGCATCCCGCCCGCCAATGCGGCGGCGGCGCTGACGGCCCTGCGCATCCTGGAAGCTCATCCGGAACTGGTGGAGAAGCTCCAGGGCAACGCGCTGTACATGCGCCAGAGGCTGGACGAAAAGCAGATCAAGATGCGCCCGTCCAACGGGAAGGTCGTCCCCATTATCCCGATCTACACCTATGAAGAGATCCCGACGCTGACCATCGCGAAGGATCTTTACGAACACGGCGTGTACGTCAACAGCTCGCTGCCCCCGGCGACCGCTCCGCACGAGTGTCTGCTGCGCACCAGCCTGATGGCCAGCCACACCCATGAGCTGATCGACGAGGCGGTGGACATCATCGCCGAAGTCCTGAGCCGGTACGAACTGTGAACGCCGGAACGGCGAAGATCTGCTTGGTGACGGGGGGCTCCTCCGGCATCGGCAGAGCCGTATGTCAGTGCCTGCTGGACAGGGGCTGCACGGTATATGAATTCAGCCGTCGGGAGGCCGGCGGCCCCGACGGTGTCCGGCATTTCAGCGTGGACGTGACGGATGAGAACGCCGTGACCGCAGCGGTGAACAGGATCCTGGACGAGGTCGGGCACATCGACGTGCTCGTCAACAACGCCGGATTCGGCATTTCCGGCGCGGTGGAGTTCACCCCCATGGAGGAAGCACGCCGTCAGATGGACGTGAATTTCTTCGGCATGGCCACGGTGACACGCGCGGTGCTGGGCTCCATGCGCCGACGCGCCTGCGGCCGCATCGTGAACGTGAGCTCCGTGGCGGCGCCCGCCGCCATCCCGTTTCAGACCTTTTATTCCTGCAGCAAGGCCGCCATCAACGACTATTCGCTGGCTCTGGCCAATGAGGTGCGCCCCTACGGCGTGACCGTCTGCGCGGTGCAGCCCGGGGACATCCGAACCGGCTTCACCGACGCGCGGCGCAAGAACCCCGAGGGGGATGATGCCTACGGCGGGCGCATCGCCCGCAGCGTGGCCGGCATGGAAAAGGACGAGCGCGGCGGGATGGCGCCGGAGAAGGCGGGGCGGATGATCGCCTCCGTCGCCATGAGAAAAAACAGCAAGCCCGTCATGGCGCTGGGCTTTTCCTATAAGGTCCTGTGCGTGCTGATCAAGCTGCTGCCGGTGCGGCTGGTGAACTGGCTGGTGGGGCTGCTGTACGCAAGATGAACATGGGCGTGACGTCCGCCGCGGATGCAGACCGCGGCGGACGTTTTCTGCGTGACGGCGCCGGGGACGGGTGCGCCGTTCGAATGATCCGAAGGAAAGGGGAACGGAAGGCTTGGCTTTTCACGTGATTTTCGATATGGATGGCGTGATCCTCGATACGGAACGCATGTATCTGAACGCCTGGCGTCAGGTGGCGGAGGAGAACGGCCTTGGGGATATGGACGCGCTGATCGGCCGCTGCATCGGTCTGAATGAACGGAAAACGCGGGAGCTGGTGACGCGGCATCTGGGTCCGGACCGGAACTACGATCTGCTGCGGGAACAGGTGAGAGAAGCGTTCGACCGTCAGGCCGGCAAGAGCGGGATCCCCGTGAAAAAGGGCGTATACGATATTTTTCCCTACCTCGCCTCCCGGAAGATCCTCATGGGGCTTGCCTCGTCCACCCGCAGGGAGAGGGTCGTGTCCCAGCTGACGGACGCCGGGCTGATCGGTTATTTCAGCGCCGTCGTGACGGGCGACATGGTCCGCAGCAGCAAGCCGGAACCGGAGATCTTTCTGCTCTGCGCGGAACGGATGGGGGTCAGCCCCGCCGATACCTACGTGATCGAAGACTCCTTCAACGGGATCACCGCGGCGCACCGGGCCGGCATGATGCCGATCATGGTGCCGGACCTGAAGCAGCCGGACGACGCGATCCGGGCCATGACCGTAACGGTGGAAAGAGATCTGAACGACGTGATCACGTTCCTGTCCGGAAAATGACGCGGCCTTCCCGGAGGCTCCTGGCAAAGCCGGCAGGAAAACGGCTGCGGAAAATGCAAAGCGGCACGGCGCTGTTGCGCCGTGCCGCTGTCCGTATCATGGGCTGCCGCTCAGTCGGCGGCCCTGCGGATGCTGACGTTGGGCAGGAGGAGGAAGACGGCCCCCAGGATCACGGACGCGATCAGCAGCAGAAGGAAGGCCGTATCGTTGATGCCGCCGGCAATGGGGGTGACGACGTAGGAGGGCAGGAGGAAAGCGCCGGCCATCATCACCGTGGTGATCAGGCCTCCCGCGGCGCCGATCGAATCCGGCCCGATCTCCGGAAGAACGGCGGGAATGGAAAGCAGCGTGGGCAGCAGGCCGCCCAGGCACAGCCCGCACAGAGGAATGAGAAGATCGCACAGGAGGATGGAATCCGTCCGCCAGCCGGCGTACAGGGCCGCTCCCGCCAGAACGGAAAGCACCGCGCACGTGATCTTCGTGTTCTTCGTCCTGGCGATGAGGCCGGGCATGAGCACGGAAGCGGCCAGCGCGGCGACGGAGAAGATCACGATGGTCAGATTGGCGGAGGCGTCAGACACTCCGCGCTTCACCAGACCGGGGCTGACAAGGGCGGAAACGGAAATGTTCACGCACATGAAAAAGGCGGCGGCCAGCGCGGCGGTCCATACGGTGCGGTTCTTCAGAACGGCGCCAAGCCGCGTTTTTGGACGGCTGTCGGGGATCTTTTCGTCCGGGGAGCTCCCTTTCGGACGGTCCCGGAACAGCAGGATCCACAGAATGGCGGCGACGGCAAAGGCGATGCCGCTGCAGAGAAACGCCGTTGAGACGGAGGGGCTCAGGCTCTTGCCCAGAGCCATGGCGATGATGGTTCCGGAGTTGCCGGTGGAGGCTACAAGGCCGATGGCCAGGCCCAGCTGAGCCGGAGGGAACCAGCCCGTCATGATCTTGGCGTTGTTGGAATTGATCACAACGCCGACGCACCCCATCAGCACGGTGACGGCCAGCAGGCCGGGATAACCGCTGACGAAAGCCCGGGCGAGGGCGCACAGCGCGGAGATGATCACGGCCACGGTGACCGTCTTCTTCACGCCGAAGCGGTCGCCCATGGTCCCGGCAAGGAAGCTGATGAATACGCCCAGCAGCATGGGGGCCGTGGCCACGGTGGTGTACTGCTGGTCGGTCAGAGAGAACTGACGCATCAGCTCCGGCGCGTACGCGGTGGACTGATACTGGCACAGGGTCAGCAGCGTGGGCGGGATGAACGCCAGCAGGAGAATGACCCAGCGGTAGCGGGAATACGTTTGTTTCATGGGGACGGTCCTTCCTCGTTTTTCTGTAAAGATTATACCAGATCGCGGAAAAGCGCAAGGGCGAAGGGGGCTTTTCCGGCGCGGCGCGAGGACTGCGGCGCATTGACAAAAGTCGCGCGGGACGGGTATACTTTTTACGGAAAACAGAAAGGGGTGGGGACCGTGCCCGAAGAAAGCAGAGGCAGCGCGGCGGGACAGGAGTTTTCCTGCGGCGACCATATCGTACAGTATTCTCCGGAGTATTCCTTCTGCACCGGCTGCGTGTCCTGCACGATCGTGTGCGGACTGAGCCATGAAGGAGTCACGGGGCGCAGCAACAGCCGCATTCAGGTGGACCTGGACGCCCGGTCGATGGTCCACACGGTGCTGGCGTGCCAGCAGTGCGCCGACCGGCCGTGTTACGAGGCCTGCCCGAAGAAGGACAGCGCCATGTGCGTCGATCCGGAAACGGGCGTGGTCTACGTGGATGAGGAAAACTGCATCGGCTGCGGAAAATGCATGCGCGCGTGCCGCTTTACGCCCTCCCGCATCTCCATGAAAAGGGATCGCGACCGGAAGAAGTGGAAAGCGGTCAAATGCGACCTGTGCCGGGGCAACCCGGACGGCCCACAGTGTATCCGATGGTGCCCCGTGCAGTGCCTGGGCCTGAGCAGCGGTTCCGTGCTGCTTCCGGACGGAGTGCGTCCGGAGGGAAGGTAAGGGGGCGAAGGCATGCCGAATTATACGAAAAAAGACATTCTCGAAAACCCCGCCAACACCAGGGGCCTGTACGGCTACAGCGGGCGCATCGCGCGCATCGATCTGACCACCGGCGAGATCTCCACGCTGGATACCTACCGCTACGTGCCGGAATACGTGGGCGGCCGCATGATCGTCAACCGCATCTTCTGGGATGAGGTCGGCCCCGGCGTGGGGGCGTTCGACGAGGCCAACAAGTTCATCTACATGAACGGGCCCACGACCGGAACGGGCATCCCCGCGGGCGGACGCAGCGCCGCCGGTGCGGTCGGCGCCGCCGTAGATCCGGAGCAGTTCACCTGGGGCAACATCGGGGGATGGTTCGCCACCGAACTGAAGTACGCCGGGTACGACGGCTTCATCATCCAGGGCAGGGCCGAACGGCCGGTGCACATCCGGATCGAAGACGACGACATTCAGATCCTTCCGGCGGACGACCTGTGGGGCCTGCGCGTGCATGATGCGCAGCGGGCTCTGGAGGAAAAATACGGACGGGAGTTCAAGTCCATGGTGATCGGACCGGCGGGGGAGAAGCTGGTGCGCCTGGCCACCGTGACCTCCGCCAACGACTGCGTGTTCGGCAAGGGCGGCTTCGGCGCCGTGTGGGGCAGCAAGAAGCTCAAGGCCATCACGGTGCACGGTACCGGAGTGGTGGTGCCGGCGGACATCGACAAGCTGCTGTATCTGCGCCTGCACATGAACAATCCCAGCATGCGGCCTTCGCCGGTGCTGCATCTGGAAAAGTTCGGCGTTCCCGGCGCGGAATTCGACGTGAAGTACGACCGCGGCAACGTGGCCTGCTCCCCCGGCTGCAATCAGCGCTGCAACGCCCTGATGATGAACGGACCGACGGCGGACGGAGGGAGCGCCAATCACATTGAAAAGTGCGTCAGCACGAGCACCTACAACTGGCAGACGGATCTGCCGGCCACCGTGGGGCAGTTCTGGCCGACGGAGAAAAATTACTGCGCGCCCTGCAAGCTGCTGGGGCGGGATTTTCCGGAGCCGGACTTCTCCGATCCGGATTTCGAGGCCCAGGCCAAGCCCATCCGGCCGGACGTCTACAACCTCTGGAAGCCGGATTACGAGCGCGGGACCGTCATCAACGACATCTGCAACGACTACGGCATCGATAAATGGGAGATCGACGTGTGGCTGCTGACGTGGCTGGCCATGTGCGCGAAGGAAGGCCTGCTGGAGGGCAGCGACCTCGGTACGGGGCGTACGCCCGATGTGGAGGATCTGGAATTCCTGAAGACCTTCCTGCTGAACCTGGTGGAACGGCGCGGATACTACGGCGACCTGTTTGCCGAGGGCATGGCGCGGGCCATCCGGAAGCTGGGGTATGAGAAATTCAGCGAATCGATCTACCACGGCAGATACTCCGCCGAGCTGGACGGGCAGCGGCTGGACATCCCGGTCAGCCTTCACGGCGGCTGGGGGCAGAGCGTGCACTGGCAGGGCCGCGGCTACGAGGGCAGCGTGGAAAAGCCCACGTGGCTGGCCGCCAACATCAACCGCATGCTGTCCACCCGGGACGCCAATACGGTGGAGCATTTCCACAGCAAATTTGAGTACCACGAGGAGGCCATGGCCGATCCCTACCACAGCCCGCACCTGATCGAGGCCATCATCAACGTGCAGAACAACGCCGAGATCAAGGACTCCGTCATGAGCTGTGAGTGGCAGAGCCCGCATCCCTGGTGGCCGGAGATGGAAGCGGAGATGTTCACCGCCGCTACGGGATACGCCATGACGCCGGAGGAACTGACGCGGGCGGCCGAACGGTCGAAACTGCTGTTCCGCGCCATCCTCATCCGCAACCACGGGCGGACCCGCCGCCGGGAGATCGAGGAGATATGGCGGGTCGTGTCGATCCCGGATTCCTGGAACGAGACCGCGGACTGGCAGCAGTTCAACGAGATGGTGGATCTGGTGTATGAAGCCAGAGGCTGGGATCCGGCGACGGGCTGGCCGTACCGGGAAACGTACGAGGCGCACGGCCTGGCCGACGTGGCCGACCGCATGGAAAGCCTGGGGCTTCTGCCCGAACGGCCGAAGCCTGGACCGCGGGACTACGGAGAGCCTCCCCGGGTGCTCTTCGTCGAAAACTGCAGAAAAGAAAGACAGGCGCGGGCCGGCCTTTCAAATGAATGATACACAGGGGGTAAAATGCCATGAACAGACTGAAGGACAAGGTCGCCGTAGTGACCGGCGCCACCTCCGGCATCGGGGAAGCCGTTGCCGTCATGTACGCCGCCGAGGGCGCCAGCGTCGTGCTGGTGGGCCGCAACGCCGAAAAGGGAGAAGCGACCGCCGCGAAGATCCGTGAAAACGGCGGTGAGGCCGTGTTCGTCCGCTGTGACGTGACGAAGAAGGAGGATATCGAGAACCTGAAGAACGCCGCCTATGAAAAGTACGGCCGGGTGGATATCCTGTTCAACTGCGCCGGCGTGCTGGTGCACAAGCCGTTCCTGGAACAGAACGACGAGGATTTCGAGCTCATCACCCAGACCAACTGCCGCGCCTACATCTGGACGATGCAGGCCTTCATCCCGGAGATGGTAAAGGCCGGCCGCGGCAACATCATCAACGTGGCCTCCATCTCCTCCGTCTGGCCAGAGGTGAACGCCTATTTCTACGGCGCCATGAAGGCGGCCGTGACCAACCTCTCTCGGAACGTGGCCAAGGAGTTCGCCCGCAAGGGCATCCGCGTGAACTGCATCCTGCCCGGCCCCATCAACACGAACATGACGCCGGACTGGGTGAAGAACAGCAAGGAGGCCCAGCAGGGCATGATCGACACCGTGTGCATGGTGGGCCGTCTCGGCGAGCCGGAAGACATCGCCTACGGCGCCGTGTATCTGGGCTCCGACGAATCCTCCTTCGTTACGGGCCAGAATCTGGTGATCGACGGCGGCGTGACCATCAGCAACTGAATCGGAAAAGCACGGAAAAAGGAAAAACGCTCTCCCCGGCGGCCGCCGGGGAGAGCGTTTTCTGTTCGGGTGTCTGGTTCACGCTTCGATGAGGATGCTGTTTTCCGTGTAATCCGTAACGTAGCCGATCACGGCGGCGCAGGGAACGGCGTCCCGCAGCTGCCGCAGCAGCTCTTCGGAACGTTCTTCGCCGACAGCCATCAGCAGGCCGCCGCTGGTCTGAGGGTCGTACATCAGATCCAGCATCGCCCGGCTGACGTCCGCCTTCACCGTTACCCCCGGTTCCGCGTAGTCGCGGTTCCGGTAGGCGCCGGCGGGGATGAAGCCCATGTCCGCCAGATCGTAGGCCTCCGGATGGAAGGGCACGCGGCCCGCCTGCAGATGGACGGTCACGCCGCTTCCCTGGGCCATTTCGAAGCTGTGGCCCAGCAGGGCAAAGCCGGTCACGTCCGTACAGCTGTGCACGGGAAAGCGCACCATGACGTCGCGGGCGGCCTTGTTCAGCTGCGCCATCTGATCGTAGATGCGCGTCAGCACGGGCCCGTCCACCATGCCGGCCTTCGCGGAGGTCGTCAGAACGCCGATGCCCAGCGGCTTCGTCAGGATCAGCACGTCTCCGGGCCTCGCGCCGCTGTTGGTCAGCACCTTCTGCGGATGTACGAAGCCGGATACGGCCAGCCCGTAGATCGGCTCGGCGCCGGAGATGGTGTGGCCGCCGGTGATGATGGCGCCGGCCTCGTAGGCCGCACCGTAGCCGCCCCGCAGGATCTCCTGCACGGTGGACTTTTCCATGGCGTCCGTCACGCACATGATGTTCAGGGCCAGCTTCGGTTCGCCGCCCATGGCGTACACGTCGCTCAGGGCGTTCACGGCGGCGATGCGGCCGTACAGATACGGATCGTCCACGATGGGCGGGAAAAAGTCCGTGGTCTGTACCAGAGCCGTGTTCTCATCCAGCACGTATACGCTGGCGTCGTCGCTCTTGTCGTAGCCTACGATCAGGTTCGGGTCGTATCGGGTCTCGAATCCCTCCAGCAGGCGGGCCAGCGTTCCTGCGCCGACCTTGGCGCCGCAGCCGGCGCAGCTGGCCAGTTTTGTCAGTTTTACTTCCGTTTCCATGGGTACCTCAGCTGTTCTCCGCCCGGTACAGCGGCACATAGCCGCCGCCGGTGTCCTGTACGATCTGTTCCACCTCTTCCGGCACCGGAAGGATGGGGCTCATGGCCTCGCCCGTGAAACGGACGCAGGTGCCGCAGCTGCTGCTCAGCGACCGGGGAACGGGCGCCATGGCGGCCGGCCACCCGGCCTCGGCGCACAGCTTCCGGAAGCGGACGGCCCCGAAGTGGGAATAGAAGGTGGCGATGGCTTCCACGGGGTCAGCGCTTCAGCGTCAGCGTGTATTCGCCGTCGGCTTCGGCCACGCTCACGGCGTAGCCCTGGTGTTCGGCAAAGCGGGTCACGTTCTCGCGGGATACGGTATTGTCCACGACGATCTCATAGGCGTCCTCACCGGAAGCCATGGCGTTGCGGAGCATCACGACGGGTTCCGGGCAGGAGAGCCCTCTGGCGTCTACTCTGGTCATTTTCTTTCCTCCGTTCAGTTTTTCTTTCCAAAGGTGTTGCAGCAGGCGATCACGGCCGCGACGACGATGCCGATCACGACGGCGATCTTACCGGCGGCGGTGGGGCCGGCGGCGCTGGAAGCCAGGCCGAAGTTGTGGGCAAAGGCCGCGCCGAGGCTGAGACCGACCACGGTGATGGCGCTGTCGCTGTTGCCCTCGCCGGTCAGTACCAGCTGGCGCATCGGGCACCCGCCGAGCAGCACGCAGCCGAAGCCGCACAGCAGCATGCCGAGGCCGTTCCACAGCCAGTCGGTGTGGGCGACGGGCTGCTCCGCCATGCCGAGCTTGAAGAAGGTGCCGTCCGTCGCGCCGTTGAGGATCAGGTTCACGATCAGGCAGGTGACGAACAGCGCGACGCCGCCGCACAGCAGGCGGAAATCACGGAACAGGAAAACGTCGCGGAAGCCTCCCACCATGCACATGCGGGTGCGCTGGGCCAGAGCGCCGACGATCAGGCCGGCGGCCAGGCTGATGGCGATGGCGGCGTGCTTCGCGCCGGGGCCGCCGCCGGCTTCGGTGAACAGGATGAAGGCAGGGGCCGCGATCAGAAGGATCAGGAAAACGATCTGAACGACGGGCATGGCCGCGCCCTCCAGTACGGGCTGCTTATAGGAACGCTTCAGCGAATAGCCCTTGTTCAGAAAGAATACGCTGGCCAGAATGCCCAGCACGAATCCGACCAGGCCGAAGACGGCGTTCACGTCCCCGCCCGCCAGACGGATGACCATCCGGAAAGGGCAGCCCAGGAACATGAGACAGCCGATCATGACGAAAAAGCCCAGGATCAGCCGGGTGAAGGGGGCGCTGCCGCCCTTGGGACGGAACTCCTTCGAGGCCAGCGCGCACACGGTGCTGCCCAGTACGATGCCGATGATCTCCGGCCGGATGTACTGCACCGCGGCCGCCCTGTGCAGCCCGAGGCCTCCGGCGGTATCGCGGATGAAGCACGCGATGCAGAAGCCCATGTTGGAGGGGTTGCCGAAAAACGCCAGAAGCGCGGCGATGCCCCCCATGACAGCCCCGGCGAGGATGATGCCGAGCTTTCTGTCCTTCAGTTTCATGCAGATATCTCTCCTTTTTTCTCCCGTCAGCGGGGAGGTTCTGCTGTCATTATACCGATGGAAGGGGGGAAAATCCAATTATGGTTATTGATTTATCGATGACGTTCATTTATGATTCTGATAACAGGACCTGAGGAGGAACGTCGCATGGAGCCGATCTACATGGATAACGCCGCCACCACCTTTCCGAAGCCGGAAGAGGTGGCCCGGGCGGTGCAGGATTACATGACGGGCGTGGGAGCGAACGTAGGGCGCGGGAGTTACCGCAGCGCCTACGCGGCGGAGGAGGCGGTATATGAGACGCGCGTTCTTCTGGCGGAGCTGTTCGGGGCTCCCGAATGCCGGAACGTGGCGTTCACGGCGAACGTGACGCAGAGCCTGAACGCGGCGCTCAAGGGGCTGCTGCGGGAAGGGGACCATGTGATCACCTCCTCCATGGAGCACAACGCCGTGATGCGCCCGCTGCGCCAGCTGGAAAGGCACGGCGTTTCGTTCACCCGGTGCCCCTGTACGGAGCGGGGAGAACTGCGGACGGATCGCCTGGAGGAGTGCCTGCGGCCGGAGACGCGGGCGGTGGTGATGACCCACGCCAGCAACGTGTGCGGGACGGTGACGCCGTTGGAAAAGGTCGGCGCCTTCTGCCGGGCCCACGGCCTGCTTTTCATCGTCGACTGCGCTCAGACGGCGGGGGTACTGCCGATCGATGTGCAGGCGATGAATGTCGACGTTCTGTGCTTCACCGGGCACAAGGGACTGCTGGGGCCCCAGGGGATCGGAGGTCTGGTCCTGCGGGAGGGGCTCGCCGCCCGGATGGAGCCGCTGATCTCCGGAGGCACGGGCAGCGTGAGCCACACGGAGCAGGTCCCGGACTTCATGCCGGACCGGCTGGAGGCCGGAACGCTGAACCTGCCGGGCATCATGGGTCTGCGCGCCGGCCTTCTGTGGCTCAGGCGCACCGGGCTCGCCCGCGTGTACGCCCATGAACAGGAATTGACGCAGGCGTTTCTGGAGGGCCTGGAGGGGCTGACTGCGGAAGGTGTGCTGGTCCCCGTCGGCCTGCCCGGCGTGCAGGGGAGGACGGGCGTCGTTTCCCTGCGGATGCTGCGGGGGGATCCGGCGGAGTGGGCCTGCCGCCTGGATGAGAAATATGGGATCATGACCCGGGTCGGCCTGCACTGCGCGCCGGCGGCTCACCGGACGCTGGGCACGTTCCCCGAGGGGACGGTGCGCTTTTCCTTCGGATGGTGGAACACGCCGGAGCAGGTCGCGGCGGCCGTAGGAGCACTGGAGGAGATCGGGCATGGAATTTAAGCAGCTGCAGTCCTTTGCCGCCGTGGCGGAATGCCGCAGCTTCACCCGGGCGGCGGAGCGGCTTTTCGTCTCCCAGCCCACCGTCAGCCTGCACATACGGGATCTGGAGCAGGAACTGAGAACGAAGCTGGTGGTCCGCTCCACCCACGCCGTCGATCTGACGGACAGCGGGCGGCTGCTGTACGAGTACGCCTTGCAGATCCTCTCCCTGCGCGAAGCCGCCCTGCGGAGGCTGAGAAAGGACGACGGCGAGGTGTGCGTGGGCACGTCCACCGTCCCGGCCACCAGTCTGCTGCCGGATATCCTGACGGGGTTCCGGGAGGAGTGCCCGCAGGTGCGCACGGTGCTGGTGCAGACGGACAGCGGCGCCGTGCTGGAGGGCGTGACCCGGGGGACGATGGACGTCGGCTTCACCGGGGCCCGCAGCGACGACCGCGACCTGCTGTTCACGCCGCTGGCGCGGGATCGACTGGTGCTGGTCACCGCGGCCGCGGAACCTTTCCTCGGATGGAAAAGCCGCGGGCTGCTCCCGCGGGAGGAACTGGCGCGCACGCCGTTTCTGACCCGGGAGGCCGGAAGCGGCAGTCAGGGGGCAGCGGAGCGGCTGCTGGAGCAGCTGGGTCTGGGACCCGGCCGCCGCCGGAGCGCCGGGCAGGTATCGGATCCGGAGGCACTGAAGAATCTGGTGGCCGCCGGGATCGGCGTGGCCGTGATGTCCGACCGAAGCGTGGCCAGAGAGACGGAAGAGGGGCGCCTTCTGACCTTCGAACTGCCGGCGGAGGGCGCGGAGAGGGAGCTGTACCTCGTGCAGAGAAGCGACGGCGTACTGAAAACGGGAGCCGCACGGTTCATCGATTACGTAAAGGCGCACGCGTCGCCGTGAAAACGCGCCAGGATCCCCGGGCCGCGGAAAAGGTCCGGGGATTTTTCCCGGGAAGAAAATGAGATTCGCTCTTGCTGTTTTCCGCCGATTCGTTTACAATTAACGTGGTTGTATCCATATTCCCCTGCCCGCCGGACGGCGGGCGCATTCCCGGCGGCCCGGCGGACGCGTTCCGCGCGGCCCGCGTCAGTAGAAAGGAGGATGCAGCGGAAGATGATCTCCATAACCATAGACGGCAGAACGGTATCGGTCGAGGAAGGCAGGACCATTCTGCAGGCGGCGCGGGAAAACGGCATACGCATACCGACCCTGTGCTGGCTGGAGAACGTCAGCAACGTCGGCTCCTGCCGCCTCTGCGTAGTGGAAGTGGACGGCATGGACAAGCTTCCCACGGCGTGCAACACCCCGGTCAGGGACGGCATGGTCGTTCAGACCATGAGCCCGCGGGTGGTGGAGGCCAGGAAAACGGTCCTGGACCTGTTGCTTTCCAACCACCATCAGGACTGTTTTTCGTGCCCGTCCAACGGCGTGTGCGAACTGCAGGCCGTATGCAACGAATACGGCGTATGCAACACCACCTACGTCGGCACCCGGGCGGACGTTCCCGCCGAGGAAAAGACGGAGAATCCCTTCCTGGGCTACCGGCCGGATCTTTGCATCCACTGCCAGCGCTGCGTTTCCGCGTGCGGAAAGGTCAGCGGGCGCAAGGCCATCGAACTGAAGAAAGCCGGCACCTTTACCGTGATCGGCGCTCCCTTCGGGGAGGACTGGAAGCAGACGCTGTGCGAATCCTGCGGCAACTGTGCCGAGGCGTGCCCCACCGGCGCGCTGTTCAAGAAGCCCTCCCGGGATTACCGGAGCTGGGACGTGCAGCGGGTCCGGACGACCTGCCCCCACTGCGCCATCGGCTGCCAGATGGATCTGCTGGTCAGAGACAACCGCATCCTGGACGTGGAGGGGGCCGACGGCCCGACCAACCGCGGCAGGCTGTGCGTCAAGGGCCGGTTCGGATCGTATAAGTTCGTCTCCTCCGGAGACCGGCTTACCGATCCTCTGATCCGGGACCGCGCGACCGGCGAGTTCCGCAAGGCCTCCTGGGACGAGGCGCTGGATCTGGTCGCGAGCCGCTTCTCCGTGATAAAGGCAGAGTACGGCGGCAATGCTCTGGCAGGCTTTGCCTGTTCCCGGAGCACCAACGAAGATATCTACATGCTGCAGAAAATGGTCCGCACAGCCTTCGGTTCCAACAACACCGACAACTGTGCGCGCGTCTGACACGCCCCGACAGTCTCCGGTCTGGCGACAACTCTGGGCTCCGGCGCGATGACCAACACCGTGCAGGATATCACACAGGAATCCGACGTGATCATGATCGTCGGCTCCAACTCTGAAGAGGCGCATCCGGTCCTCGGCATGCAGCTGCGCGCGGCGGTGCGCAGAGGCGCCCGACTGATCGTCGCCGATCCCCGCGATATCGACCTGGCCAAGCAGGCGGATATCCACCTGAAGCTGAAGCCCGGCACCAACGTGGCTTTCGTCAACGGCCTGCTCCACGTGATCTTCGAGGAAGGTCTGGAGAACAGGGAGTTCATCGAAACGCGTACGGACGCCGAAAGATGCGCTCAGCTGAAGGAACTTGTAAAGAAGTATACCCCCGAGTATGTCGGCGGGATCTGCCATGTGGATCCCGATGATCTGCGTGCGGCAGCCCGTCTGTACGCGACAGCCGACAGAGCTCCCATTCTGTATTGCCTCGGCGTTACCGAGCATTCCACCGGTACGGAAGGCGTCATGTCCCTGTCCAACCTCGCAATGGTGACGGGGAAACTGGGCCGCCCCGGATGCGGCGTGAACCCCATCCGCGGACAGAACAACGTACAGGGTGCGTGCGACATGGGCGCCATGCCCACCGATTATCCCGGCTACCAGAAGGTGCATGTTCCCGAGATCCGGGAGAAGTTCGAGAAGGCCTGGGGCGTTCCGCTGGATCCGAATCCCGGTATCAAGGCCACGGACTGCTTCCCCGCCATGATCGAAGGAAAGATCAAGGGCCTGTTCATCTTCGGTGAGGACCCGATGCGCACCGATCCGGACACCCATCACGTGCTTCGCGCGTTGAAGAGTCTGGATTTCCTGGTGGTGGACGAGCTGTTCATGACCGAAACGGCCAAGCTGGCCGACGTGGTCCTGCCCGGCCGCTCCTTTGCCGAGAAGGAGGGTACGTTCTCCGCTTCCGAGCGCCGCGTGCAGCGTGTGCGCCGGGCGGTGACGGTGCCCGGGAACCAGCGTCTGGATACGGATATCTTCACGGATATCATGAACCGGATGGGCTATCCTCAGCCGTATCTGACCGCCGCGCAGATCATGGACGAGATCGCGTCTGTGACGCCGTCCTTTGCCGGCATATCCCACGAACGGCTGGACAGCCCGGAGATCGCGGGGCAGGGCCTGCAGTGGCCGTGCACCTCGAAGGATCATCCCGGTACCCGGATCATGCACGTGGGCCTGTTCAGCAGAGGCAAGGGCGACTATTATCTGGCGGAGTACAAGCCTTCGCAGGAACTGCCGGATGAGGAATACCCCCTGCTGATGATGACGGGACGCAATCTGTACCACTACAACGCCATGGCAATGACGGACAAGACCCCCGGTCTGATGGAGATCAGCGGCCACTCCTACATAGAGATCAACACCGAGGACGCGGCGGAAGCCGGCATCCGCGACGGAGAGCGCATCCGCGTATCCTCCCGCCGGGGCACGATCTCGTCGGAAGCCAGAGTCTCCGATAAGACGAGCCGGGGCGAAGTCTGGATGCCCTTCCATTTCCTGGACGGCAACTGCAACTGGCTGACCAACAACGCGCTGGACAGCATCGCGCGGGCGCCGGAGTACAAGGTGTGCGCCGTGCGCATCGAACGCATCCCGGAGGAAGAGGCCTATACCGAAGACGGAAGATACATCACCCAGGCGATGATCGCGGAAAAGCGCAACGAGATCTACGCCTCCCAGCTGGCGGCGGCCGCCCGCTGCGCGGAGGGTGAGAGCTTCAGCGTAAGCGACAGCGCCGACGACTGGTCCCATCTGGTGACCGGTTCCGGGTGCGCCGACTGCGGCGGCTGACCGTCTGCAATTTCACAGAAAACGGGCTGGATCCTGGATTCAGCCCGTTTCTTTTCCAATTGGATCGATACATGGGTGGAGAAGGGTGACTGGTGTGCCCTCCGGTCTTCAAAACCGTGATGAGCCTTCACAGGCTCGGGTGCGTTCGATTCGCACCTCCGCCCGCCAGAACGCAAGGGGCCGCTCCGCAAGGGGCGGCCCCGACGGAATGAGAGAGGTGCGCCATGGAGAGCGGGATCTTCAGACAGATACCGAAAATGGACCGGCTGCTGGAAGGCGCCGCCGTACGTGCCGAGGCGGAGGGACTGCCCCGTGCCGAGGTGCGGCTGGCCGTCCGGAGGGAGCTGGACCGGCTGAGGGAGGAACTGGCGGCCGGGGCCGCCATGCCTGCGGAGGAGGACCTGGACCGGAGGCTGGCCCGGGCGGTGCGTGAGGCCGGGCAGCCCCGGCTGCGCCGCGTGGTGAACGCCACGGGCATCGTCCTGCATACCAACCTCGGAAGGGCCCCGCTCAGCCCGGAGGCTGCGGAGCACACGGCGCGGATCGCCGCGGGGTATTCCAACCTCGAGTATGACCTGGAGACGGGAAAGCGCGGCTCCAGGAACGACCTGGCCGAGCAGTTGCTGTGCCGCGTTACGGGCGCAGAGGCCGCCATGGTGGTGAACAACAACGCCGCCGCCGTTTTTCTGGCGCTGCACACCCACGCCCGCGGAAAGAAGGTCGCCGTGTCCCGCGGAGAACTGGTGGAGATCGGCGGCGCCTTCCGGGTGCCGGAGATCATGCGCGCCAGCGGGGCCGAACTGATGGAGATCGGAACCACCAACAAGACCCACCCGGAGGATTACCGCCAGGCGCTGGAAAGCGGGGCGCAGGCCATCCTGAAGGTCCACACCAGCAACTTCCGGGTGACCGGCTTCACGGCGTCCGTGGAGGTGGAGGAACTGGCGGAGCTGGCCCAGGAGTACGGTGTGCCCCTGTTCTACGATCTGGGATCCGCGCTGCCCGTGCGGAAGGAGTTGCTCGGGCTGCCGGAGGGGATCTTCGCTGGGGACGCCGCGCCGCTGTGCGACGTATGCTGCTTTTCCGGCGACAAGCTGTTCGGCGCCGGGCAGGCGGGCATCGTGCTCGGCCGGACCGAAGCCGTGGCGGCCATGAAGAAAAACCAGCTGGCCCGCATGCTGCGGGTGGACAAGATGACGCTGGCGGCGGTGGAACACACGGCCCGCTGGTATCTGGACCCGGAGCGTGCCGTGGCCGCCGTTCCGGCGCTGCGGATGATCCGGGCGGACGGGGATGAACTGAAGCAACGCGCCCAGGATCTGGCGCGTCGCCTGACGGAGCTCTGCCCATGCTGTGAGTTTGCCGCCGTTCCCTGTGCCGACGCCCCCGGCGGCGGCGCGCTGCCGGGCGTGGAGCTGCCGGGCTGGGCCGTGGCCGTCCGCCACGGGGCGAAGGGCGCCGATGAGCTCGAAGGATTTCTGCGCGGGCGGGACGCGCCGGTCATAGCCAGGATCCGCGACGGGCGCCTGCTGCTGAGCGTGCGCACCGTTCTGCGGGAGGATGAGCCCGCCGTGGAGCGGGCCTTCGCGGAGCTGGAGAAGGAAGCATGAAGCGGGCGGTACTGGGTACGGCCGGGCACATCGACCACGGCAAGACCCTGCTGACCAAAGCCCTCACCGGCGTGGATACGGACCGGCTGGCGGAGGAGAAGGCCCGCGGAATCACCATTGAACTCGGGTTTGCGCCGCTGAAGCTGCCGGACGGCACCACGGTCAGCGTCGTGGACGTGCCGGGGCACGAGCGGTTCGTGCGGACCATGATGGCGGGGGCCTCCGGGATCGACGGCGTGCTTCTGACGGTGGCGGCCGACGACGGCGTGATGCCCCAGACGCGGGAGCATCTGGATATCCTTCGCCTGCTGCGGGTCCAGACGGGGCTGACGGTGATCACCAAATGCGACCTGGCCGATGAGGCGCGCCTGAGCGCGGTCGAGGAGCAGATCCGGGAGCTGGTCCGGGGAACGTTTCTGGAGGGACAGCCCGTCTGCCGCGTCTCCGCTCTCACGGGGCAGGGGATCGACGCACTGAAGGAGCGGATCTGCGCCATGGTGGCGGGGATCCGGGAACGCAGCGGGGAACGTCCGGCCCGGCTGGAGGTGGACCGCGTGTTCCCCGTGGAGGGCTTCGGAAACGTGGCCACCGGAACGCTGACGGAAGGGACGCTGGTCCCGGGGCAGGAGATCGAACTGTTCCCGAACGGGGTCACCGGCGTTGTGCGAGGCCTGCAGCAGCACAACAGAAACGTGGACGCGGCGCTGGCCGGCACGCGTACGGCCGTCAGCTTTTCCCGCCTTCCCAGGGGATATCCGCAGAGAGGGCAGACGCTGGCGGAACCGGGATCCCTGGCGGTGACGGACTGCCTGACCGTCGTGCTGAGCATCACGGAGGGCTGCCCGTGGGTCATAAGGAATTCTTCGCGCCTGCATCTGTTCCACGGAACGGAGGAAACGGTATGCCGCCTTCGGCTGCTGGACGCCGACAGCCTGCGGGCGGGGGGCAGCGGCTACGCCCAGCTGCAGACGGAGCGGCCGCTGGCCGTCCGGCAGGGCGACCGGTTCCTGCTGCGGTTTTTCTCCCCGGTGCTCACCGTGGGAGGCGGCTCCGTGCTCGCCTGGGGGGACGGAAGGCTGAAACGGAACCGGCGCGAGGTGCTGGAACGGCTGGAACGTCTGGCCTCCCCGGAGCCGGCGGACCGGCTCCGGCAGCTCACGGAGGACGCCGGGCTGGAGGGAATGCCGGCGGAGCGGCTGCGGCTGCTGACGGGCACCGCGCCGGAGGAATTCCGGAGAGAGAAGGAACGGCTGACGGCCTCCGGACAGCTGCTGGAGCTTCCGGACGGACGTCTGGTGGCGGCAAGCGCGGCGGAAAGCGCGCTGGCGCGGGGCCTTACGGTCCTGGAGGCGTGGCACGCGGACTATCCGCTGATGAAGGGCATGCCCCAGGCGGAATGGCGGGCGCAGGCGGCCCCGGCAGGACAGACGGTGCCGGAGGAACTGGCGCGCCTGTGGGCGGACGGCGGGCGCCTTCGCTGGGAGCAGGGCCTGGTGGCCCTGCCCGGCTTCGAGCCCGTGTTCACGCAGGAGCATAAGATCATGCAGCGGCGGCTGATGCACTATTACCGGGAGGCGTGGCTGAAGGCGCCGGACCGAAAGGACGTGGACGAAAAGTTCACGCCCCGGGGCCCGCTGTATCCGCAGATGATGCGTCATCTGCTGGCTTCGGGCAGCCTGATCGCCCTGACGCCGCACTACGCCGTGCACTTTGAGGCCTACGAACAGGCTCTCGCCCTGTTCCGGCGGCTGTGCCGGGAAAACGGAGGCGTGACGCTGGGGCAGTTCCGCACGGCGGCGGATATCTCCCGCAAGTATTCCCAGCTGTTTCTGGAATACTGGGATCGGACGGGCGTGTCCCGCCGGGAGGGGGACGTCCACGTGCTGCGCGGACGGGATACGGAATGACGGACGGCCCGGCGCCATGGCGCGCCGGGCCGTTCGGGCGCCGCGGCCGGCTTGACATTGCCGGCCCGGCGGATACAATGGGAGAAAACGTCCGGAAACGCCGGACAGAACGCGTGAGGAAAGCAGATATGGAGTTTCAGATAGGGACGGTCCGGATCCCCAACCGGCTTGTCCTGGCGCCCATGGCCGGGGTGAGCGACGCGGCGTTCCGCGCCGTATGCCGGGAGATGGGAGCCGGATACGCCGTAACGGAGATGGTGAGTGCCAGAGCGCTGGAATTCAACAGTGAAAAGACGGAGGAGCTGATGCGCCCGGCGCCCGGGGAAAAGCCCTTCGCCGTTCAGATCTTCGGGCACGAACCGGACAGCATGGCGCGGGCGGCGGAAAAGGCGGTGCGTCTCACCGGAGCGGACGTCGTGGACATCAACATGGGCTGCCCCGTGGGGAAGATCGTGAACAACGGCGACGGCAGCGCCCTGATGAGGAAGCCGGAGCTCGCTTTCGCCATCGTGGAAGCCGTCCGGGAGGCGATCGACCGCCCCGTGACCGTCAAGTTCCGCAAGGGCTGGGACGGCGGCAGCGTAAACGCGGTGGAGTTCGCGGCGGCCATGCAGCAGGCGGGGGCCTCCGCCGTCACGGTGCATGGGCGCACCCGCGTGCAGATGTACGGCGGCACGGCCGACTGGGACGTCATCCGCGAGGTCCGGAAGGCGGTGAGCATCCCGGTGATCGCGAACGGGGACGTGTTCCGGCCGGAGGACGCCCTCCGGATCCGGAAGGTGACCGGGGCGGACGCCGTGATGATCGGCCGCGGGGCGTTCGGAAATCCCTGGATCTTCCGCGACGCGCTGGCGCTGATGGAGGGGCGCGAGGTCCCTCCGCCGCCCACGGTGGCCGAGAGGTGCGACGCCGCCGTACGGCAGATCGAGACTGCGGCGGCGGTGAAGGGGGAGCGGACGGCCTGCCTGGAGGCGCGCCGGCACTATCCCTGGTACCTGAAGGGGGTCCCCCATGCGGGCTTCTTCCGGGAAAAGCTGGTCCGGCTGGAAACGCTGGACGACGTTCGAAGGATCACGGAACAGATCAAACGGGAGCTGAGGTGAACGCCGATGGAACCTGAGAGGGAAAAACAGCTGGTGAAGAAAGCGTCGCAGGGCGACGGAGCCAGCTTCGAACTTCTGATCACCGACTGCGCCGACCGGACCTGGGCGCTGGCGCTGAGGATGATGAAAGATCCGCAGGACGCGGAGGACGCCGTTCAGGACGCCATGATCAAGGCCTGGCGGGCGCTGCCGGGGTTCAAGGGGGAATGCCGGTTCGCCACCTGGGTCTTCCGCCTGACCTACAACACATGCCTCGACGCGCTGCGGCGGCGCCAGAGGGGACAGGTGCTGTCCCTGACCCGGGAGGATGAGGACGACGGCGAGAGACAGGCCGAAGTGCCGGATCCGTCCCCCGGACCCGAGGAGGCGCTGCTGGCAAAGGAGCGCGCGGAGATCCTGCGGCGGGAGACGGAAAAGCTGTCGGATAAGCTGCGGGCGCCGCTCGTGATGCGGGAGCTGGGCGGCTGCAGCTATGAGGAGATCGCGGCGGCCCTTGGCCTCTCCGTGGGCACGGTGAAAAGCCGCATCGCCCGGGCGCGGGAGAATCTGACCGAAGCCCTCGTGCGCGAGGGAACTTTTTCGGCCCGGGGACGTCAAAGCAGACGGAAGGGAGGTGACCGGTGATGAAAACGTGTGAGGCTGTGCGGGAGGATCTCAGCGCCTGGCTGGACGGAGAACTGGAACCGGAACGGAAAGCCGAAACGCTGGCGCACGCGGAAACGTGCGAAGAATGCCGGTCCTTCCTGGAAACATGCCGCCTCGTGAGCGAGGATCTGCGGAACCAGGCGCCTCCGGTGCCGGATACGCTGATCCCCGGCGTGATGGCCCGCCTGTCCGGGGAGCGGCAGACGGCTCTGCCGGAAGCCGGAGCGGGTCGGAAGGCAGACCGCGGAAAGTACCGCCGCATAGCGGCGTGGGCGTGCGCGGCGGCCGTGCTGGCTCTGGTCGTTTTTGCCGGGCCGTGGAACTGGCGCGCCGGAAGCGCGGGGCCCAAGGCGGACATGTACGCCGCCGACAGTGCCGCTCCCGCGATGGCCGAGGCGGAGGAAGCGCCGGAGGAAACGGCCGCGGAGAGCGCGGAGGCGAACGGATGGAGCGGCGAGGAAGAAAAGAGCACCGTCGATGACGGAACCGCCCCCGACGCAGCGTCGTCGGACATGTGGGATTCCGCCGCCGATGAAGCGGCCCGCAGCGAGGCCGTTCCCGAAGAAGACATGGACGGTCCCGCACCCCTGCCGGACGCCGCGGGAGCTCTGGCTGAGGAATACGCCGCGGTGATCACCGTATGGGGCGGGATGCCCGACGGCGTTCTGGAACTGGCCGAGGGGCAGGAAACGCTGCCGGACGGGACGGCCGCGTGGCGGATCCCTGAGGCAAGGACGGAAGAGCTGGAGCAGGCGCTGAGCGCCGCGGGGGCGTATGAGTGGCGGACCGGCGCGGGGCAGGGCTCCGGCTGGCTGCTGGTGCTCGACGGCGAAGGCTGACTGCCGCCCGGATGACAAAAAAGGACCCCGCCGCCCGGCATACGGGCGGCGGGGTTTTCATATTTTTCAGAACGTTACGATTCGGCTTCGGCGGCTTTTTCCAGATCCTCCTTCAGAAGGGTCATCAGATCCTCCCTGGTGGGTGCTTCCATCTGGGATACGCGGTCGGAGTGGGCGGCGATGGCGTTTTCGAAGAAATTGCGCACGTCGCGTCCGTTGCCGAAATTCTCATCCCGGTATTCGTACATTTTGGAAAAATGCTCCTTCGCGAAAGCGGCGGCTTCCTCATTCGGCGTGTACATGGATTTGCGGCACAGGCTCTCGAAAATGGCGTTGAGCTCCTCTCCGGTATAGTCCTCAAAGACGAAATAGCGGTTGAAGCGGGATTCCAGACCGGGGTTGGAGTGGATGAAATCCTCCATCAGGTCGTCGTACCCCGCCACGATCACCACAAGATCGTCCCGGTGATCCTCCATGGCCTTCAGCAGAGTCTCTACGGCCTCCTGCCCGAAATCGTTGCCCTCCTTGCTGGTCAGGGCGTACGCCTCGTCGATGAACAGCACGCCGCCCATGGCCTTCTGGATCACGGCCTGCGTCTTCTGGGCCGTCTGCCCCACGTAGCCGGCCACCAGACCGGAGCGGTCCACCTCCACCAGGTGCCCCTTGCTGAGCACGCCGATGGCGCAGTAGAGGCCGGCCAGAAGCCGGGCCACCGTGGTCTTTCCGGTGCCGGGGTTGCCCATGAACACCATGTGCAGGGAAACGGGCGGAACGGCCAGGCCGTTCTCCTCCCGCAGCTTGCGAACCTTCATCAGGTTGATCAGGCTCTTCACGTTGGCCTTGATCTTTTCGAGGCCGACCAGTTCGTCCAGCTGGGCCAGCAGCTCGTCCAGATTCGGCGTTTCCGGCTTTTTTTCCGCCTCCGTCTTGGGGGCGTCGGGCGCGGTCGCGTCGGTGCGCGCCGTTTCATCCAGCAGCTCCTTGGCCGCCTTGTCGGCCGCGTCCATGCTGCCCAGCAGCGTGGCAAAGTCCGAAAGGCTGTCGATGTAGCTGGCGGGGGACAGCAGATTGAATTCTTTTCCGTTTTTGATGAATTTCATGTCAGACCTCCTGAGCAGGGGTTTCGAAGGCGCAGGCGAACAGCTCTTCGATCAGCCGCGTATATTCCTTCCGGCTTTTCAGCCAGGTTTCTCCGTGGGCCGCGTCGGGGCTCAGCAGCAGCCGCTTGGGCGAGGCGCAGGCGGCGTAGTTCCGCTTTCCCATCTCCGGCGGGACGAAATGATCCTGCTCCCCGTGGGCAAACAGGATGGGGATCCGGGTGCGCCGCACGCATTCCTCCGTGTTCACGGCGTCCAGCGGCATGCCGAGCTCGATCCGGGCGGCCAGCTGCAGCAGCGGCATCACGGGGCCGGGAGGGATCTTCAGCATGCGTTTCATCACGGAGGCGATGATCTCCCGGGCGGAGGTAAAGCCGCAGTCGGCGATGATGCCGCGCACGTTGGCCGGAAGCTCCAGATCCGAGGCCATCAGCACGGTGCTGCACCCCAGCGAAATGCCGTCGAGAAAGATCGGGTGGGTGCATCCGCGCTCGCCCGTCAGCCAGCGGCACCAGTCCAGCACGTCCAGCCGCTCCTTCATGCCGAAGGTGATGGCGTTTCCCTCGCTGGCCCCGCAGGCGCGCTGGTCGATCAGCAGGATATCACAGCCCATGCCCGCCAGAACGGGGAGCACGGGGGCAAAATTGTCGATCCCGGTCGCCCGGTATCCGTGCACGCACACCACGGTGCGCACCGAACCGGTGCGCGTCAGATACTCGCCCCGCAGGACCAGTCCGTCAAAGCTGCGGATGCTGACGGGCTCCGGCGCGGCGGCTCGCCAGAAGGCGCGGCCCTCCGCGGCCTCCGGCGGCGTGGGGGAGCCGTTGTCCTGCCCCCGCCCGATCACAAGGCCGGCAAGCCCCGTGATCTGCCTTCCGCAGCAGATGCGCAGCAGCGTATGGGTCATCAGGGCGATGAGGCCGGCGACGATGATCACGGCGGCGGCTGCGGTCAACCACACCATAGGCTTGCTCCTTTGTAAACAGTATTGAATATTATAGCACCCACCCGGACGCGGATTCAATAGCGTGCGCCAGGAAAACACGCGGCGGAACGCGAAGAAAAAGCTCTTGACACGGGCGCGGGATATGGTATAATCAAAGCAACAGTTGAGCAATCATTCAACTAAAGGAGAAGTCGAACATGGAAAAGCTTACCTGCGACTGCGAAGTGATCCACGAGGACGCCGTGCGGAACGCGAGGCAGTCCATGGCGTCCAAAGACGAATATCTGCTTCTGGCCTCCCTGATGAAAATGTTCGGGGACGGCACCCGGGTGCAGATCCTGCACGTGCTGGCACAGCAGGAGATGTGCGTGTGCGATCTGGCGGCGCTGCTGGGCGTGACCAAGTCCGCTGTTTCGCATCAGCTCAAGGCGCTGCGCCTGGCGCATCTCGTCCGCTTCCGGCGGGAGGGGCAGATCGTGTATTACGATATTGCCGACGAGCACGTGCGTTCCATCCTGGAACTGGGGTTCGCCCACGTGCGGGAAGAAGGGTGACGGACGCCCGGCGCCTTCGGGCGCTTTCCTTTCGGCCAATGGTTGAGCATTTGCTCAAATGTTAAATCAGAATCGACACGGGAGAGATCCCGGCGATATATTTTTAATCGAAAGGATCCTGAGCTATGAAAAAGACCTACAAGATCGACGTGGACTGCGCCAACTGCGCCAACATGATGGAGGACGCCAGCAAAAAGGTGGCCGGCGTGAAGGACTGCGTCGTGAACTTCATGACCCTGAAGATGAACGTGGAGTTCGAAGAGGGCGCCGACGTGAAAGCCGTGATGGCGGACGTCGTGAAGGCCTGCAAGAAAGTGGAGCCGGACTGCGAAGTATTCGTAAAATAAGACCCGGAGGACCCATGAACAGAAAACAGAAAAAGATGCTCGCCCGCATCCTGATCGCGGCGGTGCTGCTGATCGTGCTGCACTTCCTGCCCGTGACGGGCCTGGTGCGGTTCGCGCTGTACCTGATCCCGTATCTGGTCATCGGATACGATATCCTGATCAAGGCGGGCAAGGGCATCAAGAACCGGCAGGTGTTCGACGAGAGCTTTCTCATGAGCATCGCCACCATCGGCGCCTTCGCCATCGCCATCTACAAGAAGACCTGGGATTTTGACGAGGCCGTGGCCGTGATGCTGTTCTACCAGATCGGTGAGCTGTTCCAGAGCTACGCCGTAGGCAAAAGCCGCCGGAACATCAGCGAGCTGATGGACATCCGCCCCGACTACGCCAACGTAGAGGTGGACGGAGTGCTGGAGCAGGTAGATCCCGACGAGGTGGAGGTCGGCTCCGTGATCGTCGTCCAGCCCGGAGAAAAGGTGCCCATCGACGGCGTGATCCTGGAGGGCACGTCCTCCCTGAACACCAGCGCGCTGACGGGCGAGAGCCTCCCGCGCGAGGCCAAACCCGGGGACGAGATCACCAGCGGCTGCATCAACATGACGGGCGTGCTGAAGGTGCAGACGAGCCGTGAATTCGGCGAATCCACCGTTTCCCGGATCCTGGACCTGGTGGAGAACGCCAGCTCCCGCAAGTCGAAGTCCGAAGATTTCATCAGCAAGTTCGCCAGGGTGTATACGCCCATCGTGGTGTACTGCGCGCTGGCGCTGGCGGTGATCCCGCCGCTGTTCCTGCTGATCACGGGCCAGCCGCCCGCCTGGGCCGACTGGATCTACCGTGCCCTGACCTTCCTGGTCATCAGCTGCCCCTGCGCGCTGGTCATCAGCATCCCGCTCAGCTTCTTCGCGGGCATCGGCGGCGCCAGCAACGCGGGCGTGCTCGTCAAGGGCAGCAACTATCTGGAAACGCTGAGCCAGGTCACCACCGTGGTGTTTGACAAGACGGGCACCCTGACCCGCGGCGTGTTCGAAGTGAACGCCGTGCACCACAGCGAGATGGATCAGGTGAAGCTGCTGGAGTACGCCGCCTATGTGGAAAGCGCCAGCTCCCACCCCATCGCCAAAAGCATCATCGCCGCCTACGGAAGGCCGCTGGACCGCAGCCGCGTGACGGACATCGAAGAGATCGGCGGCCACGGCATCACCGCCGTGGTGGACGGCGTGCCGGTGGCGGCCGGCAACGACAAGCTGATGGCCCAGCTGGGTGTTCAGCACATCGACTGCCACCACGTGGGCACCATCGTGCACATGGCGGTCAACGGTGAATACGCGGGCCACATCGTCATCTCCGATACGGTCAAGGAGACCGCAAAGGAGGCCATCGCCGGCATCCGCAGGGCCGGCGTGAAGAAGACCGTCATGCTGACGGGCGACGCCGGGCTCGTGGCCCGGGCCGTGGCGGAGGAGCTGGGCATCGACGAGGTGTACAGCGAGCTTCTCCCCGCGGACAAGGTGCAGGAAGTGGAGCGCCTGCTCAGTATAAAGGGAGAGAAGGAGAAGCTGGCCTTCGTCGGCGACGGCATCAACGACGCGCCGGTGCTCTCCCGGGCGGACATGGGCATCGCCATGGGGGCCCTGGGTTCCGACGCCGCCATCGAGGCCGCGGACGTGGTGCTGATGGACGACGATCCGGCCAAGATCGCCAAGGCCATCCGCATCTCCCGGAAGTGCATCTCCATCGTCTACGAGAACATCTGGTTCGCCATCGGCATCAAGATCATCTGCCTGCTGCTGGGAGCCGTGGGCATCGCTTCGATGTGGCTGGCCATCCTGGCGGACGTGGGCGTCATGGTGCTGGCCATCCTCAACGCCATCCGGGCGCTGTTCGTAAAGAACCTGTAAGCCGGATACGCAAATTCAGAGATCAAAGGTTAAAAATATATCGGAATCATTCGCTCAACGAAAACGGCTGCCTGAAGCTCACAGGCAGCCGTTTTCACAGCAAGTCAAAAACGGCCGCACCGTTTTTTGAGGGGGCTGCAGCCTGCGGGCGCGAACTCTGCGAGGATCCCCGTCCCGCATATGAAAAAGCGGCTGCCCGTTTGTTCGGGCAGCCGTTTTTCGGCCGTTATCAGCCTTCGTCAGTTACAATGAATCCGCGGCCGTCGTCCCGGAAGGAAACGTCCTTCCCCCGGGCCCGCCAGAAGGCGCGGGCGCCCTCCGCGGCGGCCTCGTCGGCCTCGTCAAACTCAAACCACGAGTACCCGCAGGCGTCGTGGAAGTGGACGTAGGGCAGGCTCCGCTCGCGCAGCCATGCCTTCAGCTCCAGCGCCTCGCCGTAGGCGGGCAGATACTGCGCCATGCCGTCAGCGGATCACGGCGCCCAGCCGGTCGGCCAGGGCCTTCAGCACGGCGGCCACCTCCGCGTCGGATTCCGCGTCCGTCAGGGTCTTCTCGTCGCTGCGCAGGCTCAGGGAGAAGGCGCAGCTCTTCTTGCCCGGGGCGATGGGCAGCCCGCGGTACACGTCGAACAGCGTCACGTCCCGCAGGATGGCGCCGCCGGCGCTGCGGATGCACTCCTCCAGCTGGCCCACGGTCAGCGCCTCATCGCAGACGACGGCAATGTCCCGCGTGACGGAGGGGTACTTCGGCAGCGGGGTGAACTTCGGCTCAGGAGCCTGGACAGCCATCAGCGCATCCAGACGGATCACGGCGGCGTAAAGCTCGCAGTCCACGCCGTAGTTGGCCGCGGCTTTCGGGTGGATCTGGCCCAGCGTGCCCAGCAGCCGGCCCTGGGCGTACACCCTGGCGCAGCGGCCGGGATGGTACGAGGGATCGTCCGCGCAGGCCTCATAAACGGCCCCGGGGACGCGCATGTTCTTCAGGATGGTCTCCACCGCGCCCTTCAGAACGTAAAAATCCATGTCTTCCCCGTAGGCGCCGAGGGAGATCATCTTCGGCTCGTCGGCCAGACCGTCCGGCCGCTTGTGGTATACCTTGCCGATCTCGTACAGGCGGGCGGCTTTGTTCCGGTAATTGTAGTTCCGCGTGAGGATCTCCAGCATGCTCGGCAGGATGGTGGTGCGCATGATGGAGGTATCCTCGCCCAGCGGGTTCAGGATCTTCATGCTGTCCCGCAGGGGGCTGTCCGCTGGCAGACGGATCTTGTCGTAATAGGAGGGGCTGATGAAGCTGTAGGTGATGATCTCGCTGTAGCCGGCGTCGCGGCACAGGCGGCCGATCTCCCGCTCGGCCAGCTGCTCTTCGCTGTAGCCGCCGAGGGTGGTGTCGCCCCGCATCAGCGTCACGGGGATGTTGTTGTAGCCGTAGAAGCGGGCGACCTCTTCGGCAATGTCCGAATAATGCTCGATGTCGCCGCGCCAGCTGGGAACGATGATGTCGTCCCCCCGCAGCTCAAAGCCCAGCTCCGTCAGGATGCGGCGCATCTCCGCCTCCGGGATGTCCGTTCCGAGAAGGGCGTTGACCTTGTCCGGCTCCAGCTTCACGACGGCGGGCTGCCAGGGGGCGGCCGCCACGTCGATCACGCCGTCGATCACCTCACCGGCGCCCAGCAGCTCCACCAGCTCGCAGGCGCGGGCCAGAGCCTCGCCGGTGGCCTGGACGTCCAGACCCTTTTCGTAGCGGGCGGAGGCGTCCGTGCGCATGCCAAGACGGGCGGCGGTGCGGCGGATGGACGTGCCGTTGAAATTGGCGCACTCGAACACGGCGTAGGTGGTGCCCTCCGTGATCTCGCTGTACTCGCCGCCCATGACGCCGGCAAGGCCCACCGGCTTGTGCGCGTCGGCGATCACCAGCATGTCGGGGGTGAGAACGCGGGCGGAGGAATCCAGCGTGTTCATCACCTCGCCCTCCGCGGCGCGGCGGACGATGATCTTTCCTCCCTCCAGGCAGGCGTAATCGAAGGCGTGCATGGGCTGGCCGTACTCCAGCATCACGTAGTTCGTAATGTCCACGATGTTGTTGATGGGGCGGATGCCGCTGGCGCGCAGCCGCTGGCGCATCCACAGCGGAGAGGGAGCGATGCGGATGTTCCGGATCATGCGGGCCGTATAGCGGGGGCACAGAGCGGGATCCCGCACCTCGACGGAAAGGTGGTCGGCAATGTTTCCGCCGCAGCCCTTCACCACGGGGGTGTGGAAGCTCGGCTGCTTGCCGTAGGTCACGGCCGCCTCGCGGGCAAGGCCGCGCACGGACAGGCAGTCCGGGCGGTTGGGGGTGATCTCGAATTCCACGACGGTATCGTCGCAGCCGATCACGGGGCAGATGTCGTCCCCGGGGCGGCAGTCCTCCTGCAGGATGAAGATCCCGTCCTCGACGGCGTAGGGGAAATCGTTGACGGTCAGGCCAAGCTCCTTCAGGGAGCACAGCATGCCGTTGGAGGCCACGCCCCTCAGCACGCCGGCGCTGATGTGCACGCCGCCGGGCAGCGTGCTGCCGTCCTTTGCCACGGGCACCAGGTCCCCGGCGTGAACGTTCTGGGCGCCGGTGACGATCTGGACCGTCGCGCCGCCCACGTCCACCTGGCAGACCCACATGTGGTCGGAATCCGGGTGCCTTTCAATGGCGGTCACTTTTCCGACCACCACGTTCTTTATCTCGTCGGAGAGGACGGTGTAGCCCTCGACCTTGCTGCCGGACAGCGTCATGTCTTCGGAAAAGTCACGGTTGCCGGCGTCGATGTGCACGTATTCGTCGAGCCATTTTCTGGATAACAGCATTTTCTCGTCTCTCCTTTCTCAGAACTGGGTGAGGAACCGTACGTCGTTCTCAAAGATCAGACGCAGGTCGCTGATGTTGAAGCGCCGCAGCGCCGTGCGTTCCAGACCGATACCGAAGGCCCAGCCGGAATAGACGGAGGAGTCGATCCCGCAGCCCTCCAGCACCTTCGGGTGCACCATGCCGGCGCCTAGCATCTCGATCCAGCCCTCGCCCTTGCACACCCGGCAGCCCACGCCGCCGCACTCGTGGCACTGCACGTCCATCTCGCAGCTGGGCTCGGTGAAGGGGAAGTGGTGCGGGCGGAAGCGCGTTTTCGTGCCGGCGCCGTACAGCTTTTCCACCACGGTGTTCAGGGTGCCCTTCAGGTCCCCCATGGTGATCCCCTTGTCCACGACCAGACCCTCGATCTGGTGGAACATGGGGGAGTGGGTGGCGTCCACCTCGTCCTTGCGGTACACGCGGCCCGGGGCGATCACGCGCAGCGGCAGGGGATAGGTCTCCATGGCGCGGATCTGCATGGGGCTGGTCTGGGTGCGCAGCAGGATGCTGCTGTCTTCGGTGAAGTAGAAGGTATCCGACCACTCCCGGGCGGGATGGCCCTCGTCGGTGTTCAGCTTCGTGAAGTTGTATTCCGCCAGCTCGATCTCGGGGCCGTCCAGGATGCGGAAGCCCATGCCGATGAAAATGTCCTTGATTTCATCCAGTACGGTGTACATGGGGTGCTTGTGGCCGATGGTCATGCTGCGGCCCGGAACGGTGACGTCCAGCGCCTCCTGCTTCAGCTGAAGGTCCAGCCGGCGCTCCTCGGCCGCGGCGGCGGCGGAGGCGATGGCCTGCTCGATCTCGCCGCGCACCTTGTTGGCCAGCTGCCCCATGACGGGCCTCTCCTCGGCGCTGAGCTTGCCCATCTGCTTCAGGATGGCGGTCAGCTCGCCCTTCTTCCCGAGATACTTTACGCGCAGCGCTTCCACGTTTTCGGGAAGCGCGGCCTGCCCCAGCGCGTCCAGCGCTTCGCGCCGGATGTTCTCAAGCATCGATTTCATAGCGTTCTCTCCCTGTTCAGATTAATAGATGAAGGTATGGCGTGTGGGTGAGCGCGGCGGACCGGCGGCAAAAGAAAAAGCCCCCGCCCCTGATCGGGACGAAAGCTCACTTCCGCGGTACCACCCTGGTTCAGTGCAAAGCACTGCGCTCGAGCCGGGTAACGGACGGCGCCGCCGGTGACTGGCCGGAGCTCCCGGGCGAACCAAACGGCGGCGGAACAGGGCGCTTTCAGCAGCGCGCCCCTCTCTGGCGATCGGCCGGACCCGTTATTTTCCCGTTCACAGCAGTAGCGATGATTACGGAAAATGAGTTTATCATCAATTCCGAAAATGTCAATCCCCCTCCTTCATAATATATATAGTGTCTGAAAAGCGGCTGTCAGGCACAAGATTTAGGGGAAAAAGGGGGAAGAAAAAAAGGGAAAAAAATAGGGAAAAAAGGTGTTGACAAAGGAAAAAGTGGGTGGTATATTAAGCAAGCTGTCGCCCCGAGGGGCGCGGCCGAAGCCCTTCGGGACCGGAAAAAGGACGAAAAAAGTTCTTGACTCGAGCGGCCAGTCGTGGTAGACTGGAAGCCCGCCGGAAAAAGGGGCGGGGCATGT
>JAFWRM010000016.1 GCA_017519975.1 Oscillospiraceae bacterium | reverse complement strand
CGTGATGCAGTCCTACTTTGAGCAGGGCGGCATGGAACTGCAGCTGAACATCGTATCCGGCGACACGCTGCGCGACGCGCAGGCGCATCCGGAGAACTATCGGGATCTGGTGGTCCGCGTGGCGGGCTTCTCGGCCTACTTCGTGGAAGTGTTCAAGGATTCGCAGGACGACCTGATCCGCCGTACGGAGCTGGTACTGTAAGGACGGGCAGAATTATCTCATAAGATAGATGAAGGGGAGCCCCGCGCCATGCGCGGAGGCTCCCCTTTTTCGGCCTGCCATCCTGCCGGGACTGACCGTCATGCCGTATTGGAATCAGAGGGCAAAAAACACGTATGGAAAGAACGTGCGGACTGTGATAGAATCAGAACAGACAGATTTGCGGATGCACTCGCATTCGCAGCCCGCGGAGCGGGAAAACGAATCATTGACGGAGGAAACGACATGTACCAGAAAGCTCCCATTACCGACCGCGTGAAGCGAATCCGTGAAAAATGCCGCAATACGAAACCGTCGCTGGACATCAGCCGTTACCGGCTGGTGACGGAGTTCTACATGGAAAACCCGCAGCTTACCGGGATCCTGAAGCGGGCGAAAAGCCTGCGCAATCTGTTTGAGAACATGCCCGTGACCATCAATGAGGATGAACTGATCGTGGGCTGGCAGGGGAAGAAGTACCGTTCCAGCGCTCTGTATCCGGAAACATCCTGGAAATGGTTCATGGAAGAACTCCGGACGAACAATTTCCGCACCCGGTCCATCGATCCTTACGAACTGGACGAGGAGGACGAGAAGTATCTGCTGGAGACGGGTGATTTCTGGCTGAAGAACAACATGAGCGCCATCTGCGACGAGTACTATCCACGCCCGATGAGGGACCGGCTGGATCAGAGCGGCGTCGTGCTGTTCAATTCCAGCGGCAACGTGCACGCCCCCGTCGGTCACTTCGTGGCCAACTTCTGGACGGCGACGCAGAAGGGCTTCGGCGCCATCGCGCAGGAGGCCCGGGACAGGATGACTTATATGGAGGAGCACGGCATCTTCGGCGAGGACGTGCAGAAGTATCATTTCTACCGCGCGGTGGAGATCGTCTCCGAGGGGATCATCATCTGGTCCAAGCGGTACGCCGCTGAGGCCAAGCGGCAGGCGGACGAGTGCACGGATCCTGCCCGGAAGGCGGAGTTGCTGGAGATGGCGGACACGCTGGACTGGATCATGGAGCATCCCTGCCGCAATTTCCACGACGCCCTGCAGTGCATCTACCTGTACCAGCTGGCCATGTGCCTGGACGGACAGCTCCACGGCATCAGCTTTGGGCGAATGGATCAGTACCTCGGCCGGTACTATGAGAAGGACGTCGCCGACGGGACTATGACGCCGGAGAAAGCCCAGGAACTGGTGGACATGTTCTTCCTCAAGCTCATGGAGCTCAACAAGGTGTGGGGCGAGAAGGCGACCCGCTCCAACCCGGGCTACACCTGCGGCACGCTGATCACGCTGGGCGGCGTGGATATGGAGGGCCGGGACGCGACGAACCCGGTGACGTACATGTTCCTGCAATCCAGCGCCCGGATGAGCCTGAACATCCCGCAGGCGCTGCGCGTACACGAGGGAACGCCGGCGGAACTGTGGGAGGCGGCCGTGGAGACCACGAAAGTCTGCGGAGGTATTCCCACTTTCGAAAGCGACATCGCCATCATTCCGGCCATGATGCGGCGCGGAGTGCCGCTGGAGTATGCCAGAAACTACTGCCTGCATGGGTGCGTGGAACCGGGCATCGGCGGCTATGAGTGGTGCGAGCCCGGCGGCACGGGCAATCCCAGTTACATCAATATCGCCAACGCCATGCTGATGGCCATCAACAACGGCATCAACCCGCTCAGGAAGAAGGGCGAGCCTGCCAACACGAAGATCCAGGGGCCGGAGACGGGCTATCTGTACGAGATGGAGAGCATGGAAGAAGTACTGGAAGCCGTTAGAAAGCAGTTCTTCTTCTGGATGCCGTGGCACGCCAACTGCACGAACACCTGGGAGAGCATCGCCGCGTTCCACAGCCCGCTGCCGATGGTGTCGGCCACCTTCGCTGGCTGCATGGAGTCCGGCAAGGACGTCATGTGGGGCGGGGCCATGTTCAACTCCACGGGCAACAGCTGCATCGGCGTGGGCAACGTGGCGGACAGTCTGAACGTGATCAATCAGGTGTGCTTCGTACAGAAGCTGGCCACGACCCGGGAACTGTACGACGCGCTGATGGCCAACTGGGAGGGCTATGAGGAACTGCGCCAGATGATCATCGGCAAGGTGCCGCATTTCGGCAACGGCATCCCCGAGTGCGATCAGTTCATGACCTTCGCGGCCAACACCTATGCGGATTCCATCAATCAGTGCGTGGGGCCGCGCGGAAACCACTACTCCGCCGGCTGCTACCCCGTGACGCTGAACGTGGTGTTCGGTTACAGCACCGCAGCGACGCCGGACGGCCGCAGGCAGGGCGAGCCTCTGACGGACGGCATTTCTCCCGTTCAGGGGATGGATAAGAACGGCCCGATCTGCACGATGCAGAGCCTGCTGACCTTCGACTATACGGCTTACGGCAACGGTACGCTGTGCAACATGAAGTTCCATCCCACGTCGCTGGCGGCGAAGGATGGCCTGAACAAGCTGGTGAACGTGATGCAGTCCTACTTTGAGCAGGGCGGCATGGAACTGCAGCTGAACATCGTATCCGGCGACACGCTGCGCGACGCGCAGGCGCATCCGGAGAACTATCGGGATCTGGTGGTCCGCGTGGCGGGCTTCTCGGCCTACTT
>JAFWRM010000015.1 GCA_017519975.1 Oscillospiraceae bacterium | reverse complement strand
GGTTTGAGTTAGAGTATTCATAGCGAATGGGATGCCTGCCTTTCGGTTTAGTGTCAGCAACTCAACCTTAACATGGCACACTTCCATTCGCTATTCTTTTTTCTCGAGTTAACTGTTAACTATGATTGTAGAACCTACAACTGTTCGCTTGTCCCGCTCAAGACTCCTCCCCGACGTTTACCTGTCCGCCCATTCTGCTTTTCTTCAACTTAATTTTTGTATTTCATTTCTCTTCCACGTTTTTTCCGTACTGCCGCAGGATCTCGAACATGGCAAAAACGAACGCGGCCGTCAGCGCGATGTTCGCCGTCATATCCGTGCGCAGCAGGATCATCAGCGCGGCAAAGGCCGCGCCCGCCATCCCGGCCTTTGCGCACAGCCGGCCGTAATTCCGGCACCGCACCCGGGCGTGGCGGCTGCCCAGTGCGAACAGGAACCCGAAGAACAGCAGGAACGAGCCGATCATGAACAGCACCTTCGGCGTAAGGTCGATCCTCTCCTCCCGCATGAACTCCAGCCCGCTGGTGATGTTGTTCATGGCGAAGATGAGGAAAATGTGCAGCAGCATGTATCCCAGGCCGCTGGTCTTCTTCTCCCGGTCGATGATCCGGTCGTAGAAAACGCCGTAGCTCAGAAACAGCCCGACCACGATCAGGAACGCCATCAGCGCGAAATAGGTCCCCCGCGGTGAGAACCCGTCCTCGAAATAGGAGGCGATGGCGATGATCATCTCCCCGAAGGTGAACACCACGTACAGCATGGCCCGCTCGGAAAGATGCGGAAAGTCCACCAGACTCCCGCTCCCCCGCTGCCCGACCGTAAGCACCGCCGTCATGCCGAACAGGACCGCCGCCAGGGACAGCCACGTCGTCCCGGTCTTCCGGAACAGAAGCACGTCCCCCAGAACGAGGGCCGTCTCGGCAAACAGGATGATCATCATCCTCCGGCTCTGCCGTCCCGGTTCTCCGTTCCGGTGATGACGGACGTGCTCGATCAGATACTGCGCCCCGATGTTCGCCAGGATCAGCGCCCAGGCCACGTGGTACTGCGCGTGGTACGCCCGCCAGTCCGCCCGCGTGCTCTGCCCGACGAAGTACAGCAGAAACATGTTGATGAACAGGAACACATGCTCCCTCACGCTGCGTCTGCCGTACACGTTGACGTAGTAGGTGGAATAATTCCATATCTGGATGACGGCCAGCGTCGTAAGCACGTAGGCCAGAAAGGCCTCCCACGTCACGAACCCGCCGGAAAATTCGCGCAGCAGCGAGTTGTTGCGCCCGATGATGTAGACGAAGATCAGGTCGTAGATCAGCTCGATGTATTCGACCTTTTTCTCCCTGTCTTCCAGTGTCTGCCGGATCATCGCTCTCTCCTTCCCACCCGGCCCCGCCGGGCCGGCGCCGCTTCCCTCCCCTGGCCGGGGAAGAAGCGCGCCTTGCCGGATCGCCGCCCGCCGCGTTGCGCGGGGGCGGCGATCGCTCATTCCTCCAGTACGATGGAGAAATACCGTTTCAGGATGTCCCTCAGCATCTCTCCGTTTTCGATCCTGCGCTCCGTCGTGTTTCCGTTTTCATGGATCTTGAAAACGCCTCCGTCGATGGAGCAGGCGCCGTCCTCCGTGGTGAGATTCACCACGGGATCCGGGCGGTCCGCCGCTGCAGGCCCCACAGCACAGTAGTAGTTGAGCGGGATGAAATCCACAGGATCGAAATAGCTGTCCACGTAGGAAATCACGGCGGCGTCCTCGCCGTCCTTCACCCGGCGCACCTCACGCTCACGGCCGTTGACGGCGATGCGCACGCCGTACCTTGATTCCCCGCGGTACGGCACGGCGCACAGCCCGGCCATGCCGCTGGTGCCGACGTCGGCGAAGTATTTCTCCCCGTCGATCGTTACGATCGAGGCGCGGTGCCCCACCGGCAGCTGCCCGAGCCCGAGCCACATCCGGCAGGCCACCGGATACGCGTCGTAGCCCAGCTCCAGCAGCAGCGCGTAGAACAGGCCGTTGAGCTCAAAGCAGTATCCGCCTCTCCCGCGCGTGACGATCTTGTCGAACAGCGCGGGAATCGTCAGATCCGGGCACTTTTTCTCGATGCAGTACGACAGGTTCTCATAGGGAACGTGCGTGAGATGGGCGTAGATCAGCCGGTCGAGATTCTCTCTCGTCGGCTCCGGGACCCCGGCGATCCCGATCCGGCGCAGATAGGCCGGAACGTCCGGTATCCTGTCGTGCACTCCTTCGAACATGGATGTTCCTCCCTTGCAGCGCTATTCTCCCCCAGGGCGTCAGAGCAGGTCCTCCGGCTTCACGTGCACGAAGTACTTCACGACCCTGGGGTTGTTGTGATCGATGATCGGGCTGTGGCCGAGATCCAGCGCGTCCACCTGCTTCATCTCCTCGTCCGTGAGGGCGAAATCAAAGATGGAGATGTTCTCCACCATCCGCTCCTTGTGAACGGTCTTCGGCACGACGATAACGCCGCGCTGCACGTTCCACCGCAGCGCGACCTGCGCGGCCGTCTTCCCGTACTTTTCGCCGATCCCGGTGAGAACGGGATGGGTAAAGATACCTTCCTTGCCCTCTGCCAGCGGCCCCCAGGCCTCGGGAACGGTGCCGTACTCCCTCATGTTCTCGATGGAATCGTACCGGGCGAAGAACGGGTGCATCTCCAGCTGATTGACGTGAGGCTTCACGTCCACGATCTCGGCAAACTCGGTGAACTTCGGGACCTGGAAGTTCGACACGGCGATCGCTCTCACCTTGCCGGCAGCGTACAGCTCTTCCAACGCCTTCCATGCGCCATAAACGTCGCCGAAGGGGAAGTGGATCATGAACATGTCGAGATAATCCAGCCCCAGCCTCTCCGTGGAACGCTCGTACGCCTTTCTCGCCCCTTCATAGGAGGCATCGCAGGTCCAGAGTTTCGTGTTGATGAACATCTCTTCGCGCGTGACCTTGCCGGCGGCTATCGCCTCCCGGACGGCCTTGCCCACCGCCGCCTCGTTGTTATACAGGACGGCTGTGTCGATTCTCCGATAGCCTACGTCGATCGCGTCCGTGACCGCCTGCCGGCACTGCTCCGCATCCTGGATCTGAAATACGCCAAACCCTACCAGCGGTGTTTCGATCCCATTGCTCAGCCTGATCATTTCCACATTCGCATCCTCCTGTTTTATATGATTTTTTTGATGTTCTCTTTTCAGCCGCGCACGCGTCAGCGCGCCAGCGCCGCGCCCTTCTCGTAGGCCTTCTTCAGTTCCTCCGGGAACACCGTCTCCCGGCGGCGCTTTCTCTCCTCAGGATCGTAGATGGTCCACGGCCAGTCGTTCCTGCTGAAATCCTTCAGCTGCAGCGTCTCTCCGCTCACCAGCACCTGGGCCGGCCCCACGAAGGTATCCAGCGTCTGGCGGTATCTCTCCAGCAGGTCGAGGTACATGGTGTCCGGCGCGTTGCTGGTCATGATCAGCAGTACGGGCACCTCGCTCTGCCGGCAGCAGGGCGACGCCACGTTGTACGTCAGGCTCTGGAAGATCAGGCGCTCATACAGCGCGCGGAAGGACGCCGTCAGCTCCGAAAGGTAGTTCGGCGACCCGATGATCAGCCCGTCCGCCTCCCGGATGGCGTCCAGCACCGGCGTCAGACCGTCCCGGCACACGCAGTGCCCCTTGTTCTTCTCCTTCTTGCAGCCGAAGCAGGAGATGCAGCCCGTGTATCTCTCCAGCCGGAAAAGGTCGAACCTCTGGATCGATGCGCCGGCCTCCTCCGCCCCGCGGGCGGCCTCCGTCAGCAGCATGTCCGTATTCCAGCCCTTTCTCGGGCCGGCGTTGACGACTACGATGTTCTTTCCCATAGTTTTTTCCTTTCTCTTTGTCCGCAAGTCTGCGTTTTTCAAGTCACGCCCCCTTTTGCGAAGGGGGGAAGCGCGGCAGCAAACGGGCCCTCTGAGGAACGCTTCATACAAAGGCTCCCTTTGCGAAAGGGCGCTGTCAGCATACCCCGGAATGCCCCGTGGAATGCTAGCAAAGAGCATTCCACAGGGAGAGGGGCGCGCCGCTTCTCAGTCTTCCAGCATGTAGGCGGCCACGATCTGACCGTAATACACCACGTGGTCCTCCGTCTCGTCGGAATAGAACTGCGTCCGGATATCCTCCGGCAGATCCTCCGCCGCCTGCTCCTGCCGGTACATCACCCGGCACTCCAGCGTGAGGGGGAATTCCCGGATGGCCGGGACGGAGACGACCTCCGCCGGCACCGCCGTCAGCCCCGCCTCGGCAAACTTGTCCATGTCCCGTCCGCTTTTCGTGCCGCAGATCTGAAAGGCCCTTTTCATCTGCCCGTTCACCGGCACGCTGACGGTGAACTCCGGGTTCCGGTCCAGCAGCTCCCGCGTATAGCGGCATGCGCGCACGTAGGCCATGAAGCACGGCCGGTTCCAGATCCGGCCGACGTGCCCCCAGCCGATCACCATGGAATTGATCTTCTCCCCGTCCCGGGAATTGAGGTACACGCCGCCGTTCTGCAGCGCCTTCGTGATGATCCCGGCGACCTCCGTCACTTCGACCTTTCTTCTGTTCATGCCGTTTCCATTCCTTTCTTCTTCCTCTGTGTGCCCGCGCTGATCTCCCGTCACGCCCCCTTTTGCGAAAGGGGGGAAGCGCGGCCCGCGCCGCGCAGGGGGGGTCGAAACTCAGCTCACCTTTATCTCCTCACCATCAGCGGCATGTCGTATTCGTCCCTGCCGTTGTCCGCGAACCCCAGCGACTTCCAGAACCGCACGGAATCCTCTTTCTCGCTATTGATCTCGTAATACGTGGCCCCGTCCGCCTTCGTGTATTCCTCCAGCACCTCGAAGCAGCGGTGCCCGGTGCCGTTCCCGCGGAACGCGGGAAACACCCAGAAATCCAGGATGAAGCACTTTCCGTCCTCGCTCTGATACGTGCACCAGGAGGCCGCGCCGATCCGCTCCCCGTCCCGCCGGAACCAGATCATGTGATGCCGGTCCGTCTCACGGCGCATGTGTTCAGTCAGAATGCCCCGGTATTCCTCCCCGGTGAAGTACTCGATATCCTCCTCGTCGGAGATGATGCCGTCCTCCACCAGGTACCGTATGTGCGCGTCCCAGAACGCATCCAGCCTCTCCATGGGGACCTCTTCAATCGTTATCATGGCTCTCCTTTTTAGCGGGCCCCTTCAAACTCCCACGTTACCGTATCCAGCAGAAGGAATTCTTGGGTTCCGATCGGCCGGCCGCTCCGGTAGGTGGAGAAAACGTCGCATGAGATCAGATTCCCTTTTCTCTCCAGCCGCTCCACCGGCGTATGCCCGACTACCTGCAGAAGATTGTTGGGCCGGAACAGCTTTTCGCCGCCGCTCTGCGGGCGGAACCAGATGGGCGAAAGATCCTGCCACATCACGTTGGGGCCCAGACCGTTGATCGTTTCGACCGCGGCGTCCTCCACGTTGAAGAAGCTGGCCGGAACGTAAAGCCGTACGAACACATCCGCCAGCCCGCCGTGGGAGAAAAGCACGTCGTCGATCCGATGAAGAAACGCCAGCTGCCTTTCGTTCGGCAGGCTCTCCCGCAGCACCCGCAGTTTTTCACACACCGTCCACTGCGCCAACGCGGAAAAGCCAGATTCCATCTGATCCCAGAGGTAACTGAGGTCGTGATTCCCATAGCACCAGAGCGTATCCGGATATGGACACCCGCTCTCGTGCGGAGCTCACCGCTGCCATGAAAAAACTGACCGCTTTGGATAATCCCAACTCTGTGCAACAGATGAAGCAGTGGCTTTCGGATAACGGGCTGGAGGTGGATTCCCTCGGCAAGAAGGAAGTCGCTGAAATGCTCAAAACCGCTCCGACAGAGCTCCAGAAAGTCCTCCTTCTCCGGCAGCAGCTGGCCAAGTCGTCTGTCAAGAAGTATCAGGCGATGGAAAAGGCAGTCTGCGCCGATGGTCGTGCTCGTGGGATGTTTCAGTTCTACGGTGCCAACAGGACCGGTCGGTGGGCCGGACGCATTATCCAGATGCAGAATCTGCCCCAGAACCATCTTCCGGATCTGGCAGAGGCTCGTGGTCTTGTCCGCTGCGGCGATTTTAACGGCGTGGAGATTCTCTACGAAGATGTGCCGGATACGCTATCCCAGCTGATCCGCACCGCCTTTGTGCCGAAGCCGGGATACAAGTTCATCGTTTCTGACTTTTCGGCAATCGAGGCCAGAGTGCTGGCGTGGTTCGCCGGTGAAATCTGGCGTCAGGAGGTCTTTGAAAAAGGCGGCGATATCTACTGCGCCTCCGCATCGCAGATGTTCAAGGTCCCCGTTGAGAAGCACGGCGTGAACGGCCACTTGCGGCAAAAGGGCAAAATTGCTGAACTCGCTCTCGGCTATGGCGGTTCCGTCGGAGCCCTCAAAGCGATGGGAGCCTTGGAGATGGGCCTTTCGGAAGACGAGCTGCAACCGCTGGTCACCGCATGGCGAAACTCGAACCAGAACATCGTGAAGTTCTGGTGGGATATTGACCGTGCTGCCATGAATGCCGTGAAGTACCACATGGACGGCGAGGTCTGCGGAGTCAAGTTCTGCTACCAGAGCGGGATGCTCTTCATTACGCTCCCGTCCGGCAGACGCCTCTCCTATGTAAAGCCCAAGCTCGGCACTAACCAGTTCGGCGGCGAGTGCATCACCTACGAGGGCATCGGCGGCACGAAGAAATGGGAGCGGCTGGAGACCTACGGGCCGAAGCTCGTGGAGAACATCGTCCAAGCCACCTCCCGTGACATTCTCTGCTACGCCATGCGGACCCTGTCGCACTGCTTCATCACCATGCACATTCATGACGAGCTGGTCATCGAAGCCAGCCCCGGCGTCGACCTGAAGGTTCTCTGTGAGCAGATGGGCCAGACCCCGCCGTGGGCAAACGGGCTCAAGCTCCGTGCCGATGGCTACGAGACCATGTTTTATAAGAAAGACTAACGAAATGGAGGTACCCATTATGGCTGAATATAAAAACGCAGAGGGCTATGCCGATCCCACAGCATTCGGAGCTTTCTGTGCCATTGAAAAAGAAGAAAAAGCTCTCCGTGCATTCAGGCCCATCGTATATATCTGCAGCCCGTATGCCGGAGACATTGAAAACAACACCGCTGCCGCCAGACGCTACAGTCGTTTTGCGGTGGAGGCAGGATACATTCCCATCGCACCGCACCTGCTGTTCCCGCAGTTCCTTGATGATAACAATTCCAAGGAACGTGAGCTGGGGCTGTTCTTCGGGAATGCCATCCTGAGTATGATGGACAAAGTAAAACCTACGGAAGCCTTGTGGGAGCCCCTCTCCCGCAGGGCTTTTGTTATGCAGCGAAACGGAGGTAATCAATGGGATACAGAAAAGTCAGTGCATTGGAACAGTGCTGGTACATCATCAAATACAAGCTCCGTGAGATCTTCAGGAAACGGAGGTGATTATGTGCCAAGGAGCCCAAAGAAGCCCTGCGCTTACCCCGGCTGCCCAAGGCTCACCGACAAACGCTTCTGTCCGGAGCATGAGAAGCTGGACCGGGACCGTTACAATAAGTACGAGCGTAGCCCGGACGTCAATCGCAAATACGGCAGGGCTTGGAAGCGCATCCGTGACAGGTACGCAGCGGCCCACCCTCTGTGTGAGCAGTGCCTCAAGGAAGGCCGGTTAACACCGGTTGAGGAAGTTCATCATATTCTTCCTATTTCTCAAGGCGGCACACACGAGGCCAGCAACCTGATGAGCCTGTGCCAGTCGTGCCACACGAAGATCCATCACGAGCTCGGTGACCGGTGACCGTGGGGCGGGTCAAATCTCTACGCCTTTCCTATGCGGACAGCGGCGTGGGGTCACGAGCGCAAAAATCAGAAATCAAACGGGGTATTAACCCCCAGCCCGGAAAGCGAGGTGAAATGTGTGGCAAAAGACGGAACTATGAGAGGCGGTCAGCGTGTCGGTGCCGGGAGAAAGTCCAAGGCTCTGGCCGATAAAATCGCTGACGGCAGGTTGAACGGTGCGATGGTGCTCCCGGAACCGGCAGAAATCGAAGGAGCGGATGTTCCTCCGGTCAAAGAATACTTGAAAGCCGCTCAGAAGAACGGCAAAGACCTGTGTGCCGAGGAGGTATACCGGGATACTTGGAACTGGCTCAAGGCTCGTGGCTGTGAAATGTTAGTAAACAACCAGCTGATTGAGCAGTACGCCATGTCAGTCTCCCGATGGATTCAGTGCGAGGAAGCGATATCCGAGTTCGGCTTTCTGGCCAAGCATCCCACCACCGGAAATGCCATCGCTTCACCGTATGTTGCAATGAGCCAGACCTACATGAAGCAGGTCAATCAGGTCTGGTATCAGATTTACCAGATCGTGAAAGAAAACTGTGCCGTGGAGTACGGCGGCAGAAATCCACAAGATGATTTGATGGAGCGGCTGCTCACCGCTCGGAAAGGAAACTGATATGTTTGAAAAAGTAAACCCGGCGCATCCCGACAAGGTGGCCGACCGCATCGCCGGTGCTCTTGTCGACCTTGCGTATCAAAAAGAGAATAATCCGAAGATCGCTGTCGAGGTCCTGATCGGCCACGGCATCTGTCATATTATCACCGAAACCTCGGTGGCCCTTTCTCCCGATGAGGTAGAGGCTGCTGTTTCCCGTATCGCCGGGAATCTGCCGGTGGACTACCGTGAGTTTTCGCAGGACGAGCATCTGGCCGACAATCAGATCGACGGCATCCACTGCGGCGACAACGGCATCTTCAAAGGCGTCCCGGTGACTGACGAGCAGAAAAAGCTCACCGCCATTGCCAAGCAGCTCTATGAAACCTACGGCAGCGACGGCAAATACATTCTGGACGGCGACCGTCTGATCCTCTGCCAGAGCAACGCCAAGGCCAGCCTTCTTCATGAAGTCTTTCCGGATGCTGAGATCAATCCGCTCGGTGACTGGACTGGCGGCACAGACGTTGACTCCGGTGCAACCAACCGGAAGCTCGGCTCTGACATGGGCGACTCTGTGACCGGCGGTGGTCTGCACGGCAAGGACCTCTCCAAAGCCGACGTCAGCGTCAACATCTACGCATGGCTCAAGGCGCAGGAAAACGGTGCGCCGGTCGAGCTTGTCTGTGCCATCGGTGACGATGCTGTGGACGGTATTCCTTACGAGAGAATCGTAGAAACAGCGAGGGCCTTCATCGACCGCATCGGCGGTTTTGAGAAGTTCGCTGAGTGGGGTCTTATATGCTGATTGAGAAAAAGAAAACGGTAGAGCTGCTTCCTGCCGAATACAACCCTCGCAAGGACCTGAAACCCGGTGACGAGGAATACGAAAAACTGAAACGCTCCATCGAGGAGTTCGGTTATGTCGAACCGGTCATCTGGAATAAGACGACCGGTCGTGTTGTCGGTGGGCACCAGAGGCTCAAGGTCCTCATCGACCTTGGCATCGCAGAGGTTGACTGTGTGGTCGTTGAAATGGACGACGCCAAGGAAAAAGCTCTCAACATCGCCCTGAACAAGATCAGCGGCGATTGGGACAAGGACAAGCTGGCCCTGCTGATCGCTGACCTGCAGGGCGAGGACTTTGATGTTTCCCTCACCGGTTTTGACCCTGCCGAGATTGACGACCTTTTCAAGGGCAGCTTGAAGGACGGCATTCACGACGATAATTTTGATGTGGATGAGGAGCTGAAAAAGCCCACCTTCACCAAGGCTGGCGACATTTGGACGCTCGGTCGGCACCGTCTGGTTTGCGGCGATTCCACAAAGAAGGAAACCTACGATGCTCTGATGGGCGACGTCAAGGCCAACCTCGTGATCACGGACCCGCCGTACAATGTGAACTATGAAGGCTCTGCTGGGAAGATTAAGAACGACAACATGGCAAACGACGCATTCTATCAGTTCCTGCTCGACGCTTTCACCAATATGGAGGCCGTCATGACCGGCGATGCTTCCATCTATGTGTTCCATGCGGACACCGAAGGTCTGAACTTCCGCAGGGCTTTTGCCGATGCAGGCTTCTACCTCTCCGGCTGCTGCATCTGGAAAAAGCAGTCT
>JAFWRM010000014.1 GCA_017519975.1 Oscillospiraceae bacterium | reverse complement strand
TATTAATATCATTGATTCAAAAGAAACAAAACTGGAAAAGAGTGAGACAGAATCCGAACTTGATCTGCAGAGCCTCCCTGCGAGTATGATAAGAATCTTGTATTACAGGAATTTACTCATAGCGAATACAATAGATTATGATGAGTTAACTAAGAATTATCTGGTCATTGATTCGTTGAATCAGTTGCAGGAGATATTAAAGAATCTCCCTGAAAAAGCTGAAGAGTATGTAGGCGGAGACACCGATTATTCAAAGGAAACAATGTCAATAGACACTTTGTGTGATTTATATTCACAGTTCCCATTTTCGGAGGAATCTATAGTTGTCGTTCAATTGCCTCAGACAAGTTCCACATGGTCCGCATATATCAGTTCTCTGGAGTTGTGCGGCAAAGAATTGAGGGTCACATGTAAATGGGGACCTGAAAAACTTGAAGGATACTCAGAAGATATGATTGATTCAGCCGTCTTCCTACCTATCCCTAAAGAATTTGTTTCAGTTATCAATAAGGTGACAATTGAAGAGATTATTCTTTTCGGTTGAAAAAAGCAGTATTAATGGAGCATTTTAAGAAATCCAGGGGTTAATAGTCTCCCGTTTTTTGCACACTCTATGAGGTGAAGCGATGCGTACGATTGAACAGAATCTGTTTTTGCGGCGGCTGAGATTTTTTCTGACCGTTTTTGCGGTCCTGCTGTTCATTCTGACCGTACTGCTCCTTCTTGTCAGTGCGCGTATACCCGCAAACCGTCTTCGGAAGGCCATCGGGGAAAGAACGGAGGAAGCCGGCGGCGTTCATAAAGCGTATCATACGGAACTCCGGGAAGCGGCGGAAAGGCTCTCCGTGGAAACGCAGGACGGCAGCCGCTCATATCTGAGCGGACCTCTGCTGAGACGGCTGGCGGAGTTCGCATGCTCGGATGCCTCTGTCCGGGCCGTCGTTCGCGGGACGGGCAGCGGGACGGTGCTGTTCTCATCCGAGGACCCCGTGCCCGAAGAGACGCGGACGGAACCGGATACGGAAACGCTGAATCACACGGTCGTAAAGACAACTGCTTCCGGAAAGGATACCTACGATCTGCGGCTCGACAGTTCCGCAGGGACCGGGAACGCAGGACTGTCGCTCACGACTCTGTATGATGTGACCTCCGTCTATGAGTCAGCGGAAAGGCAGGCGGATACCGTAAGCCGCCTGATTCTGATCCCCGTTGCCGTAGCTCTGCTCGCGTCAGTCTGTTATGTTATCAGATCCATGCGGAGGAAAGGCGGTTCTCCCGCCGTGCGGAAGATGAGCCGGTCGGTCCCATGGCGCCTGTCCGTTGCGGTCGTGATCCTGTGCGTGGCGGCGGGCCTGTTCGTGCCGAGGCTGCTTCTCAGGCACGCGGATGCCGGGACTGCTGCGATCTCTCAGACAGAACTCGACTCGCTGACGACCAGCAAAGCGGTGAAGGCGCGCCTGCTCCCGACGGAGGAAGCTGTTGCGCAGATCCTGAGCGCCTCCTATACCAGAGAAGATTTCGGGATAGGGGACTATGTCAGTTCTTCCGACGAAGACGGTGACGGGATCGACGATCAGACCGATATCTATGAGAGCGCGCTGGCGTACGTCGCGGGAAAGCCGGCCTATGTGAGCGAGTACTACGATCAGGTGGGGTACGCGCCGGACGACCGGGGCGTGTGCACTGATGTGATCGCCTTCGGATTCCTGGGCGCCGGATACGATCTGATGGAGATGATCAACGAGGATATCCGGAATCATCCGGAGGACTATCCCAACGCGGACGATCAGTATATCGATTTCCGCCGCGTGGAAAACCAGCTGGTTTTCTTCTCGAAATACGCGGCGGAGTCTCTGACGACCGATTACAATGATATCTCGCAGTGGCAGCCCGGGGACATCGTGGTGTTCGAGAAGCATATCGGATTTGTCGCGGCAGAGCGGAATTACAAGGGGATCCCGCTCCTGCTCCATCACGGGAGAGAGGACCAGACGGAATACATCGAAGACCGGATGGAGTATACAGACCAAGCGATCGTGGGGCATTTCCGCTGGCGCTGATAAACAAAGAAAGGTCAGATGAAACGCTTCTGATTGACTATGTCAACAGGGGCAATGAATGCGGAAGAATCAATTTCCTGTACAGGGATGCAGAAACCACGCTGCGGAAGCTGAATCTGCTTAGCGGAAATCATTTGAATAATGCCGGGTATTATCTGTTTTCAGATAAGAAGCCACTTTTACTGAAACTCGCGACATATCCTACGGATGAAAGAGTTCGCTTTAGTGATCTGAAGCAATTCCGGGGAAATATATTTGAATGCATCAATGAAGCTGTCAAATATGTGTCCAACAATATCCGCTGGCGAGCTGAAATAGTTGGTCTTGAAAGAGTCGAAACGCCGGAAGTCCCGGTGGAGGCGTTCAGAGAGATCATCGTCAACAGCTTTGCCCATATGAAAGTCAGCAAATCCTCTTCAAACGAGATATACCTGACACCTTCAAAGATCCATATTTACAATCCGGGGCCGCTGGCAGGTACCGATCCAAAGATGTTTGCCAGCGGCGAGCAGGGCTCTATGATACGGAATCCTCTTATTGCAACAGTTCTGTATTACAATAATCTAAAACTGATTATTCTAAAGAACAAAAGGCTATCTGATTCCAGGTGGATTCAGATAGCCTTTTTCTTTTTGTTTATCAGACGTTAACGAATGGAGGGCGGGTACACTTGCCCAAATTGGAAGTTCCAAGATTAAAACAACAGGGGGTAATCGACGAATATTATCAGAGGTGCCCCTTGCTTGGAAGGGATTTAAAAAATTTTTGAAATAGTGATTGACAAAACAATACTGCCAATCTATACTTGCCATGGTATTTAAAATTATTTTGAAATAGTTTCGAGAGTGAGTGTGTACGATGAGCGACACGAATATTTTCAAGGTGCTGGCGGATAAACAGCGCAGAGACATACTCGTAATGTTGAAAAATGGTCGGATGAATGCCGGGGAAATTGCGGAACAGCTGGGGGTAACCCCGGCGGCATTGTCTTATCACCTGAAACTGCTTAAAGGTGCTGACCTGATCATGGAGTACAAGCAGAAGAACTATATCTACTACGAGATCAATACATCCGTTTTCGATGAATTGATCTTGTGGATAGGACAATTTGGAGGTGACAAGTGATGAAAAGGGCGATGTGGATCATTTCGTTTATTGCATTAGCGGGAACGGCAATAGTTCTTCAGTTTATGCCGGATCAGGTACCTATGCATTATGACGCTGTTGGAAACATTGACAGATGGGGTTCCAAGTATGAGAACCTGATCTTTCCGGTGATCATTCTGGTGATGTCATTATTCTGGACTTTGTTTATCAGATATTATGATAAGAAAGCCCTTAGAGAGACTGATGGAAAGGAAAGTGCCGGTGCAAGCTCAAACGCCAAGGTGCTTGGTATCGTTGGTCTTTGTATGGCAGCGATGTATACCGTGATGCAGGGATTTATTCTGTATGGTGCATATAATGAGGCAGTATCCGGGGCGACTACGTGGTCGGTCGATATTGGTAAGGTATCTGTGATATTGATGGGCATTATCTTTATCATACTTGGAAACTTCATGACGAAGACACGGATCAACAGCACCGTTGGAGTCAGAGTAAGCTGGAGTATGTATAACGATAATACATGGAGAAAGAGCAATCGGTTTGGCGCTTTAGCGATTATGCTTGCCGGAGTAGTTACGATCATTATGACTGTGATTCTTAAAAATTCATTCGGTGCGGCTATGGCTGCGGCAGGAGCTTTGATATTGGCCGCTGTGGTGACTCTTGTTTATGCGCATAAGGTATATGTGCAGGAAATTGAAACCGAAAAGGGCGGAAAAGATTGATATGACAGAGTTTGCTGAAATTGGTTCTGCGCAGATAGGACTTCTTGTGCTGGGAACTATCTTGATGATCGTTGTGCCGCTTGTGATTGCGATCATATGGACGATAAAGAAGAAAGAGAGATTTACAACTGTCCTGGTCGGCGCGGCAACATTTCTTTTGTTTGCGGTTATTTTGGAAAAGCCGCTACAAGCCGTGCTAATTGCGCCAACGCAGATGGGGCTTGCAAACACAGGAATCAGTCGATTCTTAAGCGCAAGACCGGTTTTATGGGCGTTTATTGTAGGTCTTTTTCCCGGAGTCTTTGAAGAAACAGGGCGGCTTGTAGCTTATATGACGGTCCTTAAGAAAAGAAAAAACAGAGAGACCTCCATTTCACATGGCATCGGGCATGGCGGCTTTGAAGTGATGTATTTGATGGGAGTTACATACGCAACCTATATTGCGTATGCGGTAATGATCAATGCTGGAACGTTTGGAACTGTTGTGGATCAGGTGATGGCACAAGCTCCTGATCAGGTTGATTCATTGGTGACTGTGGCAAGTGGGATTGCCTCATTCTCTTTTGCTAATCTTACTTTGAGCATTGTAGAAAGAGCTTTTGCGGTGTTGTTCCATATTGGAGCATCAATAATCGTGTTTTATGCCTGCAAGGATAAGGGTAGATTATGGCTGTATCCGTTGGCAATCCTCATACATACAGCGATGGATTTTATTGCAGGATTAACCACTGTAGGAGTATGGAAGTTGCCTGTATGGGCTCTTGAAGGAATAATTGCAGTATTCGGAGTATTAACATTCTGCGGTGCTTTCTTCCTGCTTTATAAAAAGGATGCCAGGAACGAAACGATTTCTTAAAAGGACAAAAGAAAGCAGTTATTGTCGGGAAGCTTCCGCGCGGGAACGCTATACTGATGTCACAATCAAGTTGGAGGTGACCAGATGAACTGGGTAAAGACAATTGAGGATGCTATTGAGTACATTGAAAGGACTATGAGATTGCGGAGGGCTACAATATGTTCCCTTTGCAGAAGCGCTATGATATAATAGAGCGAATCGAAAAGCATTTAGCAGAATTGAGAGCGAATGAACCGCCTGCAAAGCGCAAAAATGAGAATGCTCATAGCGTTTGGTTCTCTCAGTGCCAAGGATGTATTGATGATTTGAAAGAAGTCAGAGATGCAATCTGTATAGTAAAAGAACGCAAGGCACAGTATGATAAGATTTGACTGTTTGTTCACAAAGTGCCCGCATCGTGGAAAGCATGTGGGAGGAAAGGCAGGTAAGTATTGCGGGCCATGCGGGAAAAGACTGGAGGGCCCCGTGAAAGAATCAGGATGAAAGGATACGGCCGGAATAGTAAAATATTCCCTCCCTATAGATTATGAAACAGGCGGATATCAATGAAAAAGCTTTCTGTCATTTTACTATGCCTCTTACTTGCGCTCCTGCTCTGTGGCTGCGTACCGGATCTGCAGCGGATCAGAGGGCAGGAGGTCATACGGGAATGCTCTTCCCCCAGCGGCCGATACACAATCATTGCTTATCTGAATAACGGAGGTGCGACGGTGGACTACGCCGTCCTGTGCACGGTGAAAGATAATGAAACGGGAAGCAGCAGGAATATCTACTGGAATTACCATTGCAGTGACGCGGCAATCGAATGGATCGACGATCAGACCGCGGTTATCAATGGCATCACACTGAATGTCTTGAAGAATACCTGGGATTACAGGAAACAACAGTGAGCGGGAGACGTTTCCTGGGGGGATAAGTCATGATCCACGATCTGATGTATGTTGAACTGAAGACCGGATTTGCGGACAACGGTCCCGCCTGGATCGGGTATGTGAAACGATCAAAAAGCGGGAAAACGATATATTTCAACGACCATGCCTTTCAACGTGGAAACGGGATATCAGGGAATTACTATGACGTCGAAACAGGAGAAGAGTACTGGATCTCCGGTGTCAAGAAGCGGGAGAGCAACCGCCACTGGGCCGGACAAGGGAAGATCATGCTGGATCGGAGAGCGGTTCCTGAGCTTTTGGAGATCATAGGGGAAGACACGCTGCCGGGGCTGTTTGAATTGATCGATATGGAGGACCGTTTTCCGGTCGAACGTATCGCTGCTATTCTGAACAAGCAGAAAGAACGATGTGTGTAGAATGAAATACCTCGCCATCTGCCTCTGCGCCATTTCCTTGTGCCTCTCTGTTTTATGTGTCGTCACATGGAATAAACGACGATTCCCGCAGAGAAAACAGGAAATATCGCTTCCGTTTGTCTATGCCGGCATAGGGGTATTGTTTGTCATTTTCTGTGGTTTTATGGTTGTTGCAGAGTATGCAGAACAGGGAAAAAACGCGTATTTGTTTATGTTGTTTCAACCCATTGGATGGTTTCTGCAGCTTGTCTATATGAATCTTTGGGTTCAATATGATTCAGCCGGATTAATTCAAAGTAATCTGTTTGGAATAACTCGACGCCGCAGTTTTACAGAGATTACCAGGATTTATCGTGGAAGCTATCAACGAGGATCGTATGAGAAACGAGGCTATGAAGTTGTTGTCCACTGCGGGAAATGGCATTTCTCAATTTCTCCGAGTCAGATCGGCTATAGAGAGTTTTTGATCATCCTCTCCCGAAATGTTCCACGGGAGAAATGGAAACGAGTGGATTATTCTAAAACGGACCCTTACCGGCATCACATTCCCAATGGCAGGCTTGAATTCGTTTCAACAATTCTGTTGCCTGTAATCTTCATAGGAACGATGGTTTTTCTGATAATCAAAGGTGGAAGGTGGGGCGAGGATCGATCTGAATTGCCACTGATTCTGTGCCTGTTAGGTGGATTGACCCTGCTTTCCCTGGGGTGGATGGTTCTAAGATTGGCTGTCCTCCGTCATCCTAAGCGTTACAGTCAACGGCTCCAACGCCTGATTGGACGATCTCTTGGCTTCGGGGGAATGATCGGCTATCCATCAGATCCAGTTACTGATTCCATGTTCCCGGAAAGTGAGGTACAGGATACTCAAAATGATTAGTATAAAGAAGTCAGAAGTACCGGTCACGCTGGCGGCTGTCGCTGCCATGATCCGGAAAGAAAGGTGAACGGCATGAGGAAAATACTGGATGTGATAAGTTCAGACAACGGCATGAAGGTCGTCAACGTGCTGTTTTTCCTGGCGGCGGTTTTTTCGAGGAGCTGGCTTGCTTTCGCCGCCTGCGGGGCGTGGATCCTCTGGCTCGCATTCTGTATTCGAAGGACGGAATCCAGGACGGTCCGAACGGTATACGCCGTTTTGATCGGAATTGCGGCGATCGCGATCGGCCTGAATCTGTACTTCCTGCTGCGAAGCTAGGGACGCGGAGGACGGCTTCGCTCGGAAGGTCTCTTCTGCTGTTGTCAGCAAGCTGTCCGGTATGCCCTGTGACCGGACAGAAAAACTCATGGAAAAATCAAACGTCCTGTACCGCAGCCTTAGCTGCGGCACAGGACGTCTGCCTTTTTCAGGCGGTTCCCATCGCGGGCGAAGAAGGCTTTAAATATCTTCCGTTTAATGCTATGATAGCTGTCAGAGAAGGAAGGAACTCAAAGGAAAACCAAAAATGAGAAATGGACGTGATGAAAAGTGACTGCATCGGAAGCATTTGAAAAGCTGATGGAAGGAAACCGGCGCTACGTCGAGGCGGGCAAGTACACCGGCGACGTTTCGGAGAAGGTGCGTGTTCTCACCGCCAGAGAGGGGCAGCATCCTTACGCCGTCGTTCTCTGCTGCTCCGATTCAAGAGAGATCCCGGAAGCGATATTTTCCGCAGGGATCGGCGACCTGTTCGTGATCCGTGTGGCGGGAAATGTCGTGGGAACGCATCAGCTCGGCAGCGTCGAATACGCGGCAGGGCACCTGGGATGCCGGCTGGTGCTGGTCCTGGGGCATGATCACTGCGGAGCCGTGGGGGCGGCGCTTCAGCATGAAGCCGAGGACGAGATCCTTTCGATCACAGACGAGATACAGAAAGCGGTCGGCGGGGAGACCGACGAATACACGGCTTCCTGTCTGAACGTAAAAAACAGCGTCCGCCGGATCGCGGAAAACGCGGCAATGAAACGGCTGGAAGAGATGGGCGTGGAAGTAAGAGGAGCGATCTACCGGCTGGAAAGCGGAAAGGTAGAGCTTCTGTAACAAGAGGATCATGCAGGGAGGGGTCACATATACTCAGGGGAAACCGCGGGAGTAAAGGGCTCCGCCCTGGGGATGGGCAACATGCCTCTTCCGACCTTCGACGGCGTCGAGAAAAACGTCGACAGGGAAAAGGCACAGGAGACCGAGGCGACTGTTTTCAGTCACCCGGGTCTCCTGTTTTGCTGCAGCCCCTTTTTCCGTATTCTGTTATCCCGCGATTCCACCAACTTTTCCAATGACGCTTGTTCCCGTCCGCGCTCTATTGTACAATAAAAAGAGCAGAGGCGTCCGTGAATAAAAATGCGAGGAAAATCGGACGGAAAACCGTTCTGTGAATACGATCGGAGTCCGCCGGAAAGCGGACACCCATGGAGATGAGGTGCGAAATGTTAAACGAAAACATAAGACTGGTCGAACAGAAAGATCCGAAGATCGCCCGCGTGCTTTCCCTGGAACTGAAGCGCCAGCAGAACAATCTGGAGCTGATCGCCTCGGAAAACATCGTCAGTCCGGAAGTTATGGCGACTATGGGCAGCGTGCTTACGAACAAGTATGCGGAGGGATACCCGGGGCACCGGTATTACGGCGGCTGCGAATACGTGGACATGGCGGAGAGGATCTGCATAGACCGGGCAAAAGAGGTGTTCGGGGCAAAATACGCCAACGTGCAGGCGCACAGCGGATCGCAGGCTAATTTCTGCGTATATCTTGCCCTCTGCAGCCCGGGCGACACGGTCATGGGCATGGATCTGTCCACCGGCGGGCATCTGACGCACGGCAGCAAAGCCAGCTTTTCCGGGAAGTTGTATCATTCCGTGTTTTACGGTGTAGATCCGGAAACCGGCTATATCAACTACGACGAAGTGGAACGGATCGCGGAGGAGAACAAGCCGAAAATGATCATTGCCGGAGCCTCGGCATATCCGCGCATCATCGACTTCAAGCGGTTCGCGGAGATCGCACACGGAGTGGGAGCATACCTGATGGTCGATATGGCTCACATTGCCGGCCTTGTCGCGGCGGGTGAGCATCCGAGCCCCGTGCCCTGTGCGGACGTGGTCACGACGACCACGCACAAGACCATGCGCGGGCCGCGCGGCGGGATCATTCTGACGAACAATGAGGAGATCGCAAGAAAGATTGACCGCGCCATGTTCCCGGGAACTCAGGGCGGGCCCCTCATGCACATCATCGCGGCGAAGGCCGTAGCCATGGGAGAGGCGCTGAATCCGGAATTCAAGACCTATCAGGCGCAGATCGTGAAAAACGCAAAAACGCTGGCTGAAACACTGACGGCAGGCGGGATCGATCTGGTCAGCGGAGGAACGGACAATCATCTGATGATCCTGGATCTGAGAAAACTCGGCATGAGCGGGCAGGAACTTGAGGACAGGCTGGACCGCGTACATATCACGGTGAACAAGAACGCGATCCCGGGGGACAAGCGTCCGCCTTCCGAGACTTCCGGCGTACGTATCGGTACGCCTGCCGTAACGACGAGAGGATTCAAGGAGGACGAGATGAAGATCGTCGGCGACCTGATCCTGAAGGCGATCTTCGACTTCGAGATGAGCCGCGGCGAGATACTGTCTACCGTGGACGAACTCTGCGAGAAATACCCGCTGTACTGACAGAGGTTCGGATAAGGACCGGTTATCGAAGCTCCGGAACCGACGGATCCGGCCGGGGTCCGGGAAGAAGGGCATCAGGGGATATGGAGGCAGCATATGTACTACAGAGAAATCGCGGGAGAGAAGGTCTCCGCCCTGGGAATGGGCAACATGCGGCTCCCGACCTTCGACGGCGTCGAGAAAAACGTCGACAGGAAAAAGGCACAGGAGATCATCGACTATGCCATGAACCATGGCATCAACTACTATGACACGGCGTACCGCTACCACGGCGGCGAATCCGAGCGTTTCATCGGTGAGGCGCTGAAGAAATATCCCCGGGACAGCTTTCTTCTTGCCAGCAAATTCCCCGGTCACATGATGGTAAAAAAAGAAAACGGGGTCGTAGGCTTTACCGCGGGGCTGGCCGGCTGGCCGGACAGCACCGTGGAGGGCGTTTTCGAGGAGCAGCTCAGCAAGTGCCAGGTGGAATTCTTCGACTTCTATCTGCTGCACAACGTCAACGAGAAGTCCCTTGCCGTATATGACGACCCGGAACTGGGCGTGGTGGATTTCGTGAAGCGGAAAAAGGACGAGGGGAAGATCCGCCATCTGGGGTTCAGCACCCACGCTTCCTCGGCGGCGACCATCGACGATTTCCTGACCAGGCATGAGGGCGTGTTCGATTTCGTTCAGATACAGCTGAACTATCTTGACTGGACGCTTCAGGACGCCAAGGGCAAGTACGAGGTCATCAGGAAGCACGGCCTGAAGGTGGTGGTCATGGAGGGCGTGCGAGGCGGCCGGCTGGCCCGGCTGCCGGAGCGGCAGATGAACAGGCTCCGCGCGCTGCGCCCGGAGGACTCCGCCGCCCGCTGGGCGCTGCGATGGCTCCAGGGCCTGCCCGAAGTGGCGGTGGTCCTGTCCGGAATGTCCACGCTGGATCAGATCCGGGAAAACGTCGAGACCTTCGCCGGGCCCGATCCTCTGAGCGACGGGGAAGCCGCTCTGCTGCAGGAGGTAGCGGAAGCCATGATGGATCTGGTGCCCTGTACCGGGTGCCGTTACTGCACGGAGGGCTGCCCCATGCAGCTGGAGATCCCCAGGATCATCACTGCGTACAACGCGGTGAAAAACGACGATTTCATGGCGCGCTACGACCCGGCGTCCGACAGTGCCATGGATCCCGGACGCTGTGTGGGATGCGGCGCCTGTACGGAAATCTGTCCGCAGGGGATCGCCGTTCCGGACATTATGAAAAAGTTTTCTGAAATGCTGAAGCCGCGGCGCTGATCGCAGCAGGCTAAAGGAGAATGACCATGAGCGTTTTGAAATTTCCACATCTTTTTGAACCGCTGATCATCGGGAACACGGTGTTCCGGAACCGCATCTTTGCCTCGCCGCAGGGATCCTCGTATCTGGATACGGAACAGTGCCCGACCCCGGAGGTCACGGTGTATTACGAACGGAAGGCCATCGGCGGAGCGGCTACCACCTGCATGGGCGTGCGCAACGTGGATCCGGTCTCCGGCATGAACTGGGGAGATAACCGCGTAAACCTGAAAAGCGGTCACGGGCTGGCGTGGTTCCGGTATTATACGAACGCCATAAGCCGCCATGGGGCGGTGCCTTCCGTCGAACTGCAGCACAGCGGCGCGTTTGCGCAGCAGTCCGCCATGGAGGGACATCCGATCTACGGGCCGGTCGAGGGGGAATACGACGGCTTCCATGTGCTTCCCATGACGGAAGAACAGATCGTTTCGACGATCGACGCGTTCATCGAACACGCAAAGTGGGCCAAGCGCTGCGGGTTCGGCATGGTGACCGTCCACGGAGGGCACGGCTGGCTGCTGGGCGAGTTCATGTCCCCGCTGTTCAACACCCGCACGGACCGATGGGGCGGAAGTCCGGAGAACCGGGCGCGCATCGTCCGTGAGATCTGCAAGGGCATCCATGAGCAGGTGCCCGGCCTTGTGGTCGAACTGCGGATCTCGGGCGGCGAGGGAACGGAAGACGGATACGGCGTCGAAACGGGCATAGAGATCGCGAAATCGGTGGACGGCTATCCCGACATCATCCACGTTTCCGTGGGACACGCGACCTTTGACGAGGCCTTCACCGTCATGACGCCCAGCATGTTCCTGCCGGACGGCGTAAACGTGAAATACGCCGCCGCCATCAAGCCGCACATCAGATACAGCAAGGTCGGTACCGTAGGCGCGCTTTCCGACCCGGCCCTGATGGAAGAGATCATTGCCAGCGGAAAGGCGGACATCGTGAACATGGCCCGCAGCCTGGTCGCGGATCCCGATCTTCCGCTGAAGGCGCGGACGGGAAATGAGAAGGACATCAACAAGTGTCTGCGGTGCAGCTGGTGCTTTTCCCATCTCATGAACACGGGTCAGTACGCCTGCGCGATCAATCCGGAGATCGGACGTGAGCACGAGTATGCCACAGAACCTCTGAAGGTCGCGCACCCGAAGAAGGTGCTGGTGCTGGGCGGCGGCATTGCAGGCCTGCAGGCGGCGCTGACGGCGGCCCGGCGCGGGCACAGCGTAACGCTGGCGGAAAAGAGCGGACGTCTCGGCGGCATCCTTCTGTGTGAGGCGGAGGTGCCGTTCAAGATCCATCTGCACGAATACATCGAAAACCAGATCCGCCGCGTGCAGGAGGCCGGGGTCGAAGTGCTTCTGAACACCGCCCTCACTCCGGAGCAGGCGGAGGAGATGAGACCCGACGCGATTATCGCCGCGATCGGCGCGGATCCGGTGACTCCGCCGATCCCCGGCGTGGACGGCGATAACGTGATGCACGCGGAATACGCCTACACCCATACGGACGAACTGGACGGGAGGACCGTGATCCTGGGCGGTGGCCTGGTCGGGATCGAGCTTGGGATCTATCTGAAGAACATGGGCAAGGACGTCGCCGTGGTCGAAATGGCGGAGAAGCTGAACTGCGGCGAAAACAGGATCCATGAAATGGGCGTGAAGGCGGAGCTCAGACGCAACGGGCTTGAAACGCACACGTCGACGAAAGCGCTGAAGATCAGCTCCGACGGGGTGACCTGTCAGGGGCCCGATGGGGAAGTGTTCTTCCCGGCCGATCATGTGGTCCTGGCCGCGGGGATGAAGGGCCGCCAGAAAGAGGCGGCGGCGTTTGCGCAGGCGGCACCGGCGTTTTACCAGGTGGGCGACTGCCTGGCCGCGAAGAACATCTACGAGGCCAACCGGCTGGCGTTCAACGCGGCGATGGAACTGGGGACCCGCTGGTGATCCACGGGAAGGGGGAAGCGGTTTTCTGCAGACCGCTTCCCCTTCAGGAACCGGGATTGAAGAACGGCGGAGCCTGTGGTATCCTTGATCTGAAAATACGGAAAGGCACAGGACGCCCTGTGACGGTGTGACCATGAGAATCGGATGACTTTCTTCGATACGCGTGAACTCAGTGAGCCATGGAGAGGCGGGAAGGCTTCCCATGGTCGGTTTGCGTGGACGGGAGGGAAGTCTGTCCGGTTCAACGGGAGCTCCGGGCATCCGGCGTGGGCCGGTTCATCGGATCCGGACCCGGGCCCGAGCAGGCCGCAAGGCCGCCTCGCTCTGACAGACTTCTTTCGTCTGCGCATGTCAGAGAGAGGTGTTTTTTTATGGTCAAGATCGAGGGCCTGACGATCCTGCACAGAAGGGATCTGCGTACGATCCTCCGGGATTTCAGCTTCCAGCTGAACAAAGGGGACAAGGCCGTGCTGATCGGCGAAGAGGGCAACGGAAAATCCACGCTGCTGAAATGGATCTTCGATCCCCGCCTCGTGGAGGAATACGCCGAAGCGGAGGGGACCCGGACCACGCAGGGGGAATTGCTGGGGTATCTTCCGCAGGAGCTGGCGGAGCAGGAGAGGGAGAAGACGGTCTGGGAGTACTTCTCCGGCCTGCCGGCGTTTCACGACGCGTCCTCCGCGGAACTTCGGAAGCTTTCCGCGGAGCTCCGGATCGCGGACGACGCGTTCTGGTCCGACCAGAAAATGGGTACGCTTTCCGGAGGGGAGCGGGTAAAGCTCCAGATGGCAGGCGTACTTCTGGCAGATCCGGACGTGCTTCTGCTGGACGAGCCGTCCAACGACATCGACCTGGATACGCTTTCGTGGCTGGAGGAACGGATCGCCGGCTTTCCGGGTGCGGTCCTGTACATCTCCCACGACGAGACGCTGATCGAGCGTACGGCCAACCGCGTCGTGCTGATCGAGCATCTGAGGAAAAAGACGCTTCCCAGAGTGACGGTCGCGAACGTGCCCTATCGGACCTTCGCGGAAGAGAGGCGCAGAGCCTTCGACAAGCAGGAACAGGAGGCCGTGAGCGAACGCAGGGAAGAAAGGAAGGCGCTGGAACGGTTCCGGCGCATCGAGCAGGCCGTCGAACAGAGCCAGAGGAACGTGAGCCGTCAGGACCCCCATGGCGGCCGGCTGCTGAAAAAGAAGATGAAAGCGGTCCGCTCCATGGAGAGAAGATACGAAAGGGAGCACGGAGAGATGACGGACTTTCCGGAAGAGGAATCCGCCATCGACATCCGGTTCGGCCGTCAGAAAGCCATGCCCGCGGGGAAGACGGTACTGGAGCTGTCCCTCCCTGAACTGCGTTCGCCTTCCGGGCAGCTTCTGGCCCGGAACATAGCGCTGAATCTGCGCGGCCCGGAAAAGATCTGCATCGTCGGCAGCAACGGCAGCGGAAAGACGACGCTGATCCGTACGATCGCCGGGGAACTGTGCGCCAGGACGGACGTAAGGGCCTTCTACATGCCGCAGGATTATGAGGAGGTGCTGCCGTACGACCGGACGCCGGTGGAGTATCTCGCCCCTTCCGGGGAGAAGGAGGAGGTGACGACGGCCAGGACCTTCCTCGGCTCCATGAAATACACGGCGCAGGAGATGTTCCATCCCATCCGCGAGCTGTCCGGCGGGCAGAAGGCGAAGCTGCTGCTTCTGAAAATCAGCCTGACCGAGGCCGACGTGCTGATCCTGGATGAGCCGACGCGCAATCTTTCGCCGCTTTCCGGACCGGAGGTCCGGGAGATCCTCCGCGGGTTTCCCGGGGCGATCGTCAGCGTGTCCCACGACCGGAAATTCATTGCCGAGGTATGCGATAGGATCTTCCGCATGACGCCGGACGGACTGACGCCGGAGGAGAAGGCAAACGGATGAGACCCGCAGAAAAAACCGGCGCGGACGTTCCTTCGGGAGCGTTCGCGCCGGTTTGCGTCATTCGGTTCGATTATCGGTCCTGGACCTCTTCGTAGGCCGTGTAGTCCGTGATGCCCTCTCCCACGTTGGGGACCTTGTGCGTATACACCAGGTCCGCGCAGAACGCGAGCACCAGCACGGTGCAGATCGCGACCGTGACCTTCGGACGGATCCTGGACCACAGGGTGTCCAGGATCGGAAGCAGCAGGTAGACCGCCGCCATGCCGCCGAGGGCGAATACCGTGAGGCCTTCCCCGCAGATCCTGCCGTTGAGGTTCAGAAAGTACCCGGTATAATCCCACCACCGCATGCCGCTGATCGCTTCCAGGACATAGGAGGTGCCGTACTCCACCGCGCCGCAGAGAAGGACGATCGCCGCAGCCTCTGCGATCGGGCGCCTGCGCCAGCGGGCGAGCACCAGCATGATCATGACGACGCCGCTTCCGTAAATGGGAAGCCAGGGGCCGTGCATGACGCCCCGGTTGATGAAGACCCCGTCTCCCACCAGATGCAGACTTACCTCCCACGCCCAGCCGACGAAAGCGAAGGTGAAGAAGGCCAGAATGACCGACCATACGGTATAGGTCCGAATGTAGCGGATCTTTCGCACGACAGAATTGTTCCTGTCGTTCCACAGAGGAGCAAGGCGCTGGGGATAGATCCTGCCCTTGATGACCGCCCGGTCCTCGACGATCTGCTGGCGGCGCGTATCGACCTCGTCGTACATGGCCTTTTCCTTTGTGCTTCCGATCCAGAGACCGAAGTTCCTGGCAAAGAACCTGCGTACCGGAGGCAGCGTTACCCGGTGCTCGTCAATGAAGTGCTTCTGCTCCTCTATGTCCTGATAGGTGCTGCGAAGCAGGGCCTCCTCGGCTTTTTCATACAGGTAAGTGTCGTTCAGCCGCTCCGCCCCTTCGACGCCCTTCTCTCTGGCCTCGCTGCGGATCGCCGCGTAGAATTCGCTGAATACCGCCATCTCATAGGGCAGCGTCCAGAACACGTCGGTCACGCCGAAAGTGACGAGGCCCAGCAGATACCATCCGATGAACGTCAGATGCAGCCGGAAGCATTCCCATTTGTGCCCGTTCATCATGCGGCGTGAAAGGCGGATGGCCTCCCGCGGCTTTATGTCCGGGTTTTCTGCCACGATGTACGGCACGAGAATGTAGGAGAAATGCTTGATGAACACGCCGACGACGGTGAGTGCCCATAGGAACTCGAGAACGCTCTGCAGCAGCAGAGTCATCGCGGCGCGGACCCATCGGCCCATGAGCCGGAAGTGGAGCAGATGGGACATCGGGACGGATCCGTACACCCGCGCTTCCAGGAAAACGCGCCGGAGGATCGCCCGGTACATGTTCTGCAGAAAGATCCACGCCAGTACGGTCAGCAGCAGGGAACCGAGCACGACCAGAGCGGAGGCGACCCGGGTCGAATGCAGCAGAGAGTGCAGACCTCCGAACAGGATCATGTAAAGATGCCCGGACGCGACGGTGTTGGCCACAGACGCGAAAATGCCCTTCTGCCGACCGAGAACGCTGTTGGTGAGCTTCGCGTTTTTATAGAGCGTGAGCTGTTCGGCGGCGTCCTGCCGGCCGGCGTTGATGTTGTCTTCGATCAGATCGCTGATCACCTTGTCCCGGGCGGACACAGAATCAAGCTTCAGCATGCTGCCGCCCAGCCGGATCTCCTGCCCCGTCGCCGCCGCGTATAGGTTTTCGGCCTGCGTTCGAATGAACACGAACTCCGTGCCGAAAAACACCGCGATCAGGCAGAGAATGACCGCCATTACGTAATGCGTCTTTACGACCTGCTTTGCCCGTTTTTTCCACGATTTCCGCAGATCGATCCTGTTTTCATTCATAAGAACCTGAACCTTTCCGACGACAGAGAAGAATGTTTATCGTATGTCTATGACGGCGATCTCACTGACCGTTCCAACGCGTATCGGGGGGCCGAAATAACCGACGCCGGACGTGACGACAGACCAGCAGTCCCCCCATTGCTTCATCCCGCAGGACTGTTCGGCCAGCATCCGCGTTATCACGTTGCCGGGGAAGATCTGCCCGTCATGGGTGTGACCGCCGACGGCAAGGTCCACCCCCAGCGCGTCCAGCGCCTCAAGCTCCGCCGGCTCGTGCTGAAGGAGCAGGATCGGGGCGGAGGGGTCGATCTCCGCGAGAAGCACGCTGAGATCCTCCCGGCTTTTCACGCCGTCGCCGGGGCGGGAGAGGTCCCGACGCCCCGCGATGCACAGGCCGCCCAGTTCCGGAACGGTCGCCGTTTCATCCTGCAGCAGCTTCCAGCCGCAGTCCTCCAGAAAGCCGGGCATTGCCGGATCGCGGTGCGCGTTTTCCGCACCGACGTAGGTGAAGCCGCCCAGCAGAGGCTCGTTCACGTCGTGATTGCCGTAAACCACATACGTACCGAAGTGGGAGCGGATCCCGCCGAGAACGTCCGCCCAGCGCTCCGGGTCACCCATGGCGCCGAAGGAGCTGGTCACGATGTCGCCCGCCACCAGGACAAGATCCGCCTCCTGTTCGTTGATGAGCCGGACCATGTCTTCATACATTCCTGGCGTGGAGTTGACGCCGATGTGAAGATCCGCGATCAGTACGAGCCGCATGGGACGGTCGATCCCAAGCTCCCGGACGGAAAGCTCGTAACGGGTCACCTTCACGTCGTGCGCCGCCGCGTATCCCAGAAGGTTGACGCCCAGACTGAACACGGCGAGTACCGCGAGCAGCCATGCGTGGACCTGCCTTGGAAGGGATCTGCCCCCGTGCCGTTTCCGGTACAGCGCACACGGAAGAGCCAGACACAGCCGGATCAGGAGCAGCGCCCCGGAATAATACAGAAGAAAGCCGAGAAACACGTTGCCCCAGCGCTGGAAAAACCAGCACAGAGGTCCATCCGGGATCAGGGCGCCCGCCAGAGGAAAAGCCCACATGACGGCGCACACGCTCATCAGAGTGATCCGTAGTACGCGGCCCTTTCCCGCCGTGGGCGTGCCCTGTTTCGCGGTGCCGTAAAGGAGAGCCATCGCCGCCGCGAACACTGCGGCGTACGCGGCTGTCATTATTGCCAGCTTCATGAACGGATCTTCACTCCTGCCTGCCGCAGGCCGTCGTCATTCCGCATCCGTCTTCGTCGCGTCGCCGGAGCCGCCGGACAGCGTCCAGTGCCGGTAGGCGCCCGCGGCGTCGTGGCTCTCCCTGGCGCGCTTCGCCGCGGCGGTATAAAGGCCGTATTCATGGGCGACAAGGCACTCCGTGTAGCTGGGATCCGTATGGCTGTTGCGGGGCAGGGGTACGTCCTGCTCGCCGGCAAGGATATCCTGTACCCGGGCCACGTTCACCGCGTGGGTGCCGGTGCCCTCGGCCACGGCCACCGCCGCGGCCACGCCCGCCGCCTGTCCGGTGCCCACGCACTGGGGGATCAGGTTGACGTTGTCTATGGCGATGCGGTCGGCGGAGATGTGACGGCCCGGCGCCAGCAGGTTTTCCACCTTCTGAGGCAGGATCGAGCGATACGGGATCTCGATGGGTGCGTTGTCGTTGAGCGTATCCACCGTGCAGTGCCAGGCGATGCAGTCTTCGTGCTCCTTGGGAAAGGCCCAGTCGTTGGCGCCGATCACGTATTCACCGACGATCCGATGGGAGCCCCTGGTGCCGAGCTGAGGCGCGATATCATACAGGAAGGCGTTGGCGAAAACTTCCGGGCAGGCGCTTCGGTACTGTTCCAGAATGCTTCGCAGCTTCAGCCGCGTTCCCATTTCGGTGGCTGTCTGATCCGTGATCTTCGAGCAGTCCCGCTTCGGCTGCCAGTTGTTCACCCAGCTGACGTCGTCCGTGGGGCCGGCAATGATGGCGGAACGGAACCCGTGGATCTCCGCGACGGCGTCAAAAAGGCGTTTGGATTCCTCCGGGTGCTTTTCACGCCATTCGTTGTACGCCCGCTTGCTGAAGCCGCCGATCCGATAGACCAGAGCGGTGGATGAGCAGCGGCATTCGTCGTCGATGGCGGAAGAGGTGGGCGCGCCGGACAGGCGGCACAGATCCGCGTCGCCGGTGGCGTCGATGACCACCTTGGCCAGGATGGCCCTGCGGCCCTCCTTGGATTCGAAAACGACGCCCCGGCACACGTTGTTTTCCATGATCGGCTTGACGCCGAGGCTGTGATACATCACGCGTATGGAGTTCCGCAGTTCGTAAAGCATGACGTCCATTTCGATCTTGAGCTGGGTCGGATCCAGCATGAAGCCGTGGCAGACCCGGGCGGGCGGAATGTGCGTGGCCCCGCCCACGTCGCCCCATTCCGCCACGAGCTGCGGATCGGTGCTGCCGGCCAGATCGGCGGAGGGGCCGCGGACCGCGCCGGGGATCTTCGACAGACGGGTGAACCACTCCTCCTGAATGCCGCGGACGTACGTTTTTTCATGGAAGGAGAGGCTGGGGATCAGCAGCACATAGCCGCCGGTCACGTCGCCTCCGCAGTAGCCGTAGCGCTCCATCAGGATCACGTTCCGGCAGCCGGCTCTCGCCGCGGCGACAGCCGCGGAATGGCCGGCGGAACCGCCGCCGACGACAAGCACGTCGCATTCGTCATAGACGGGAACAGCCGTCTGCGGTTCAAAATACGTTTTCGCGTTCATGTCATTCCTCCGTTCTCATGCTTTCCCATGTTCCTTCGCTGTATGTGCAACGGCCGTGCGCGGATCGATGATCCGCGGATGATTCCCCTTACGCCGCCCTCGTTCCGCCGCCCGTATCCGGTCATAACAGTAAACGATGACCGTGCATTCGTGCCCGATCGGAGCATAACCGTGCCTGAGGATTCGAACCCCTCGCCTGCTCCCGGCTTACCGCCTTCATGTGCAACTTCGGCAGTTGCCGCCTGATACGCACGTCGGCAGAACTACCATCGGACCGGTCACTCGATCAGCTTCGTTTTCCAGTTCGTCTCCTGCAGAAGATTGTCCAGCTCGCGGATCTCCTTTGCCGTGCGGTCGGCTTCGGCCTGCAGGGCGGAGGCCTTCAGCAGCGCCCTGACCCGGATCTCCGTGCCGCGGGCGCGGCCTGTGCTCTGCCCCGCCGTATACACCAGATCGCGGTAGGCGGACAGACGGATGAACAGCGCGTCCTTTCTGGCGATGATCTCCGTCAGTGTTTTCCCATTGGCCTTTGTCCTGCCGTTGGTCAGATTGATGCATTTCATCAGCGTTTCCAGACGCAGGATGGATTCGTCCAGTTCACGCAGCAGCAGATCCGGATCCTCGGGGGGCTCCTCTCCCTCCTGGACCAGCACACAGTTGCCCAGCCTGCGCCGCAGCTCCTCGATTTTTCTGTTAAGGTCCGCCCGTTCCTGCAGGGCTTCGGCCAGCTTCATCACGCATTCCTCCCCGAAGTATTCAGTATCTGCTCTGATAGTACCGCTTTCGAGCGGGAAAAACAACAGAAACATGCCTGCTGACCGGGGCGGGGCCAGCCCCGGCACAGGGAGCCTTCGCGTTCTTGACATTTGTTTCCCCCGGGGTATGATGAAGACAGACAATGAACAGGGGAGTGAAGCGGGATGTCGGGCGCAAGAAAAGAGATCGCGGTCTATGGGAAGGGCGGCATCGGAAAATCGACGGTGTGCGCCAATCTGGCCGCGGCGCTGGCGGCGGCGGGGCAGCGCGTGCTGCAGATCGGATGTGATCCAAAGCACGATTCCACCCGCCTGCTCATGGGAGGGCGGATCCTGCCCACGGTGCTCGACTATCTGAGGCAGGTGCCGGAGGACCGGGCACGGCTGGAAGACGTGCTGGGGACCGGCACCCTGGGGATCGGCTGCATCGAAGCCGGCGGGCCGAAGCCCGGCGTAGGATGTGCCGGCCGGGGCATTATCACCGCCTTCGAGTTTCTTGAGCGCGGCCACGTGAAGGAGCGGTACGATACGGTTCTGTACGACGTGCTGGGGGACGTGGTGTGCGGAGGATTTGCCGTGCCCATCCGGCGGGAGTACGCGAAGGCCATATTCCTTGTGACCAGCGGGGAGTTCATGGCCATTTACGCCGCCAACAACATCCTGCGGGGCATCCGGAATTTCGACGGAGAAAACGGCCGCCGGGTGGCGGGGATCGTGTTCAACGCCCGCGGACTTCCGGGCGAGGAGGAACGCGTTTCACGTTTTGCACGGGCGGCGGGGATCCCCATCTGCGCCAGGATCCCGAAAAGCGAGGCCTTCGCCGCCGCGGAGGCCAGAGGATGCACGGTCATGGAGATGGAGGAATATCCCTCCGTCCGCCGGATATTTGCGGAACTGGCGGAACGGATCGCGGACGGACTGCCTCTTTACGCAGCCGGGCCGATGGAAGATGGGGAGCTGGAGGCCTGCGTGCTGGAGGGAAGGCTGCCGGATCGGACGGAGACGGAAAAGTCCGTGAAAACTGCGGAAACGGCGCGCGGTCCGGAGACGGCGGCGGGGATCCGGGAGGAAGACCGGCCCGCAGCCCGCCCGCCGCTGTTCGGCTGCGCCTTTACCGGAGCGGCGACCACGGCCGTGCACCTGACGGACGCCCGGGTGATCGCCCACAGCCCGCGTGCATGCGCCTTCTACACATGGCAGAACATCTCGTCCCCGGGGCGAAGAAATCTGTTTCACCGGGGGATCCTGATGCCGTCCGCCCTCAGCCCGAATTTTTCCTGTACGGAGATCGGTCAGACGGAGGCGGTGTTCGGCGGAGAAGAAAAACTGCGCGGAACCGTGGAGGAGGCGGTGGCCGAACGGCCCGGAGCCGTCGTGGTGGTCACCTCCTGCGTCAGCGGCATCATCGGGGACAGTACCGGGGGGATCGAAGAACTGTCCACGCCCGAGACTCCGGTAGTCGTCCTGAAGGCGGACGGAGACATCTCCGGCGACTACATGTCCGGCATAGAGCTGTGTCTGCGCGGGCTGGCGGAAAAGCTGGTCGACAGGGAAACAGCGATGCGCCCCATGTCCGTGAACCTGATCGGAGAGACGGGCGTTGCCAACGACCTGGACGTGAATTTTGAGATCATCCGGGATCTGCTCGGCCGGATGGGGATCGGCGTGAACTGCCGGTTCCTGGGAGGGGCGACGGTGGATGAGGTGCGCGGGCTTCTCGCCGCGCCGCTGAACGTGCTGGCCTCAGACGGAGAAGATAACCGCCGTCTGCAGACCTGGCTGGAGCAGACGTTCGGCTGTCGGTTCTTCGACCGCCCCCTGCCCGTGGGCTTCCGGGAGACGAAGCGATTCCTCGAGGAGATCGGGGATCGATTCGGCTGCCGGGAAAAAGCGGGACCGGTGATCCGGGACGAGAAGAAGCGCTATGAAGCGGAGATCGCAGAACTCAGACCGCTCCTGGCGGGGAAGAAGATCCTGATGACGACCATCAACGCCGGCATGGACTGGCTGATGGATGCGGCGGAGGACGCCGGCATGGAATTCGTATGGGTGGGCGTGCTGAACTATCTCGGGACGGAGCTGTGCGTGACGGAAAGACCGGACCGCTGTCCGATCGAGGAACTCGACGGGAACACGCCGCTGGAGAAAAAGATCGCGGAGCGGAAGGCGGACATCGTGCTGTCCAACTACACGTCCTCCGTCACGGCGGAAGGAGCCGTGACGGACGCCATCCCCATGGGGCGTCAGGTCGGGTTCCGTTCGGGGATCCCGGTGCTGCGGCGCTGGGCACGTCTGCTGGAGAAAAGAAGAGAGGGGGAATGGGTCCGTGACCGGGCGCTGTTTGAAAAGTATTACGCCTGACAGCCTGACCGGCGTCATCTTCGCGCTGGAGGGCATGCGGAACACCGTGGTGCTGCTGAACGGTCCCATGGGGTGCCGGTTTTACCACAGCACCACATCCCGATTCCTGCTGACGCGCCCGCTGCTGAAGCTGCCGGTGGGAGAGAGCGGTGAAAAAGTCCCTGTGGATTACAACTGCCTCAACAGCTGGTTTTTCCGGCAGGAACGGGTACCGTGCACCTGCCTGGACGGATTTGATTACGTTTATGGGACGAAGGAGAAAGTGGGGGAGGCCCTGACCTTCATACGAAACTCCGTGGATTTTGATCTGCTGGCTGTCGTCAACTCGCCCGGGGCGAGTCTGATCGGGGATGACCTGCGGGAAACGGCGGGGAAGATCCTGGGGCCGGGGAGGACGGTCATAGTCGAGACGGCAGGCTTTTCCGAGACCTTCGCCTTCGGATGGAGCCGGGCGGCGATGGCGCTGCTGGAGCAGGTCGGAACGGAGCTGTGGCGGAAGAGGCAACCGGAAAAGCGGACCGGAAAACGGGTGAACCTGCTGGGGCTATCCATCTGGCAGAGGTACTTCGAAGGGGATCTTGCGGAGCTGCGGCGCCTTTTCGCCCTGTGCGGGGTGCAGGTAAACGCCGCGCTGTGCGCGGACTGCTCCGCTGACGAGCTGGCACGGATGCCGGAAGCGGACCTGAATGTGGTGCTGGATCCGGAAGCGGGGACCGCGGCGGCGCGGTTTCTGGAGGACCGCTGCGGTACGCCCTACGTCGTCTGCGGCGGACTTCCCATAGGGTTTTCAGCGACGGAACGCATGTTCGAGGAGATCTGCGCCGCCCTCGGCGTCTCCTGCCTTGCGCTGAAGGAGGAAAGCGAGCGGGCCAGAGCCCGGGCGTGGTACAGGATCGACCAGGTGTTCGCAACGTCCGGAAAGCCGCGCGGCGTGACCTTCTGTGTGGAGGGGAGCGCGGTGCAGGAACAGGCGTATACGGCCTTCCTTACGGACTATCTGGGGATGGAGCCGGCGGAACCGGAACAGGCGGAGCTGGTGTTCGGGGACGCGAACCTGATCGCCGGACTGATGCTGAAGAACCGGAGATTCTGTGGGATCGAGATCAGTCTTCCGGGCATGGGCTACATCGATCTGGTTCCAAAGACGCACCTGGGGATCCGCGGCGCGCTGTTTCTCATCGAACAGGTGCTGAACGGACTGATGTCCCGTCTGCAGGATGAATGATTCAAGAAGGGGAAAAGGAAAGGAGATCCATTATGAAGATCTGTGATTCCATCATCGGCCTGATCGGGCGTACGCCCTTGCTGAGGCTGACAAACTACATCGGGGATAACGGGCTGCGGGCGGATATCGTCGCCAAGCTGGAATACCTCAATCCGGCGGGGAGCGTGAAGGACCGGACGGCTCTGGCCATGATCGAAGACGCTGAGGAACGCGGCCTGCTGAAACCGGGCGGAACGATCATCGAGCCCACCAGCGGCAACACCGGCATCGGACTGGCCGCCGTGGCCGCCGTGAGAGGATACCGCGTGATCCTGACCATGCCGGAGACCATGAGCGTGGAGCGCCGCCAGCTGCTGAAGGCATACGGGGCCGAGCTGGTACTGACGGAGGGCGGCCGCGGGATGCAGGGCGCCATCGAAAAGGCGGAGGAGCTTTCCCGCAGCATTCCGGGAAGCCTGATCGCCGGACAGTTCGTGAATCCCGCCAATCCTGCCGTCCATCGGGCGACGACGGGACCGGAGATCTGGGAGGATACCGACGGGAAAGTGGATATCTTTGTCGCCGGTGTCGGCACCGGCGGCACACTGACCGGCGTGGGGCAGTACCTGAAGGAGAAAAACCCGCAGGTGAAGATCGTGGCGGTGGAACCCGCCGGATCCCCCGTCCTGTCGGGAGGAAACGCGGGGGCTCACGGCCTTCAGGGCATCGGCGGCGGATTCGTGCCGGATGTGCTGGATACGGAGATCTATGACGAGATCGTAACGGTGACGGAGCAGGAAGCGTACGCCGCCGGGCGGGCCCTTGCCCGGAGGGACGGTCTGCTGGTGGGGATATCTGCGGGGGCGGCCGCAGCGGCGGCCGCGCGCCTTGCCGGACGGCCGGAGAACGAAGGAAAGCTCATCGTCGTGCTGCTTCCGGATACCGGGGACCGTTATCTGTCCACGCCCATGTTCTCCGAGTGAAAACGGGAGGGAGAAAGGAGAGAAAATGCCTGCACTATCCAGACGGACCGGAACCTTTACGGATTCCGTGATAAGAAGGATGACCCGGGTCTCGCTGCGGTACGGGGCGGTGAATCTGTCCCAGGGGTTCCCGGATTTCGAGCCGCCGCGGCCGATCCTGGACCGGCTGGCGGAGGTGACGCAGGAGGATTTTCATCAGTACGCCGTCACCTGGGGCGCGGCCAATTTCCGCGAGGCGCTGGCGGACAAGCAGTCCCGGCTGATGGGACGGCGGATCGATCCGGAGACGGAGATCACCGTCACCTGCGGGAGTACGGAGGCAATGATGGCCGCCATGATGACGGTGGCGGATCCAGGCGACCGCGTGATCGTCTTTTCGCCGTTCTATGAGAATTACGGAGCGGACGCCATCCTGTGCGGGGCGGAGCCGATCTATGTTCCGCTGACGCCGCCGGAATTCACCTTCGACCCGGAGCGGCTGGAGGACGCCTTTCGACTCCGGCCCAAAGCGCTGATCCTCTGCAATCCCTCCAATCCCTGCGGGAAGGTGTTTACGGAAGAGGAACTGCGGGTGATCGCCGGCCTTGCGGAAAAATACGACGTTTTTGTGATCACGGACGAGGTGTATGAGCATATCGTATACGCACCGAACCGACACGTCTATTTTGCCTCGCTGCCCGGCATGTGGGAAAGAACGCTGTCCTGCTCCTCTCTGTCCAAGACCTATTCCATCACCGGCTGGCGGCTGGGTTATATCATCGCGCCTCCGGACCTGACGGACACGGTCCGCAAGGTGCACGACTTTCTGACGGTGGGAGCCGCAGCACCGCTGCAGGAGGCGGCAGTGACCGGGCTGCGGTTCGGAGAGGAATACTATCGCCGGCTCGCACAGACCTACACGGACAAACGGGACCTGTTCCTGCGGGGGCTGGACGATCTGAAGATCCCGCATACGACGCCTCAGGGGGCGTATTACGTGATGCTGGATATTTCTGAGTTTGGATTTGACGACGATCTGGAATTCTGCGAAAGGCTTGCCCGAGACGTTGGCGTCGGGGCAGTGCCCGGCTCCAGTTTTTTCCGGGAGCCGGTGAATCATCTGATCCGGCTGCACTTTGCCAAACGGGATGAAACGCTGCGCGAGGCGTTGGACCGTTTAGAGAGCATGCGCCGGAAGATGCCGATAAGAAAGACAGGCGCGACGGACGGAACGGCGCCTGGATGACAGAGCCAGATCCACGCGCAATCGCGTGGTTTTGATTTGTTGCCGACGGCTGATCGGATCGGGCGGAGAAACAGCGGTTGACAGTAAAATGCACACAGCTTTATACTTTTTTATATCTTCAGACAAACGGGAACGGGGGGTGTTGCAGTGAAAAAGAAACCGGAACGACAGCAGACAGCCAACAGGAAAGCCAGTGTTCTCGTTCTTGTCGTCGCTTCGGTGATCTTTCTGGCAGCGGTCCTCTGGATCCATTCAAAGGATTTCCTCAACGGCATCGACGAGCATTTTAACGCATATGGGGACGGAATTGTGGAATTCGAAAAAGGCACCGTCCTTGATATTCTGAGTGAAGACATGGAACCGGAAGAAGCGGCCGACAATGCCTGGCGGGGGAATCAGAAGCTGTCAGTGGTTATCCGCAGCGGCCGTTACAAGGGTGAAAATATGACGGCGAACAACTATTTCGGGTCCATCTACGGCGTGCCGCTCGCGGTGGGGGACGGCGTCGTGCTCACCGTCAAGACCCATGCCGACGGGAGCCATATCGCCACCGTTTACGAATTTGACCGCATCCCGACCCTGGCGGTCTGCCTCCTGTTGTTTTTCCTTGTGATCATTCTCGTCGGCGGACGCACCGGGCTGAAATCCCTGATCGGTCTCATCTTCACAGCGGCCTGTCTGTTCGTTATTCTGATCCCACTGCTGCTCGAAGGCGCGCCGACCGTTCTTACCACATTTCTCGTCTGTGCTTATATCGCCGTCGTGAGTTTTACGGTCCTGGGAGGGGTGCACCGTAAAACTGCAAGTGCCTTCCTTGGGACGCTGGCAGGGGTTTGCCTGGCCCTGCTGTTCGGGCTTGCGGCTCAGCATTTTGCCAAGATCGACGGACTCCGGCAGGACAGCGCCGAAGCGCTGGTCCAGATGAGATACTATGGCTCGGCGATCCATGTGAAAGGATTGTTGGTAGCGGGTGTCATCATCAGTGCGTTGGGAGCCGTGATGGACGTCGCCATGAGCATTTCTTCTTCTCTGGAGGAGGTCCACATGGCAAATCCGGCACTGTCCCGGAAAGAACTGTTCCGTTCGGGCATGAACATCGGGCGGGATATGGCCGGTACGATGACCAACACCCTGATTCTGGCCTTTCTCGGCAGTGAGTTCAGTTACATCATCTTTCTTTACGCCCAGGGACTTACGTTTCGTCGGGTGTTTTCCACGGCTTTTGTCGGGCTGGAGACGATCAGCGGCCTTGCTTCCAGCATCGGCATGATACTGGCCATTCCACTGACAGCGCTGATCGCGTCCGTCATGGTGACGTGGCGGGGCAATGGCGACGGAGGAAAGAAAAAGGGACGAAACTGAAAATGAATCTGCCGGCGACACGGCGCAAAAACTAAGGCTATACGAAAAAGCGGGAGAGAAGGGACATATCCCTTCTCTCCCGCTTTTATCGGCGGACTCGGGTCTCGCTGTATGAAACTGTGTTCATCTGCCTGAGGAAGGGTCAGGACTCAGCAAGACCTTTCTCCCTCTCCTCTCCCTCCAGCCGCATGACCGGAAAGCCCATGCGGAACAGATGGTGATCCGTCTGTCCGTCTTCCCCGTCTTCGTTCGAAACGATCAGCGGGAGAAGGATCTCACCGCCGATGGGCCCGATCGGAAGAAGACGCCGGCGGTAGGCCTCAACGCCGAGCTTTTCGGCGTTTTCCAGCAGGGTGGAGTATTCGCCGTTCCAGAGGAAGGAGAGGATCGTCTGCGCCGGGTAGGTGACGATATCCTTGTCGGGAGGATCCAATGTTGGGATGCAGAAGGTATAAAGATAGGGAACCTCCGGACAAAAGCTGCCGTGCAGGATGTCCGTGCGGTCCGTGGAGATGAAAATGCCTCGGGACTGGTCCAGCCGGATGCCTTTTTCCACGGCTTCTCCCAACGACCGCTGCCCGAACGCCCGGAGGTTTTCTGCTCCGCCCTTCATAACGCAGGTCCTCATGAAATAATTGCGGGGTGGCGACTCCATCAGGCTGGGAGAAAACCCGGAAACACCATCCGTCATCTGCTGGAGGATCCAGAGCGTTTTTGTCATCTCCCGCACTTTGGACTCCATCTCCCGCAGAAGGGGAGAGGGATCTGCCGGATCGTCCAGATGACGGCGGATCGCGTCCGTATTGAATCCGAGACCCCGCAGGTACAGGATCTGCCGGACGGCAAGCAGATTCTCTATGCTGTAGTACCGGTAACCGCTGTCCGGATCCTTCCGTGCCGGGACCAGAAGACCGTCCTCTTCCATGCGCAGAATCGTCGCACGGCTGACGGAACAGGCCTTTGCCAGCTGCCCGATTTTGAAAATATATTCCGCTCTATCCATGACACGGCCTCCAATCGGCAAAACCCGGTCAAATCATGAAGTGAAAAGTTGTCAATATTCTAAATATTGCCCTTGACTCGTTCATTGGTGGACAGGTTACAATGTATACTATATTGGAAAAATAACCAAAAGTCAACAAATGAAAGAGAAAGAGCCCGGCAGAGGGAGGGAGGATCTGGAAGAAATCTGCCGGGTAGCGACATTTCTGCAGAAAACAGGAGGGTAGAGAAAAGATGAAGAGAAAAAGAGCAACAGCGGTACTGCTGATCCTGCTCATGGTCGTCAGCCTGCTTCCGGCGTTGGGAGCGGGAGTGCTGGCGGCTGGAACGCGTTATGAGGAAGTCGACGTCCTCAGCGCGGATGGTGATTACATTCTCGCTGCTGTGAAGGACGACAGCGGTGTATATGCCATTGCCATAGACGGAAGAAATACAAAAACTGTAGAGCTCTCCGTCTCTTCCGCAAGCGGAACAGCCCGTTCTTACATTGAGACGGATGACACAAGCGTGGTCTGGGCATATTCCGCATCGGATCAGTCGTTCAAAAACGGTGAAAGAAACTTCTATCCGGGAAGCAGCGGCGTGGCAACAAGCAGCAGCAGCAAGCGGGCGATCACTTATGAAAACGGATGTCTGTCCTTTCCCACGTCCAGTTCCGGCACGTACTATATTACATGTACAGACGGAACGTTCGGTACGAGCGGGGATTCGACCGCTGCGGCAACTTTCCGGCTGTTTAAGAAGGCTGCAGCTGACCCTGTGCCGGTCGATCCTCCGGCAGGGGAAAGCGAGACCTATCAGATGGTCAACGCACCGCAGTCCGGCGAAGAGTATCTGATCGTCAGTTCGAACAGTGCCGGAAGTGCCTACGCGCTGAAAAACCCCGGCGGTACTTCGAGCGGCGCTTCTATGGGAAGCACCGCTGTGACGATCGGTTCTGACGGCACCGTAAAGACGGCGGATA
>JAFWRM010000013.1 GCA_017519975.1 Oscillospiraceae bacterium | reverse complement strand
TATCAGCGGGCAGCTGAAATGCACAGTCGATCGTTTTTATTCCGCGCTTTACCCCAAAGCGCCGGAGACGCTTAAGAAAGCTGCCATGTTTCTGAGTTCTGGCGATCCGGACATGTATGATGGCGCCAAATTTTCTTATGATGGTGATTTTCTTGGATATCTTGGATTGGAAGATATGGGGATCATCACTAATCACGACAAGGACTGCTTAGCGGCGGTCAGGCAAATGGCGACATCTTTGTAAAGCAAGCAAAAAACTGTAGCCTGATATCATTTATCGGCTATCTCAGCAAGAGCCTGTGAGAAGAAAGGAGTTTTGACATGGCACTGAAAAGCAGACTGGGGTTTGGCATGATGCGGCTTCCGGTAAAGAACGGAAACCCGACCGACTTCGACTACGATGAACTGAACAGGATGGTAGATACTTTCATCGAGGCGGGCTACACCTACTTCGACACCAGCTACGTCTACCACAACGGAAAGAGCGAGGAAGCGACGCGCAAAGCAGTCGTAGAGCGTTATCCCCGCGACGCCTTCACCGTTGCCACGAAATTCCCCACCTTCAGTCTGGAGCGTGAGGATCAGATCGAGCCGATCTTTGCCGAGCAGCTTGAAAACCTTGGCGTGGACTATATCGACTACTATCTCCTACATAATTTCCAGACAGTTTATTATGACGGCATCGACGGCAAGGGCGGCATCGTGAAGACCGCGTACCTCTTTGATCATGCGAACAAGTGGAAAGCGGACGGAAAGATCAAGCATCTGGGATTCTCCTTCCATTCCTCTGCAAAGCTGCTGGACCGCATCCTGACCGAGCACCCGGAAGTGGAGTTCGTGCAGATTCCGTTCAACTACATCGACGCAGAGAGTGAGCTGGTGCAGGCGATGCAGGCTTATGAAGTGATCCGGAAGCATGGCAAGCTTGCGGTATTCATGGAGCCAGTTAAGGGCGGTGGTCTTTCTATGGTTCCCGCTGCGGTGGAGCAACGTCTGAAAGAGATGAATCCGAATGCAAGCATCGCATCCTGGGCAATCCGTTATGCAGGAAGCTTCGATGGCGTGATCTGCAATCTGTCGGGCATGTCCACGCTGGAGCAGGTGCGGGACAACATCAACAGCGTGCAGAATCTGGAGCCGCTCAGCACGGATGAAATGGTGCAGCTTCATGAAGTCATAAAGCTCTACAAGAATGCCGGGCCGATCGGCGCAGATCTGGAGAAGTATCGCGGTTTGACCTATCACGGAGCGCCGGTAAGCGCTATTCTGGAGGCCTATAACATGTGCCAACTCCAGCCCGACCCCGGTTTTGCGGATGACAACAACTATCTGAAGAATACCGTGGCCGAGGAAGCGCATTTGGACTTCTTCGGCGAATTGCCCGAGGAGAAGGTCATCCTTGCAGACGGCACGGATGCAACGGATGAAGTGCTGAAAGCAGAACAGTGGCTCATTGAGCACAGCTTCTGATTTTTTGTTACAGATATTTTCGCATATCAAAGCGGAAAATGAAATAAACCAGGAGTCATTCTCTTGACTTCTGGTTTATGAAGGAGAAAATGCCCTCGATAACACAAAAAAGCAAAATATCTTTTTTGGTGCAACGTGCCATGTTGTGCAACCAAAAAGATATTGCACCGGAAAACCCCGATACCACAACGGCTTCGGGGTTTTTTCGCGCCCTAATTTTCAAGTGCAAACAAAAAAATATTTATCTTTGCCCGGAGGACTTGAACTACCGCCCCCTCGATTTCAGGCGGCTTTTGAGAGATGTATTCTCCCGAAAGCCGCCTTTTTTCGTTTCCACTGAAATAATTATTTCTAAGAGGTCGTCCCTACATTTTAGGGACGATCTCCCCTACCGAATTAACTCCATATTCTTTAATTCTGGCGCGCAAGTGAAAAGAGAACACTCAGCTCTTTTCCGCTCTCCTGCATACCACGTTTGATCCATTCGAGCATCCACCCATATATGCCGTAGGCCCAAAAGGATTTCATGTACGCCTCGAGATTCTGCATTTCAGGCGTTATCTGAATGGTGCCGATGATCGTTTCCATCATAATGCAGGACATGCCGGCATTGTAGAGAGTGGTGTAGAAATCCCTGTGGTCCCGGTAGAAATCAAACAACGATGGGAACAAGGTCTCCGGCGCTGATTCCGGATTTGATTCATACAGCCTGCCCCATTCCTTGATGAGCCGATCCGATTCTTCTTTCAGGATATCCTCTTTGTTCTGATAATTCCGATAAAAGGAAACGCGGCCGATCTCAGCCTTATTTGTAAGCTCACTGATGGAGATATCCGAAAGGGGTTTGTCTTTCAAGAGATTAAGAAGCGCAGCGGTGATCTGCTTTTTTACATAGGTATTTTTCTGCTCGTTGTTCATATTCATAGCGATGAAACAAACCTCCCTCCGGTGTATCATTTTGCTGAAACACTTGTATCGTCGTTGCTTTTATGATACACTTGTTTCATCGACTTGTCAAGGAGGTCATCATGAGAAAGGTCATGAAAATCATCGGAGTGATCATTTTAGTCATTGCAGCTGTTGTGGCTGTACTTGTAATCAAAGGCTTGATAGAGGCAAAGAAGACTTCCGTCAAAGAAGATTATTATACAGAGTTCTCTTCTTCCGCGCCCCTTGAACAGAAGTATTCACAGCCTGGTGAGTATGATGTTTCTTCATTTGATGATCCATCAGATAATGCGACGATCAAAAAGGTACGCTTCTGGTATCCTTCAGAACTGGAAAACAGTGATAATAAGTATCCCGTGATCGTAGTAGTGAATGCCAGCGGGACACCTGCCTTCAAATATGAACCGTGGTTTAAGCGGCTTGCGTCCTGGGGATTCATCGTCGTCGGAAACGAAGACCCGCAGGCGGGAACCGGTGAAACAACCTCCATCATGCTCGACTATCTTTTGAATCTGCCGCAGGATCATATATTGAACAACAGGCTTGACACAGAGAACATCGGGATCGTGGGGTTCTCGCAGGGTGGAGCCGGAGCCTTGGCAGCGGTGACCATGTACGACAACGGTACAGCGTATAAAACGATATTTACCGGGAGCGCAGCCTATCCGTTCCTTGCCGGAAACATGGGATGGAAATACGATGTTTCCAAGATCAGGATTCCTTACTTTATGGCAGCAGGAACCGGAGCGACAGATGATAAGGGCGTTGCTGATATCACCAAGGAATATGCCGGAGTTGCTCCGCTTGCTTCCATGATTGAGAATTATGAAACGATCAGCGATGATGTGCTTAAGGTACGAGCAAGAGCGACCGGCGCAGAGCATGAAGACATGCTTGCTCGGAGTGACGGCTACATGACGGCATGGATGTTGTGGCAGCTCTGCGGAGACGAGGATGCCGCTGAAGTCTTTGTTGGCGAAACGGCAGAGATCCTTCATAACAACAATTGGCAGGATGTGGAGAAGAACAAATGAGCAGAACAGCAGGAAAAAAGAAACATACTTTATTGATCGTCCTTGCGATCTTACTGGCCGCTCTGGCGGCAGGCGCTTTGATCCTTATGACACACACGCAGATCATCGTAGGTACGATCCAAAAGCTGTCTGCCAATACGGTCAACACAAAAAACTCCTATGAGCCTCTTGGCGAGCCGATGGAAGGTGTAAAGGATAATGGTCAGTACATCATTACAGAGATCAAGTATTCTGAAAACTATCCAAACAGCTTTCTGGATATTACATACCCGGATGAAAACAGAGAAACGCCACGGCCCACTCTTATCTACTTTCATGGCGGCGGATTCTTCGGCGGCAGTAAGAGTGTAGGGGATCCCCTTGCCGAAAGTGATGCGACTGCCTTACTGGACGACATCTGCGCCGAAGGATTCAACCTCGTCAATATCGATTATGTGCTGGTTCCGGAATACCATTTCCCGGCTCCGCTGATCCAGGCCAACGAAGCCTTTCAGTTTTTGATCGATCATGCTGACGAATATCATCTGGACATGGACCGGGTGGTGATCATGGGCTCGTCCGCGGGGGCGATCATGACAAGTCAGCTGGGGAGTATCATTACCAATCCGGATTATGCTGAGGCCCTGGGTATTTCACCTGTGCTTAAGCCGGAGCAGATCAAGGCAGTCGTGCTTGATGATGCGCCTCTCGCCTATGATAAGTTTTCTTTGGGAACCAAAGTTCTTGTAGGCAATTATGTAAAAGGATCTATCTTCCTCAGTCGTGAGGAAAAACAAATATACAACAACATCCTGTGGGTCGATTCAAACTATCCTGATGCGTTCTTGCTGGGCAGTGAGTATTACGTAGATATGCGGGAAATGGACACTGCACTAACCAGTGCAAACGTAGAACACGCTTTAGTTGATCCGCTGGCCGAACGGAATCTTCAAATGCAACACTGCTTTGTTGCTTCGGAACGTGTAAACGAGGTGGCAAAAGATGCATTTGACAGAATGGTGAATTTTATAAAACATAGGGTACTGTGATGTAAAAGGATATGGATTGACATATAAAAATCTGCGAAGAATAAACTCGGCTGATATGACAGTCAGCCGAGCCCTGAAACCCCTGCAGATACCGCACTTTTATAGTATTTGTCAAATCCGTTATCTCCTTCGGGACCATGAAGAAACCCAACAGCCACAAGGCTTTTCGGGTTTCTTCTTTTTTTGTCCAAATATCCGAAAATACCAAAATGACGGACTTTGGACGGACTTTTTTCTCCGTGTGTAATTTGGCGCTGGGCGGCGGAGAGCCGCTAAGGTGGGAAGAGGGGTGGGTCTCCCCCTCTCTCGCACACATTTTTTCAGACTACACCCGATCGTCGGCGGATACTTGCATATTCCCACAACGAGGGAGGGACAGCTTTTTTCCGGACTATACCCTCCTGTTGGCCGAGGTCATTTATATTCTATCAATGAGGGGGCACGTACTTTATAGGTAACACTTCTGTTGGGAGATAGTCCTCTCACTCAAGCACAACGAGTTCTTGCTCCTGTGCCTATCTTGCTCCCATTCTGGGACTATCTGTACCTGTTTATTTCAGCTATGGCTGACCAAAATACAGTTTTCTCAACCTCTCCGTCAGGGAGCGGAACCTCATCTCCACGACCGTATGCGCGGGGGTGATGTTATCCTTCGGCAGCCATTCCCGCGTCATGCCCAGGGTGCCGTAGCAATAGAGCCGGATACTGGAGGCGGGGCGCCTTGTGCCTATGGCCTGCAACTACCAGCCCCAGCGCTTCTATGTGATTCGCAGCCCTGAGGCGCTGGCAAAAGCGAGGGCGGTGACCCCGTTTCATTGTTCTGCGCGGAAGGAAAAACCTCTTCGGTTGTGACGGACGGAAGAGGTTTCCCTGTTCCACTCCTTCTTCCGTGTATGGTATAATTCCATTGACGGCCCGGGATCCGCACAGTGCGGGAGGAAACCCCTCTTCAGCCGCCAGCCATGAACAGGAGGTTCAGAAATGTTCAGCAAAACCATCACACTATCGAACGGCGTAAACGTACCGCAGCTCGCTCTCGGCACCTGGCTCATCGACAACGACAAAGCCGCCGAGGCGGTAACCTCCGCGATCAGGATCGGCTACCGTCACATTGATACGGCGCAGGCGTACATGAACGAGCAGGGGGTCGGCCTGGGGCTCCGCTCCAGCGGCGTCGCGAGAGATCAGATCTTCGTGACCACAAAAGTGGCCGCGGAACACAAGGATTACCGTTCGGCAGCCGAGGGCATCGACGGCTCCCTCCGGGCGCTTGGCCTCGATTACATCGATCTGATGATCATCCACAGTCCTCAGCCGTGGGATAAGGTAAATCAATCCGACGATCGGTACCTGGAAGGCAACCGGGAGGCCTGGCGGGCGCTGACCGACGCCTATCGCGCGGGAAAACTGCGCGCCATCGGCGTGTCGAATTTCCTGCAGGAGGATATCGACAACCTCTGGGATTCCTCAGAGATAAAGCCGATGGTCAATCAGGTGCTGTGTCACATCTCCAACACGCCGCTCGATCTGATCGAATTCTGCCAGAAGCGCGGCATCGTGATGGAAGCCTATTCTCCTGTGGCTCACGGCGAGGCGCTGAAGAACGCCCGGATCGCGGAAATGGCGGAAAAATACGGCGTGACCGTGCCTCAGCTGTGCATCCGGTACGACATCCAGCTCGGCATGATCGTCCTCCCCAAGACGGCAGATCCTGATCACATGAAAATCAACGCCGACGTGGACTTTGTCATCTCCGATGCGGACATGACGGCACTGAAGAAGATCGAACGCATCAAAGACTACGGGGAGCACAGTTTCTTCCCCGTTTTCGGCGGAAAATTCTGAGGATCAGGGACCTCGGATGAAAAGAATGCGGGCGTTTCTTCTGATCCTGTTTCTCGTCGTCGGCCTTACGGGATGCGCGGGCATATCAGCCCCCGCTTCGTCGAACGCCGTCACCCCCTCTGAGGCTCCCGCCCCTCCGGCCGCAGACGTTACGGAACCCGGGCCGGCGGCAGAGGAAGCTCTTCCCAGCCTTCCGCAGAGGCCCCGACGAATGAAGCGTCGGAGGCGCAGAGCGCGAAAGCCCTGCGTCTGTATATCGACGGCCAGGAGGTCTCGGTCGATTGGGAAGCCAGCGAGACGGTCGATGCTCTGATCGAGATCGTTTCTTCCGATCCCCTCACCGTGCAGGCGTCTGCCTACGGGGGATTTGAGCAGGTCGGTCCCCTCGGAACGGAGCTTCCGCGAAACGACGTGCAGACGACCACTCAACCCGGAGATATCGTTCTGTATTCCGGGAATCAGCTTGTGGTGTTTTACGGCTCATATTCCTGGTCCTACACCCGGCTCGGCCGCATCACCGGCAGATCCGCGGCGGAGCTTTCCGCGCTGCTTGACGCCGACGCCGCAGTCTTTACTCTAGTCTGGGAATGACCGGAGAGAACGGGAGAACGATCTATGATCAGTCTGGATGAATATCGAGCGATCCTTTCGGAACTGATGGATGAACTCCCGGAAGAGTTCTTCCGGGAGCTCACCGGCGGCGTGATCGCGTCCGAGGCTCTGGTGATCCCGGATTACGCCCGGGGTGACGATCTTTTCACCATGGGGCAGTATCAGGTATATTCCGGCATCCGGCAGATCGTCATGTACAAAGGCTCCTTTGACCGCGTGTATCCGCAGGCAGATACGGAGACGGCACGCGGCATTCTGCGGGACGTTCTCCGCCATGAATTCCGGCATCATCTGGAGTATCTGGGCGGCATTCACGACGCCGGTTCCCTGGAAGCGGAAGACGCGCGTGCAAAACAGGCCTATCTTTCACAGCAGACGGAGTGATCTCCCTTTCTATCCACAGTCAGGCGTCCGATCCGTCCTTGAAAAGTACCGACCGCAGTCATATAATGATAGCGGCAGGATAATGACCAATCTGATATCAGGAGGGCATAACAATGACAGGTGTAGAAAAAGTATGTGAGTTCCTCGGCAAGGCAAAGGTCTTCTATGTGCTCACCACAGACGGTGATCAGCCCAAGGGCCGACCCTTCGGCCTGTTTGTACCCATCGACGGGAAAGTCTATTTCGGCTGCGGTACATTCAAAAATGTGTATAAGCAGCTGACGGCGAATCCGAAGATCGAGATCCTCGCGCTCGACGGAATCGACTTCATGCGGTACGACGGCATCGCCACCGTCGTAAAGGATGAGACTGTTGCCCGGAAGTTCCGCGAGGCGTCTCCGGGGATCATGGAAATGTACGACAAGAACGGCTGGGAAATGGGCATGTTCTATCTGGAGAACGGACACGCCGAGATCCGCGCCATGATGGACCTGAAAGACGAATTCGACGTCTGACTCACATTCTCGCACAACTTAGACCCGCCGACTGTAACAGCCGGCGGGTCTGCTCCATTCGCAGGAAAACGATCCGGCAGTAGAAAAGCCGCCGGAGCTTCGCTATAATAGCAGCCGTGATCCTTTTTGTTCAGATCCTCTCCTGTCATGAGCTCCGGTGCGTGATCCTGATGCGGTTCAGCATCCCGGAGGATTTCAATGGTTCTTCAATCTTGACTGCTATAGTAAAACACAAAGGCGGTGATGAGATGCGTATCCTGCTTGCTGAGGATGAAAAGAGAATGGCGGCGGCGATCGTCGCTCTTCTGCGACAGGAAAAATACGACGTCGACCACATGGCGGACGGCGTATCCGCCCTTTACGCGCTGGAGAGCGGCGTTTACGACATCGCGGTACTCGACGTGATGATGCCAGAAATGAACGGTTTTGAAGTCGCCCGGGCGGCGCGGAGCAAGGGCGTACGGACTCCGATCCTTATGCTTACGGCAAAAAGCCAGCTGGACGATAAGGTGGAAGGTCTTGACAGCGGGGCGGACGATTACCTGACCAAACCCTTCCAGACAAAGGAACTGCTTGCCAGGCTGCGCGCCTTAGGGCGTAGAAACGCCGGCTTTCAGGACGGCACCCTGAGCTACGGCGATCTTTCTCTGGACACGGCAAAAGCAACGCTGTCGTGCACTTCCACCGGTCAGAGCGTAAGGCTGGGGGAAAAGGAACTGCGTATTCTGGAGTACATGTTCGGCAATCAGGGGCAGATCATGACACGGGAGCAGCTCGCAGTAAAGATCTGGGGCTTTGAAAGTGACGCCGAATACAACAATGTGGAGGTCTACATGTCCTTCACTCGGAAGAAGCTGTCCTTCGTCGGCTCTAAAGTCGAGATCAAGGCGGTACGCGGTCTGGGGTATGAACTGAGGGTAAAAGATGTTTAAACGTTCCAGGAAGAAGATCATTCTCTCCATCATGTCCTCGCTTGTTCTCCTGTTTGTGATCACGCTTTCCGTGATCATGCTGGCGAGCTACCGGGAACTGCGAATGCGGGATTCCCGGATGCTGGACCGCTTTGCGGAGTCGTACGATCCGTACCAGCAGAACGGCACATGGAACGATCCGGGAATGGCGCCCGACCGGCCGGAGCTTCCTCCGGGCGAGGAAAGACGGGATTTTCAGCTTTCTACGTTCTATTCGGTCGCGCTGGCGGAGGATGGTTCCGTACTTGCCGTGGATAACGGAGAGAAGGACGTATATACCACGGATGAACTGACCGCCATGGCAAAGAGTATCCTTTCGGAAAGCAAGAGCGGAGGAAGGGTCGGAAATCTTTCGTACGTCGTCCGCGGCAGGCAGGGCTATACGCTGGTGGCATTCATGGACAACACGGTGACGGAATCCAGTCTGAGCATGCTTCTGCGCAACGTTCTCATCATCGGCGGGGCCTCCATTATCGTTCTGTTCTTCATCGCTCTGATCCTGGCGAACCGGATCATCCGCCCGCTGGAAGAGAACGACCGGAAACAGAAGCAGTTCATCTCCGACGCCAGCCATGAGCTGAAAACCCCCGTTGCCGTGATCGGCGCCAACGCCGACCTTCTCTCGAGAGAGATCGGCGAAAACGAATGGTTGGCAAACATTCAGTATGAAAACGACCGGATGGGAGAACTCGTCCGGCAGCTGCTGGATCTTTCCCGCGCGGAAAGCGCGGAGCCCGTGATGGAACCTCTCGATCTCTCCCGGATCGTGATGGGGGAGGTGCTGGCCTTCGAAAGCCTCGCGTTCGAGCAGGGGAAAACGATCCGCAGCGATATCCCGGAGGATCTCCGCGTGACCGGCAGCCAGTCACTGCTCACACAGCTGGTCTCGATCCTTCTCGACAATGCACTGCGCCACTCGACGGGAGACGAAATATCCGTAACCCTGCAGCGGCAGGGCCACACGGTCATGCTGACCGTGAGCAACGAAGGGGCGGCGATCCCCCCCGAAAAGCTGGAGCATCTGTTCGACCGCTTTTACCGTGTGGATGAAGCGCGGAACAGTGAGGGACGTCACTACGGCCTGGGTCTCTCCATCGCAAAGGCCGCCGCGGAAAAACACGGCGGAAGCATCGACGTCACCTCCGGCGCCGGAAGGATCTGCTTCACAGTCTTGCTCCCGGTGAAATAGTCACAGGTCAAAATAATTTCTGAAAACTTCAATCTTGTTTCAATAGACTTCCCTTACTCTGAGATCATCAAGCGTGAGGGAGGTCTTCTTTATGAAGCAAATCAGAATAATACTCGCACTCGTCCTCGGCCTGCTGATGGTCTTCAGCCTTGCGGCATGCGGGAACAGTGCGGCGAATACATCTGCTGACGCGTCGGCTGAAGCACAGCAGCCGGAGGACCCGGCAGCGACGTCGGAAGACGCACAGCCGGCAGAAGACGCAGCGGGACCCTCGTCGGCGGCGAGTGATGACACGAACGGCGACTCCGGCATATCCGAACACGGCGCCGGTGACGTCCCTGAAGGCGGCCCGGGCGGAACGCCTCCCGACGGCAGCGGCGGGCCGGGCAGATCCGGCGGTGCACCGGGCAGCGCACCGGGCAGAAACAGCAGCAGTTCGTCCATCGACTATGCCGGCGCTGTTGAGATCATGTCCGCGGATTCTCAGACCGGCCAGACCTACGCCACCACCCTGGCGGACGAGAGCGCCCTACTGATCTCCACGTCAGAGGACGTGACCATAACGGACGCGACGGTTACCAAGAGCGGTGATTCCGCCGGCGGCGACAACTGCAACTTTTACGGTCTGAACGCGGCCATTCTGGTCAAGGACGGCTCGACCACGACCATCACAGGCGGAACGATCACCTCTGACGCCGACGGCGCCAACGGCGTGTTCAGCTACGGCGGCAACGGCGGGCAGAACAGCGCAGACGGCGACGGCACCACCGTGATCCTCCACGATACGACCATCACGACAACGGGAGACGGTTCCGGCGGGATCATGACCACAGGCGGAGGGATCACGTACGCCTATGATCTGACCGTCACCACCAGCGGCCGCTCCTCGGCGGCGATCCGCACCGACAGAGGCGGCGGCACCGTTTCCGTGGAGGGGGGCACCTATACGTCCAACGGACTCGGTTCTCCCGCCATCTATTCCACGGCGGACGTCAGCGTTTCGAACGCGACGCTGATCTCCAACCTGTCCGAGGGCGTGTGCATCGAGGGTCTGAACTCCATCGAACTGACGGACTGCGACCTGACGGCAAACAACACGAAATGCAACGGCAACGCCACGTTCCTGGATACGATCATGATCTACCAGTCCATGTCGGGCGACGCCGACAGCGGCACCAGCCACTTCACGATGACGGGCGGGAGCCTGACCAGCAAAAGCGGGCATGTGTTTCACGTCACTAACACCAGCGCGATCATCACGCTGACGGATGTGGAGATCGTAAACGAGGACGTCGACAACATCCTTCTTTCCGTCTGCGACGACGGCTGGAGCGGCGGCACCAATGCGGCACGGCTGATCGCGGTCTCCCAGAAGCTTGCCGGAGCGATCAAGGTCGGCAGCAATTCCAGCCTGACGCTGGAACTGACCGACGGATCCTCCTTCACCGGAAGCATCGACGGCAGCATCGTGAACGCGGCCGGGGAGACCGTATCCTCCGAGGCCGGCAATGTATCCGTGACGCTCGACGGAACCAGCACCTGGACGCTGACCGGCGACAGCTACGTAACGGAATTCAACGGCGACGCGTCGGCTGTGATTTCCAACGGATACATCCTGTATGTTAACGGCACCGCACTTTCGGGAACGAACTGATGCGGCTGCTTCCTGCGTGTGACCCCAGACGTGAGAAATGAGAAAGCGCCGCGAGGACCTGAAGCTCCTCGCGGCGCTTTTGTCTGAGTGCCCATCTGGCCGGACTTGCTTTTCCCCTGGAATCGCCCTACAATGATCCCGCAGAGTATCCTTTCTCTCAAAATCAGCTTACCACACCCGGGAAAATGGATGGGAGGAATTGCCGTGACCGGCCCGCTGTCGCAGGAACAGCGTCTTGATTATCTGGTAGAGGCGTTCAAGATGGATTCCGTACGTTATAAAGACTATCCGACGCCCGCGGATACGGACGGAAAGCGCAGGCTTCTCCGTTCGCTTATGAACATCCGGATGCCGAAGCCTCTGTCCGCCGACGTGCTGGCTGTGCAGGACGAGTATCTCCGGGAGCGGATCCGTGAAAAGGGGATCACGGACGTGTCGGATATTCCCCCGATCCGGGACGGCATATTCCTGTGGCAGGGGGACATCACCCTCCTGGCGATCGACGCCATCGTCAACGCGGCAAACTCCGCCATGCTCGGCTGCTTTGTGCCGATGCACACCTGCATCGACAACTGCATCCACACCTTCGCTGGCGTACAGCTCCGCGCGGAGTGCCATCGTCAGATGGAGCAGCTCCGACGCCATTTCGGCCCGGATTATGAACAGCCTACCGCCGTTCCTTTGCTGACGGACGGCTACAACCTTCCGGCCGGGAAAGTGATCCACATCGTCGGACCTGTCGTGGAAGGTCGGCTGACCCCCTTTCTGGAAAAGGATCTGGAGGACTGTTACCGGAACACGCTGGACCTCTGCCTGGAAAACGATCTGAAAAGCGTCGCTTTCTGCTGCATCTCCACGGGCGTTTTCCGGTTTCCCAAGGACCGTGCCGCGGAGATCGCCGTCACAACAGTCCTGCAGTGGCTGAAAGAACACCCGGGCCGGATCGAGCGTGTCGTTTTCAATGTGTTCGGTGACGACGACCGCACAGTTTACGAAGACGTACTTCACCATCTGCCATGACTTCCGGCGCATGGGACGCGCCGCGGCGGGGAACCGTTTTTTCCGGAATCCCTTGCCACGACGTCAAAAAACCATTATTATAATAGACAGTTATCTACTGTGAAAACCACAGGAAGGAGTCTGATATCATGGCAGAACCCAAAAAGAAAAAAATCATTTCAGCAGACACCGGCGAGGAAGTAGCCGCTGGCTCCAAGAAAAAGGAACCCATTGCCGCCGCTCCGGTAGGCAACGCCACCGGTCTGCGGATCGGCGCCGTCGTTCTCTGGGTGCTGGCCATCGTTTTTGAGATCCTTGCCCTGCTGGTAGTGCTCGGCAAGATCCGCATCAGCTTCATGTCTTCTCTGGCGCAGCTCATCGTCTTCCTGGTTCTCGATCTGGCGTGCGTGATCATCGGCTCCCAGCTGTGGAAGAAGGCCAACCACATCCGGCCCGCTTCGGAAAAGCAGCCGCTGAAATTCTGGCTGTGGAACAACCTGGGGCTCATCGTTGCGATCATCGCCTTCGTGCCTTTCATCATCATCATTCTCACCAACAAGAACACGGACAAAAAGACGAAGGCCATCGCCACCGTTGTCGCCGTTATTGCGCTGCTCATCGGCGGCGTATCCAGCTACGACTGGAATCCCGTCTCCGTCGAACAGCAGCAGGCGGCCATCGAGGCGATCTCCGACGACGTATACTGGTCTCCCTTCGGCCACGTATATCATACGCATGACGACTGCCAGGCTCTGAACCAGAGCGACCAGCTGACCTACGGCACCGTTGAGCAGGCCATCGCAGCCAACAGGACAAGGCTCTGCTCCTTCTGCGCCAAGCGCGACTCCATCACGGGTGTAGTGACGGACGAGGTCCCCGTGGACGAACTGGTGGAAGAACTGGCCCCGACAGGGACCGACGGATAACGCCATATCGCATCACAACAGGAAAAATCCCGCCCGGGCCTTCTGGCCCGGGCGGGATTTTTTGCTCAGAGCAGGCTCCCTTCATGCAGGAGCCTTATTTTCTCGGGAACATCTCCGCGCTCATTTTGTCGATATACTTCGAGGTGGCTTCATATACGCCGGGGAAGGTGCTCATGGGCAGGCCCTGGGAGGCGCTGGGGATGAAGCCCTTGCCGAACTTGCCGTAGTTCTCGCATGCCTCGCGCACGCGCTGCTCCACGACTTCATCGGTCCAGCCGGGGTAGTCGATGGTGGCGCTGTCGATGCCGCCCATGAAGACGATCTTGTCGCCGTACTTCGGAATCAGCTCTTCGATCTTATTGGTCCTCATGACGCCCTGCCAGATGTCGATGCCGATGTCGATCATATACGGCACCAGCGTTGCCGCGTAGGAATCGGAGTGGTGCATGATCACCTGGCAGCCGTGGGTCTTATAGTAGCCGTAGAGCTTTTTATAGCGGGGCAGGAAGAACTCCTCGAACATGTCGGGGGAGAAGAACGTGGAGATCTGGGATCCCCAGTCGTCGTGCTGGAAGAAGGCGTCCGGCTTGATGTACTTGCAGGCGATCTCAGCGTAGGAGAGCTCAAACTCCGTGATGTAATCGATCAGCTCGTGCATCTCGTCCGGATATTCATAGAACGCCATCATGCAGTTCTGCATGTTCATCAGGTAATGGCACTGCTCAAACAGGCCGGGAGCATAGAACAGGGTGGCGAAGGTCTCCTTCCGGTCCACCTCTTCCGCCATCTTGATGAAGGGCAGCCACTCTTCCTCGGAGAACTCCAGCCGGGGCGCCTTGACCTGGCTTTTCCAGTTTTCCATGTCTTTCAGCACGAGATGCTCCTCATCATGGATCGGGAATGCGCCGGGCGTTCCTTCCGGCCACGCCTTGGTTACGCCCCAGGCGTCCTTGACCGGCTCTCCGCCGTAGGCGGGCATGGGACTCTGTGCGGTAACAGGGGTCGCATAGAGGATGGAGAAGGGCTCGTACTGATTGACAAATCGATCAGGATGTCCGTTCTCTCCCTTCAGGGTCTCGACCAGGTTTTCGCGTTTAGTCAGCATGTTCAAACTCCTTTGCTCCAGTTTTATGGGGGCTTATTTTCCGTGAAGTACTATATCATAAATGCTGTCCGCGCACAACCGCCGGTTTTTCATTGCCGTCGATTTCTTCAAAAACATGGGATCCTTCAATTTTCATTCAAGCTTTCCCGGTTATTCTTGGTCCATCAAAAGGCAGGAGGCGACAGCAATGGCAATTTCGGTCATGCAGCGATATGAGATGAAATATCTCCTGAATCCCTGGCAGACGGATCTTTTCCGCCGACGTCTTGAAGGCCGCATGCGGCTCGACGGATATGGTCTGACGTCGATCGCATCTCTTTATTATGATACCCCATCCTTCCGGCTGATCCGCGCAAGTCTGGACGCGCAGGAATACAAGGAAAAGATCCGGCTTCGTTCCTACGGACCCGCGACGGAGCAGACCCCGGTCTTTCTGGAGCTGAAGCGGAAATATGAGGGCGTCGTGTACAAGCGGCGTGTCCAGTCGACCGTTCCGGACGTTTCCCGGTTTTTTGCCGGAATCGACACTCTGGGCAGCGGTCAGATCCAGAAGGAGCTCGCCTGTTTTCGCGATCATTACCGGCCGCTTGTTCCCGTCTGTCTCGTCGTCTATGACCGGGAAGCCTATTTCGAGCCCGGAGGCGATCTGCGGCTGACGATCGACCGTTGTCCGCGCTACCGGATGGAGGACCTCACGCTGACAGGCTCCCTGGACGGCAAGCCCCTGCTGGACGACGGCTGGAGCATTCTGGAGATCAAGGTCCAGGGTGCGCTGCCCCTCTGGCTCTCCTCGATCCTCAGCGCCGGGGAGATCTTCAAAAGCAGCTTTTCGAAATACGGAGAGGCCTATCGGCGGGAAATGATCCGAACGCAGCCAAAAACCATCGTATGTGCCGGCCCGGAATTGCCCGGTGCCGCATGAAAGGAGAAGCAGCATGTTTGATTCCATCTACTCTGTTACGGTCACGCCGGCTCAGTTTTTTCTGATGGCGGCGGCCGCCCTCGTTTCCGGATTCCTCTATTCCTGGATCATGAGTTATCGCGTCCGTTCCACGAAAAGATTTTTCATCGTAAGCGCGATGATCCCCTTCGTGGTAAGCGCGGTGATCACCTTTGTGAACGGCAATATCGGCGCAGGGGTCGCCATCGGCGGCGCCTTCGGTCTGATCCGCTTCCGTTCGGCACAAGGCAGCGCGGACGAGATCGCCGCCATTCTGATAGCCATGGGCTCCGGCATCGCCTTCGGCATGGGTTACGTCGCCTACGGCGTGATCATTCTTCTTGCCATGGCCGTTCTGTTTCTTGCTCTCAGCCACACGCATCTTTTCGAGCACAGAGGCGTGGGTGAGGAGCAGCTCCTGAAGATCACCGTTCCGGAAACTCTGGAGTACGGCGGTGCATTCGACGACGCCTTCGCCCGTTATCTGAAGAAGGCGGAAAACGTCGGCGTAAAGACCACCGGCATGGGCAGCATGTTCCGTCTGTCCTATAAGATCCAGATGAAGGAGCCGAAAGAAGAGAAAGCCTTCATCGACGAGCTTCGCACCAGAAACGGCAATCTCGAGATCTCGATCCTTCCCTATGCGGAACAGACAAATCAGCTTTGATTCAACGGAAAGTGGGGATACTGTTATGAACATAAGAAAAAAACTCCCGGCAGCGGCCGCCGCGATCACGGCTGCGGCAATGCTGCTCATGCTGGCCGGATGCGGAGTCTCCTCCGTCACGGAAAACGCCGCGGCACAGAGCTCAGGAACCGTGGAAACGGTGACCTCCGCGCCCGCGTCTGCAGCCGGAACCGGCGCTGAAAGCACGGCGGATACCGGTTCCGAAAATGAGGAATTGTTTACATCACGTGATCTGGCCCAGACGGCCGATCTGAGCGAGGCGACCTCTGTCAAGGTAACGGATGGCGAAACAGTAACGGTTACCGAAGCTGGCGTCTATGTCGTCACGGGAAGCGCCGAAAACGCGACGATCGTCGTCAACGCCGGCGATGAAGACAAGGTGCAGCTGGTTCTGAACGGCGTCAGCATCGTCAACGCACATCAGCCCTGCATCCTGGTGGAAAACGCCGATAAGGTGTTTGTCACTTCCGCCGAGGGCAGTGAGAACTTCCTGACCGTCAGCAGTACGTTTACCGTGGATGAGGATGCGGCGATCTTTTCCCGGGATGATCTGGTCCTGAACGGCCTGGGATCCGTGACCGTCAGCTCTGCGGGCGACGGCGTCCGAAGCAACGACGATCTCAAGCTTACCGGCGGAACGTGGAACATTACCGCGGAGGATACCGCCGTAAAAGCACACAACAGCATATCCGCCTGCGACGGCACCTATGTTCTGAACGCGGCAAACGATGGTCTGCACGCCGAAAACAACGACGACGACACGGTGGGATCCATAGCGATCGAAGGCGGGTCCTTTGCCATTCAGGCCGGCGACGACGGGATCCACGCCACAACAAGCACAACGGTCAGCGGAGGAACTCTCACAATTTCCGCGGGCGAGGGGATCGAAGCAACGCAGGTGATCATCAACGACGGCGCCGTCAGCATCCGTGCCACGGATGACGGCATCAACGCAGGCCAGAAGTCGGATTCGATGCCCATCCGGATCGAGATCAACGGCGGTGACATCTCCATCACCATGGGGGCCGGCGATACGGACGCCATCGATTCCAACGGCGATCTCGTCATCACCGGAGGCAGTATCGACATCTCCGCTCAGTCTCCCTTCGACTATGACGGAAGCTGCAGCTTCACCGGAGGAACGGTCACCGTCAACGGAACGCAGATCAGCACCATTTCCAATCAGATGATGGGCGGCGGCATGATGGGCGGTCAGATGGGCGGACAGCCCGGAGGCATGATGGGCGGACAGCCCGGAGGTTTCGGCGGCCGGCCGTAACAACGGTCCTCCGCTCCGATAACGATCCAGACGCATTTCGTTTAAAACTGTCCCGGCGCTCCATCGAAACATCCGTGAAAAAACGCCGGCATGGCCTGAAAGGTCACGCCGGCGTTTTTTCAGTCCTTCCGTCGGACGGCACGCAGCATGTACAGCGGCGTGGCACCGTAAAAGAGCTTTTCCTTCTCGCTCCACAGTTCCGCAGTCACATCGCGGTCGAAGACTATGTCCGTACAGGGGAGCTGACGGAGAACTCCCACGTCAAAGTCAGGCCGCTGCGCCTTTCCGAATACCCGATAATTTTCCGGTTCAAGATCGCTGCCGATGTATTCATAAGATCCGTCGTAGGTATATCCCCGTCCGTATTTTTCCAGTCCTTCCCGTTCCCGCCTCATGGCTTCCTCCCGCACCGGACCGGGCTGATACGGCAGATGCCAGTTCGCGTCAAAGATCAGGAGCACGCCGCCGGGTTTCAGGACCCGAAGCCATTCCCCGTATACGCGGAGATGCTCCCGGATGATATGGGTCACATTTCGGCTGACGACCAGATCGAACGTACCGTCCTCAAAGGGAAGGTTTCCAAAATCTCCCTGGATCAGTTCCGGGCGGACGCCAAACCGGCCGGCATTCTCCCGGGCATGGGCAAGCATTCCCTCCGATCCGTCCACGCCGGTCACGTCATGTCCTGCCCGTGAAAGCAGAACGGAGAAAAACCCGGGTCCGCAGCCGGCGTCCAGCACCCGCAGCGGCCGATCGGCCGGGGCGTTGGCTTCAATGACCTCCAGCCACTTTTCCGGCCGCCCCGTCGCGAATTCCTCCACCACGTAATTGTTGTAATTGTCGGAGCGGACCGTCCACTCTTCGTTGATCTCGTCCTGTGTGATCGTCGTTTCCCGCGGATCCTCCGGCTTCTTTTCCGCGCACACCATGAAAATGGGCGTCGGCCGGTCCCGTTCGTACTCGGCCGGATCCTGCAGCGTCGCTCCGACCCGCTCGTCGATCTGCATCACACGCATGCCGATCTTTTCCAGGATCCTGCGATCCCATTCCGGCCGTTTCTGCCTGGACAAAGGCAGTACAAGCGCCGCCTGTTCCAGCTCGGAGACCCTTTTCGGACCAAGGTCCCAGGTCTTCTCTTTCAGTTCCGGATGTCTCTCCCGGAATTCCTCCCGCAGCTGATCCCTCTGCCTGCGCATATCCTCATCAAACAGATACAGATACCAGTTGGCGTCAAAGTAAACCATCCGTCCCCCCGGCGCCAGGACCCGTGTCCACTCGGCCAGCGCCTGTTCCGGATACTCCAGATTCCACAGCACGTTCCGACTGACGACCAGATCGAAACTGCCATCCTCAAAAGGAAGGAACTCGCCCCTGTGAAGGATGAAATTGACCTGCGCCCCATAGGCCTTCGCGTTGGCCGCGGCGTGGTAGATCATATGCTCCGTCACGTCCACTGCCGTGACCTCGTGGCCCGCCAGCGCAAGATTCATGGCAAAAAAACCCGGGCCTGTCCCGACGTCCAGCACGCGCAGCCGTTCTTTCTTCGGCGCGTTGGCCAGGATCATGTTCCGCCACGCCTCACGCCGCCAGTCGTTCATCTCTTCCATGTTCTGCTCACTGTAGCTGTGTGCCCGGTCCGTCCAGTAGGACGTGAGCGTTTTCAGCGTTTCCGTCGTCCGTTCCCTGTCCCGCATTCCGCATTCTCCTTGTCAAATAATCTTTTTCCGTCTGACCATACCACAGGTGCGTCTTTGAAAAAACCCTCCCCGGGGGTTCTATTATCATATTTTCTGAAAAAAACCCCGGGGGAGGCTTGAAGACCGGCGCCGGAGAGGATATTCTGTTTTTCAGAGACGTACGCCGGCGCGGCGTCTCTCGCCGGCCTGCAATGCCGGAGATCATCTGAAACGGAGGCCTCACCCATGGCAATGCATGAAGAACACGAACATGAGGGCGCCGGCTGCCACAGCCACGAACACGCCCACGAGCATACCCACACCCATACCCACGCGGATGGCACGACCCATACGCACGGGCATTCCCACGTGCACGTGCATGAGCACGAACATCCCCATGAGCATTTCGGAGAGCACGGCGAACACACACACGCCCATGGCGACGCCTCCACCTCCGAGAGGACCATCGTCCTTCTGAGCTATATGCTCGACCACAATCGCGAGCACGCCTCGGAGATCCACGAAATGGCCCATCAGCTGGAGGCGGAGGGCAGAACGGAGGAAGCCCGGCTGCTCCATCTGGGCGTTTCCAGCTTCAACGAGGGCAACGACCGCCTGGAAGAAGCCCTCTCTCTGCTGAAGAGCCCCAAAGACTGAGTCCACACGGTTTGCGAAGAGCCATAACCTCGGGTTATGGCTCTTCTTTATCGGAATGACCAGCCGATTGTCCCACCCCTGTCCGAAATGATAAGATGATCGTGGATGAATGGCACACGGCCTTTCCGCCGTGTCCGGCCGGCTGCCGTCACAGCATGCGGCCTATCATTTCTTTTACAGGAGGTAAAGCATATGTTTTCCTTTGCTCCGGTCTCCGAACGCATCCAGCATCTGCGGAAAAAACGGGATGCCTTTACGCAGGGAAATCTCATCAGGATCAACACGGAAAGGACAAAGATCTACACGGACTATTATAAAACTCATCCCACGGAGCACCCTCTGCTGAAGCGGTCGGGCGCTCTGCTGGCGTGGGCGGGGACACGGGAGATCAACGTTTTCGACGATGACATCTTCGTAGGCACGCCCGGCCCGGATGAGCGTGCCATGTGTCTGTATGTAGACAGCAGCGTAGCCTGGATCCGCGGCATCATCGACGAAGCTACCTTCAAGGAGGCCTGGCAGTCCGGCGGCGCCGTGACCATGACGGACGAGCAGCGGGACATTCTTGCCGAAGCCTGTGACGTGTGGGAAAATCAGACCATCAGCAAGGTGGTCGAAGGTTACTTTCCCGACGACATCTGGGATGGCTACGGCAACGGCAGCGTTCTTTCCGGCCCCGGAAAATTCGACCCCGGCTACACCTGCATCCGCCAGGGGATCCAGGGTCATTACATCGCCAATTTCGATCGCGCGGTGAACGTCGGCTTCGGAGAGGTCCGGCGTCAGGCTCTGACGAAGATCGAAGAGCACCGGGGCAGGATCTCCGGTGACTGGGCGGAAAAGCATCTGTTCTACCACGCCATGGTCCGGGTCTGCGACGCAGCCATTCTTCTGGCGAAAAGATACGCTGCCGCCTGCCGGGAAAAGGCAGCCTCCGCAGCCGATCCCGCGCGCCGTGACGAACTGATGCGCATGGCGGATTCTCTCGACTGGATCATGGAGAATCCCGCGCGCACTTACTGGGAGGGGCTCCAGACCTGCATTCTGTATGAGCTTCTTCTCGTAACGGACGCCCAGCAGCACGGGCAGTCCATGGGTCGTATCGACAAGGCGGTCGGCCGGCTGCTGGCAGCGCAGCTGGAGGACGGTTCCATCACCGCGGAACTTGCCCAGGAATATACCGACGCGTTCGTTCTTCGTCTGTGCGACATCATCGTCGTTCACGGCATCATGCTGAACAACAAGCGCGTCATCGAACTCAACCGGTCCGGTATGAACGCCTACATGTCCATCTATAAGGCCATGACGGCTACGGGCGGCATCGTGCTCACCCTCGGCGGATGCCGGCCGGACGGCTCGGACGACTCCAACCCCGCCACCTACTGCTTCCTTCAGACCTACGGCAGGATGCACCTTACCGACCCCACCGTCGCCCTGCGCATCCACCCAAACACGCCGCCGGACATCTGGCGGCTCGCCATCGAATCCAGCAAGATCAGCGGCGGCATGCCTCAGCTACAGAACGACAGCAGGATCATTCCTCTGCTGATGCGCTGCGGGTTCTCCCGGGAGGACGCGTACGATTATGGCATCGTCGGCTGCGTGGAGCCCGGCGGAAACGGAAACGAATGGTCCGCCTCGGGCAACACGGGCACGGACTCCGTATGGAGCATCATGGAAGTCCTGCAGCTGGTCATCAACGGCGGCGTCAACCCCAGGACCGGCAAGAAAGCGCTTCCCTGCAAGAAGCTGTATGAATACGACAGCTTCGAAGAGATCCGGGAGACCTTTGCCAGAGAGCTGAAATACTGCCTGGACTGGGCGGTCTCCCAGAACTGTCTGTTCGAGCTTGCCTATTCCCATTACTTCCCCTCCGTGGCCGCCTCTTCGATGATGACCGGATGCATGGAATCCGGGAAAGACGCCGCTGCCGGCGGGGCAAAGTACAACCGTACCGGGCTGCAGGCCTGCGGTACCGCCAACGTAGGCGACAGTCTGATGGCCATCAAAAAACTGTGCTTCGATGATAAGACCGTCACTCTGCGGGAAATGTACGACGCCCTTCACGCCAATTGGGAAGGGTATGAGGAGCTGCGCCAGACGATCATCAACGAGGTCCCGCACTACGGCAACGACATCGACGAGGTGGATGACCTCGCCGCCTGGGCGCTCGGCCTTTTTGCGGACTATACCAACGCCGCCACAGGCCCGCGGGGCAATTTCTCCGCCGGCACCTTCACCGTTACGGCCCATATGTTCTTCGGCGCCATGCTTGGCGCGACTCCGGACGGGCGGAAAGCGGGAGAGCCCATTGCGGACGCCATTTCGCCCCGCCAGGGGCTGGATAAGAATGGGCCCACGGCCTACCTGCGCAGCGCGCTGAAGCTGCCGCACGACCGCCTCTGCAACGGCGACGCGCTCAACATCCGGTTCACACCGTCCTCCGTCAGCGGTGACGCCGGCGCCGAAAAGCTGAAAAACCTCATCAGCACCTATTTCCGGCTGGGAGGCATGGAGGTCCAGTTCAACGTAGTGAGCACCGAAGTGCTGCACAAGGCCCAGAAGGATCCGCTGGAATACAAGGATCTCATCGTGCGCATCGCCGGCTTTTCCACTTACTTCGTCACCCTTGACGAAGCCCTGCAGAACGACTTCATCACCCGCACGGAGCAGAACATGTGACCCTTCTGTTCCGGCACAAAGGCCCCGCTCCCGGTCGTCGACCGGGAGCGGGGCCTTTTCTCCCCTCTTCGTATCTTTCCGGTTCTCTGCTCAGCGGGGGACCCGCGCCATCAGCAGCCTTCCGTTCTCCTTCAGCCAGCGCTCCCACGTCCGATACTCCGGAAACACCCGGAGCACCTCCGCGTAAAAACGCGCGGAGTGAGACATTTCCTTTCGGTGGCAGAGCTCATGGACCACCACGCTGTCCTGCACTTCCCGCGGCGTTTTCATCAGCAGGCAGTTGAAATTCAGATTTCCCTTCGAACTGCAGCTTCCCCAGCGCGTTTTCTGACATCGGATGGTGATCCTCCCATAGGTGACCCCCACCAACCTGGCGTAATGAGCGACCCTTTCCGGCAGGATCTCCGCGGCAAGCCGCGTCATCTCCTTCAGATCCTGCTCCGAAAAGGCCGGTTCCGCACCGGCTTTATCGGCGGCGTCCTTCATCTTTGAAACACTTTTGCGTATCCATTCCTGCTTCTCCAGAAGGAACCGCCGTATTTCCCGCTCGGGCAGCCATACCGGAGCCCGCACCAGCAGCGTTCCGTCCGGGCAGACGGAAAGTCCGAGGGTCCGGCGGCGGCTGCGCCTTACTTCATACGTCACCCCATCGATCTCCGGCATCGTCTCTCCCCCTTCACGTTTTTTCTTCATTATACCGGCGTCTTCCCACCGGGGCAATATCCTCCCCGCGGACGCCGCTCTTGAACCCCGCGTCGCTTTTTCTTATAATGGCGGAAGAACCCCGGCAGCCGTTCTGCCGGGAACAGGAGGTTTCCATGACCATGAAACGGCTGCTGAGCTTAACGCTGGCCATCCTGATGCTGGCCTCTTTCACCGCCTGCGGTAAAAAGGCTCCCGCGGAGCATACTGTCCCGGACGCGCCTTCTGCTGTGACGCCTCCGGAGAACGATGCCTCCGCGGAACCTGAAGCACCGGCGGAGGATCCGGATCTTCCATCGGTCGGAGACCGGGTGGAGGGCTTTACCGTTACCGCGGTCCGCGAGTTCCCCATCGCTGGAGGGACCGCCGTTCTGTTCGAACACGACGGCACCGGCGCACAGCTGATGTACATCGCCAACAGCGATACCAACCGTGTGTTCGATCTCACTTTTTTCACCAGAGCAGTCGACAACACCGGGCTGCCTCATGTGTTCGAGCACTCCACGCTGGACGGGTCGGAAAAGTATCCCTCACGGTCTCTCTTCTTCAACCTCTCCTATCAGACCTACAATACCTTCATGAACGCGGAAACGATGCCCCTGCTGACTACGTATCCCGTCGCCAGTCTGTCCGAAGCACAGCTGCTGAAATACGCGGATTTCTATACGGACAGCTGCCTGCACCCCATGGTGCTGGAGGATGAGGATATCTTCCGTGAAGAGGCCTGGCGCTACCGCATGGCGGACATGGACAGCCCGCTGACCATTGAAGGCACCGTCTACTCGGAGATGCAGGGCGTTCTCAATCTGCAGACTGCCGCCCTCGACAACATGCATCGGCTGGCTTTTCCCGGCTCCACCATCGGAAACGAGGACGGCGGCGAACCGGCAAGCATCCCGGACATGTCCTGGCAGGATCTGATCGACTACCACGCCACATATTATCATCCCTCCAACTGCATGGCTTTCCTGTACGGCCAGTTTGAGGACTATACCGCGTTTCTGAAACTGCTGAACGAAGCCTTCGCCCCATACGACCGACAGGAATTCGTTTTTGAGGACAGCGGTTATGTTCCCATCACGGAACCCGTATCGGAAAAGTTCGCTTTTCCGCTGGAAGCCGGCTCGAATACCGAAAACGCCGCCAGCGTTTACTACGCCATCGTCTGTCCCGGTCTGAAGGATTCCCCGCAGGAAGAGCTTCTTCTCAATACACTGACGGACATCCTCATCTCACCCGCCGGTCCCCTGATGCAGAAACTCGGCCGGAATTTTGCCACCGGCAGTTTTTCCACCTTCATCGATATCGACGGCCCGGAGGACGCGATCCTGTTCTGTGCCGATTCCATCGGTACAGACGACGGGGAGCGGTTTCGCGGGCTTGTGGATGAGGTGCTGGCAGACATCGGCAAAAACGGCATTTCTCCCGATCTCGCGGAGAGCGTTACGGCGGAGCTGTCCATGAATACGCGGCTCATGAGCGAAGGGGAGGACGTCGGGGTCAATCTCATCCGGAATATCGCCTCCTGCTGCGCCGCGACGGATGATCCCTTCAATTACATGGACTACGCCGAAGCCCTTGAGAATCTGGCGGACTGGAACAGTCAGGGACTTTACAGAGACGCCGTGAACCGATGGCTGATCGGCAGTCGGACTACCGCCCTGAGCACGACCTATCCGGAGGCCGGTCTGCGGGAAAAGCTGGACGCCGCCGAAGCCGAGCGCCTGGCAGCGGTCAAAAGCTCCATGTCCCGGGAGCAGCTGCAGTCCATCATCGACCGGAGCAACCGCGAGGAATCGGAGGACGACTCCTCCGCGTATGTTGCCGCCCTTCAGGCGGTTACGGTGGATTCTCTTCCTGAGGAGATCCGCCGCTTTGAGATCACCCGCTCCACCGGGAGCGACGGCGTCTGCTACATAAACGCTGAGGCGGACGTGGACGATGTGAACCATGTTGCCATCCTGCTGGACACGTCCGGCTTTTCACAGGAGGATCTGCACTGGCTTTCGCTGTATATCGCCGAGGTGGGCGGTCTGGACACCAGCCGCCGCAGCCAGGAGGAACTTGCCGTTCTCATTACACGCCACCTGTATAACTGGGGTGTCCGGATCGCCGTACCCGAGGAGGACGAGGATGGCACGATCCATCCGCGTCTCAGGACCGAATGGCTCTGTTCCGATGAAGATCTTCCCACCTGCTACGACCTCATATATGAAACGCTGTTCGAGACTGAGTTCCGTGACTACGACGCCGTGATGGGCCAGATCGCCAACGAAAAGGCGTCTCTGCGAAACTACATCAGCAACTATTCCTATACGGAGATGCTGTACCGCCTGATCGGGGCCGATTCGCCCAGTTACCGATATTTCAGCTATCTTACCGGGCTGGAGTTCTATTCGTTCCTGGAAGACGTCGAGCAGCTGATGTGGGACGATCCCGACGCTGTCGCCGCGAAGCTGGAATCCATCCAGACAAAGCTGAAAAACCGCACGAACGCCGTGATCCTGTGCGCCGGCAGCGGGAACGGCATTGCCGCCAACGCCGCGGCTGCTCCCTCCTTCACGGAAAAGCTGGCCTCCGATCCCATCGAACCGGCTTCCTGTCTGTTTCCCTCTCCGGCCAGAAGGGAAGGCCTCATCGTGGACAGCACCGTGCAGTTCAACGGCATCGTCTCTCACGTCCGCCGGCTCGGGCTGGATTCCTACAGCGGAGATCTCGACGCCGTGGCTTCCGTGCTTTCCGACATGTACCTGTATCCCCTTCTGCGGGATCAGTACGGCGCTTACGGCGTGATGACCGGCTTCATGGAGGACGGCGGAGCCTATCTCCTCTCCTACCGCGATCCCAACGTCAGAGAGGCCTTCGACGTCTTTGAGCGGATCCCCGCCTTCCTCCGGGAACTGAACATCGATCAGGAGACGCTGGACGGCTATATCCTCTCCTCCTATTCTTATCTGGCCATGCCGGCGGGAGAGCTTACCGGCGCCATTGGCGCCGCCCTCACGGAGTTTCTGGGCGGAAGCCAGGAGGATCTTCTCGTTTACATGCAGGAACTGAAAGGCCTGACCGTTGAAAAGCTGAAAGGCTACGCGGAGACTTACGCAAAAATGATCGAGGAAGGATCCCGCTTCACCGCCGGCAGCGCGTCTGCCGTCCGCTCCTGTGAGGATCTTTACGACGTGATCCTGAACCCCTTCGAATCCGTGGATCCCTCGACCGTCGAATTCCTCGACGTGCCGGAGGGCCATGAGCATTACGAGGCCGTGCGTTTCGCGTATGAATACTATCTCATGGATCCGCTGACGGACGACTCCTTCGGGGTCGATGACCCGGCGACCGTCGGAGCCCTGTGCGGCGCGCTGTACAGTCTGCTTGGCGAAGACGAGTCCGCACAGCAGGAAGCGCTGGAGTTCTTCCAGTCCTACGGTCTCGTCCCGTCCTCGGCAAAAACCGGCACCGCTCTGACCGGCGGCCTCGCTGCCCACATTCTGTCCGGCTTCAGCTACGCCATCGACATAGAGTACGAGGCGGATCCCTCGCTTGAGGAGGATAACGACGTGCTGACGCGCGGAGAACTGGCGGAGGTCCTTGCCGCCTATACCATCCCTCTGCTGGAGGAATGAAATCATTCTCTCATCTTATGGAGGTTTCACCCATGCTGCGATTTCATGATGCCGTGAAGGAGCGCCTGCTTCGTTACTCCAGGATCGATTCCCAGTCCGGTACGATCACCGGCCCCGGTCCTTCCACCCCATGCCAGCGGGACATGGCGGCAGAACTCTGTGCGGAAATGAGAGGTCTCGGCGTATCCGACGTCTTCTTCGACGAGTCTGCGTGCGTCGTGTACGGGCGTATCCCGGCGTCTCCGGGAACGTCCGCGGAGCCGCTGGCCTTCATCACGCACATGGATACCGCTCCGGACGTCAGCGGGCACGGCGTCCGTCCCTGGGTCCTGGAGGCCTATGACGGGGGAGATATCCTTCTGAATGAAAGTCGGAACATCGTGATGAGGGTGACAGAACATCCGGTACTGAAAAACTACGTCGGTCAGGATCTGATCCTGACCGACGGGACCACCCTGCTGGGAGGAGATGACAAGGCGGCCATCGCCGCCGTTATGACGCTGGCGGAGATCCTGCTTGCTCATCCGGAACTCCCTCACGGCCCGATCTGTCTGGCTTTCACTCCGGATGAGGAAGTCGGCGGCCTTGCCCGGGAGCTGGATCTCGAACGTCTTCGCGCCCGCTTCGCCTATACGCTGGACGGGGATCACGTGGGCTGGTATCAGGATCAGACTTTTAACGCCGCGGCCGCCGCGCTGGAGATCCGCGGAGTCAGCGTGCACACCGGGACGGCCAAAGGCCTGATGATCAACGCCTCCGATCTGGCGGTGGAATTTCTGAACATGCTTCCGGCAAGGGAAAAACCCCAGTTCACCGACGGCGTCGAAGGCTTTTATCACGTATGCAGCGTCTCCTCCTCGTGTGAATACGCCCGTGTCGAGCTCATCGTCAGGGATTTTGATGAAAACGCCTTCGCGTCACGCCTGACGTTCCTTTCCAACTGCACGGAAGCCCTGAACCGCAGATATGGACCGGACACGGCTGCGCTGACCGTCAGGGAACAGTACCGCAACATGGGACAGACCCTTTCCCGGCATCCCTTCCTGACCGAACTCCTGCGGCAGGCAATTACCGACTGCGGGCTCGAGCCCGTATGCGAACCCTTCCGCGGGGGGACGGACGGCGCGGCTCTTACCTTCCGCGGACTGCCCTGCCCCAATCTTTCGGCCGGGTATGAGAACGCGCACGGCCGGTTCGAGTTCGTACCGATCCAGTCCATGGAGAAAAACGTGGAGATCCTTCTTTCCCTCTGCCGCCGCTGGGCGGAGATGGGAACGCTCCCGGATCTCTCCCGATGAAAAGCAAAACGGCGTGACTTCTTCGGTCACGCCGTTTTGCTTTATCGTTTATGATTCCTTTTCATCCGCAGCCATGGCAGACACGGCCCGGTAGATCTCATCCCAGCTCCCGACCCGGATCATTCCGTTGGCTTCCGCGTCGAAATTCCTGTTGTAAGGAGCAGTCACAAGAATCTTCCTGTAGTCTCCTCCCATGAGATTGTGCACCCCATCGTCGATCAGCACGTCTCCCCGGATCAGATGCTTGTTGGCGGTGATGATGATGTTCTTCCATGTGAAACACGGAAAAAACCGGAAGATGGCGCGCTCCATTTTGGGTTTTACGACCTGGTATGGGGTCGTCGTCACGACGTAGAGCTCGTGACCGTCCTCAAGCAGCCGCCCAACCGCTTCCACCGCGCCCGGGATCGGCTCCAGCCGGGAGTAAAACTCCTCATCCCGGTCGATCTCATAGACCTGATCTCTGGTCAGAGAGGGGAAGGCTGGCGTCATATCCCATTCCGTAAGATCCTCGTACCGTACGGAGGTGCCGTATTTCTCATTCAGATACGTCACCCATTTCTGACTCAGATCCTCCAGGACTCCGTCCGCGTCAATCAGTACGATCATTTTTCTTCCCTCCCGGGTAAAAGCTGAAAACAGTCCGCGATAAAGAAAGCAGTTCTCTCATGAGATACTGATAACAGATCACGAAGGATCCTGCTGATCCGATCCCTTCACCATGAGATAGACAGTTGAGATAATAATCAGAACCATGCCGCAGATATTACGGGTCTGAATGACCTCGTGAAGAAATATCGCTCCAAGGGAAGCGCTTGTCACCGGCTCCACCGCACTGAGTATGGATGCTGCCCGACCTCCTATCGTTTCTACGCCGTACTGTTGGAAGATCGTCGCAAGGAGACCGTCCAACAAAGAGAATCCTGCTGCCAGAATCCAACCAGTTGGCTGAATGCTGCAGTTCAATTCTCCTGAGAACACGGCAAACGGAAGCGTCAGCACCGATGAGATGAGGAAAAAATAAAACGTAAAGGAATAGAAGCCCATCTCTTCCATTAACCCACTGCGGTCAAGGTAAAGCACATACAAACCAAACGACAGCGCAGACCCCAATGCCAGAAAGAATCCTTTCCATGTAAACGTACCATGCGGATTGCAGAACAGCATCACCCCGGCAAAACACAGAGCCACTGCGATCCAGAGGTAGCGGTTCGATCTCTGCTTATACAGGATCTTGTCAAGAAGGATCACAAGCACCGGATACGTAAAGTTCAGCGCAGTAGCCGTTCCCGTGTCAATGTGATGGATGGCCCGGAACAGCAGCTGGCTGGTCAGCACAGATCCCATGACACCAAGAAACAGTATTTTCAAAATCTGGCTTCCTCGGATGGCAAAGCTTTCTCTCCTCAGAAAAACGATCAATGCCAGAACCGGGATCGGAAAAATGACCCGCAGGAAAGAGACGGCGTTCACGCCAAAACCGCTGCGGTAAACGAGCGTTACCATCAACGGACCAGCTCCATAAATGATCGCCGACAGCAGCGTCGATACGTACCCTTTAGCCTGCTTCATCTTTCCATTCTCCCGGTTCCTGGTTTATTTTGATACATCCTCCGAAAAACACTTTCCGCAGTATTCGCACTTCTTTTCCGGATCAATTCTGCAGCGGGCAAGCCCTGCCGCGTCGTATACGTAGGTCGGCGTCTTATCATCTTTGATGAACTGACGTGAGATTCTGCTGAACGTTCCGTCGGGATAGATCGGCATGAAGTTCACGGGCTTCCCAACCCTCTTAAAATCGATCGGACAGTGCCAGAAATTCGGCGGAATACGAATAACCGTCGGGCTGGTAATGGTATACTCTTCCATATGATCCGGATCGTCTCCAAGCATGATCGTGATCTCCGCGTCAAAAGACTCAAAGGGATTCATCAGATCCGCTCCGGTAAACATCAGATATTCGTCAACCGCGTGATGGAAATGCGCATCATCAAGGACAAAAGGCTTTGTTACGATGTCATACCCAAAGTACAGTTTGGCTCCCCGTGAAATGGCTTCGCCGTCATATCCCGCTCTCGGGCTGACCAATGCGTCCCATTTGTGGTATTCCGGTTCGAACGTATAAACGTATTTGTCGTATTTCCCGGTCCTCGGTGCTTTTTCCATCTCACGATACGGCGCCAGATACTGTTCCACCGTCGGGTGTTCCGTCTCTTTTGCGGCCTTAGAAAAGCATTTTCCGCAATATACACAAAGCTTTTCCATATCATAAACACAGTGGCGAAGACCTTCCCCATCCACTAAGTATAATTCCTTCCCGTCCGGTGTCTCCTGCCTGGTTATCTTGCACCAACCGCCGTCAAGATACAGAGGAACAAAGCAGACTGGCTTTCCGACCCGCTTAAAATTGATGGGACAATGCCAGAGTTTCGGCGGGACACGGATAATGGACGGTTTTGTGAGAGTGATCTTTTCCATGTGCCGTGGATCATCTCCGAGCCACACCTCTACTTCGGCGTCAAACGACTCAAAGAAGTTCTCAAGATCTGCTCCTGTGAAAAACAGATATTCCTCTTTCGCATCATGCATGTGCGGCTCTTCCATAACGTTTTCATCATAGGCGACGGAAAAACCGTAATTCAAAGTCGCTTCCGGATCTACAGAAGTACCAGGATATCCGCAGCGCGGCGAAACGTAGTGATCCCAGTTGTGGTACTCGACCGGTATGGTATATATCAGCTTGTCATATTTTCCCATGCTTTATCTCCCTTCCTTTTCCGTTCTCTTGGCAGATCCCGCCGAGTTTGGTTAAACAATTACCCGTTACAGGTCCCATTCCTGTCATGATGATGATATAATGATATTGGAGGTGTTTACAATGTTTGAAAAACTCGTCAGTCTTCTGGATTCTTTCCCGGAGCAATTTGTTCCGGGATACGACTGCGTCGTATATCACAAAGGCAAACAGGTCTTCCGTCGTTTCGGTGGGGTATCCTCACTGGAAACCGGAAAGCCTGTGGATGGAACCGAACAGTATTTTATCTATTCCTGCTCGAAACCTATTACGGCGGCCGTCGGAATGCTTTGTCTGGAACGCGGTCTGTTTCAATTGGACGAAAGCATCTGCAAATATCTGCCCGAGTTTACTGACATGACGGTCATAGACGGGGACATTATCCGCCCGGCTAAACGCCCCCTAACTGTCAAAGATCTTTTCTGCATGACCGGAGGGTTCAGTTACGACGCTCATAGCCCTCAACTTGATTTGTGCCGCAGGGAACTCCCTCGCTGTGCCTCTACACGGGACGTCATGAAATATCTTGCCAGAGAGCCCCTGCTCTTTGATCCCGGTGATCGATGGGAATACAGTTTCTGCCATGACGTGCTTGTCGCTCTGATAGAAGTTGTCACCGGTGAAGATTTTGACAATTTCGCCCGAAAGAATGTATTCGAACCTCTTGGCATGGATTCTACGACCTATCTGCTCCCGTCAGACGTCAGCCGAATCGCCGAACAGTACGTTTATCATCCGGACACAAAGTCTTTTGAGAACTGCGGCAAAACCATCCTCGACTTTGCCAGCTTCGGCCCCGGTTATGAAAGCGGCGGCGCAGGATGTATTTCCTCCGTGAATGACTGCATCCGCTTCCTTGAAGCCCTTCGAACCGGTGAATCGATCCTCAAAAGAGATACTGTGAAACAGATGACCACAAACCAGCTGACTCCTGAGCAGTCAAAAACCTACTGGATGCCGGGATACGGATACGGGCTGGGAGTAAAATGCTCCGTGGGGAATCCGGGCTGCGGCGATTATGGCTGGGGAGGCATGGCGGGTGCGCTGATGTCCGTAGACCCGGCTAATGAATTATCCATGTTCTTTGTTCAGCACGTACTGTTCGCTGATAATAACGTACAGAGATATCAGATATATCCCCTGATTCTGGAAGAACTTGGCCTTAATGCGAATCATTCAGAAGGTGAGGGAAAACCCAATTTCTACGTATAAGCGCGTATCCTTCCCGGTTTTCTCGCCGCGACCTCACTTCCTCACAGAGGAATTGAGGTCGCATTTTTATGCTTGTTGTAGCTCCTGATAGACCGTCTTTCCTCCGACGACGGTACGTATGACCTTTGCGTCGGTAATCCGTTCCGGAGGGATCTCAAAAAGATTGCGATCCAAAACGATAAAATCGGCAAACTTGCCTGCTTCAATGGAGCCTCTCTTCTTTTCGGCAAACTCCTGATATGCCCCGTTTATGGTAAACATACGGATCGCCTCCTGCAAAGTGATGCAGTATTCCGGATGATAAGGCTTGCCATCTGAGGCTTCCCGCAGCACCGCACTGCGAATGCCTTCCAGCCATCCGTGGAATTCACCTGCAATGCTGTCGGACCCCCCGCAAAGAATAACTCCGTCATCAATCAGTGCCCGCAGCGGCATCGTTCTGCTGCTCAGTTCCTGGCCGATCGCCTGCTCATCCCGAAGGAACATGGATGCGCCGAGCTGCGGCTGTGCGGATACCACAAGTCCGTTTTCAGAACACCTTTTCATGTCTTCCGGATCTCCGAATTCTTCCGCGTGGATAAGGCAGTGCCGACAGTTATTCCGCGGGTTTTCCTTCTGGGCAGCAAGGATCGCCTCAAGCGCTTCGTGCACCGCCCGGTTTCCTACCGTATGTATGCCGATCTGATACCCGCTGTCGTGTGCCAGCTTCAGTATCCTTCGAAGCTCTTCCACCTGTTCCGAATCCGAAGCATCGACATCCCCAAAACAGGATCTGCCGGAATTGCCCGGATCGTCACCATACTCCTGTTTCATCCACGCGGTATGGGAAGTCTCCACTCCGTCACAGAAAAACTTCAGCATGTGGAAGCTGAGCCAGTCCTCATCTACTGACTTGGGAATCGCACCGGACTCCACGTCTTCTTTGAGGTATTCATAGCTCTGTTTTCCGCCTCTGCCAGAGTAAAAACCAACGGATACTCTGCAGGTAAGTTCATGATTCAGAAGAAGTTTCTGATATGCTTTCAGGCATTCCTCACCAGAAGCCCCGCCTTCTCTCATATTGTTGGCCGGACCGACCGTGCTTTCCGTATATGCCGTATAGCCCATACGGTTCATGATCCCCTGCATTCTTTTCAGCTTTACAGCAATTTCATCAGCAGTCAGCGGTTTCATCCCGGCAAAGACAAGCTGCAGCGCGCTGGCCTCTTCCATCACACCTGTCGGCGTCCCGTCCGGATTCTTTCTTACGATCCCTCCCGGAGGATCCGGCGTATCACTGTTTATCCCGCTCTGCCGCATGGCGGCTGAGTTTGCCACACAACCGTGGCCATGCCACATGACAAGTACTACGGGAACGTCAGAAGCCACCTCGTCCAGATCTCTGCAGGAAAGCCCTTCGTCGAGTACTTCCTGCAGCAGTCCGTTTCCAATGAGCCAGTCTGTTTTGTCCCAGGTCAGCTGTTCTGTGATCGCTTTTTTCAGTTCTTCGATCGTTCCATACCGGTCACAGGGAAGATGATCCAGGTTATGAACGTAATCTGATGCGTGAAGATGTGCATCACTGATCCCAGGAAGGACGAAGGCTCCTTTCAGGTCGACGACTTCAGTTTCCGGCCCCTGATAATTACGTATATCCTTCTCATCACCTACAGCGGTAATCATTCCGCCGCTTACAGCCATTGCCTCAGCAAAGCTGAATGCCGGATCCACCATAGCGATCACGCAATTGGTATATATCTGTTCTGCCTGGATGTACATCTATTCATCTCCCTTTCAAAAAGACTGCCTGTATTCTTTCCTCTGCAGGAACACTTTCATACAGGCAGCATTGCAGTATCAGACCATCCCGCAGGCTTTTTTCCTTGAATAGGAATACAGTTCCTCCATGAATGGAATCGTCCACATAGAACGGTCATTATAGTTCAGCAGACAGGGTTTTCCGGGCTGCATGAACTTATCGACGAAGGCCCTGGCGGCAGTCCTCTGATCCTCCTCCGGTCCGTTCGGGTCGAACTTATCCGGAAGTACGCCAACAATGATCTGATCACCGTATTTCTCGTAGATCAGATGCGTATCGTTCATGGCCTGACCCTGCCACATATCCCAGCCCGCCCTGATGTAATTGGGAACCTGCTTCACATTGTGTCCGCAACTGTGGAGCTCGACAAACCGTCCTTTGCTGTGGATGAAATCCGTAAGCCTTCTCATATGAGGCACGATCATCTCTTCAGCCAGGTCAGGTGAGAAAAACGTTTCCTTCTGGCTCCCCCAGTCGTCGTGGATATTGAATCCGTTCACCAGCGGATAATATGTCATATATCTGTCGATGATCCTGATATACAGATCCGTCAGCTTGTCGAAGAAGATGTGGACCGCTTCCTTCTGATCCTCATCATACAGTGCCATGATGGCGTTTTCAAAATCCATCATGGAGATGAGGCGCTCATACCATCCGTTCAGAAAGAAGATGACGTTGCAGTTTTCCGGCTTCAGGAAACCTTCGTTGGCACGCCCCGACTTCTCCCAATCCCATGAATCCACGTCCGGCCATACCAGTTTCTCAAGAAGTTCATTGGCGTCCGTAGCCAGCGGGTTTCCGGGTCTGACCATGGATCCCCAGGCTGCGGGGACATACTCCCATTCGATTCCGAACATATCTTTCCCGCCATATTCGGAGGGATCGAGCGGTTCGGCTTCGAAAGACTGAGCCCTGGCGATATTATCCGGATTGATCTTAGGCGCAAACATGCTCGGATACATGCCGGTCATCTGCCAGTAGGGTTCCTTCCGGAGCAGCGCTTCAACCGCTTCCTTCATGGGAACAGGATAGGAATAGATCCTGGTTTCCTGACCGAAGAAATCCTTGAAGACATCTTTTACCGTCATTTCGCGTTCATCAAACATCGGAATCGGCATAACCATTCCTCCTCATTTTTAGCTGTGTCCGGGCAGTGGATAGTGAAAACAGTATAACCCCTGAACGGGTCATTTATAATCAAAGAACAGAACGATACTGAGACCAGCCAGAAACAGGACCACGCCAATCAGAAGAAAAATCCTGTAAGCAGTGTTCTTCTTCTTTTTCCTCTGCGTATATTCATAGAAATCCGTCGGCGGTGGCGAATCCGGACCTTTCTTTCTGACACTTTCCAGAAAACTGTGACCAATAAACAGCAATGCATCAAGCGCGCCTTTGTTGGCAGCAAACATGATAACAGCAAGCAACAGATATACAAGGCCGATCGAAGTCATCGCATCGCTGACGCACATCAGCGGTCTCACCAGAGGAAGTATGGCTTTTCGGCGGATCAGAAAAACCGTGACGCACAGGACGACAGCAACGATCGGGATCACGGCACGCGGTACGCTTTTCGTTTTTTTTGGTTCCAGCATTCATATTCCTCCCCGCCGTGTTCTGAAAGCAATTCAGGGCAAATCGTATGGATTTGCCCTGAATCTTTACTAGTCTAGGCTAATCCCTGTTAAAAACAAGCTAAGCCGTTTTCTTAAATACTATCAGGATTTCCAGTACCAGTCAACGTACCTCATGCCGCCGCTGTTCCAGATCTCCACATTGCCAAGCTCCTTATTGATCGCGACAGCTGCCATCTGATCGCAGATACCGTACCAGAGCAGACCGTCTTCGAACATGATGCTCATTTCCTTGAGCAGAGCCTGACGCTCCGTAGGATCGGATGTCGCAACAGCCTTTTTGCCGAGCGCCAGATATTCTTCGTATTTATCCCATGTACCATACTGTGCCGGTCCCCACATGACGTACTCGTACATCATGCCTACCGCATATCCCTGCGGAGACGCGATCGCATACAGGGCGATATCGAACTGGGTGGGATCCTGCGATACGGAGAAGTATGTCGCCGCGTCATAGTTCTTGATATCCAGCGTAACGCCGATTTCTCTCAGGTTGGCCTGCAGGATCTCAGCCTCCGTGACATAGACGGAAGCACCGTTCGTGATGGCGACAAGGGTCTTGCCGACAAGGCCAGCCTTTTCAGCGTATTCCTTTGCTTTTTCCACATTATAGCCGATGGAATACACTTCCGTCAGATCATCAAGATCAGGAGTGTAGTCCAGGCAGTGCTGGGAGACCGGATAATGCAGGACGGACGCGTAGCCAAAGTAGGCAAGATCGGCCATGGCCTGTCTGTTCGCCGCATAGCATACCGCCAGACGGGCGTCCTTGTTGCTCAGAATCGAATTCTCACTCATGTTGAACGAGATTGTTGGAGCAAATACATTGTAATACGTGTTGATGTCATAGTTGGTAAGTGTTTTTGCAAACTCCACGTCCTGCAGAGGCACGGAAGAAACATCGACCGTACCGGACTGGATGGCGTTGATCATCTGAGCGTCTTCGTTGAACACCTTGTAATGCAGATTCTTAATCTTGGCAGAACCGTTCCAGTAGTTTTCATTTGCACTGAGGTATACGTGGCTGTTGATCACGTATTCATCCACCTTATACGGGCCTGTTCCAACAGGATGCATTACAAAATCATCCTCGTTGAAGGATTCGGCATCAAAGATGTAAATCTGACTCAGGCTTCCCATCTGCTGCATGGAATAAGAACTAAGAGCGAGATCGATCGTATAATCGTCGATTTTCTTGGTATTCTCCATGTCGAAGCAGGACAGGAAGTTGGCGGACATGGGATCCGAGAGATAATAGTTGAACGTGAAAATAACGTCGTCAGCGTCAAATTTGTTGCCGTTGGTAAAGGTCACACCTTCTCTGCAGTGGATGATCCATTCGGAGTCGGACTTCTCTTCAATGTCCGTCGCGAGGACCCACACCGGAGTTCCGTCAGCCTTGTAGTCTACCAGCACTTCCATATACTGTCTGATTATGCCGGTAAAGGAGCCGCCGATCTTGGTTGGCATGAGCGTGCCCGGATCTCCGGACGTGGCAATCGTGAGCGTGTCTCTCGCAGATACGACATCCTCGTCAGGCTTTTCAGAGTCATCCGCCGGCTTGCTTGAATCGTCGGCCGGCTTGGTGGAATCACCGGACGGTTTGGTGGAATCACCGGACGGCGCTGCGGATTTCCCACATGCCGCCAGAGCCAGAACCATCAGCAGGCACAGCACAAGTGCCAGGACCCGTTTTCCAGTTTTATTCATGTTATTTCCTCCTCATTTTGATTTTTATATTACAGGCAAAGATCTTCAGATTTCTTTGTACCTGCAACATGCGACGAAGTGATTGGCTGACGCTTCCTCCAGTTTTTGAGGTTCCTTGCACGCTTCACAAGCGAATCGGCAGCGAGACATGAATCTGCACCCCGGCTTCGGATTGATGGGTGAAGTAATCTCGCCCTGCATGATGATCCGTTTTGCCTTCTTGTCAATATCCGGCAAGGGGATCGCGGAAAGAAGCGCTTTTGAATACGGATGGAGCGGCTGGCTGAACAGCTCGTTTGCGGGAGCCTTTTCAACCATCTGGCCCAGGTACATGACCATAATGTCGTCCGAGATATACTTGACGACGCTCAGATCGTGTGTAACAAACATATACGCAAGGCCCCGTTCCTCCTGAAGGTCCAGCATCAGATTGATGACCTGGGCCTGGATCGATACGTCCAACGCGGAAACCGGTTCGTCGCAGACGATGAACTTCGGCTTCAGAGCCAGCGCTCTGGCGATCCCGATCCTCTGCCGCCTTCCCCCATCCAGCTCGTGCGGATAGGAGTTTTCAAATCTTTCCGCAAGACCAACCGTTTCCATAAGGCTCATCGTCTCTTCCTGGATCTCCGCCTTCGTCATCTTGTTCTGGATCACGAGGGGCTCGGAAATAGACTCACTGACCGACATTCTGGGATCCAGGGAAGAATAGGGATCCTGAAAAATGATCTGCATGTTTTCCCGGATCTTCTTTAACTCTTCTTTTGTAGGTGAAGTGATATCCTCCCCATCAAAGAACACCTGGCCGTCGGTGGGTTCCAGAAGATGAAGCACCGTGCGTCCCAGCGTCGTTTTTCCACATCCCGATTCTCCCACGACTCCGATCGTCTTCCCCGCTTCCAGCGTGAACGTTATGTCGTCAACGGCGTGAAGCATACCACCGCCTGTCTTAAAGTATTTCTTAAGGTTTCTAACATCGAGCAGAGCGGACATTATTTCACCTCCGACAGAAAACACTTGACCAGATGGCCCGGAGTTACTTCAACGACTTCCGGCACAGACGTGCTGCATTTCTCGGTCGCATGCGGACAACGATCGCAGAACTTGCATCCTTTCGGAAGATTGGTCGGATCCGGCATAAGACCTTTGATGGGTTTCAATCTGCGTTCCGTGGAATCCAGCCTGGGCAAAGAGTTGAACAGGCCGACCGTATACGGATGCGTAGGAGTTTTGAAGATATGCACCGCAGTTCCGTATTCTACGATCTCTCCGGCATAGATGACTGCCACGCTGTCACAGGAATCCGCCACAACGCCCAGGTCGTGGGTAATCAGGATCACAGAGGTCCCGAGCCGTTCCTTCAGATCCTTCATCATATCAAGGACCTGAGCCTGAATCGTAACGTCCAAAGCCGTAGTCGGCTCGTCGGCGAGCAACAGCTCCGGATTGCACGCCAACGCCATAGCGATAACCACCCGCTGCTTCATGCCGCCGGAGAACTGATGAGGATACTCGTTATAGCGGTCCATGGGTATCCCAACCATCTCCAGCATCTTGCATGCACGCTCCTGGGCATCCACCTTTTTGATCTTATTGTGGAGAAGAATTGCCTCTCTGATCTGAAAACCGACGGTCTCTATGGGGTTCAGCGCCGTCATGGGATCCTGAAAGATCATGGAGATCCGATTGCCGCGGATCTTTCGCATCTCCGCCTCACTGATCTTCATGATGTCCTGACCTTCGAAGAAAATCTCTCCTCCAATGACCTTGGCCGGAGGAACCGGAAGGATCCTCAGGATGGATCTCGCGATTGTTGTCTTTCCGGCTCCGGTCTCACCAACGAGGCCGATCGTCTCGCCCTTCTTCACGGAAAGCCTGACGTTATTGACAGCGTGGATGACCTCGTCGTCCGTGTGGTATTCAACCACCAGATCCCTGATCTCAAGAATATTTTCACTCACTGAAATCACCTCAATTCTTCAGGCGCGGATCAAGCGCGTCGCGCAGGCCGTCGCCAAGGAGGTTGAACGCGAGTACCGTGATGATGACGCAGATGCCCGGATACAGGGCCAGTTCCCCGTGACCTCTCAGGAAAGATCGTGCATCCGAGATCATCGCGCCCCATTCGGGAATAGGCGCCTGAACGCCGAGGCCGATAAAGCTCATGCCGGCGCCGGCAAGGACCGAGCTGCCCATGCTCATCGTGATCATTACTATCAAAGGGGAAATGGCGTTGGGAATGATATGCTTCAGTATGATCCTCTTGTCAGTAGCGTTGATTGCTCTCGCTGCTTCGATATACTCCATCTCGCCAACGGTCAGGATCGATGCACGCATCATCCGGGCATATCCCGGGACCGAACTGATAGCGATGGCTATGATCGCGTTTCGCAGACTGGGTCCCAGAACAGCGGCAAGCGTAACGCAAAGGAGGAACATCGGGATGCCCTGATAGATGTCCAGAAACCTCATGATCAGATTATCGATCCGTCCTCCGTAATAGCCGGCCAGGGCTCCGAGAAGAATGCCTGCCACCGCCGCAAATGCCGTCGAGTAGATACCGATTTTGAGGGATTGCTGCGATCCGTACAGAAGACGACTCAGGATGTCTCGGCCCAGGCGATCGGTTCCCAGGAGATGTTCTTTGCTGGGCTTGGCAAAGGATGCGTTGAAATCTTCCTGATCGTAATTGTATGGCGCCAGAACTGGAGCAAGAGCGGAAGTCAGGAAGATCAGGATCAGGATGATGAGTGACGCGACGGCGATCTTGTTTTTCTTCAGCCTGTGCCAGACCTCTCCGAACTGCGATCTTTTCTTGTTCTTTTTCTTCTTCATGCTTGGGCACCTCCTTCCACGCCGACAGATTCCGTCTTTTTCTTTTTCTTACGTATATACTGAGAACGGATCCGCGGATCGATAAATGCAAAAGCAATATCGATCAGAAGGATTACGACACTGTTGATCAGGGACATGAAGAAGGACGTGGCCTGAATGACCGGATAATCTCTGGCCGTAAGTCCCGAAAGCATGTAGCTACCGAGTCCCGGCACGGAGAAAATGACTTCCGAGATCATGGCTCCGCCAAGCGACATGCCGAAGATGGAACCTACGATCTGTACGATGGGAATGATGGCGTTCTTCAGCGCATGCCGAAACAGAACTTTCCTTTCGATCTGCCCTTTCGCGCGAGCGGTCACGATATAATCCTGACGAATCACTTCCAGCATATCCGACCTCATCTGCCTGGTGATCAGCGCCGTATAGCCAAGTGCCAGCGAAATGGTCGGCATGATCCATCCCTTCCAGCTCTCTATGCCCGCCGGAGGCAGGATGTTGAGCCGGATACTGAAAAGCTGGATGATCAGCAAGGCAAACCAGAATGACGGCATCGATACGCAGATGAGGGAAAGCGTGACGGCCGCGTTATCTTTCCAGGTATATTGGTGTGTCGCGGCGAACACACCCAGCGGAATTCCGATGATCACCGAAAGCAAAACACTGAAGACCGAGATCAGCAACGTATACTTGAACCGCTGGAACATCTCGTCTCGCACTGCACGGTTGTTGCTGTATGAATGTCCAAAATCCCCACGCAAAGCGTTTTTAAAGAAACGGAAATAACGCACGACAAACGGATCATTCAGTCCAAGTGATTCACGAAGTTCCTGAACCTCCTCTTCCGTCGCCTCATTGCCCAGCATCATCCTTGCGGGGTCGCCCGGCGCGATATCGATGAAGATCAGGACAATCAACGTTATTCCCATCAGGATCGGAATCATCAGCAACAACCTTTTGATTACATATTTGATCATGAAATCACCCCTCCTTGCTCCATTTCCTAACCTGTATACACGGTGGAATCAGCATCTCCACCCTATGTTGGAACGCATATATTGCCAATCTGCCGCATAAGAGGCCGGTTCAGCATGGCTGCACATTGACCTCCGTGCGATCATTCAGATACACGGTCAAATCGGCGCATCCCTCTCCGTCCGCCTCAAACACGCTTTCCTTTCCATTTACTGTAAGTCTGTAGGAAGCAAGAGGCTTCAGCTTTTCAATCCGAATCTTCTCTTCTCCTGGCTCCAATCCATTATAGAGGACAAGCTCCAGGTCGTCTCCGTTGCTGGCCGCTTTCGCAGGGATCACATTCGGATACCGGCAGTCTGTAAGCAGCGGTCCCGTAAACGCCGTTTCCGGCATGCCCCGCAGTATTACGTCTTCCCAGTATCCTTTCTTATTTAGCCTGGTGAAAACATAATAGGCCATGGTCAGGGAGTTCACGTCTTTGTACTTGAAAGATCCCGGTTCTTTGGACCGGGCCATGTTCTTCAATTCTGCCTTTCGAAGTCCCTTCACAAGTTCCGTATCGCCGTATTCGGAAGCCGTCATCTCCAGAAGGGCAATCTGCAAGGATGCGTCGCACTTGTTGGTGAACATGTTCATGATCTTGTCCCACGGTTTGCGCTTCAGTGACGCGGTACCATCTTCCGAGAAAACTATCTCATGTTTCCGTATCTGAGCGTAGCAACGCCTGGCTAATCCGGGGAAAATGGGAAGATAGTGCAGGTAATTCTGTACATCAGCCAGAGGATCGAACACCATCTGCGACATCGGCATGTGACGAAGTCCGTACTGTGTCTGTCTTCTCAGTGCCATGGAGCCGTCAAGCTCTATAAACTCTTCGCTCAAATTATCATAAAGATCGTCCCAAAAATCTTCACAGTAGTGCGTGCCGTGATCGCGGTCATACATCAGCATCCCGAGAAGACCAAAGGAATTGCAGGTGGGAAACGCCACATGAGGTTCACACGGGATCAGCATGTAGGGATGCTCGTGATTCTTGAACTGTCTGTACAGTGCCTGCATGATTGTTCCGGCACTGTAGTTGTATGTTTCTTCAGGTTTATCTGCGAAAGGCTGAAACCGGATCGACGCATCTTTTTCAAATTCGTCGTCGTGGTACTGATCATGGTAGCCGGCAACGACGGGCATCATCCAACCCGAAAGCATCACATTGCCCTTAATGACGGGATCCGGGTTGTTTGAAAAATATCCCGTCTTCGCTTCTCTTGCCCAGTAGCCACAGCTGCGGGGATCTGAGTATCCTTTGATCAGAAACCGATGGGCCTGTTTCAGATACCCGGTAAAGTTGGGAAGATATTTCGCATGCATCAACAGCAGGCAGTACCCGAACGCTGATAACTGGTATCTGTACTCCGCCAGACCTCTGAGCCAGTCAAACCCTGACAGATCCCCTTCTTCTCTGTTTACAGTAACATCAAATATGTATCTTGCGGCGCGAATCCCTTCTTCATCCATTTCCTGGGTGCCTTCGCAGTACGGCGTGTTCCCGGTAATTTCGTCCAGTTCTCTGATCGAGTCATCAAACGCAGCGATTCGTTCCTCACGGTTTTTCCTGATATTCTGCAGAATACTGTGCGTTTTCAGTTCAATTGGAATAAACAAGGCGCATCCGAGGATCACCGCCAGTACGCATCCCCAATACGGCCAGAACTGGGTCAGACGCAGTTTTTCAAATGCAGGAATGTCCGCAAGCAGTCCTCCGAGGATCCCAAGAAGCCAGAACCCGACGATTCCAAGAAAGCTGCCATAAAAATCCTGAATCAGCATCGCCCGTTTTTTCCAGAGATAAAAACACAGGAAGACGGCGATGAGAACCGTAACAGGCCCCGCACAGGCGGCAAATCCACCGCCCGGAACAAGTAATCCCATACCCATCGCAATCAGTCTTTTGGAAACCGATACGCCCAAAAGGCTGAGCACCAGAGGAATCAATCCGATAATACACATAATCAGATGAATCGTCCGTGTCCGGTTGCCCAATCTGGTCATACGTTTTCCGCTGGAACCTTTTTGAGGTCCCGTTTCTTCGATCCGGGGAATTCCTGCAAATCTGGCAGAAAGCATCTCAACATTTGTCATATCTCAGCCCCCCTACCCATAATGATCCCAATATGATGGTTTTATTATAAAGTATTGCTTCCATTTGTTGAATGTGATATCTCACAAAACGAAAGTCCTCTTTTTGTTGTACACAACAAACAAATTGAATATGCCATATGCTACACTTTATGTGTAAAAGTGTAAGAATCCATATCACTGTATCAGAACACTATTTTTAACGGAAAGGAGTCTTATTTATGGTTGATGGAAAGAAATATGAAAAGCTGGTTTTCAAATTTAAACCGGAGTATCTGAAAACCACTGTTGACGGCACAGAAATCACAGACAAAACGCCGCAGGCATATTTCCGCGGTGCCTGCCAGATTCCCGGCTCCCAGTTCAATATCGGTTACGGTCTTGTTACGGCTCCCTGTCTCGTCGATCCTTTCCCACATTATCATTATGCCGACGAGTATCTCATTTTTGGTTCTGAAACGCTGAATTCCAAGGACTGGGACGCGGAAGTCGAACTGACTATCGGTCTCGGTGAAGACGCCGAAACATACGTCATCGATCGCCCTGCGACAGTCAGAATACCTGCCGGCGTCTGGCACTGTCCCTTGAACTTCAAAAGGATTGGAAAGCCGGTCTTCTTCCAGCCGGGACTGCTTCAGGGCATGTTCGGGGGAACATACCTTCTCCCCGACGGAGAACGAGAAATGTACTATAACGGTCAGATCGAATGCGTGCTAGAACCAGGAAAGCAATGCAACGCATGCAAAAAGTGCCTTTCGATCGAATGGAACAAATGAACGTGGACCCCTGATCAGAGAGGAGCATCGCTATGGGAAGAAAATACGAGAAGCTGATTTATTTTAACAAACCGGAGCGTGGAGCCGCTTTCATAGACGGGACTTATAAAGAAAACGAAAATCAGGAGGTCCTTGGCATCGGGATCCGCGGAGCATGTCAGATTCCAGGGGCAAAAGCCTTCATCACGGGCGGACTTGTTACGGAACCGATATTCATCGATCCTTATCCCCACAAGCACGATTCCGATGAATTTCTTGCATTTCTGGGACCACCGTCGGACAGATACGATTTTCACGCTCACGTCGAATTCACTCTTGGACTTGGTGATGATGCCGAGCTGTATAACATCGACGAGCCGACGATCGTTCGTATCCCTGCAGGAACCTGGCACTGTCCTCTGAACTTTATACGTATCGACAAACCGATCTTTTTCCAGGTTGCTCTCCTTCAGGGTGCTTTCGGAGGTACGTATATGATGCCGGATGGAGTGAAGGAGCTCTGGTATAACGGCCAGATCAACTGTATCCTTGATCCGGAAAAGAAATGCGATACATGCCAGAAATGCCTGAGTATCGACTGGAACAAATAACCGTCCATTATCTGCTTACAACAAAAGGGAGTGTGATCCCGTGCCCTGCTGTATCATTGCCGCGGCACTGATTGCCAGGTTCTTATTCAAATGGAAAACGCTGAAGGCCTATCTCGGTTTTGCCGTTCAGGACGATAATCCATACGGGTGGGACGAGTACTGTGAACTGGATCAGTTTGAGAGCTAAGCTGTCACATTCTTTGGGGATTCTGAGAATAATGATTCTTGCTTCCTTTGCGCTTGGCATACTTTCGACCGTGCTGCACTTCCTTTCCATGCATGTGCACGTGCTGATACCTGCCATGCACATTTCTCATATTCTCCACGTCATTCTGATTTCCATCACATTCTTTCTTTTGGCAATCTATCTCTATCTGAGTGCCTGCGTCGCGTCAGAGCGGTATTTCCGCGATCTGAAAAACCGTTTGACCGTTGACTCCACAGTTGCGTACATAGAAGACATGCCTGCAGCAGAACCGATATATAATATCTTTGCCGGATTACTGGCCAACAAGGGCATCTTCATCGGTTTTCCGAATGCGCTCAGGTCTGTCGCATTCCTGGACTGTTTGTACATTGAGGGAAACTCTCCTTCGCGATCAGGATATTTGAGAACACTGGAAGCCCTAAGAAAAATGGGTTTGACGTTCTCCGATCATAAATCCGCGGGTTCTGTCCGAATTGCATTGGGTCCGTATGCAAGCAATAAAAGCGCGGACATTGTGATCACGGAGAACCGAATCGCTCACGTTCTGCTTTTGGTTTTCGTTTCAAGATCTTATGTGAGATACAAGAGAATTCTGCAGTTTCTCTTCTTCATTGCCTGCATGGGAGCCGTCTGCATGGTGATACTTGGAATGTATACCTATCTCTTTGCTTTTTTTGCCGTTTGGTCCGGTATCTATATTCTTCTTGTTCGCCGGGCAGAAATCATTACTGCAAAACCCACATTCTCAAGGATGGAATCCAGCAAACCGATCAGATTCAGAAGAGGAAAAAGACAAACCAGTTGAAAATAATAAATGGATTAAATGGGAGGTACTATTATGGGCAAAATGCAAGAACTGTTCCACGCATTCGAACCGAACATGATCAAGCTGTACTGGAATCAGTATACCAGTCCGCGCATGGAGTTTTTCTCAAACGAGGTTCCGGGAGTTCCCTTCGGTTCGGGGTTCCTCGTAGCTATCAAGCATGGATTCATGGATATTCCCCATATTCATGACGGTGCTGACAACTATTTTATCTTTACCGGTCCCACTCTCGATAACATCTGGGAAGATGAGTTTGAAGTAGACATGTTCATGGGTGACTCCGCCCAGTCGATGGAAATGTATAAGATCACAAAGCCGACGGTCGTCCACGTGCCTGCGGGTGTATGGCACTGCCCTGTTTACTACAAAAACGTCGGCAGAGGCATCAACAACTTCATGTGGTACAAGGGAACATCAACTGGCCGTGTTTACCCGAAGATCGATGAGAATGGCGAGCCCACCGTTTTCTACGAAAAGGACAACTGGGTCCATCCCTGCAAGTATGAACCGGAGAAAAACTGTGTATACTGCGGCCGCTGCTTCAGTCAGGAAGATGGCCCGGTAAACGAATACATGAAGCCCCTTTTCGAAAACATGTCACATGAACACAAATATGCCAACTGCATCCATGAACTGAAACCGGATTATCACAACCTTGGCGACGCAGTCGTTTCTCCGCGCATTACCTTCGGTCAGGACGATCTCCCCTTCATTGACAGAGAATTCAGCTTCAATGCTATCGTCAAGCCCTGTAAGCTGGGAGACGACGAGCCTGTCAGCAACGGACAGATCGCGGAGTTTATCTGGTTCTCCGGGTGCGACTCTGTCGATCCGTGGAACAGCTTCGACGCAGAAGTCGAGATCATGCTCGGTGAAGATCCCGATCATATGGAAAAGGTCGTATTTGATAAACCCGGCGTGATTGCCGTTCATCCTGGCATCTGGCGCGGACCCATCACAGTAAAAAGAGTCGGCAAGCCGCTGTTCATGCAGCCCTGGTACATGAGCGATAAACAGCGGTACAAGATCGTTCAGAAGACGGTCGACGGTGAAAAAGTCAAGGTATTTCAGGAGAAAGCCGACATCAAGGATCCCACGCCCGGCGACGAACTGTTCATGTTCCTGAAAAAGTGAGCCAGTCCCTGAAAACCGAGTAGAATCTGAGAGGAGGATAACTATGCTGGAACTGGAAAAAAGGTTTTATCCCTTCCCCAAGAAAAACAACAAAGTCAACTGGTACGGGTATGCCCCGTACAGGATGGAATTCTTCAATGACGACTCCTTTGTACCTGGCGTGAAATTCGGTCAGGGCTTCATTGTCGGCACCAGAGTTGGGACCATGGATATCCCTCACATTCATGACGGAGCCCACAATTTCTTCGTGTTTACCGGCGCTGATCTCTCCCGCTTCTTCGAGGCGGAATTCACGGTAGCGTTCTGCATCGGCGATACCGCGCAGTCCATGGAGATCTATGAAATCACCAAGCCTTCCATTGTCTGGGCTCCCGCAGGCGTATTCCATAGTCCTGTCTATTTTAAAAAGGTCGACCGCGGCATCAATACCATGCTGCAGTATGTGGGCAATACCATCGGTCGTGTCTATCCCAGAGAGGACAGCGAGGGCAATGAGGAATGGATCTACGAGAAGGACAAGATCAGGTACTGTGTCAAAGATCCCGAAAGCCCCTGTACGTTCTGCGGGCTCTGCTTCACCGATCCGAACCAGACAGAGGAAGACGTACGGAAATACATGGAGCCGTTCTACAGGAACGCTTCCAAAATTGGCAAGTATAAACACTGCATCAAAGAACTGCGCAAGGATTACCACACGCTCGGCGACGCAGTCATGAATCCCCGCTGCGTTTTCAAAGGCCCGGAGGATATGCCCGAGACTGTTCAGCAGTTCAGTTTCAATATCATCACGAAGCCCTGCGAACTGGGAGATGATCAGCCTGTCAGCAATGGACAGATCGCAGAATTCCTGTGGTTCTCCGGCTGTGACGTGATCGAGCCGTGGGAGACGTTTGACGCCGAGATCGAAGTCATGCTGGGAGACGATCCGGATGATATGAAGCCAGTTACTTTTGATAAGCCAGGCATGATCATTGTTCCTCCAGGCACCTGGCGAGGCAAGATCACTGTAAAACGGGCAGACAAACCCATCTGCTTTATTCCGTTCTATCCCCATGACAAAAAGCGCTACAGGCTCACTCAGGAAGTTGTAAACGGGAAAAAACTGCTCGTTTATAACGATGAGACCACCATCACGGATCCGACTCCGGGTGATGAGCTCTTCCTGCAGATGAAGAGGAACCCGTAAACCGCGTATTATTCATTGCGCTGCCTTTTTATGGTCCTGACCTTTCTGGAAAAGACAGTCAATATAAGCTGAACACTGAAACTCAATACAGATTCCATTACAAGACCCTCCAATGCAACCGCAGAACACGGCCATGCATTGGAGGGTATTTACAGAACATCAAACAGAATAATTCTTAACAAGGACGTCAATACCATGCTATAATCATCAATACTATAATTATCATAACTGATTTGGAGATGATTCCATGGCAATGACTTTGGGCGGCCTTGCCGACTTCGCAGGGTTTAACTGTCCGGAACCATTTCGAAAACGAGAATTCCACTCCGCTTTTATCTATTCCAGTGAGCACACCTATCATTCTACCTGTCTCTGCATCTGCCGAAAAGAGGACCTACCGATCAACGCCGAACTGATCCTCTGCTGTGCCCCGGTGAACGGCTATCTTTGCGTCGACACAGAATCCAGCGTTACTGATGTCTTCAATATCTGCTGCCAATATATGATCTATTGCAGCAAAGTCACAGACGCATGCTCTCGCCTGAGCGGTGCCCTTCTGTCCGGCAAAGGATTTGTCCATATTCTTCAAGAAGCAGGTCAGTTGTTTAACAATCCGCTTCTTCTGGTAAACAGCAGATACCGCGTCGTCTCCTCCTATGCTCCCGAACGCATTACAGACCCGTTCCTCAGCAGCGTTGTAAAAGAAGGCGCCTATCCAGAAAACTATATCAAGACAATGTTCAAGAGGAACGTCAGCGTACACCGTGACGGTCTGATCTCCACGATCATAACTGATTCCGAAGACGCTCGCAGAATCATGACAAAGGAACTTTCCATAAACGGCGTTAACGTCGGTTACATCATGCTGATCGAAGAAAATGAATTTGCTCCAAGCGATACACTCGTCTTCTCATACCTTTGCCGTGTCTTATCCGTTGAAGTAAGAGGTCGCGGGGCACTTGGTACCAGCAACATGCGGGACGAAGACTATCTCCTTCTCGATATGCTGGAAGAAAAACTGAAAGGCGCCTATCTGAAATCAAAGCTTTCCGCCACAAACGTTGATTTTGAGAAGGCAAAAAAAAGGCTTCTCGTTTTCAAGCCGAAAGAGAATGCAGAATACGGACACGCAAATGAATTCATCATCGACGCGATCAGTCAGCAGTTGGGGCGATGCCCAAGTGTAATCTACAAGGATATGATCGTCTGTCTTGTCAACGACCGCGACCTGAATTCGTACGTCAGTAACGACGGAGATTTCTCCTCGTTCCTCAAATACTACTCTTATCAATGTGGAATCAGCAACATTGTCTCAAATCCTGAAAACCTGTCCATTTACTATAATCAGGCGATCCACGTCATTATTTTGGGCAGTCGCATTCTTGAACCCGGCCCGTTCTATCAACATGAAGAATATATCCTTCTTGAAATGCTGGATCTCATCAATAACGGTAACAAAGACACAAGCCTGCTTCTTGAATTCTGTTCACAGACTTATCTTCAGATCCGTGAATATGACGAAACTCACAAGACTTCTTACACAAAAACATTTGAGACCTATGTCGAATGCGGATACGATCTGCAGTTGACAGCGGAAAGACTTTTTGTTCATAAAAATACCATTCTCTACCGGCTCAAACGGATCGAAGAATTATTTGGAATCAATTCCACTGACACGAAAGAAATGATGTCTGTTTATCTGAGCATAATGATCATGCGGTACCTTGGCACAGAGAATTCATAAATGTCCATGCATTGTCTGTCGTTCAGTTTTCCGTAGCCACATGAAAGCGAAGAAAGCAGATCCTTCCCCTCGTACTAAGTAGTATTATCAGTTCAGAAAGGAGATACTATGGAAATCACTTTTATCGATCGCTCCGAATTGGTAAAACAAGGCAAGCTGCTTACATTTGAGGTCGCTATGAAGCCATTACCGGATGAGCGCATGCGCACAATCCGTGTATGGCTCCCACCTTTATACGATGGCAATAGGAGTTTTCCCGTGCTCTATATGCACGATGGTCAGGTAATCATTCCGGACAAGGAATGGGCCGATTTAATCGGTGGGTGGAAAGTAGATGAGATCATTCCCTCTCTCGAACCCGAAATCCAGTGTATCGTCGTCGCTATCGATCATTCCGACGACCGTGGAAGCGAACTCCTCCCACCCTACGCCAGAAACCCCGCTCACATGATTCCTCGCCCCGCAGGCCAGCCGGAATACACTCCTCTCGGTCACTACTATGCAGATTTCGTTCGTGACACCCTGAAGCCCATCATCGACGGCAATTTCCTGACGAAACCGGATGCTGCAAACACCGGCATAGGCGGCGCCTCTATGGGCGGACTTCAGTCCTTCTATATGACCATGAAGGACCCTGACGTATTTGGCCGTTCTTTTGATCTCTCTCCCGGGATGGATATTCTGGATGAAAGCTGCCTGTCTCTGATCGACAGTTATGATCCGGGGCGACTGAATAATGTACGTTTCTATATGTGCTGTGGTGACCAGGAAATCGAGGAAACCATTATGACCTCGACAATTACAGTTTATCGGCGGATGAAAGACAGGCTTCACTTGGACAGCCGGCATCTCTGTGCGGTAATCGACACACGCGAATACCACTGGAACTCTTCCTGGAGCCGATTCCTTGCAGATGGCATCCGGTATCTTTTCAGTGAAGACAACAGTGTGGAAGGCCCTCCAGATATGTCTCAATTCATTAAGAAAGAACAAGCAGACGACTCCTTGCCATTGGAAGAGTAAAACGGTTGATTGCATGATATGTCATCAATTGAAGCAAGGGCCGAGGCAACGAATGAAAATCGCTGTCTCGGCCCTTTCGGTTGGTTATTCTGTTTCTATTTCTTTCTCCCGGTATCTGTGATCAGTTTCCGGTTTTTCCAGTGACCGGAAATGAAATAGAAGAAGCCTATCGTCGCCACTACGTAGGCCGCCAAGGCGGCACCCCACCAGATCCCCCAGTATCCCAATCCAAGTCCATTATTGAACAGCCAGACCAGTCCGATTCGCGCGACCAGTCCGTCGATGATTCCCGTGATGAACGCGAAGGAGGCATATCCGATCCCGTTGATCAGGATGATGAACGGCTGGTATACGGCAAAAGAGAGGCAGACGACCAGATTGATCAGCATGAATTCAGGCGCCATTTCCAACATTGCCGGATTCGAATCGAAAAAACCGATCACCGTCTTTGGAAAAATCGCACCGAGGCCACCGATCACGCCGCAGGAGACCAGAAGCGTCAGCAGCGATATCCAGTATATCTTTCTGACCCTGTCATACTTTCCCGCCCCAATATTCTGCGCTGTCATGGCGGCACCCGCAGTACCGACGGACCCCGTAAAAATGCCGACGACCATCCTCAGCTTGTTGCCTATTCCAGCCATGGCAGAAATGACGACGCCGTACACGTTGATGCACGCCGCCACGTACATGACAGAAATGTTCACCGCCAGATGCTGCAACGCCATGGGAATGCCGAGACGGACAATCATTTTCAGTATCGTTCCGTTGATGCGAAAGCTGGTCCGTTTAAAATCAAATCCAAACTGTGTCCGATGCCTGTACAGATACCCCAGTGAGAAGAGGAAGGATATCCCCTGGCCGATCACTGTGGCGAGCGCCGCTCCCGGCGCTCCCATCTGCAGCGGACCGCAGAACAGAACGTCCAGGATCATATTTGTGATCGTGGCGATGGCAATGAACATCAGTGGATGCCTGCTGTCGCCCATGCCGCGCAGGATGGCACCGACGGAACTGTAACCGAAAATGAAGAAGAGTCCTGATATGCAGATTCGGGCATATCCGACGGCCATGGACCACGCTTCCTCCGGCGTTTTTATGATCCCAAGCAACTTCTCCACAAGGGGAAGTGCGATCGCCGTCAGAGACAGAGAGAGGATCGCGACAAAGCAGAACATCGTGCCTATCGCCTTCTTGACGGATTCTCTGTCTCCCTTACCCTGGAACTGAGCAATGATGATCTGTCCGGCGCTGCTGACACCCATGCTGAAATTTGTAAACAGCATCATCACGTCTCCGGCGGAAGACACGGCAGATATTCCGGCAGTCCCTACGAACCTTCCGATCACGAGCATGTCCACAAGTGTATATACGATCTGCAGAATATTGGCTGCAACAATAGGCGCGGAGAATCTCAGAAGAAGTCTCAGAACATTTCCCTGTGTCAGATCCCGGGCCATGGTGCGCTCTGCCATCAGTTATCTCCCCTCCGAAGGAATCGCCTGTCTCCGGCGAACATCCGGGGAAAGCTGCTTCCTGCCGCCGTCCCCATCTCGCTGGCTCTTCATCATTTATTTCTCGTCAACAAAGAACTGGTCACGGAAGTCTCCGACCGCTCCCCAGTTGTCAAATTCCGTAATGGTCAGACAGATCCTGTCGATAGGAGTGCCAATCGTCTCATGGATGACCTGACAAGCCTTTCGTGTAAAATCTCTTTTTTTATGGAATTCCTGCCGGCCTACGTATTTGACGTCGGCAAATACCATGTCTTCCTGCCTTTTTCCACCAAAATAGAGCCTGAGGCCGTCGTTGACCTCGACCATGGTCCACTGCGGGTCTTTTTCCGGGATCACGCTTAAAGCTTTTCCAAGTCCGTCGATGACGGCCTGTTCCGTCTCGTCGCTGATTGATTTCGCAACACTGAGTCTGATAAACGGCATACAAAGCACCTCTCTTCTAAAATAGTAACGGGGCAGAACGCTCCAGCAGCCTGTCCTGCCCCATCTGCTTCAGCCGAATTCTGTCGGTCTTTGGAATAAAGCCCGCCGTTTGCTTATTTCTCCCAACTCTCCTGAAGACACTTGCCGCAGGAGTCGCATTTCTTATTCTTGTTGTATTTGCACTGGACCGGGCCGTTATAATACAGTTCCCGCGTAGTCCCGTCCGGCATGTCATAGATCCCACCGAACATAGGAGTAAACAGCGTGGCCAGGAAAAACACCGGTTTTCTGATCTCCTTGAAATTCAGGGGGCAATGATACACCCCTGCCGGCACCCGGACGATCGTCGGTTTATCAATAACGAACGTTTCCGCTTCCTCGTCCTTGCCGATGGTAAATTCAATGCGGGCATCAAAATCAAACACGTTGGGGAATGACGCGCCAAGAAAGACAAGAAATTCGTCCTTGACATGCCGATGCTGTGCCCTGTCAAGGAAAAACGGTTTTACAAAGATCTGGTAACTCTGATTGAATTCTGATCCAGGTATCTGGCTGGCTCCTCGGAAATAAGCCTGCGGATGGATCACATAATCTTCATCCGCCCCCCTTGCTACCACCTCATTATCTTCCTGGGGAAACGGGAAAACAAGCTTTCCGAACCTGCTCTCCGCTTTTTCCTCAGAAGTGAGAATGTACTTTTTTTCCTTATACGGGTCTTCCATATCCAAAAGATTGAACTTTTTCTCCTCCGCCATATCGTTTCCTCCTTTTCTGGATAATCTATCGTTTGCTGTCCCGGTTTCCGGTATCCGTGATAATCTTCCGGCTTTTCCATCGTCCGGAAATGAAGTATACGAATCCGATGGTCGCAACCACATAGGCAGCCAGTGCGGCGCCCCACCAGATCCCCCAATAGCCCAGTTTCAGCACCTTATTGAACAGCCAGACCAGCCCGATCCTGGCCACCAGACCGTCGATGATCCCGGTTATGAAGGCAAAGGAAGCATACCCGATCCCATTGATCAGGATGATGAACGGCTGGTAGACGGCAAAGGAAATGCAGACCACCAGATTGATCACCATGAATTCCGGCGCCATCTCCAAAATCGCCGGATTACTGTCAAACATCCCCACGACCGCACGGGGAAACAGCACTCCGACCCCACCCAGGACTCCGCAGGCAACCAGAAGAGTCAGGAGTGATATCCAGTATATCTTCCGTACCCTGTCGTATCTGCCCGCACCGATATTCTGCCCTGTCATGGACGCCCCGGCTACGCCTACCGACGCCGTGAAGATGGCAATGACCGATCTCAGTTTGTTTCCAATCCCAGCCATGGCAGAAACAACGACCCCGTAAACATTAATGCTTGCCGCCACATACATGACGGATATGCTGACGGCCAGATGCTGGAGCGCCATGGGGATGCCAAGACGGACGATCATCTTCAGAACCGGCAGGTGGATGCGGAAGCTGTTCCGTTTAAAATCAAAGCCGAACTCCGTCTTATGCCGATACAGAAAGCAGATAGAAAAGACGACCGAGACCCCCTGGCCGATCACCGTCGCCAGTGCAGCGCCGTTCGCCCCCATATGCATCGGGCCGCAGAAGAGCACGTCCAGGATCATATTTGTGACTGTGGAAATCGTTATGAACATCAGCGGATGCCTGCTGTCACCCATGCCGCGAAGAATGGCGCTGACGGAACTGTAACTGAAGATGAAAAACAGTCCGGCAAAGCATACCTTCGCATATCCGACCGCCATCGTCCAGGCCTCTTCCGGCGTGTTCAGAAGTCCCAGCAATTTTTCCGTCAGCGGAAGCGCTATGACTGTCAGCAGCAGGGAAAGGATCGTGACAAAGCTGAACATCGTTCCTATCGTCTTGCGTACCGATTCTTTATCTCCCTTGCCCTGATACTGAGCAATGATGATCTGTCCGGCGCTGCTGACGCCCATGCTGAAATTCGTAAACAGCATCATGACGTCCCCGGCCGACGATACCGCTGAAATGCCCGCTGTACCGACAAATCTCCCGATCACCAGCATGTCCACAAGCGTATATACGATCTGAAGAATATTCGCGGCGGCTATGGGAGCGGAAAAACGCACGAGCAGCTTCAGCACGCTGCCCTGCGTCAGATCTCTTGCCATTGTTTTTTCTGCCATCGTCCATCTCCCTCTCAGGCGCTCCCTCGCAACCTGCCTGCCCAACATCGGTGCAGCTGAACGCTTCTGCGCTCAATCCAGTTTATCATCCACGTAATACTGGTCACGGAAATCCCCGACCGCTCCCCAGCTATCATATTCCGTAATGGTCAGACAGATCCTGTCGATCGGTGTACCGATGAGTTCGTGTATCGTCTGGCAGGCCGCACGCGTAAATTCTCTCTTTCTGTGATATTCCTGTTTCCCGACGTATTTTACGTCCGCAAAAACCATATCCTCCTGCTTTTTTCCTCCAAAATAGAGTCTCAGTCCGTCGTTGACCTCGACCATGGTCCACTGAGGGTCTTTTCCAGGGATCACACTCAGTGCCCGTCCGAGCCCGTCAATGAGTTTCTGCTCGGTTTCCTCTGTAATGGTTTTTGCTATGCTGAGCTTTATGAACGGCATTTCCTGTCACCTCACCATATGCGGAAAGGGCAGAACGATTCAGCAGATCGTTCTGCCCCACCCATTTGAAACTATTACTTCAGATTATCTTTCCCAGCTCTCCTGGAGGCATTTGCCGCAGGAATCACATTTCTTGTCCTTGTTATACTTGCACTGAACGGGCCCGTTGTAATACATCTCCGTAGTCGTGCCGTCCGGCAGATCATAGATACCGCCAAACATGGGGGTAAAGAGCGTGGCCATGAACATGACCGGCTTATTGACTTCCTTGAAATTCAGGGGGCAGTGATACGTTCCGGCAGGAATGCGGATGATGGTGGGCTTGTCAATGACGTACGTTTCCGCTTCCTCGTCCTTGCCGATAGTAAACTCGATGCGGGCATCAAAATCGAACACATTGGGGAATGTCGCCCCGAGGAAAACGAGGAATTCGTCTTTTGCGTGCCGGTGCTGGATCCTGTCAAGGAAAAACGGCTTCACAAAAATCTGGTAGCTCTGATTGAACTCAGATCCAGGAATCTGGCTCGCGCCGCGGAAATAAGCCTGAGGATGAACAACGTAGTCGGCAGGATCTCCGTTGGCTACGATCTCGTTGTCTTCCTGGGGGAAAGGAAATACAAGCTTTCCGAACTTGCTTACCGCCTTCTCCTCAGGTGTCAGGATATACTTTTTCTCCTTATAGGGATCCTGCATGTCCAACAAATTGAATTTCTTTTCTTCTGCCATGACTGAAACTCCTTTCTGTTTCGTTCCAACCGCAATTCATTATTCCGGGCGAACAACGGCTTTTCGTATCTGTCCGCTGCCGTCCACTTCTTCTACGGAAAGACGGACAAATACATACCGTCCCCGATAACAGGCAAAATAATCCGCCTCATTGTCCCCCAGCTCTCTGACCTCTGAAACCCTAAACAGACGATTCATCGGGTAGAAAACATTTCGGAAATACATCTCAATCGTTTTGTTCCCATACAGATGGATCGGTTCCTGTCCAACCAACGCTGGACCATAGTCAACAAACCTAGCATCGGCAGAAGGAACGAAGCAATCCGCTGTTGCCTGATAATCCTCGTTTTTCCATGCTTCAAGCAGCCGCTGCAGAGCTGTCATTTCGTTCCCCTCCTCAGAAATAGACCTTATCCATGTTGAAGAACGTTTCCTGCCCTGCGTCCGCATAAACTACGGATCCAACGATTCCCGCGCTTTCCTTGCCCAGCAGGAATGCGTTGACCTCCGCCAGATGATCCGGCGGCATGATCGACAGATCGTTGTAACACCCGGGGATGGTCTGATGGAACGATTCATTTACCGCCGCTCCGGGCGGAGCGAGATTTCCCAGTCTGGTATCCACGCAGCCCGGTGCAACCACCGTCAACCTCACACCCTCTATGGCCCATTGGGTGCTGTGACGGCGTGCCCAACGAGCCAATGCCAGCTTTGAGGTCAGATACATATTGTATGGCGCGTCAGGAGCGAATGAATTTACAAGGGAACAGATTCGCTTTTCATCTCCGCAATCTGTAAGAAGTTCCGCCACATGTCCTCCGCCATTCTTCGGGATCCACGTTACGGAAGCGGAAGCGGTCATTACGCAGGAGCCCCTTCGCTTTTTCAGAAGTTCAAACAGTCCTTCCGCCACAGCAACTGCTCCGAAATAGTTTACGGACAGTATGCTTGCGTTATCCGGTTTCGGAAAGGATATCCCGGCAATGCATGCCAGCCCGTCAATCCCCTCCGGATACCGCTGACGAACCTCAGAAACAGCTGCGTTTCTTCCTGCGTCATTTCCCAGATCGGCGATCACGTCTCCGCCCTCGTTATCAATGACGCAGACGGTGTTCCCCCGGCGTCGCAGCAGTTCAGCCGTTGCCTTTCCTATGCCATTTGCCCCTCCGGTGACAACATAGGTGCTCATCGTAAATCCCCCGCTATTGCGTATCGTCCTTGTAGTATTCGTCGGCCAGATCACCAAAGCCCGCCCAGGTAGAAAACTCTGAAATTGTCATGGAGATGCACTCTTTCGGCGTCCCCGCAATCTCTCCTATGGCGGCCATGACCCCCTGAGCAAACGCCTTCTTGATATGGAATTCGAAACGGCTGAAATATCTTGCGTCCACAAAAGCGAAATTATCCTGTTTTTTCCCTCCGCAATATATCTCCCGGCCATCCTCTATGTCGGCAATCAACATAAACGCTTCTTTTCCCGGAATCAGCGCCAGCGCCTGTCCCAGTTTTCCATACAGCTCCTGCTTCTCTTCCTCTGTCAGCTTTTTCGTCAGACTGACACGCATATAAGGCATGGACCCATCTCCTTTCGGCGGGGGATGTCTGCCGACATCCCCCATAAAATATCTGCAGATTATTCGGGCTTGTACAGGATGGGCAGCTCAGTGCCGTCCCACTCGTCCTTGTAACCGAAGAAGTTGTCGCCGATCAGGTTATCATAGAAACCAAGAACGTTCTTGAAGTTATCCGGTCCCATCACAACGCTGGCCATCTGCAGTCCGGCATATTTTTCACCGGGAGCGATATAATCGTTCCAGAGCTGTTCAGGCGTGCAGGCACCGGAGACGAGAGCATACAGACCGCAGCCGTACAGATAGCCCCACAGTCCATTATCCCAATACACGCAGAACCGCCATGCTCCCGACGTGCCGTCCTTCAGGATGGGCAGATAGTTGTCGCCATTGCAGGTCGCGGTACACACTCTGTCGACCATGTTGTAATCTTCTGCCGCACGGCAGGTACCGGTAGCATAATAATCAAACGGATGCAGTACGATCCAGTACTTCACGTCCGGGTTTGCCGCAAAGGTTCGCACGCACATGTTGTATGCGACCTCGGGACTGAATCCTCCGCCTTCAGCAATGGAGTCTCCGATCTCGATCTTGTAGGCATCTCCGGCCACCGCCTTTGCCTCTGCCTCCATAGCAAGGCAGCGGTTGTGCAGCTCTGTTCCGGTAGAAACGTCAATGATGTAGATATAGCAATCCTTCACGTCAAAATCTGCCCAGTTTTCCTTTGCCCAGGCCAGGCTCTCATCCATCAGACGTTTTCCGACATAATTATCATCCACGCATACATACGGAGTAACAATGTTATCATCATAGTCATACGCGGGCTGTGTTGCCGGCATCCAGGTAACTCCCGACTCGTTCAGAATCTCGCTGGCGCGGCCGGTAGTCACGGAATAAACGTTCGCCATGATCGCGTCATATTTCTGAGATACGTAGTTTTCAATGTTGGTAATAAATGTGTCGGCATTTCCTTCGGAAGACAGCGCAGTGAATTCACAGCCATAGCCTTCCAGTACCTTTCCGAGGGCATTTGAGAAATGCTCCACCGTGTTGTCCCAGGAGAAGCTGATATATACAACTTTGTACTTCTCGCCGGTGCTCTTCACGGAATCGGGAGTGAGAGCGAAGCCGGAGGCTGCGGTGAACTGTTCAAGGCCACCACTTTCTCCGCCATCGGCAGGCGCCGCATCGGAGTTTCCACCGTCAGCGGGTTTGGTGTCCTGTTTTGATCCCCCACTGCCGCAGGCGGCAAAGGACAGGACCATAATCAGAACCAGAATGATTGATAACAGCTTTTTCATGTCTTTTCCTCCTTTTAATATTTGTTGTTAACAGGAATTCCTGTAAACTCCGAAAAAGTACAGATGATTACTCTTATTTTGCAGCATTTTTTGCTTTGAGGGCTTTCTGCCGTGACAGATTGTTGAAGAAGTCAACCGCCATGGCCGCAGCCAGCAGCACTCCGTTGAAAAGGATCTGCACGTACTCGTTGCATCCGATGATGTCTATACCGTTCTTGAAGCAGTTGAGCAGCATCAGTCCGATAAAAGCGCCAAGCATGCCTCCGGCGCCTCCGCCGAATGCGACACCGCCGAGCAGCGCCGCCGTAATCGCGCCCATAGTGGACGTATCCTGCAGATTCTGATAATGGATCAGATGCATTCTCGATGCCATGACAATTCCTGCCAGCGCTGCAAGACCGGAACAGTTGCACATCATGATCGTTCCGATGCGTTCTCCCTTGATGCCCGCCAGCCGTGCCGCTACCCTGTTGCCGCCGCACATATATACCTGCCGACCGAACTTTGTGTATTTCATGATCAGGCCGTAAAGAATGCAGAGAAATACTACGTACAGGAAAGCAATGGGTATGATGCCGAATTTGGTCGACCCGAATTTGAAGAAAGCTTCGTTCGTCAGCGTTACGCTGGCCTGCTTGGTAATGACAGCGCCGAGACCGCTCCATACGCTGGCGATACCCAGCGTGCCAATGAAGGGTATGATGCCGAGCTTATAGGTCATGAACGCATTGAGCAGTCCGCAGCAAATCCCCATTCCTATCGTCATAAGTACGGCAAGGACCCAGGGGACTCCCAGATTGATCAGTTTGCAGCCAAGAATCGTACAAAAGCAGCCGACAGCACCGGCAGACAGATCCATATTGCCACTGATCAGCAGATTGGCAATTCCGACCATAAGGATCCCGGTGACCGAAACGGAATACAGGATATTGCGGATGTTATCCGCCGACAGATACCGCGGCTGAGCGATCTGGAAGATGACAATAATCAGAACGGTGAACAGGAACAGGTAAAAGTTCCTTGACCCGGTAAGGCGTTTGATCAGCTTGTTCATGCTGTCTCCTCCTTCTTCCCTGTCTTTGCGGAGGCCAAAGACGTTGCGACGACCTTCTTAGCATTCCGCCTTGCCGCGATAGCGTCCAGCGCCAGACCGATGATCAGCAGTACGCCATTAAATACCTTTGTATAATTAGCGTTGAATCCTACCGTTGACACTCCGTTATTGAAGATGGCAAGAATGAGCATGCCCAACGTGCACCCTACCATATTGCCGGACCCGCCGCCGAAAGCAACGCCGCCAAGGATGGCTGCCGTCACTCCGGTAAACTGAAAACTGGTCAGCGCGGTAGGAAGCGCCGTCTTGACTCGGGAAATGTAAATGATTCCGGCAACGGAAGCAAGAAACGCGCTGTTGATATACAGCATATAGGACAGCTTCTTCGGATTCAGCCCGCAAAGTCTTGCCGCGCGACGGTTTCCGCCGCATAGGTAGATGGTCCTCCCGAACTGCGTCCTGCTGAGTATGATCCCGTACACCACCAGGAACAGAACAGTGATAATGATCATAACCGGAACCAGCCCGTTAAAGAATTTGGTGTCTCCGATAAAGTTGAGAAACGCCAGTTTCTTTATGGAGATTCCCTGACTGGTAGCAATCATATACCCTGCGCCCTGAAGGATATACGACATGCTCATTGTGGCAATGAAGGGAGGGAATTTCAGAATATTGATCATCAGCGCATTACACAGGCCGGCAACGCATCCAACCAGAATCGCAATGATCGCAGCAATAGCCGACGGGATCCCCATCCGCATGGCCAGCAGTGCGCATATACATCCGGCGAAAGATCCGATGGCACCGGCGGAAATATCCAGTTCTCCATAGAGCATCAGGTAGCAGGCTCCGATTCCGATCAGCCCCAACAGTACAAGATTGTTGAGAATATTTCTGATATTGATCGGCATGATCATCTGTCCCTTAGACCAGACGGTAAAAATGACCAGCAGCGCCACGATGATGATGAGCAATGTAAAGTACTTAGTTGAGAAAAAAGACCCTTTGGTTTTCATGTTCTCCCCCCTTTACTCTTTCATGGCCAGTGCAAGAACGTTCTCTTCCGTGGCTTCCTCACGCATGACTTCACCCGTGATGTGTCCATCATGCATGACGATGATCCTGTCCGCCACATTGAGCACCTCCGTAAGTTCAGAGGAGATGAATATTACGCCCTTTCCTTCCCTGGCCAGGTCACACACCATCTGATATACTTCCGCCTTGGTCCCGACGTCGATGCCTTTGGTAGGCTCATCGAGAATCAGAATGCGTGTATTCAGTTTATCTGACGTCCACCGGGCAAGAATGACCTTCTGCTGATTTCCGCCGGACAGTTCGATCGTACGCTTGTCAAGAGTCGGCGTTTTAATGTTGTACTTGTCTTTTCCTGCTTGAGCCAGCTCCGTCTCAGAACGTCTGTCCATGAACAGCCCCTTCCTGAGCTTTTTGAGAACGGGAGCGCTGATATTGTCGCTGATGGATCTGGGTAGAATCAGTCCCTCTTCTTTCCGGTCTTCCGGACACAGCATGATTCCCGCTTCGATTGCTTCCCGCGGAGATTTGAAGCTGACCTCTTTCCCCTCCAGCCGAATCGTACCCGAGAGTATCTTGTCGTCTCCGAAAAGCGCTCTCATGACCTCTGTGCGTCCGGCTCCTACCAGTCCGGCAAACCCAAGCACTTCTCCCTCGTGAAGCTGGAAGCTGATATCGTGAACAGCCTCCGTATTGAGCCCTTCCACTTCCAGAAGAACGGGCCCGATCCGGTCATTGCGGACAAGGTTCTTATAGGTATCCCCGACATCCCGGCCGACCATCAGCTTTACGACCTCAGCTTCTGTCGTCTCGGCTGTGACTCTCGTCGTCACCATAGCCCCGTCCTTCATGATGGCCAATCGATCGGTGATCTGGAATATCTCGCCCATGCGGTGGGAAACGTACAGAACGACTTTCCCCTGATCTCTCAGTTCCCTGATTATGCGGAACAGGGTCTCGATCTCGGCATCCATCAACGGCGCTGTAGGCTCATCAAAGCAAATCACACGGGAATCCCGGCGATATGCCTTCATGATCTCCACCATCTGCTGCTGGGCTACCGAAAGCCGCCCGACAGGCTCTTCAGGATCTATGTCCAGACCAAACGTTTCAATGATCTCCGTCGCTCTTTTCTTCAGTTCGCGCCGATTGATCAGTCCGGCTTTGTTTGACGGAATATTGTCAATGAAGATATTTTCCATCACGGACATCATGGGAACCAGCTGTCGTTCCTGATAGATGACACTGATGCCGGCGTCTATGGCCTCCTTCGGGTGTGAGAAATGCTTGATCTCTCCGCTCAGATCGATCGTGCCCGTATCCGGACGGATCTCTCCGCTGAGCACTTTCAGCAACGTGCTTTTTCCTGCTCCGTTCTCTCCGATCAGCGCGGTAACAAGCCCTCCCTCAACCCGAAGATCAATGTCCCGCAACGCCCGTACGCCCGGGAACGCTTTATTGATGTTTTTTAATTCTACATATTCTGCCATTGCCTTACCCCCGTTATCTGTAATATGCCATTCAGGCAACGCTTGCGGTCGGAGGAATCATCCGTTCCATTTCTCCATAAGACATTTGCCGCAGGAATCACATTTTTTCCTGTCGTTGTACTTGCACTGCATGGGTCCGTTGTAGAAAGCCTCTCTTGTGGAACCGTCCGGCTGATCGAAAATAGCTCCGAACATCGGCATCATGCATGCAGCCAGAAACAGTACCGGCTTATCGACACGCTTGAAATTCAGCGGGCAGTGGTAAACTCCTGCCGGAATGCGTACGATTGTCGGTTTTGTGATGTGAAAGACTTCCGCATCCTTTCCGATTTCTCCCAAAGTAAATTCTATATCCGCATCAAAATTGAACACGTCCGTGTGCCCATCGGTACACTCGTCAGCTACATGCGCTCCAAGGAAGATCAGATATTCATCTTCCGGATGCCTGTGCGGTATACGGTCCAGGAAAAACGGCTTGACGAACACCTGAAAACTGCAGTTGAACTTTGACTCCGGAATCTGGGAAGCTCCTCTGAAATACGCCTGCGGATGGACGACGTATCCTCCGTCACCTTCTGGGGTCAGGATCTCGTTGTGTTCCTGTGGGAACTCGAACACCAGTTTTTCGTACATCTCTGAACCTTCCTTTCTTTCTTTTGTTTTTTCATAATCTCTTCCAGCGGAAGATTTCCGTTATTATGGTCATAATAATTATAAATCGTTTGCAAATATATTGTAAAATTATGAATTATCATAGTCTTATTCCTTTTGTGCATAATCCTTCTTCATTTTTTCTTCCATAAATTGTGCATCTTTGCCACAAAAATACCCGCAGGAAAACATCCTGCGGGTATTAAATAATTCACATTTCTTCTGCGGGACAGGCTTCGACCAGCCGGGAAAACTCAGCAATGGCAGGGTTGACCGCGTCTTTTCTCCACATGGCATGGATTCTCGACGGCAGGATCTCTGGCATTCGCAGAAATCTTAACCCCGGCATTTCCGCCAGAAAATGTTCCTCAGGAAGGACTGAGATCCCCATTCCGGAGGCCAGCGTTACCACAAGATCGCTGAATTGTTCCACGCGCTTCAGCTTCGGCGTCATGCCAATGCTTTCAAACGACTCACGGACACTCTCTTCAAACGCAGGCATCTGTTCTCCTACCATTAAGATATCTTCTTCTGCGAAGTCACTGAGCCTGGGCTGTCGATCCACCGGCATCGGATAATCCGCCGGAACTACAAGACAGTTGTTCACCTCATACAGAAACTGCCGGTTATATTCCGGAGGGGCGGAAAGATTATACTGTTCCGGCCGTATAACGATGTCGATATCCCCTTTAGCCATAAGCCACAGCAGATCCGGCAGATTACGGGATACAAGCTCGATATTGTAGCCTTTTCCTTTCATCTCCCGAACGGCGTACAGGGCCTTGCCGTGTACGGCACGATACTCTGTGATGCCGACGCGGAGAGCGCCTTCCTCGGTTCGATCTATCTGCCGCGCAACATCAAGATAATTCTCATAATCCAGCAGAATGTGTTCAAGCCCCTGGCAGAAACGGTTTCCCGCTTCCGTAAGCGCGGTGCTCTTTTTCCCGCGATGAAAGATTCTGAACCCAACTTCGTCTTCAATAAGGGATATCTGCTTGCTCAGCGTCGGTTGTGTGATATAAAGGAGTCGGGAAGCCTCGGTAAAGCTGAGGCACTTTGCGAGAGTGATCACATACTGCATTTGCGTAAGCGTCATTGTTCAGACCTCCTGCCCGCTGTATGTTTATTCCGAAAACTCTGCCTTCTGGAATCATGGTACCCATTGATCGTACATATTAAAATCGTAACATATTCTGTTCCCTGTTTCAACGCTAAGCGCAGTATCCTGTCTGCGGATATTCTTCACAGCGAAAACAGGATGCCGGGCACCGCTTGATCGGCACCCGGCATCTGTATCTCGAAACTGGTTCCTATAGTATTATCAGCCCTGCTTGGCCTTCTCATTGTCTTCCTTCATCAGTTCGTCGAACTTCGGGAAGCACTTGCCGCAGATGATGCAGACCTTGTCCTCATTGAACTTGCAGCGGCGGACGTTGTCGCCCATGTAATCGTAGGTGTACTTCCGGCTGAAATACTGCTTCTGGGAAGCTCCCTCCGGCCCCTTCGAGCGGGTGATGGTCCCCCATACGCCGTCCTGGAACGCCGCCTGGAACATAAGCGGCTTTTTCATGCTGCGGAACTTGATCGGGCAGTGCCACACGTTGGGCGGGAAGCGGATCACGGACGGTCTGTCGATGTGATAGCTCTCCATATGATCCGGATCGTCTCCGATCATGATGTCGATAGATGCGTCGAACTCCGTAGGATCCATGGGGTTGGCGCCCATGAAGAACAGATACTCGTCCTTGCCCTGGTGGAAATGAGGCTCCTCCATGTCGTTGGCTCCGGTAAATACCTGCCAGCCGATATGATACTGGGCGTCCTCCATGTAGGTCTGTCCTCTCAGATAGACCTTGGGGTTCGGCATCCAGTCGCCCCAGTCGGTGACTTCCTTCGGGAAGGCAAGAACGCTCTTGGCGATATCCCGGGACAGTTCGGGCTTGGGTGCTTTCAGCGTCGTAGCGTCTGAGTAGTAGATGGGCGTATAGCCGGGGACCCGGACGCAATCCTCCCAGTAAGGCGCCTTGCTTTCATCGTAGGCACCGGTATCGGTATACTGCTCCACGCCGTCCTCGTTCACGACGGTCCAGGGAACGGATTTTCTCTCGCCCTCATGGGGCTTGCGGTGGGCTTCCCCTTCAATGAACTCGGTCAGCTCTCCGTCCGACGTCTGAACTTTCTTGAGATATCCGGGCTTGCCTGTGAACATTGCCGCCTGGAAGAGAATGGGCTTATCCACCCGGACAAATTTCAGCGGGCCGTGCCAGTAATCTTTGGGGACGCGGACGGCCGTCGGTTCCGTGATAACGATCTTCTCCAGTCGGTCCAGCGAGGGCCCCATGTAGAAATGGATCTCCGCGTCAAATGAGGAGAACACGTCCGGAAGCTGTGCTCCGAGGAAGAACATCGTTTCCTCTTCACGGTGGCAGATGGGTTCGTCCTCCAGCACTACAGGACCCTTGATGACCTGGAACCCGGCGGTCAGATTGCTGCCGGGAATGGCCTTTTCTCCGTGCAGATAGAACTGCGGGCTGTTGCTCCATTCGCCGAAGGAGGCGTCTTCCGGCTCAAACACATGGATCATATTCTCATACTTTTTCGCCATGTTTCTTCCTTTCCAGCAAATGCCTGTCAATGCCGGGAGCCCTTTCGGGCTCCCGGTCGCTGACTGTCGTCTATGCTCTTCTTAACCTGTTACTTGAAGGTGATCTGACCGTAGTCGCAGTTGCCGGCCAGCATGTAAACGACGTTGGCAACGTCGGAATCCCAGCCGCGGAGAGCCAGGGACTCGTTCACGGGCACCCACATGCAGGCGTCGGCGAACTTCACCATGGCCTCAGACAGCAGCTCGGCGCGCTTGGCCTCGTCAAACTCGTGGACGCAGGCGTGGGCGATTTCGGAGAACTCGTCGTGCTCCGGTCCCGTCCAATCCAGCGGCACAAAGTCAGGATAGTTGGCAATGACGTCGGAAGCCAGCATGCTCGGGCTGGACACAAAGTAGAAGCCGATATCGAATCCGCTCGCATCCATCAGGGAGCTGAAGTAGGTCGCCTGATCCAGAGGAGTGATGGTAGCTTCCACGCCGATCTGATGCAGGCTGTTCTTCAGGATCTGCGCGGCATCGTTGTAGGTCTCGTTGCCGTTGGTGATGATCTTCAGCGTCTGACCCACAAGGCCGGACTTCTCAGCATACTCCTTGGCCTTCTCCAGGTTGTATCCTTCCACATAATAATCTGTCAGATCGCGGAAGCCTTCCTGGAAGTCGATCATATGATCGGAAACGGGGTGATCCGGATAGGTGGACAGGCCGTTATACATGGCCAGATTCATGGATTCACGGTCAAACGCGTAGGCAACGGCCCAACGGGCGTCCTTGGAAGCCAGCGCGCCATGGAAGCTCAGATACGCGGTGTTGCAGTATCCGCCCCATCTGGTATCCAGCGTGTAGCCCAGGCTCTTGACATAGTCGGCGTCCGCAACGGAAACGACGGAGGCGACGTCGATGTCTCCGGTCTCGATGGCGTTGATGATCTGGGCAGCCTCACCGATGACCTTGAAGTTGATGGTCTTGATGTTGGCCTTGTCGCCCCAGTAGTTTTCGTTCCTCTCGGCGGTGATGTGGCTGTTGACAACGTAGTCGGTCACGATGTACTTGCCGGTGCCGATGGTGTGGTTGGACATGTATTCGGGATCGTAGGACTCCTCGTCATAGATCAGCATCTGGAGCATGTTGGGTTCCTGCGTCACGTCGTAGTTGGTGTAGTACACGTCCATCGTATACTTGCCGGTGACACAGGTTTTCTCCAGGTCGATGGCCTTGACGTTCAGATAGAAGCGGGGATCCTCGGCGCACAGCTTCATGGTGAACAGCACGTCTTCCGCGGTAAAGTCGTTGCCGTTGGCAAACTTGACTCCTTCACGCAGGGTCAGCTTGTACTGCGTCTCGTTCACCGGCTCATAGCTGGTGGCCAGCAGCCATACGCGTTCACCGCTGGGCAGATAATCCCACAGGGGCTCATAGAAAGCGTAGGTAACGCTCACGAAGGAGCCCTGGGAGGCCATGGGGTTCAGGGTTCCGCAGTCGTCGGACAGGGAGATGTTCAGGGTACGGGTCTCGTTGGTGTCCTCATCCTTCGTTACATCTTCCTTGGCCTGATCTTCCGTTACGTCTCTGACGTTCAGTCCGGAATCCGCGGGCGCTTCGTCTTTCTTTCCTTCGTCGCCGGACGGGGCGGCGTCCGGCGTCTTGCTGCCTCCGCCGCAGCCGGCCAGCATGCCGAAGACCATCGCCAGCGCCATCAGCAGCGCAAGGATCTTCACGGTTCTTTTCATCTTACATTTCCTCCTTTATGTTGATGAGTTCTTTATACCGACAGCAAGCCACATAATGGCCGGGGGTATACTCCTCCAGCTTCTGCGGCTGACTGCAGGCTTCACATGCATACCGGCATCTGGCCGCAAAGCGGCAGCCGGGCTTGGGGTTGATCGGGGACGTGATCTCTCCCTCGATCAGGATGCGCTTGGTATTGTTGGGATATTTGGGGATCGGGATGGCCGAGAGCAGCGCCTTGGAATAAGGATGCAGCGTATTGGCGAACAGCTCGTCCGAAGGCGCCTTTTCCACCATCTGCCCCAGGTACATGACCATGATCTCATCGGAAATATATTTGACGACGGACAGGTCGTGGGTAACGAACATGTACGCAAAGCCGCGCTCCTCCTGAAGGTCCAGCATCAGGTTGATGACCTGGGCCTGGATGGAAACGTCCAGCGCGGACACCGGCTCGTCACAGACGATGAACTTCGGATCCAGAGACAGCGCCCGCGCGATGCCGATGCGCTGCCGGCGTCCGCCGTCGAGCTCATGCGGGTAGGAATGCTCGAAACGGGCCGCCAGTCCCACGGTGTCCATCAGTTCCTTCGTCTTGGCCTGCATGTCCGCCTTGGACATGCCGCCGCGCATCTTCAGCGGCTCCATGATGGCCTCTCCCACCGTCATGCGCGGGTCGAGAGAGGAGAAGGGGTCCTGGAAGATGATCTGCATCTGCTCTCTCAGCTTCTTCAGCTTGGAACGGGAGGGATAGGTGATATCCTCCCCCTCAAAGAAGATCTTCCCATCGGTAACGTCCGTAAGATGCAGCAGGGTACGGCCCAGCGTGGATTTTCCGCAGCCGGATTCACCAACCACGCCCAGCGTCTTTCCGGTGTCCAGCGTGAAGGTCACGTCGTCTACCGCGTGCAGCGGGCCCGCCTTGGTCTTAAAGTACTTTTTCAGATTGTGAACTTCAAGCAGAGGTGCCATCAGTCATCCCTCCTTGCTCTGAAACACTTTACGGTGTGGCCGGGTTCGACCTCATAGATCTCCGGCGCCTTCTTCGCGCATTCCTCCGTGGCGTATTCACACCGTTCGCAGAACCGGCATCCGGGCGGCAGCGCCGTCGGATCCGGCATCAGGCCCTTGATGGGCTTCAGCCTCCGGGACGTAGCTTCAAGACTCGGCAGCGAGTTGAACAGGCCCTGCGTATAGGGATGCTGAGGATTGTTGAAGATGCGGTCCACGGATCCGCGTTCGATGATCTCTCCCGCATAGGTCACGGCTACCGCCGTGCAGAAGTCCGCCACGACGCCGAAGTCGTGGGTGATCAGGATAACGGATGTGCCCAGCTTCTCCTTCAGGCCGCGCATCATGTCCAGCACCTGGGCCTGGATCGTCACGTCCAGCGCCGTCGTAGGTTCATCGGCCAGCAGCAGTTCCGGATTGCAGGCCAGCGCCATGGCGATGACCACGCGCTGCTTCATCCCGCCGGAGAACTGATGGGGATATTCTCCCAGACGCTCTCTGGGGATGCCCACCATCTCCAGCATGTCGCCGGCCCGGTCTGCCGCCTCGTTGCGGCTGATCTTATTGTGCCTTTTGATGGCCTCCGCGATCTGATAGCCGACGGTCTCCACCGGGTTCAGGGCCGTCATGGGGTCCTGGAAGATCATGGCGATCTTGTTTCCGCGGACCTTCTGCATCTCCTTTTCCTTCAGAGCCAGCAGATTTTCCCCGCGGTACAGGATCTCACCGGAGGTGATCTCCGCCTGGGCGGCAGGCAGGATACGCATGATGCTCTTTGCAATGGTCGTCTTTCCCGCGCCGGTCTCGCCGACAAGGCCAAGCGTTTCCCCGGGTTCCAGGGTCAGATTCACGTTGTTGACCGCGTACAGGATGTCCTCGTCGGAATGATATTCGACCGACAGATTCTTGATTTCAAGCAGTTTTTCCGCCATATCTCCCACCTCAGTTCTTCAGCCGCGGATCCAGCGCGTCACGCAGACCGTCGCCCAGCAGGTTGCAGGCCAGCACCGCGATCATGATGCAGATGCCCGGATAGATGGCGTGGGTCGGATACTGCCTCATCACGGCCCTTGCCTCGGAGATCATGGAGCCCCACTCAGGCGTGGGCGGCTGTACGCCCAGACCGATGTAACTCAGGGCGGCGCCGGAAAGGATGCAGCTGCCGACGCCCATGGTGAGCTGAACGATCATGGGCCCGATGGCGTTCGGGATGATGTGCTTGGTAATGATGCGGAATACACCGCAGTTGATGGATTTGGCCGACTCGATGTACTCCGTTTCCCTGACCGTCATGACGGACGCCCTCATGATGCGGGCGTAGCCCGGCACAATGCCAAGGCCAAGCGCGATAATGGCGTTTCTGAGACTGGCGCCGAGGATGGCAGCCAGCGCCACGCACAGCAGGAACATGGGGATGGCCTGATAGATGTCCAGCAGACGCATCATCAGATTGTCCACCCAGTTGCCGTAATAACCGGATATGGCTCCGATCAAGATCCCGATCAGGCCTCCGATCAGCACGGCTACGATGCCCATGGTTAGAGACGCCCGGGTCCCATAGATCAGACGGCTGAGAATATCGCGTCCCAGCTTATCCGTTCCGAGAAGATGCTCGGCACTCGGCGGAGCGTATTTGTTCGCCACGTTCTGCTCGTCATAATAATACGGGGCAAGCACCGGTGCCAGTATGGCCACGAGGACGAGGGCGATCAGGACGAACATGGAAACAACGGCCAGCTTGTTTCTTTTCAGCTGCACCCAGATCTCATGCAGTCGCGTTTGCTTTTTTGGCTTCTTTGCCTGTTCCGTCATCAGATTTCCCTCCTTTGTTCTTTTTTCTTCTCGTGTACTGCGACCGGATCCTCGGGTCGACCAGGGCGAAGACCACGTCGACGATCAGAATGATGATCGCAAACAATGTGGAAATGATCAGTATCCCGCTCTGGATGACCGGATAGTCACGGTTGTTCAGTCCCGTCATGATGTACTGCCCAAGGCCGGGGATGGAGAAGATCACCTCCGTGATCAGCGAACCGCCCAGGGATGAACCGAACACGCCGCCGATGACCATGATGACGGGGATGATCGCGTTCTTCAGCGCGTGACGGTACACGACCTTCCTTTCACTCAGGCCCTTGGACCGCGCCGTGGTGATGTAGTCCTGCCTCAGAACCTCCAGCATGTCCGAACGCATCTGACGGGCGATGAGGGCCATCAGGCCGAGCGCCATCGCCACGCACGGCAGGATCCAGCCCTTCCAGTCCTCAATGCCCGAGATCGGCAGCCACTGAAGCTTGACTCCAAAGAATCGTATCATCAGCAGCGCGAACCAGAAACTGGGCATCGATACGCAGATCAGCGACAGGAAGATCGCCAGACTGTCCTTCCATGTGTGGGTGTGGTTGGCTGCGTAGATCCCAATGGGGATTCCCAGGATCGTTGAGAATATCGTTCCGAAAACCACCAGGACCAGCGTGTACCGGAACCTCATCAGCATCTCGCTGAACACCGGCCGCTGGGTCATGATGGAGCTTCCGAAATTGCCCTGGCAAACGTTCTTGACAAACTCCCAGTAACGCACCAGGAACGGCTTGTTCAGCCCCAGCTCCTCACGCAGTTCCTCTACCTGCTCCTCCGTCGCGTTCGTGCCCAGCAGCACACGGGCCGGATCGCCCGGGGTCAGATCGATGATGATCAGGACCACGAGAGCGATGCCCAGCATCGTAGGGATCAGCATGAGAAGTCTTTTTCCTATGTATTTCAGCACTTACTTGTTTCCTCCCTTCCGTGAAGGTCCCTTCCTGTTATTCCGCCCAGTCGGGTTTCACCTGGCTCTTTCCCTCCTCGAAGGAGGTCTCGTTCAGACCGACAAAGCATTTGCCGCAGATGTTGCACCATTTTTCAGGATCCAGACGGCAGCGCCGGATGTTGTCCCCCTCGTAATAGTACTCCCAGCCGCCGTCCGGCTTTTCCCTGCGGAGGATCTTGTGCCAGATGCCGTCCAGCCAGGTGGCCTGGAACATCACGGGCTTCCTCAGATCGAAGTAGATGGGGCAGTGCCACGTATCTTTCGGGATCCTTATGACGCACGGCTTGTCCACGACGATCTTTTCCATGTTGTCCGGATCCTTGCCTACGAACATCGTCACCGTAGCGTCGAAATCAAAGATATCCGGATAATGCGGTCCGACGAATACCAGATACTCGTCCGCGTGGGAATGGAAATGGGGAACTTCCATCAGATTGGACTTGGTAAACACCTGAAATCCGATGTGGTAATGGGACCCCGGGAAATCGTGGTCCCCATGCATGTAGGCCTGCGGCTTCATGCACCAGTCGCCCCAGTAGGTGACCATTTCGGGAAGCTCATACTTCAGATAGTCGTATTTTCCCGTCCATTTCCGCTTGCGGTCCGGCTCGAAATCCGGATAGTCGGATTCCTTGTAATTGGCCTTGCTGATCTTCTTGTAGCACTCGCCCGGACGGTCGTACGCGCCGTATACGTTGTCTCCGTCGTACAGATAATCCCAGCCGCCGCCCTCCTTCGGCTTTCTTGTGACCTTGGACCAGGTGCCGTCAAAATAGGCCTGCTGGAAGATCACCGGCTTATTCTTGATGCGGAACCGGATGGGTCCGTGCCAGAAATAGGGCGGGATCTTCACCACGGTGGCCTTGTCGATGAGCATCGTCTCCATGTCGTCCGGGTCCTCGCCGATGTCCACCTCGATCACGGCGTCAAAATCAAACACGTCCGGAACATTGGCTCCCAGAAAGACCAGATACTCGTCCGTAGCCATGTGGAAATGCGGCTCTTCAAAGTCCACGGATTTCGTAAACGTCTGAAAACCGACGTGATACGTCGCCCCCGGCATGCTCGCTTCCCCGCGGAAATACGAACATGGCCGCGCCAGAAAGTCGCCGAGATCCGGATCCTCAGGCTTCAGCTCATACACGCAGTTTTCCTGATAATAGCCCACTTTCTACCCTTCCTTTCCTTTTTCTCTTTTTCCTGAGTCTTTTGCATTGTCTATATTATATTCTCTTTCCCTGCCGGTGTTATACGGAGTCCGGAGAAATATAACTGCATCGGAACCCGTTGCCCTCATACGGGTGGTCTCTTCCCCAGCTGGCGGACCAGCAGAACACGCCCGCAAAAGCGCCGCTCCCCCAGTAGCCTCCGCGGTACATGAAGGTCTCAGGCACGCCGTTGTTCAGATAGGCGTACTGCTCCTTTGTGTCAAAGTACGGTTCGTTGAACATCAGCCCCAGCGCGTACAGAAGTTCCCTCGCCTCCGGCCCGACGGTATCGTCGCATTGGATGAACGACATGTCGCATCGGCGGAGGGCGTCGGCTCTGGACGGAGGATCGTCGGCCGTGAACACCCATCGGGATCCCCATCCGGCCACGTCGAAGGGTTCCGCCCGGTAGTCGGCTTTCACCGTTCCCGGGGTCGTCCCCTTTCCGTCGGGGATGACCCAGGCCCCGGTGGCCGCATCGATTGCCCGCCACGCCGCGGAGCCCGGCGACTGATCCACGGACCTGACCGCGCCGTCATTGTCCGGCAGCACCTGCAGTTCCCCGAACACGAACCGCAGGCCGGCGACCCACTCGGATACGTTCCCGTTCAGGTCCCAGATGCCGGCCGTCGTGCCGTCGTGCGTCCAGGTCAGAGGGCCGGTCCCGGTACGCACCCATTTGGCGCCTTCCCCGTCCCAGGCTGCCGGCCTGGCGCGGAAGGCCGTCTCTCTCTTATCCTTTCCGTGGTCGTTGTTTCCAAAGGGAAGAAAGCCGTTTCTCCTGCACCACAGGGCGACAGCGCCCCATTCCTGACAGGTGGTCAGATGCCACCCGGGGCCCTTGGCCGCACAGGCTTCCCACGATCCGGCGTATCCGACGTCGTTCCAGGGCTCCTCCCCCGGCAGCGCGCAGGCGCCGCCTTCCCATTTCGTGTTCTGATATTTGGAAATATAAAAGCCTTCCCGCTCTTTCCCGTTCACGATAAACGCGGGATGTACGCGGTCCGATCCGTTGGTGATCACCTGATTCATCCGGAATTTCGGAATGAAAACCATGAAGGACGGACGCCCCTTTTCATCCCGGAGGATCTCGTTGTTCGGACAGGCCGCCTGGAACAGGTATTCCTCAAAGCCTCTGTCTGCCACGTGCTTGCCTCCCTTCGTTTCATCTCCGGTAGTATGTTTCCCCATAGGTATCCAGGACCTCCTGGACCCATCGGTTCTTCTTTTCCGTCGTCGGGTCTCCCGGGGGACCGGAAACTCCGGCCATGGATACGAAGCCTCCTCCCGGCGCCAGCATATCGATGCAGTCCACGACGGACTGCTTGAACTCTTCTTCCCCGATGTCCTCACTGCACAGGCGTCCGCGGTAATCCCAGCCGCCGATGATCACAAGATCCTTCGGATGCCGTTTCTTGATCGCGCGCAGATCGTTGCACGTCTGGGCCGGATTCCAGTAACGGATCCCGAAATCGTTCCAATCGTCGATGAACAGCTCGCACCGTCCGCAGTTGTGGAACTCTCCGGGAAGTCCCCGCTCCATTCCGAAGGACGCCTCGCGGACATACAGCGGCTTGAAGATGTCCCGATACATCTCCAGCGAGATGAACGGGCTCTTCCAGGCTGCCGTATCGTCGGACTGACCGATGACATCGGGTTTATAGTAATCAAAGCAGTTCCTGTACACTTCACACCAGAAGTCGCAGATGGCGTTCAGCAGCGCCTTGCATTCCTCCGGCTCCTCATACAGCGCCGTCAGACCTTCCGTGAAGCCCATCAGAGCCATCAGCTGCTGAAAATATCCGACATGCAGGGTGATCTCCCGCGCCGTCTGATCAAAATCTATCCCCATTTTCTGCAGAGCTTCCAGGTCCTTTTTCGCCATGGCCTCCCAGTCGATGCCGGAGAGATCGGGAAACCGGACGACGTCCCGCCATTCCCGGATGTCTTTCAGCAGAAAATTATTCGGCTCAGGGACCAGAGCTCCGGGCGTATCCGGCGTCGGTACCCAATGGACGCCGAAAGGATCGACCTTCTCCTCCGTCCATCTCCAGCCGTTGGCAAAGGACGGTATGACCAGCGTCAGCGGCAGGGGGTGCAGGCTGTCTTTTCTTGGAAGAAAGCCGTACTGCAGGATGTAATCGGGGACGATCCCACGCGCCATGTCGAGAAAGTTCTGCTTCGGCGTCCTGTCAGACATGTGCTTTCCCTCCGCTTCCGGTTTGGGCAGAATTCTGTCAGTTCTGGCCAAAACTCAATCTATATTATAGCGGAAATACCGGCAATTTCAATATCCAATATAATGTCCCCGGGTCCATCCTCTCTGATCCGGAAAAAGGAAGCCGCGGCTGTGTGCGATCCCACAGCCGCGGCTTTCCCTTCGGTGCTTTTCACTCCATGAACCGTATGCTCACGTCTTTTTTCAGCGCCAGCTTTGCCTCAACTTCCATGCATTTGATGATCCCGTTCAGTACCGGGCAGGAGACGTGCACGGGAAAATGCGCCCGGGCATAATCGTAAAACGGTCCTTCCCCCGGTTTCCGAAGGCACACCTCGTAGGCGTCGAACGTTTCCCCCAGTTCCTTCATCATGTTCCGTACGCTCTCGCAGCCGGACCGCACTTTCACCGTCAGTTCGGTCTCGTCGTCAGGGTCCGCCTGCGCCTCCACAGTTGTCACCAGCCCGCAGATGCCGGGTTCGATCCTTACCTTTGTCATACCGGTTTCCTCCTTTTGCAATCTTTCTCATTCTGACCGCAGCGCCAGCACCGGATCCTGCCGCGAAGCCTTGCGGGATGGGATCAGCCCGCCGAGCATGGTAAGGCCCACGCTCAGGACCACCAGGATCCCAGCGGCCGCCGCCGGCAGTACCGCGTTGATGGAATTCATGTTTGCCAGCCGGTGAACGATCATGTTGATGGGGATGATCAGCAGCAGGGAGATCCCCACTCCCAGCAGGCCGGCCAGCAGGCCTATGATGAACGTCTCGGCGTTGAAGATGCTGGAGACATTTCTCTTTGAGGCTCCGATGGCACGCAGGATGCCGATCTCCTTTCTCCGTTCCAATACGCTGATGTACGTGATGACCCCGATCATGATGGAAGACACGACCAGAGAGATGGCAACGAAGGCGATCAGCACGTAGCTGATGGCGTTGACGATGTCCGTCACGGAAGACATGAGCGTGGCCACCGTGTCGGTATAGGAGATCACTCTCTCCGGACGCCCCTCCGCTTCCATCCGGGCATTGTACCCGTCCAGGATCTCCACGATGCGGTTCTTGCTCTCAAAATCCTTCGGATAGATCACGATCTCATAGGGGTCGCGCTCATCCGCATAGCCCAGCCCGGCAAGATTTTCCTCATAGGAAGCAGACGCCGCCGTCATGATGGACCTCATCAGCTCCTGGAGATCCTCTTCGCTCATGTTCACGGTGATCGCGTCCGCCAGAGCGTCCGGATTGACGGAAAACGCCTCCTCCATGCCCGCCGTCAGATCAGAGATCGCGGAGGACATGCTCTGCTGGATGAGCCCGGAAAGCTGGCTGACAATGCCGCTCATCGCCCTGGCGACGGCCTGCCCGATGCTCTCGGAATAACCGGCGAACATCGCCTCGGCATTCTCCGACAGTTTTCCGGCGATCTCTTCCGTATGAAAGGACTTCTGTATGCCCTCACGAAGGATCGCCTGTCCCTCGTCGCTCTGCATGTATGCGCGGAACGCGTCTGAGACCGTCTGTGCCGTCGGAAGACCGTTGGCCGCCGCGTACGCCTCATATCCGTCCGTTGCTGAAAGAACAAGCGCCCGGACCTCATCCTCCGGGATCTGAATGCCCGCCAGCTGCGCCTGCAGTTCCTCACCCGCCGACGCCAGGATCGCCTGAACGGCTTCCGTCTGCAGATAGCTCTCGAGATAGGTCCCGACATCCGTCACATTTTCCGCCCCGACCTCCGTCAGATATGCCGGAAAGCCGGCCATGACCGCGGAAACGGTGTTCCCGAGAAAGGCGGGATCGAGGCTGTCGACGTTCGAATCCGCGACCAGTTGACGCAGACCTTCCGTCAGCCCGCTCATCACTTCCGGCTGCGCCAGATACTCCCTCATCGCCGGGGCCAGTCCCGTCACGTCCGTGGACGGATCCTGTTTCGAATATTCGGAAAACCCCGACGCGATCTGCCCGACCATCGCGGTGAATTCCTCCCGATCCGGATCGACGGAGATCCCGTCAAACAGTCCTGCCAGATCCTCCGGCGTCAGTTCCGGCATGGCGTCTGCAAAAGCGCTGCCGTCCGTCAGTCCGCTCAGATCCAGTGCGGAGGGATCTATGGCAAACCGTGAAGGATCCATACTGAGCTTTTCCGGGTCAAAACGGAACACCTCCGCCATGGCGTCTTCATTTACGGCAAACATGGAAGAAAGATCCATGGTCGGTTCGTTCCCCGGATCATCAAAGGGGCGCCCGGTGATCACGTTTGTCTCCGGATCCGCCAGCTGCTGACGGACCATTTCACTGGCGCCCGCGTCACGCATCACGTCTCCGGCCAGGGATACGGGATAATAGATGCCAGGCGTCAGCATGGCGGCCGTGCTGTCCTCCGCGCCTGCCACCACGCCCACGATCGTAAGCTCCTGACTGGCTGCCGCCAGCCGTTTCATATATTCCGCGTCCTCTGTCTTGTCCTTCCACACGTGGTATTCGGAGTCGTAAACATAGCAGTCCGCGGCGTTGACTCTGCGGAAGGAGAGGCCAAGAAAATCCTCATACCGCCAGATCCCTGGCTCTTCGGCGCTCTCCACCGGTTCCCCCTTTTTATATTTTTCCAGCATCGCATCCAGCTGGGCCGTATCCTTCAGCCCCGCCGCATACAGCGCAAGATCGCTGATGCTGCCGTTTTTTGACAGAACGACCACAAGCTCGCCGCTGTTTTCCGGCCAGCGCCCTGCCTTTACATCGTACTGGGAACGGTAAAGCGTTTCTTCCTCGGGAAGCGACATGAAGGCGTTCATGCTCATCATGGAGGACAGAATGTCGGTATTCCCCCCTCCTCCGTATCCCAGGGTCGACATCACCGTATCCGGATTCACCTGACGGGGGCCGGCGTCCGTCTCACGGTAGATCAGAGGGGTGACTCCGTATCTGTATTCCACTGCCTTGGCATATCTGTCCACCCCGCTGTCACCGCTGTCAAAATACTTTTTCAGTGAAACAAGGTCGTTGGTGGAGATGTTGGACAGCATGCCCGTCACCGTCTGCAGCTCAACGACCTCCGCATCTTCCGGAGCGTTCATTCTGGTCCCCATCATGGAGGCAAAGGCGGAAGAGGATATCGTGCTCCGCAGGATCTCCAGCGGATATTCCGACAGTGTATTCTCTTCTATGCTGTGGATATACTGATTGGCTCCGGTAGAAAGGGACAGGATCAGCGCGATCCCGATGATGCCGATGGAACCGGCAAGCGCAACCAGCAGCGTGCGGGCCAGTTTCGTTCTCAGATTGTTGAAACTCAGAGAAAGCGCCGTAAGGAAAGACATGGAAGCCTTTCCCAGATTCCTGTGTACCCCCTTCGCAGCGGGGGCGGCCGTCACCGGATCGGAATCTGCGGTGATGACGCCGTCCTTCAGTCGGACGATGCGGGTGGCGTACTGTTCCGCCAGTTCCGGATTGTGGGTCACCATGACGACCAGCCGATCCTTTGCCACCTCTTTCAGAAGTTCCATGATCTGGACGGAAGTCTCGGAATCCAGCGCTCCCGTAGGTTCGTCCGCCAGCAGGATCTTGGGGTCGCCTACGAGCACCCGGGCGATGGCAACACGCTGCATCTGACCGCCGGACATCTGATTCGGCCTTTTGTGCAGCTGCTCTCCCAGCCCCACCTGTTCCAGGGCGTGTATGGCTCTCCGCCGGCGCTCCCCGCGGGAGATCCCTCCAATGGTCAGCGCCAGCTCCACATTGGCCAGCACCGTCTGATGGGGTATGAGATTATAGCTCTGAAAAACGAAACCCACCGTGTGGTTGCGGTAGGAATCCCAGTCTCTGTCCCTGTATTTCTTCGTGGAAACGCCGTCAATGATAAGATCCCCTGAATCGTATCTGTCCAGACCGCCGATGATGTTGAGCAACGTGGTCTTTCCTGACCCCGAAGGTCCCAGAATGGCAACGAACTCGTTTTCACGCAGATCCAGGCTCACGTGGTCCAGCGCCCGCTGCACCAGTGACCCGGTCCGATATTCCTTACTGATATCTACGATCTGCAGCATATGCTTCCTCTCGCTCTCATGACTGACGGATACCATGTATTATAACGGGCGCCCGGTTTGAATATATGAATGTTTTGTAACATGTGGTCCAATCCGCCGGTTCACTTCAGTTCGGACGGACGGATGCCGAATATATCCCGGAAAGCGCGGCTGAAAGAAGAATAATCACCGAATCCGCAATCTGCCGCCGCCCGGGCGGAGGAGGCCCCTCCCCGGATCATCCGGGCGGCACCGAGCAGGCGCGCCTGCCTTACGTACGCGTGCGCCGTGACGCCCGTTCCCGCACGGAACAGCCGCATGAAATGATATCGGCTCAGACACAGCCTGTCGGCAAGGGCGTCCACCGTCAGATCCGCGCCAAGATTTTCGTTGATATAGGTCATCGTTTCCGCTATTCCCGGGTCCATGCCGTGCCGGACGGGCTCTGCCAGCCGGAGCGCCCCCTCTGCCCTCCCCGCTCTGTCGCTCATTCCGGATACCCGTTCGATCCGGATCAGGAGCTTGATCATGACCGCGTCCCGGATCGCCTGTGCGCCGGGTTCCGTGTCCGCCAGCGCTTCTTCATATTCTTTCAGAGTATCTTCGATCTCTCTGCGATGCTTTTCGTCCGGAACCAGAAGACAGTTCCCATGTACATCCGCCCGATCAAAGCATTCCAGACGGCCGGCCATGACCATGCTTCGGTCCAGATATTGCCGGTCCAGATAGAGGATGATCCGATCATAGGGCACCGTCTGATCGATGATCGCCCTGTGAATGGCGTGATGCGGTACCAGCAGAATGCTTCCCGGCGTCAGCGTATAGGTGACCTGCTCGACGATATACTCCACCTGTCCGGAACGCAGAAGTACGACCTTGTCAAATTCGTGAAAATGGAAATCACTTTCCGTCCCCTCCCTGTCGTTCAGGTGGAAATACCGGTAATTTTCCTGAAGATATCCTTCTCTTTTCGCCCGATTTCCGGGTTTTTCCCTCACTTTCCTCACTTCCTTCCTCTTCAGCAACAGAATATAGCACGTTTTGCAATGTTTCAAGCATTTCTTGCCATGGATATGGTGCTATATCACACGTATACTATTTACATAATACTGATGCAGGGAGGAGACCTGAATGAAATTTCTGAAAAACAACTGGTTCCTGCTGACCATGATCCTCGGTATCGTCGCAGGCTGCGTCGTAGGCTTCCTCTGGCCGGGCGCCACCGCTCTGGAACCTCTGGGAACAGTTTTCGTCAACCTGATGTTCTGCGTCGTCGTACCGATGGTGTTCTGTTCCGTGGCCTCCGCCATCGCGAACATGAAATCCATCCGCAAGGCAGGAAGGCTTCTCGGCATCACCGTACTCACGTTTCTGGTGACGGCCGCCATCGCCGCCCTGATCATGTACGTGGTCACAAGGATCATTCCCGTGTATACGGCTGCTCCGGCCTATGAGGAGACGGAAGCCGAGGCCATCAAGGCTTCCACCCTGATCGTGAATTTCTTCACCAAACCTGACTTTACCGAGCTTCTCAGCCGGAGGGCCATTCTCCCGCTGATCGTTGCGGCGATCCTGTTCGGCTTCGGCGTCCAGATGGCGGGCGGCAGCAAAACTCCGACGGCCAAACTGCTGGCTGACCTGACCAACGTTCTGATGAAGGTCGTCAAGATCATCACCTGGTATGCGCCCATCGGCTTTTTCGGCTTCTTTGCCTCTCTGGTAGCGGCTCACGGCGCCGATTTCGTTACCAACTACGCCAGATCCATCATCATCTACTACGTCCTGGCCTTTGCCTACATGTTCGCCCTGTTTCCCGTTTACGCCCGGTTCGGCGGAGGCAAGGGGGCAGCAAAGCTCATGTTCAGCAAACTGTTCCGACCGGCCGCGACGGCTTTCGGCACCTGCTCCTCCGTTGCGACGATTCCCACGAACATGGAGGTCTCCAAGGAGACGGGCATCTCTGAAGACGTGACGGACATCGTACTTCCCATGGGCGCTACCATGCATATGGACGGCTCTGCCATGAGCGCCATCATCAAGGTCGCCTTTCTGTTCGGCATGTTTGGTCTGAACTTCGGCAGCGGAAAGGCCATCGTCGCTATCATCATCGCCGTCTTCTCTTCCGTTGCCATGTCCGGCATTCCCGGCGGCGGAGGCACCGGAGAACTGGTCCTGTGCTCCATCTTCTTCCCCGAACACATCGCCGTTGCCTTCCCCATTGCTCTGGCCATCGGCGATCTTGTGGATCCTCCGGCAACCATGGTCAACGCCGCCGGAGACTACGTGGTATCCTACATCGTGTCCCGTTTCGCCGACGGAAAGGACTGGCTGCAGAAGCAGCTTCACGGAAAGTCCGCGGAAACCGAAACACCGGAAGAGGAGCGGTAACGAACAGCTCACCGGATCCCCGAACAAATCCAGCCCGCCCGGCGGCATCAAAACCTCCGGGCGGGCTGCTTTTTCCGTTTTCTACAGGTCAGGCGCGGCTGCTTTCCAGTGCCTGGCGAAGATCTTCTATGATATCCTCGGCGTTCTCGATCCCGACGCTCAGACGCACCATATCCGGCCGCACGCCTCCGGCGATCAGTTCCTCATCCGTCATCTGACGATGGGTCGAGGAAGCAGGGTGCAGTACGCAGGTGTGCGCGTCGGCCACATGGGTGGCGATGATGGCAAGCTTCAGATGCTTCATGAACTCTTCCGCAGCCTGCCTGCCTCCCTTGACGCCGAAGGAGATCACGCCGCAGGTCCCGTTGGGCATGTATTTCTTCGCCCGTTCATAACCGGCGTCCCCCTTCAGGCCGGGGTACGTGACATATTCCACGTCTTCGCTCGCCTGAAGGAACTCCGCCACCTTCTGGGCGTTTTCGCAGTGCCTCTGCACGCGCACCGCCAGGGATTCCAGTCCGAGATTGAGCATATAGCAGTTCATGGGTGACGGGATGGAGCCAAGATCTCTCATCAGCTGGGCCGTGGCCTTTGTGATATACGCCTTCTCCCTGCCGAACTTCTCCGCATAGGTGATCCCGTGATAGGACTCGTCCGGCGTGCACAGCCCGGGAAACTTGTCCGCATGGGCCATCCAGTCAAAATTGCCGGAATCCACGATGGCTCCGCCGACGGTGGCGTCATGTCCGTCCATGTATTTCGTGGTGGAATGCGTGACGATGTCCGCACCCCATTCGAACGGGCGGCAGTTGATGGGCGTGGCAAAGGTGTTATCCACGATCAGGGGCACTCCGTGGGCATGAGCCGCCGCGGCAAAACGTTCGATATCGAATACGATCAGGGCGGGATTGGCAATGGTTTCCCCGAAGACCGCCTTGGTATTCGGCCGGAAAGCCGCTTCCAGTTCCTCATCGCTGCAGTCGGGATCCACAAAGGTGAAATCGACGCCCATGCGCCGCATGGTCACGTTGAAAAGGTTATAACTACCACCATAGATGGTGGAAGAGGCTACGACATGGTCGCCGTTTCCCGCGATGTTGAACACGGCATAAAACGTTGCCCCCTGGCCGGAGGAAGTGAGCATGGCCGCCGTACCGCCCTCCAGCGCCGCGATCTTGGCCGCCACCATGTCGTTGGTGGGATTCTGCAGGCGGGTATAGAAATAACCCTCTGCCTCCAGATCGAACAGCTTTCCCATGTCCGCGCTGGTGTCGTATTTGAACGTGGTGCTCTGGATGATGGGGATTATCCTCGGTTCTCCGTTTTTGGGCGTATAGCCTCCTTCGATGCACAGCGTCTCTTTTCTCATCACATTCTCCGCCTTTCTTCCTGTATTATGAGGCCGTACCGGGACAGCCTCCGTTCTTATTCTTCCACCGGGTTTGGCTCCCTGCCCGCAGCCAGCGCCTCCGCCGTGAGGCAGAGCTCCGCCGCGTGTTCCTTCATCCCGCGGATGCAGATCCCGGCGACCTCGCGGACGTCCATTCCCAGCATCTCGCAGCCCTGAAGGATCAGCGACCGGTCACATCCCGCGGCAAATTTCCTGTCCTTCCATTTTTTCATGAAGCTTTTCACTTCCATGTCTTCGATCCCGTTCGGGCGCATGCGCGCCGCCGCCTGGATGATTCCGCTGAGTTCATCCACCGTGAACAGAGATTTTTCCATGTCCGTCACCGGCTCCACGTCGGTACAGGACCCGTATCCGTGGCTCAGGATCGCCCGGATATCCTCCTCCGGAACGCCGGCTTCCCGCAGCGGCTCCGCCGTATGCTTCAGATGCTCGTCCGGGTACCGTTCATAGTCGTAATCGTGCAGATATCCCACGGCGGCCCAATGATCCTTGTCTGCGCCGAAATGCTCCGCCATCGCACCCATGCAGGCCGCAACGTTGGCGGCGTGCAGAAGCAGATGCTCCTGCGTGACAGCACCTGCGTTGATGGACACGGCCTCCCGTATGGTCAGTTTCTCCATCGATCTCCCTCTTTTCCGCCTTTCCCGGATCCGCGGGCTTCCCGTTTACCGGTCACGTGCTTTCCTACTGTATCACAATTTCAGCAGGCCCTCAACATCTTTGTATGCCGCATGTACGCAAAACCGGCCCCGAAGGGAACGGTTCCCTTCGGGGCCGGACGATATGCTCCGCTTATTCGTTCGTACAGTCGATCAGTCCGTAGCCGCCGTTCTTTCTCTTGTATACGACAGCGAAATCCTCGCCGTTATCGGTGTTTTTGAACACATAGAACTCATGCTCCAGCAGATTCATCTGCAGGATCGCCTCTTCCGGCGTCATGGGCTTGACGGCAAAACGCTTATTGCGGATGATGGGGAATTCCGTTTCTTCTTCCACTTCTTCCGCAGCCTGAGCGGCGGCCGCCGCCTCCTTCTCAAAGGCACCTTCACGCAGGCGCTTTTCCAGGCGGGTCTTGTTCTTCCGGATCTGGCGTTCGATGGCAGCTGCAGCAGAGTCCACACAGGCAAACATGTCGCCGGCCGTCTCGGTCCCACGGTAGAACATTCCGTTGTGTTTAATGGTGACCTCGGCAGTATGACGGCCGCGCTCGGAATAGAACGTGATGAAAGCCTCCGCTTCCTTATGGAAGAACTTTTCCAGTTTTCCGATCTTTTTTTCGGCGTACGCTCTGAGCTCGGGTGTTGCGTCATACTTTTTCTCGGTGAATGTGTACTTCATGTGTAACACTCCTTTGCTATATCTATTACAGGCACAGGTCCTGTTGTGAAATCATTATAGCACGATTCCCGGGAAAAAGAAATGCCCCTGCGGCACCTTTCCGAAGAATGTGCCGCAGGGCCGTCCGCAGGAAGATCGGAAACGGGAAAGCGTTCTTCCGTGTGCCGTACTAACGCTTTTTGTAGAGCACCAGTTCAGGATCTGCTCCGTCCTGGCCGTATGTAGCTATCAGAATGAAATCCATGCCGGCAAGAACGCCGAAGCATCGGCCGTCTCCGAATTCTGATTCCAGTTGATTGCCCAGATACGTCGTCCCGTCGTTCAGAAACCGGACGCTTTCTCCGCTGGGAAGCCGGTATTCAAGATTTACGTACTTCCCGACAAGCGCGTTCAGTTTTTCGACTTTCGGCATGCCTTCGACGCCAAGGCCGTTGATCTCTTCGATCAGCTGCCGCTTGAACGCCTCAAACTGGCCGCCGTCACTGAGTTCTTCATATCTTTTCCAGTAATCCAGCGTTGGCAGTATCTGCTTCATATAATCCCGGGCCTGTTCTTCCGTAAAGTTTTCTCCGACCATATGGCCGACACAGACGTCGATCAGATCGTCCATGCTGCTGTAGGTGTACGTACCGTCGGCATAGCACCACCGGCAGTACTCCTCATTGAGAGTTCCGTCCTTCTCCCTGCTGACGACGGCGTCCTCCATCGGCATTCCGCAGCACTGACATCTCAGCTCCCTCGGAGATCCGAGCAGGGTATTGATCGAAACGTTGAAGACCTTCGACAGCAACTTCAGCGTTTCGGTATTGGGCACCGTTTCCCCGTTCTCCCACCTGGATACGGCCTGCCGGGTCACGAAGACCCTTTCCGCCAGTTCATCCTGAGACAGACCTCTTCCCGTCCTGAGTTCACGTATCACGTCCTTTGTGTCCATGCGGCCACCTCCCTGTCGTTGATTCTACGGCATTGTTCGCCAGATTACACGCAACCTGCAGTTGCTCCCCGCACTTTCTTTTTGCCGCGGTGCTGCCTTACAGCTCGCAGGAGGCGTGTCGGGTGGCATGGCAGCCCATGTTCACTACACAGGGAAGGCCGGCGATGTGAGTGGGAAACGTTTCAATGTTCACAGCCAGCGCCGTCGTTCTTCCCCCGAATCCCTGAGGGCCGATCCCCAGCTTATTGATTTTTTCAAGGCACGCCGCCTCCATTCCGGCATAATACGGATCCGGATGACGGGTATCGATGGGCCGGCACAGCGCCCTTTTGGCCAGCAGCGCCGCTTTTTCCACGGTGCCGCCCAGACCGACGCCGACGATTACCGGCGGGCATGGCCTTGCTCCGGCAAGGCAGACCGTCTCCGCGATATATTCTTCGATCTCTTCGCGGCTGCAGCTGGGAAGGAACATCTTCATCCGGCTCATGTTCTCACTGCCGAACCCCTTCGGCGCCACCGTCAGGCGAAGAACGTCTCCGGGGACCAGGCGGACGTGGAGGACCGAAGGCGTATTGTCTTCCGTGTTCACTCTTCGCAGCGGATCACGGACTACGGATTTTCGCAGATACCCATTGACGTAACCGTCGCGTACGCCGCGATCGATCGCCTCTTCAAAAGAGCCCCCGACGATATGGATCTCCTGCCCGATCTCCGCAAAAACCACCGCCATTCCGGTGTCCTGACAGATCGGGATCTCCTTTTCCGCCGCGTAGTGATAATTTTCTACGATGTCGTGCAGGGCCGCCCGTCCGGGTCCCTCCTCCTCCGATTCTTCGGCACATTCCAGGGTCATGGCAACGTCTGCCGGCAGCCAGACCGCCGCCTGGATGCAGAGCCTTTCAACCTCCTCCGCTATCTTCTGACAGCTGATCTCTCTCATGTTCTGATCTCCCCCTGTCCTGTTTTTCGCATTTTACCATGCGGTTTTCGGATAGACAATGACTTTCACGCCCGTCTGTGGTATACTCTGTTCACTGTGGAAAGGAGGTGTTCCGTCCATGCTGACCATCGGCTGTCATCTGTCCTCCTCCGGCGGTTTTCTGGCCATGGGTAAGGCCGCCGCGAGCATCGGAGCGAACACTTTCCAGTTTTTTACCAGAAATCCCCGGGGCGGCGCAGCCAGGGCCCTGAACCCGGACGACGTGGCCGCCTTTCTTTCCTTTGCGGGAGAAAACGGCATCGGCCCCATCATCGCCCATGCGCCGTACACGCTGAACGCTTGCGCCGGAAAACCATCCGTTCTGACCTTTGCCCGGGAGACGATGGCGGACGATCTTCTCCGGATGGAGTCCGTCCCGGGAAACCTCTACAATTTTCATCCCGGCAGTCATGTCGGTCAGGGAATCGCCCGGGGAACGGAGCTGATCGCGGAAACGCTGAACGAAGTCCTCCGACCGGAATTCCATACGACGGTTCTGCTGGAGACCATGGCCGGGAAGGGCAGTGAGGTCGGCAGCCGCTTCGAGGAGCTTGCGGCAATCATTGACGGAGTCCGGCTGAACGACAGGGTCGGCGTCTGTCTGGATACCTGTCATGTGTACGACGCCGGCTATGATATCGTCGACCGGCTGGACGAAGTGCTTGAGGCTTTTGACTCCGTCCTTGGCCTGGATCGTCTGAAGGCTGTTCATCTGAACGACAGTAAAAACCCGTTTGCCAGTCACAGGGACAGACATGAGGTCATCGGCGGCGGCAGCATAGGCACGGCTGCCGTTGGGCGCATCCTCACCCACCCCGCTCTGCGGGGGCTCCCGTTCTGTCTTGAAACTCCCAACGATCTGTCCGGCTATGCCGAGGAGATACGACTTCTGAAAAAAATATATGAGGAGGATCCGTCATGCCCGAACTGAAAGGGACCAGGACCGAGGCCAATCTGAAAGAGGCCTTCGCGGGAGAGTCTCAGGCCCGCAACAAATATTCTTTCTTTGCCTCACAGGCTAAAAAGGACGGTTATAACCAGATTGCCGCTCTTTTTGAGGAAACGGCGGCCAACGAAAGAGAACACGCAAAAATGTGGTTCAAGCTGCTCCACGGCGGCGCCGTTCCGAAAACCGCGGAAAACCTGAAGGATGCCGCGGACGGTGAGAACTTCGAGTGGACGGACATGTACGTGCGAATGGCCAGAGAAGCCCGCGAAGAGGGGTTTGAGGAGATCGCCGCCGCCTTCGAGGGCGTTGCTGCCATTGAGAAGGAGCATGAAGACCGCTATCGCAGACTGCTTGCCAATATCGAAGGGGGACTGGTCTTCTCCAGAGAGGGCGATACCATCTGGCAGTGCTCCAATTGCGGACACATCCATATTGGGCGCGAAGCCCCGGAGGTCTGCCCCGTGTGCGACCATCCCCGGTCCTATTTCCAGATCAGGGCCGAGAATTACTGAAAAACTGATCGGCGCCGGAGCGATGCCCGGCACCGCAGGCAGGAAAGGAAAATGACTGATGAACGAACGATGGAATCTTGATATTCTTTACACCGGGCTGGACGACCCTTCCTATGAAAAGGACGTCGCCGCTGCCACCGCAGCCTCCGGCCGTCTGGCGGAACTGACCTCCGGCATCACCGTCCCTCTTACGGCCGAAACGGCGGAGCAGCTCCTGCTGGCAGCGGAAAATTATGCGGTGCTGATCTCCCGTCTTGCCGTCTACCTCAATCTGCGGATCTCCGTGGATACGGAGGATGGGGCCGCCAAGGCTCAGTTTGCCCGGATCATGCGCATTGATTCTCAGACGGCGGCCGCCAGTGCGGCCGTGCAGAAGCTGTTGGGCGGCATCGAAGATCCTGAGGCGCTGGCTGCCTCGAGTCCCGTAGTCAGAGACTACCTGTGTCTGATCCGTCGGGCACGGGAGGATCTGTCCCATATGCTGTCCAACGAGGAAGAGGCACTGGCCTCCGCCATGGACGCCACCGGCGGTTCCGCCTGGGGGGACCTTCAGGCCTATCTGACCAGCACCGTCAGCACGGATTTTGACGGAAAACCGGCAACGCTGACGGAACTGAGGAACCTCGCCTCCTCTCCGGATCCCTCCGTACGCAGAGCCGCCTATGAAGCCGAACTTGCCTGCTACCCGAAGATCCAGGATTCCGTTGCCTTTGCTCTGAACAACATCAAGAATCAGGTCATCATGCTGGCCGAGAAAAGGGGCTTCGCCTCTCCGCTGGATCAGGCGCTGCACGCCTCCCGCATGGACCGGAAAACGCTGGACGCTCTCATGTCCGCCATTGAGGAATATCTGCCCCACTTCCGCCGCTACCTGAGAAAAAAAGCGGAGAAACTGGGTTATTCCGATGGCCTTCCCTGGTTTGAACTGTTCGCTCCGCTCGGCGATTCCCACCGGACGTTCACCACGGAACAGGCCCGCGATTATCTGCTCACCTGCTTCCGGACGCTTTCCCCGGAGATCGCAGACGTGATGCGTGACGCCTTCGACAACGCATGGATTGACTTCTTCCCCCGCAGCGGAAAATCCGGCGGTGCCTTTGACTGCGGCCTTCCGGAATTCAAACAGAGCCGCGTCATGACCAATTTTGACGGCTCTTTCGCCGCGGTCGACACCCTCGCCCATGAACTCGGTCACGCTTTTCACGACCGCCAGGTCCAGGATCACCGCCCCATGAATACCGATTATCCCATGCCTGTGGCGGAGACCGCCTCTACCTTCAATGAGGTACATCTCGGCAACTACGCCCTGGCCCAGGCGTCCGACGAGGAAAAGCTCGCCCTTCTGGAGAGCGATCTGAAGGAGTCCACGCAGTGCATCATGGACATCTACTCCCGCTATCTGTTCGAGACCGCAGTTTTCGACCGCTGCAGGGACCAGTTCCTCATGGCGGCCGACCTGAACGAACTGATGCTGGACTGCCAGCGGAAGGCCTATGGGGAGGGCCTTGACAGCCGGTTCATGAACTCCGGCATGTGGGTCTGCAAGAGCCACTACTACAGTTCCGGGCTGAGCTTTTACAACTTCCCGTACGCTTTCGGCAATCTTTTTGCCGTAGGTCTTTACGCCCTGTATCTGGATCAGCCGGACAGTTTCATGGAACGGTACAAGACCATGCTTCGGGAAACGCCCATCCACACCATGGAAGAGAACGGCGCGGTCATGGGCATCGACCTGACGGACCGCGGCTTCTGGATCAAGAGCCTGGAGCTTCTGAAGGCGAAGATCGACGCTTTCTGCGCTCTTTGATCTCCCTGAACAGCAGACAGAAACGACCCCGGCGCCTTTTCGGCGCCGGGGTCGTTTCTGTCTGCTTCTGTCATGCGTCGCAAACGTCCGAAATCCTGAATTTTCTGCTCTCTTCCACCGCCATGGCGTCACAGCGGTTGTTGTACTCATTTTCCGCGTGTCCTTTCACCCAGATGAAACAGACGCGATGTACGGTCAGCAGCTTCTCCAGCCGCTGCCACAGTTCAGGATTCTTCAGCGCTCCGTCCTTTCTCCTCCATCCGCGGGCTTTCCAGTCCTTCAGCCATCCCTTCTCAACCGCATCCGAAATGTAGCGGCTGTCGGTATACACGTCGACGAGGCAAGGCTCTTTCAGGATCTCCAGTGCGGAAATGACCGCCGTCAGTTCCATTCGGTTGTTGGTGGTTTCTGGCTCTCCGCCGGACAGCTCCCTTTCCCGGTTCCCGTAGCGAAGGATGGCGCCCCATCCTCCGGGACCCGGATTTCCGCTGCAGGCGCCGTCCGTGTAAACGGTCACCCGCTTCATTCTTCTGTCTCCGTCTCCGCTGCGGCCTGTTCTGCGGCCGGCCCCGGTTCGGCGTCCTCCTCTTCTTCGTGGACCATGAGGGCAATGGCAAGGACCGAGGCGTCCTCTCCCAGGCGCATCAGACGCACGCCCTGGGTGGCACGTCCGTAGGTGCTGATGCCGGTGACCGCCGTCCGGATGACGGTCCCGTCCGAGGATATCATCATGACGTCGATGTTCTCTTCCACTACCTTCACGCCGGCAACCTTTCCGGTCTTTTCCGTAACGGCGTAATTCTTGACGCCGTAGCCGCCGCGGCTCTGGGCGTTCTTTTCCTCACCGCTGCCGCGCAGATACTCCTCAACGGGAGTGCGTTTTCCGTATCCGTTCTCCGTTACGCTGAGCACGGTCAGACCTGGTTTCGCGACGGCGGCGCCGATGCAGATGTCTCCCTTTCTCAACGATATTCCCTTTACTCCGCCCGCGGTGCGGCCGGTAGGCCGTACGTCCGTCTCACGGAAGCAGATGGCCATGCCGTCCCTGGTGGCAAGCAGGATGTTCTCGGTACCGTTCGTATCCAGAACGGCGATCAGTTCATCGTCTTCCCGCAGGGACAGCGCGCGGATGCCGGAAGCCCGGATGTTCTTCAGTTCCCGGATCCCCAGTCTCTTGACGCTTCCGTTCCTGGTAACGAACATCAGATAGCGGTCCTCGCTGACCAGATCCTCCTCCAGGCTGGTCATGCGGATCATGGCAGCCAGCTTTTCACCGCTCTGCAGCGGCAGAATGTTGACGATGTTCGTTCCCTTTGCCGTTCTTCCCGCTTCGGGTACGTTGTATCCTTTCTTCTTGTAGACCCTGCCCAGCGTCGTGAAGAACAGCACATAATCGTGCGTAGAGGCCGTGAACAGCGTTTCCACATAGTCCTCTTCCTTGGTAGTCAGAGCCTTTACGCCCTTGCCTCCCCTGTGCTGAGCCGAATACTCCGTAGCCGGGGTACGCTTGATGTATCCCGCATGCGTCAGCGTGAACACGCAGTCCTGCTCCTCGATAAGATCCTCGATGTCGATTTCGTCAGCCACATCCTGGATCTCGGTGCGGCGATCGTCCCCGTACTTATCCCGAATGGCGATCAGCTCTTCCTTCAGCACGTCCCGCAGCATGCCCTCATCCTCAAGCAGTCGGCGGAAGTACGCGATCTTTTCCTCCAGTTCCCTGTATTCGTTTTCCAGCTTCTCCCTGTCGAGACCCTGCAGAGCTTTCAGACGCATATCAAGGATCGCCTGAGCCTGCACTTCATCCAGGCTGAACCGCTGCATCAGGCGCTCTCTGGCGTCGTCGTAGCTGGTTCGGATGATCTGGATGACCTCGTCGATATTGTCCTGAGCGATGATCAGCCCTTCCAGAAGATGCGCCCGCTCCAACGCCTTCTTGAGATCAAACCTGGTCCTGCGGATGATGACCTCTTCCTGATATTTCAGATATTCGTCCAGGATCTCTTTCAGCTTAAGGACCCGCGGTTTTCTCTGATCCTCGACCAGGGCCAGCATGGTCGCGGAAAAACTCGACTGCATGGCCGTCTGCTTGAACAGCTTGTTGAGCACGACCTGGGGGTTTGCGTCCCTTTTGAGCTCGATGACCACGCGCATCCCGTTCCGGTCCGTCTCATCCCTGATGTCGTCGATCCCCTCCAGACGCTTGTCATCCACTTGTTCCGTGATGTTGCGCAGAAGCTGGCGCTTATTCACCTGATAGGGAAGCTCGGTAACGACGATGCGGATCTGATCCCTGCCGAAATCCTCCATCTCCGTCCGGGCGCGGACGACGATCCGGCCACGTCCCGTGGCGTAGCAGCTGCGGATCCCGCTCCTGCCCATGATGATGCCTCTGGTAGGGAAATCCGGGCCCTTGATGTAGCGCATCAGATCGTCCACCGTGCATTCCGGCTCGTCCAGCTCGCAGATGCAGGCGTCGATCACCTCGCGCAGATTGTGGGGCGGGATATTCGTCGCCATTCCGACGGCGATTCCGGAGCTGCCGTTGACCAGCAGATTCGGAAACCGGCTGGGAAGCACCCGCGGCTCCTTCCGGGACTCATCGAAGTTCGGATCCCAGTCTACGGTGTCTTTCCCGATATCCCGCAGCATCTCATCCGATATTTTTGAAAGCCTCGCTTCCGTATAGCGGTAGGCCGCCGGAGGATCGCCGTCCACGGAACCGAAGTTTCCGTGGCCGTCCACCAGCATGTAGCGCATGGAAAAATCCTGGGCCATGCGCACCATGGCGTCGTAGACTGAAGCGTCACCGTGAGGATGATAACGGCCCAGCACGTCGCCGACGCAGGTGGCGGATTTCTTGAAGGCTTTGTCGCTGGTCAGGCCGTCTTCATACATCGCGTAGAGGATCCGGCGATGAACGGGCTTCAGACCGTCCCGGACGTCCGGGAGAGCACGTCCTACGATGACGGACATGGCGTAGTCGATGTAACTGGTCTCCATCTCGCTGACCAGTTCGGATTTCGTTATGACCTGATCCGGAAACGCAATGTCTTCCGGTCGGTAATCTCTCTTGTGTGCCATCTGCCGTCACCCCCTCAGATATCCAGATTGACCACGTATCTGGCGTTCTCTTCGATCCATCTGCGGCGCGGTTCCACGTCCTCTCCCATGAGAATGGTGAATACCGCGTCTGCCTTCAGACCGTCGTCCAGCGTGATTCGTCTCAGACTTCTCTTTTCCGGATCCATAGTGGTATCCCACAGCTCATGGGGATCCATTTCGCCAAGACCTTTGAACCGGGAAATGTCCACCTTCACGTTCGGATTGTCTCCCCGCATCTCCGCGGAGATGCGGTCCCGTTCCTCGTCCGAGTACGCCACCCGCTGGTTTTTTCCTCTGGTAAGCTTGTAAAGCGGAGGCACGGCAGAGTACACATACCCGTGTTCGATCAGCGGACGCATGTAGCGGAAGAAGAAGGTAAGAAGAAGCGTGCGGATGTGAGATCCGTCGACATCGGCATCCGCCATGATGATGATCTTATGGTAGCGGAGTTTTTCCAGATTGAAATCGTCCCCGATGCCTGCGCCGAGCGCCACGATCAGCGGATTCAGCTTGTCGTTTCCGAAAACCTTGTCAGCCCTTGCCTTCTCCACGTTCAGCATCTTGCCCCACATGGCGAGGATGGCCTGAAAACGGCTGTCTCTGCCCTGTATGGCGGAACCGGCGGCGGAATCGCCCTCGACGATGTAGATCTCACAGAGTGCGGGATCTTTTTCATTGCAGTCCTGAAGCTTATCCGGCATTCTGGTGGACCCGAGCCCGGTCTTTCCGCGGACCTTTTCTCTGGCTCTTCTTGCCGCTTCCCTGGCGCGGTTGGCCATCATGGCCTTCTCCAGAATGGCCTTGCCAACGACCGGATTCTCTTCCAGATAATCTGCCAGTCTGCTGCTCACAACGCTGTTGACCAGCGTGCGGATCTCACTGTTGCCCAGCTTGGCCTTCGTCTGGCCTTCGAACTGAGCGTTCATCAGCTTCATGGAGATGATGCAGGTCAGACCTTCCCGGCAGTCCTCACCGGATACCTTCTCTTCGTCCTTCAGAAGCTTCATCCGTTTTCCGTAAGCGTTCAGCACGGTGGTCAGCGCCCGCCGGAATCCCTCCTCGTGCATGCCGCCCTCCGGCGTGTGGATATTGTTGGCAAAGGATACGGTAATGTCGTTGAAGCTGTCGTTGTACTGAAGCGCCACTTCCGCGATGGCGTCCTCCTTTTCGCCGGACATGTAGATCACGTCATCATGGAGGGGCGTCTTGTTTCTGTTGATATAGGTCACGAACTCCCGGATGCCGCCCTCATACCGCAGATCGTCGGCCTGCTCTCTGCCGGGACGCAGATCCTCGATCACGATGTGAAGACCGGCGTTCAGAAACGCCTGCTCCCGCATGCGGGTATGCAGGACATCGTAATCGTATTCCGTCTCCTCGAACATCTCGGGATCCGGCTTGAATGTAACGACGGTACCCGTTCTGTCCGTAGTGCCGACAACATGGATGCCTTCGGTGATATCCCCGCGGGAAAAGCTCATTTCATAGATCCTGCCATCCTTGTGCACCTGCACGGTCAGCCATTCCGACAGCGCGTTGACGACGCTCGCTCCGACGCCGTGCAGACCTCCGGAGACCTTGTATCCGCCGCCGCCGAATTTGCCTCCGGCGTGAAGTACGGTAAAGACCACTTCCAGCGCGCTTTTCCCCGTCTGCTCCTGGATGTCTACGGGAATGCCGCGTCCGTTATCGGATACCCGGATCACATCGCCCTCGAGAATGGAGACGGTGATGTCGCTGCAGTATCCTGCCAGCGCCTCGTCTATGGAATTATCCACGATCTCATAGACAAGATGATGCAGTCCGGAGGAGGAAGTGGATCCGATATACATGCCCGGTCGCTTCCGTACGGCCTCAAGACCCTCCAGCACCTGGATCTGCGATGCGTCGTATTCTTCGGTGATCTTTTCTGTGATGTCTGCCATAAAGAATCGTATCTCCTTACTCTGTGTCTGCCCGCTGCAGTTCAAAAAAAGGCGTCTGACTGCGTCTGTACAGCGTCTGACTGGAATACTGGGACAGATAGACGACCGTATCTTCCCTGTTTCTGTAAAGAACAAAGCTCTTCGGAATATCCTCCGCAGCATTTACGATGCAGCCGGCCTTTTCCATGCCCGCCAGAAATTTTCTTGTCAGATGAGATCCCGTCGAGGTATCCAGATCAAAAATACCCAGGATCCCTTCCCGGGAAAGAATCACATTCTGACCGATGTTGATGTACATTTTCCGTCCCCCGTTATCCGGCTTCCGTTACAGTGCCGTCGGCGACCCGGAGGATTCGCCCTCCTGTTTTTTCAGCCACCGCCTGCTCTTCACAGCAGGTGATCAGCACCTGCCCCGTTCCTGAACGGTTCAGAATATAGTCCTGTCTCATTGGGTCCAGTTCGCTCAGAACGTCGTCCAGAAGAAGGACGGGATATTCGCCGGTATCTCTCTTCAGAATCTCACGTTCCGCCATCTTCAGTGAGATTGCCGCGGTTCTCGCCTGACCCTGAGACGCGTACCTCCTGGCATCGCGGCCGTTGACGGAGATCAGAAGATCATCCTTGTGAACCCCGGACAGACACCTTCCGGCGGCCCATTCCGCTTCCCTGTGGCCGGTCATATGAGCCAACAGCTGCTCATAGACGGCGGTACTCTGTGCCTGTGGATCCGTTACCGTCCCTACCGTACGGTACTCGACCGTCAGCTTTTCTGCTCCTCCGGAAAAATCACGGTGCGTTTCTTCCGCAATCTGAGCCAGAAGTTCGCTGATTCGTGCCCGGTAGTGAATGAGTACCGCCCCGGTGCGGCACATTCCTTCGCTGTATTCTTCCAGCAGAGGCCTCATTCTTTCGTCCCTGTCCTTCAGGATCCTCGCCTTTCCCTCATACAGACGGCGATATTCTGACAGAACGGCGGCGTAGCGTGGCCTCATCTGGCACAGACAGCCATCCAGAAGTCTTCTCCTGTATGCCGGCGCCGACTGTATGATCGCCAGATCGTCCGGACAGAACAGAACGGCGGTAAACTTGCCCGCCAGTTCCGAAACGCTTTTCAGTCTGACCCCGTTGACTATGGTTCTTTTCTTTCTTCCCGCTCCAAAGCTGATCTGAATCGTCTGGTCTCTTCCGTTTCCGTTGATGGACGCCGTTAGTTCCGCAGCGTCTTCTCCGAAGGAGATCATTTCCCGGTCGGAGACGGTCCGGAAGGAAAAACCGCCGGTCAGATAATGAACGGCCTCCAGAAGATTTGTCTTTCCTTGGGCGTTCTTTCCCGTGATCACGTTTATTCCATCACTGAATTCTATCGTCTGATCGGCGTAGGTGCGAAAATTGATCAGTCTCAGTCTATCGATCCGCATGCGATGTTTCCGGTCTGGTCCGTACAGCCAGCACGCGTCCGGCTGCCCGTACGATATCCCCGGGGCGGATCTTCCGTCCTCTCTGAACGCAGATCTCCCTGTTGACGGTCACTTCTCCGTCCTGGATCATCTGCTTTGCCTCTCCTCCCGTTTCCGCAGCTACGGCGAATTTCAGAAGAGCGTCCAGACGGATATGATCCTCCCGGATGTCCAATATTTCAAGCGGACTGTTTTCCGCCGGTCTGAGCTTAAGCTTCATTCTTCAGCCTCACGGGAAGCACCATGTAAAGGAATCGGTCGCTGCCGTCCGTAGGCAGAATGAGACACGGGCTTACGCCCGACGTCAGTCGGATCAGGACCTCTTCCGACGGTGCCGCCTTCAGAGCTTCCATCAGGTAACGGTTGTTGAAGCCGATGACAAGACCTTCCCCGTCCCCGGATACGGCGCACTCATCGCTGGCCCTTCCAATGGGCGTCATGGAGAGAAAGCTGACCATGCCGTCGGTAAAAGTACAGCGTACAGGACTTTTCAGCTTATCGCTGATGATGAGAGACACTCTGTCAAGAGCGGTCAGGATCTCTTTTCTGTTCGCTATTACGTCGAATTTCCCCGATACGGGAACCGATTTTCTGTAGTTGAGAAATTCCCCTTCCAGACGACGCGATATCAGAACGGTATCGCCGAATCTGAAGGTTATGTGCTTGCTGCCAAGACAGATCTCTGCCGTGTCGTCACTGTCGTTCAGTATCTTTTCAACTTCACTGAGGGCGGTACCGGGAACGACAAAGCTCAGCGCTTCTGCAGGACAGTCCGTCGTCTCTTCCCTTCTCAGCGCAAGACGATACCCGTCCACAGCTACCATCGTCAGTATTCCGTTTTCCGTTTCAAAGAGAGTTCCGGTGTGGATGGGTCTGGCTTCATTATCGCTCACGGCAAAATTCGTCTGCGTGATCATGCTTTTCAGCGTTCCCTGTCTGACGGTGATCGTCTGCTCGTTTTCCGATAATGGAAGTTCGGGATAATCCTCCGCCTGCGTACCCATGATGTCAAACTGACTGGCGCCTGCCGATATTGTTGTCAGGAGATTTTCTCCACTGGAAATCGTGACGGGTTCTTCGGGAAGCTTTCTTACGATCTCTCCGAACAGCCTGGCATTCAGAACGATCTTTCCCTCATCGATCACGTCTGCGGGAAAGGATGATATGATCCCGGTTTTAAGGTCGTATCCCGAAATGGTGACGGTATTTCCGCGGCATTCCAGGAGAAGTCCTTCCAGGGCGGCGACGGCACTTTTTACGGCAGCTGCTCTGGAGGATGTGGCAACGGAGTTGAGAAGAAGATACTTTTCACATGAGAATTTCATTACGGGAACCTCCTGACGGTTTTTGATGTTCTGTCATTATAAGAAACAGATAGAAAGAATTAGCAGTTTCAGCAGTAGAGCCTGTGGATTGTGAACGATGCCGGAAAAAATCCATGCAGAACGGGACTTTGAACGGCATCGCACAATGTGGATGCTCTGTGAAAGCAAAATCAGAAAAGAAGGGAGGACTGTGATGTTCACCGAAGTTCACAGATTTTCACGGGAATATAACAGAAAAAGTGATAATCAGTTTCTGGAATTGATATTGCTGGTAATGTCTCTGACCGTATTGGAAAGATCCACATCCTGCTTGATCTCCTTTTCGATTTTACGGCAGGCGTTCAGTACGGTAGTATGATCTTTTCCTCCGAAAATGGAACCGATCTCAGAGAGGGAGAGATTGGTAAGCTGACGGATGATGTACATGGAAACATGTCTTGCGGTCACAAAATTCTTGACGTGACTGTTTCCCTTCAGGTCGTCGGACGTCAGATTATAGTATCTGGCCGTTTCATCTATGATCATATCCGGAGTCGGTGCTTCGGCGTTGTCTTTATAAAAACTATCCAGAACCTGTTCCGCCATGTCGGGCGTGATGGGGTCATTCATCAGTTCGTGATATGCCTTGATCTTTTTTACCGCACCTTCCAGCTGGCGGACGTTGGCCGTAATGTTCTGGGCAATGTAATCGATGATCTCATTGTCAAGAACGACGCCGATCTGAGTCGCTTTGTTTCTGATGATTGCGGCCCGTGTTTCATAATCCGGCGGCTGAATGTCCACAATCAGTCCGGACTCAAATCTTGTGCGCAGCCGGTCTTCGAGCTTTGATATCTCGGAGGGCGGTCTGTCGGAGGTGAAGACGATCTGATGGCCGTCCTCGAAAAGCGTGTTGAACGTGTGAAAGAATTCTTCCTGCGTCTGTATTTTTCCCGCAATGAACTGAATGTCGTCCATGAGAAACAGATCGGCGTATCTGTATTTTTCCCGGAACTCAAAATTCTTACCTGTCTGAATGGCGTAAATCAGCTCATTGGTAAAATCGTCGCCTTTGACATAAACGATGTTGTAATCCAGGTGTCTTTCTCTGACACGAAGACGGATCGCGTGGAGAAGATGTGTTTTTCCCAGTCCGGAGTTTCCGTAGATGAAAAGGGGATTGTATTCCGTCGTAAGCCCTTCCGCCACGGCCTTTGCGGCGGAATGTGCCATCATGTTGGATTTTCCGACGACGAAACGGTCAAACGTGAAGGTATCATAGATGCTGGAAGGTTCGTCCGAAACGCAGGACTGATAATTGTCCGCTTCTTCTTCCGTCAGAATGCGTACGTCAAATTCTCCCGAAAAGATCTCGCGGAGCGAATCGCGGATAAAGGGAAGAAAACGGCTTTCAATCACATTTTTCTTGAATTCCGCCGGGCAGCAGATGATCAGCATATTATCGTTTACATCCAGTGCCCTGCAGTCGGTGAACCAGGTCTCTATGGCGGTAGACGTGAGATCTGTTTTCAGCATGTCGAGCACGCGGCTCCATAATTCCTCTGCAGAATTCATGGCTTTCGTTCCTCTCTCGCGCCTGAAAAGCGCATAATCACTAAATACTATCATATCAGAAAAGCGCTCGGGTTGCAATATCATACCTTATTTAATTAAATAAAAGAAAGAAATCATGACAAAAAGAAAAAGCAGAGATTGCTCTCTGCTTTTGATCTTATTTGAAATGCTCAGCCCATCTGATTGAGCTTTTTGGTCAGCGCGCTTTTCTTCCGGGCTGCGTTGTTCGCGTGAATCACGCCCTTGCCGGCCGCATGATCGACCGTCTTTACAGCAACTTTATAGGCAGTTGCGGCTGCTTCACGGTCGCCGGACTCAACAGCGGCACCGAACTTCTTCAGGGTGTTTTTCAGCTTTGTCTTTTCGATCCTGTTCTTAGCCGTGCGCTCTTTGGCGATCAGAACTCTTTTCTCCGCGGACTTAATGTTGGGCATCTTAGCCACCTCCTCCTATAAAGCTGCACTTATCCGTGCGGAAAAGTATAATAACACGGAGGGCATCAGAATGCAAGATTTTTTTACGAAAAATGAAAAAAACCGAAGAATTACTACATATGGGAGGCACTGATATTTTACTATACAAGAAATAGTATATTGTAAGGATCAACAGTGATAATACGGAATTGTTTCACGTGAAACAATCGAAACTTTTCCGCGGAGGAACATTGAAAATGGCGCAACGTATGCTATAATGAAAACCAATTTTACAGGCCTTTCGGCTCGTTGGAGGACTTCATGGGGAAGATCATTGCCATAACCAATCAGAAGGGCGGCGTGGGGAAGACCACTACCTGCATCAACCTGTGCTGCGCGCTGACCATGCGCGGAAAACGCGTGCTTCTCTGTGATATGGATCCCCAGGGCAATGGAACTTCCGGCATGGGGATCGAAAAGAACAGGCTGAAAGCCGGCGTTTATCAGGTCCTGATCGGAGAGAAGAAGGCGGAGGAAGTCATCGTCCATACAAAATACGGAGACGTTATGCCGTCCAACGCCGCGCTTGCCGGTGCCGGGATCGAACTGGTCGGAATTGAGGGCAGGGAATACATTCTGAAGCAGGCTCTGGAAAAGATCCGGGACAGATATGATTACATTTATATAGACTGTCCTCCGTCGCTGGAGCTGCTGACGCTGAACGCCCTTTGTGCCTGCGACGGCATACTGATCCCGGTTCAGTGCGAATACTTCGCGCTGGAGGGGCTCTCCGATCTGATCGCCACGATGAAGGCGGTGAAGAAGCGCCTGAACCCCGGAATAGAGATCGATGGAGTCCTGCTCACCATGTTCGACGGCAGAACGAATTTTTCCTACCAGGTAGCGGGAGAGGTAAAAAGATATTTCAGAGACAAAGTGTACCGTGTGGTGATACCGCGGAACGTCCGGCTTTCGGAAGCGCCCAGCCACGGAAAGCCGGTACTGTTCTATGACCGTTCCTCCAAGGGCGCGGAGGCATACCGCCAGCTGGCGGAGGAGATCGTTTCAGCGGAAAGGAGATGAACGCGGTGGCCGGAAAAGGACTTGGGCAGGGTCTGGAAGCTCTGCTCGGAGAAGGAACGCTGGAATCGGGATCGACCGATTTCGATTATGTTCCCGTTTCCCGTCTGGAGCCACGACAGGGACAGCCGAGAACGGTGTTCGATGAGGTGGCCCTTCAGGAACTGGCGGATTCCATTTCAGAGCACGGCGTTCTGCAGCCGCTGACGGTACGACCGCTCTCCGACGGGTTTTATCAGATCATTGCCGGAGAGAGAAGATGGCGTGCCGCCAGGATCGCCGGTCTGGAAAAGATACCCGTGCGCATCATGACGGCGGACGACCGCACAACCTCGGAGCTGGCACTGATAGAAAACCTTCAGAGAGAGGATCTGAATCCTCTGGAAGAGGCGCGAGGCTACAGAGATCTGATGATCGGGTACGGGCTGACGCAGGAGGAAACGGCTTCCGTTGTCGGAAAATCCCGGTCCGTCGTCGCTAACGCCATGCGGCTGCTCAAACTGCCGGAGCAGGTGTTGACGATGCTGGAGGAAGGACAGCTGGCACCGGGCGCCGCCCGTGCACTGCTGGCGATCCCGGATGAAAAGGCACTGACAGAGGCCGCGGAAAGGATCGTGAAGGAAGGGCTGTCCGTGCGTCAGGCGGAAGCGCTGGCGAAGAAAACGGCACAGGGCGGGACCGGAAAGGCGGAGAGCGCCAAAAGAAAACGTAAGGGGTCCATTTATCTCGAAGAGGTCTGCCGCACGCTGGAACGGGCCATGGGCAGAAAGGTTTCCGTGACCGGGGGAGGCCGCAGAGGAAAAATCACGCTGGAATACTACGACGCCGACGACTTTGAGCAGTTATACGAATATCTGAGCGGCGGGAAAGGCCGGGAGTGAATATGGGACAGGAAGGTGAAGAGAGACGGGGCAGACGCCGCAGCCGGCAGCCGGTGGCAATAGTGATCCTGTGTCTGCTTCTCGCCGGAGTCCTTGCCGTCGGAATCTGGTTTTATTCGGATATGAGAGGCAGGCTGCAGGAACTGGCCGGTCAGGTAACAGAGGCGGAGGAAGAGGCTGACCGCATGGAAAGTCTGAGCCAGACGCTGGAGGCGGAAAACGAGACGCTGTACCGTGAACTGAACGAAACCAGAAAGAGCGGTGAAGAAGTATCTGCGGAGATAGAAAGCCTGCAGGGACAGCTGGCTGAGAAGGAGGAAGAGATCCTCCGTCTGCAGGAGGAGACAAAGGACCTGCAGGAGAAATTGGAAAAAGCATATCAATCGCTGGAAGAACTGCAGAATGCGGAACCGGCGGAGTAAGAAAGGGAACGAGGGAACATGATAGACATAAAGATCATCCGGGACGATCCGGAAGAAGTAAAGCGACGCCTGGCGTGGAAGGAATATGACGCCTCGGAGGATATCGACCGGATCCTTCTTCTGGACAAGCAGCGGAGAGAGACGATCGCGGCTGTCGAAGCCGACAAAGCGGAGCAGAATCGGGTAAGCCGGCAGATCCCCGCAATGAAGAAAGCAGGGGAAGACGTAGCGCCCGTCATAGCGAGAATGAACGCTCTGAAGGAAGCCGTCCGCACGGCAGAGGCGCGGCAGAAGGAGATCGAGGACGAATATAACGAAAGAATGCTCAGCCTGCCCAATCTTCCGGATCCCGATCTGAAGCCCGGCGGAAAGGAAAACAACGAACCTCTTCGTTATTTCGGAAAGCCCCACGAGTTTGATTTTGAGCCTAAAAACCATGTGGAGCTCTGCACGGATCTTGGGCTGATCGATTACGCAAGAGGCGTAAAGCTCTCCGGAAGCGGGTTCTGGATCTATCGCGGAATGGGAGCCCGCCTGGAATGGGCGCTTCTGAATTACTTTATCGATACACATCTTGCCGATGGGTACGAACTGGTACTCGTGCCCCACATGCTGGGATATGAGTGCGGTCTTACCGCCGGTCAGTTTCCCAAATTCAAGGACGATGTGTACTGGCTGGACGTAGCGGAGGATGAGCGCAGAAGATTCATGCTGCCGACGGCGGAGACTGCGCTGGTTTCTCTTCACAGGGATGAGATACTGACAGAAGCGGAGCTTCCGCGGAAGTACATCTCCTATACGCCGTGCTTCCGTCGCGAAGCCGGTTCCTACCGTGCGGACGAGAGGGGGATGGTCCGCGGGCATCAGTTCAACAAGGTGGAAATGGTACAGTATACACGTCCTGAGGATTCCGATCAGGCCTTTGAGGAACTGGTCGGGAAGGCCGAGGCGCTGGTCTGTGGGCTTGGATTCCATTTCCGTACGGTGAAGCTGGCTGCGGCGGACTGCTCTGCCTCCATGGCGCGTACGTATGACATTGAGATCCAGATACCTTCCATGAACGGATATAAGGAAGTATCTTCCGTTTCCAATGCCAGAGATTATCAGGCGAGAAGAGGTTCCATCCGCTTCCGCAGAGAGGGAAGCAGCAAAACGGAATTCGTACATACACTGAACGGTTCCGGGCTTGCCACCAGCCGAATCCTTCCCGCACTGGTGGAGCAGAACCAGCAGAAGGACGGCAGCATCGTGGTGCCTGAGGTGCTGAGAAAATACCTCGGCGGGATCGAACGGATCGAAAGAAAATGATTCCGGGTTCAACGGCTTTGCCGCAACAATAAAAAACAACCATCGGTTCATCAGTAAGGAGGAGAGCAATCTATGAAACTTGTAAAGGAATTCAAGGAATTCATCATGCGCGGGAATGTGCTCGACATGGCGGTCGGCGTTATTATTGCCACGGCTTTCGGCAAAATCACCACCTCTCTTGTCAGCGACATTTTCATGCCCTTCATCAGCTGGATCTTCGGCGCACGGGATATGACCGCACTGAATGTGATCGTACGTCCCGCAGAACTGGATGCCGCTGGAGAAGTGGTAAAGGAAGCGATCACTATCGGCTTCGGCACGTTCGTAACGGCCATCATCGATTTCATCCTTGTGGCTCTGGTCGTGTTTGCCATCGTGAAGGCGTTCAATTCCGTCCGCAGAAAACAGGCGGAGGAGGAACCCGCGCCTGCAGAGCCCGAACCCACGAAGGAAGAGCAGCTTCTGGAAGAGATCCGCGATCTGCTGAAGCAGAACAGACAGTAATGGAAGATCTTCTGGTACGGTTTGCCGGAGAGAACGGGCTGGAGCTGCCGGAGACGGCAGCTCCAGCCTTTCGCAGATATTATCAGTTCCTGGAGGAAAAGGGAAAGGTAATGAATCTGACGGCCATCACAGGCGAGGAAAACGTCTATTCTCTGCATTTTCTCGACTGCCTCTCCATTGCCGTCGGGCGCGATCTGCACGGTCGTTCGGTCATTGACGTCGGAAGCGGAGCGGGATTTCCCGGACTTCCTCTGAAGATCGCCTGTCCGGGACTTCACCTGACTCTGTTGGACGCCCAGAGAAAACGGGTGGATTTTCTCAGGGAACTCTGCCTGCTGCTGGAACTGCAGGAGGTAAGCTGTCTGCACGCACGCGCGGAGGAAGCGGCCTTTGACAGGGCCATGCGGGAGAATTACGATTTTGCTGTATCACGCGCCGTAGCGAGGCTGAATATGCTGTGTGAACTGTGCATGCCCTTCGTGTCCGTTGGCGGTGCGTTCATTGCCATGAAGGGAACGGATTCGGACGAGGAGATCGAAGAAGCCCGGACGGCCATGCGGAAGCTTGGCGGCCGTCTGGAGGAGGTCAGAGACTATGCCGTGGCGGGGACTGACATCCGGCATCGGCTGGTGGTCGTCCGCAAAACGGACCCGACCCCCTCGGGGTATCCGCGGAAATTTGCAAAGATCAGCAGGGCACCGCTGATCTGATCCCGGAGGGAGACGGATTGTTTCACGTGAAACAGAATACCCCGGTACAGGTCTGTACCGGGGCGATCGGCGTTGCGGAAAAGAAATGGCGGAGTTGAATGATGAGAGCGTTATTGGATGAGATCCTTCGTGAAGAAGAACTGAAAAAGCTGGCGGAAGCTGTGGAGAAGGGAGCCTGTCCCGCAGTCGTATCCGGACTCGGATCCGCGCAGCGGGCGGCGGCCGCCGCTGCGCTTGCGGAAAAAACGGGGATCGGAGTCTGCGTGATCTGTTCCGAAGAGCAGGAGGCGCTGAGGGTCGCCGCCGACATGCGAGTGCTGACCGGGCGGCCGATAGAACTGATCACGGAAAGGGAACCGGTTTTTTATCAGGTCCTGGGGGCGTCAAGAAAGCAGGAACAGGATCGGCTCACTGCTTTCCACCGCATCCAGACGGGGCAGACGGCCGCTGCCGTTGCAACGGTTGGCGGACTCCTGCTGCGGACACTGCCGCCGGAGGATCTTGAAAAACGGATCTTTCGTGTGGAAAACGGAGGGGCATGCTCTCCGGAGGCTCTCACGGACGCACTCGTGATCGCCGGATACCGGAGCTGTGAACAGGTGGAAGGGACCGGCCAGTTTTCCCGACGGGGCGGCATTGTGGATTTTTATTCTCCGCTGTACGCAGATCCCGTGCGCGTGGAGTTCTGGGACGACGAGATCGACTCGTTAAGCAGCTTTGATTCCGAAACGCAGAGGCGGCTGCAGAGTCTGGATTCCGCCGTGATCCTCCCGGCTTCGGAAACGGCAGCCGCGGCAGAGGGAGACAGGACGCGGCTCGTGGAACGGATGGAAGAACTCCGGCGACGTCTTCAGCGCCGCCGGACGCCGCCGGAAACATTTCTGAAGCAGCTGGAGGAGGATATCCGGACGCTCCGGGACGGACTCCCGCTCGCTTCGGCGGACAAGTACATGGAACTGCTCTTTGACCGATGCGCGACAGCCGCGGATTATCTGCCACTGGACTGGATGATCGTTGTCAGCGAACCGAACCGATGCGAGGAGGCGGCGCGGACATGGACGTCTCTGATAGATGCGGATGTAACGGCACTCCTCGAATCCGGCGTTCTCGAGGCCTCTCTGAACCGATTCTGTGACAGCTGGCAGGATCTCTGTGCCAGACTGGAGGAACACCCGCTGATCTTTTCGGACATTTTCTCCGCCGGTACCTATCCCGCCCGGCCGAAAACGCTGTGCAACATCCGGACAAAGCAGCTTCCCAGTTACGGCGGCAGCATGGAAACGGCGCTGGAGGACGTGTCGCATTACTGTTCGGAGGGCTACCGGACGGTCATTCTCTGCACCGATGAACGGCGGGCGGGGCTTCTGAAGGGATTTATGGAGGAAAGAGGCATGAGCGCCGCCGTCAGCCTTGCACTGGAAAGGATGCCGGGAGAAGGGGAATGCTTCATTTCAGTGGGTGCGCTTTCCTCCGGTATGGAATTCCCGGCGATCCGCCTTGCCGTGCTTACGGAGGGGCAGATGATGCAGGCGCCCCCTGCCCGCAGAAGGAAGAAGGCGGCCTCCAATGCCCAGAGACTGGCGAGCTATGCGGATCTTACCCCTGGGGATCTGGTGGTGCATGACGTACATGGGATCGGCCGGTTCGTCGGCATTTTCAAAATGAATCCGGACGGCGTGGAAAAGGATTACATCAAGATCGCCTATGCCGGGGCGGACAGCCTGTACGTGCCCGCCACAGCGCTGGATACGGTGAGCAAGTATATCGGAGGCGGGGAGAATACTCCCGTGCGGTTGAACCGGATGGGAGGAGCGGACTGGGGGAGGACCAAGGAGAAAGCCAAGGGTGCCGCGCGGAAAATGGCCAGAGAGCTGATCGACCTGTACGCCAGGAGACAGAGGGAAAAAGGGCACGCCATGGGCCCGGATACCGTCTGGCAGGCGGAATTTGAGGCCGAATTCGAATATCAGGAGACGGAAGACCAGCTGCGGAGCATCGAGGAGATAAAGGCAGACATGGAAAGGCCCGTTCCCATGGACCGGATCCTTTGCGGCGACGTAGGATACGGAAAGACGGAGGTAGCGCTGAGGGCTGTCATGAAATGCGTCATGGACGGGTGGCAGGCGGCCATTCTGGTGCCTACGACGGTCCTCGCGCAGCAGCATTATGTGACCGTGATGAAACGGTTTGCGGATTTTCCCGTAAAGGTGGAAGTGCTCAGCAGATTTCGGAGCCAGGCACAGATGAAGAAGGCGATAAGTGAGATCGCCAGGGGAAGCGTGGACATCGTCATCGGGACACATCGTCTGCTGCAGAAAGACGTGACCTTCCGGAAGCTTGGGCTTCTCGTGGTAGATGAGGAACAGCGGTTCGGCGTGAGCCACAAGGAGGCCCTGAAGGCAATGACCTCCCAGGTGGACGTGCTGACGCTTTCCGCGACTCCGATCCCAAGGACTCTGAATATGGCGCTCTCCGGTATCAGGGACATGTCCACCATCGAGGAGCCCCCCAGAAACCGTCAGCCGGTACAGACCTTCGTGCTGGAACATGACTGGGGTACCATCGCCGACGCCATCCGGAGGGAACTGAACCGGGGCGGACAGGTGTATTATCTTCATAACCGTGTGGACTCCATCCAGAAAACGGCGGCGCAGCTGGCCCGTCTGGTGGAGGGAGCCTCGGTCGCGGTAGCTCACGGGAAGATGGATGAAGAGGGCCTGAGCGACGTGATGGAGAGGATGAGCGCAGGCGAGATACAGATCCTCGTGTGTACGACGATCATCGAGACGGGGATCGACATCCCCAACGTCAATACGCTGATCATCGAGGACGCCGATAAACTCGGGCTGGCACAGCTGCATCAGATCCGGGGAAGGGTTGGAAGAAGTCCGCGGAGAGCGTATGCGTACTTCACGTTCCGGCAGGGAAAAGCCCTGTCGGAAATTGCGGAAAAGCGGCTGTCCGCCATCAGGGAATTCGCGGAGTTCAACTCCGGATTCAAGATCGCCCTGCGGGATCTGGAGATCCGGGGAGCGGGGAATCTGCTTGGGGCGGAACAGTCGGGGCATATGATGAGCGTGGGGTACGACATGTATCTCAAGCTGCTGGAAGAGGCCGTACTGGAGGAAAAAGGAGAGAAGCCCCCGAAGAGGACGGAATGCGCGGCAGATCTTGCGGTTTCTGCCAATATACCGGAAACCTATGTGCCTTCCGGCGAACAGAGAATGGATCTGTACCGAAGGATCGCGTGGATCCGTACGGAGGAAGACGCGGATGAGATGATCGCGGAAATGATCGACCGATACGGAGATCCCCCGAGTCAGGCGGCGGCGCTGATCAACATCGCCCTTCTCCGGGCACTGGCAGCGGCGGCCGGCATCTCCGAGATCAGCCAGAAGGGAGGATGGATCCGCTTCCGGCTGGAGGACTTCGATCTGAATCAGGTATCCGCTCTTTATTCCAGACCGGATTATAAGGGAAGGATCAAGGTGGAGGCAGGTACGGATCCGGTGGTGGCTCTCCGGCCGAAAGGAAAACGGATCGTGGACGAAGCTACGGTCTTTGTCCGGGACTATGCGGCCGCAAAACGGCAGCAACCTATAAACAAACCGTAAACAATGGCGGCGAAAGCTTGCCTTGCAGAAAAAAACGTGATAAAACCGCACAAGACACGGAAACCCGGATCGATCAGGAGGCTGAATGCAATGAAGATGAAAAAGCTGATGGTATGCGCTGCTGTCGTGTGCCTGCTGGCCGCGCTTGCCGCGTGCGGAAAGGCCGGGCCGGTCCTTCCGGATCCGGAGACGGCTTCTGTGCCTGCTGCGGACGCAGCGGGTGACGATACGGTCGCCATCGTAAACGGGAGGATCGTAACGCAGGAAGAGTTTGAGTATTTTGTACGATACAATGTGGATGTCCGGGCGGAGAGCGGCCAGCAGATCACGGACTGGGAGGAAGAGGTCTCCGACGGAGTGACGGCAGGGGATGCGGTCAAGGAGGATGCGCTCAACTGGTTTGTTTATGCGGGCGGGATCCATCAGCAGGCGTCCCGGCTTGGCATCGAACTGACGCAGGAGGATCGGACGGCGCTGGAAGAACAGTGGGATCAGTTCACCGCCCGATACGACAGTGAACAGGCGGCGGAACAGGCACTGGAGGAACAGCATTTTACAAAGGAGCTGTACCGCTATGTTCTGGAGACGCAGTATCTGAGCGACAAGATATTCGACAGCCTGTACGGAAAAAACGGGAGCGATCTTTCCGACGAGGAGTGTGCCGCCCTGACGGAGAGCGATGGGTATCTGATGGCAAAGCATATCCTTCTGCTGACGGTAAAGATGAATGACGACGGGACCCGCGAAGAGCTCTCTGAAGAAGAGAAGGCCGAGAAACTGAACGCGATCCGGGAAATGAAATCGCGCCTGGACGAAACCGGGGAAGACCAACGGCTGGCGCTGTTTGAGGAACTGATGAGAGAACACAGCGAGGATACCGGGCTGGAAGCGTTTCCCGACGGCTATCTGTTCCAGAATGGCGACATGGTCGAAGAGTTCTATGACGCCACGCTCTCGCTTGAAGAAGGAGAAGTAAGCGACGTCGTACAGACGACCTACGGCTATCATCTGATCCTGCGCCTTCCGGTCAATTACGATGTGATCCCTTCCTCCTACACCCAGTATGCGGCGTACGGCTACGACTATCTGACCCTTCGCTATCTGTGCGCGGATGAGGCCTTCGGCGCATCAGCACGTCAGTGGATGGACAGGGTAGAGGTGCAGAAGACGGAACTGTACGACGATCTCAGCGTAGCGGAGATGCTTCTGGAAGAAAAATAAGCGCGGCAGACAAAACAGACAGGCAGGCCCATGCGGCCTGCCTGTCTGTTTTGTCTGCCGCGGGGGCACATAATTATATGTAATATACCGCAAAAGCAGCAGAGAGCACATACATAGTGTGTATTGAAAAAGGCGTCAGGCACAAGATTTAGGGGAAAAAAAGGGGAAGAAAAAAAGGGAAAAAAATAGGGAAAAAAGGTGTTGACAAAGGAAAAAGCGGGTGGTATATTAAGCAAGCTGTCGCCCCGAGGGGCGCGGCCGAAGCCCTTCGGGACCGGAAAAAGGACGAAAAAAGTTCTTGACTCGAGCGGCCAGTCGTGGTAGACTGGAAGCCCGCCGGAAAAAGGGGCGGGGCATGT
>JAFWRM010000012.1 GCA_017519975.1 Oscillospiraceae bacterium | reverse complement strand
GGTTTGAGTTAGAGTATTCATAGCGAATGGGATGCCTGCCTTTCGGTTTAGTGTCAGCAACTCAACCTTAACATGGCACACTTCCATTCGCTATTCTTTTTTTTCGAGTTAACTGTTAACTATGATTGTAGAACCTACATACCTCCGGCGATACGGGGACGGCGCATTCTTTACAACCGTCCGCCCCTATGGTAGAATAATCCATCACTTTCGAAGGGAGGGGCGTGCGTGAGCTTTCGCTTTTTTGCCCTGATCTCCCGCATGAAGAACATCAGCCGCTGGTCGCTGATGCGCAACAGCTTTCCCGAAAACGTGCAGGAACACAGCCACATGGTGGCCGTGATCGCCCACGGGCTGGCCGTCATCCGGAGAGACATTCTCGGAATTCCCTGCGACCCGGACCGGGCGGCGGCCACCGCCCTTTTCCACGACGCGTCCGAGATCTACACCGGGGATATGCCTACCCCGGTGAAATACTTCAATCCGGAGATCATGACCGCCTACAAGCAGGTGGAGGCGCTGGCCGCCGACAAGCTGCTGAGTACGCTTCCGGACGGAATGCGGCCCGCCTACCGGGAACTGCTGGAGGAAAACGATGAGGACGTCCGCCGGCTCGTCAAGGCGGCCGACAAGCTGTCCGCCTATGTCAAATGCCTGGAGGAACTGAAGAGCGGCAGCAGCGAGTTCTCTCTTGCCGCCCGTCAGACGGAAGCCCGGCTGCGCGGCATGCACATGCCGGAGGTCGATTATTTTCTGGAACACTTCATACCGGCGTTCGATCTGACGCTGGACGAACTGAATGAACATCGGGACATATAAGGAGGAACCATTATGCGCGCTATCGTGACCGTCATCGGCTCGGATAAAGTCGGCATCATCGCCAGCATCTGCTCCCTGCTCAGCAAGTACAACGTGAACATCCTGGATATCAGCCAGACGCTGCTTCAGGAATGCTTCACCATGGTCATGCTGGTGGACTGCAGCGCCTGCACCATCTCCTTTGCCGACCTGGCCCTCGCTCTGAAGGCTCAGGGAGAGGAGATGGTTCTGTCCGTCCGCATCCAGCGGGAAGAGATCTTTGACGCCATGCACCGCATCTGACAGGGGGCCCGCCACATGATCAATTCTGGAGAGATACTTTCGACCATCGACATGATCTCACAGCAGCATCTGGACGTCCGCACCATCACCATGGGCATCTCCCTGCGGGACTGCGCCCATCCGGACGCCGCCCGGTGCTGCGACAGGATCTACGACAAGATCACCCGGTACGCGGCGGATCTGGTAAAGACCGGCGAAGCCATCGAGAGCGAATTCGGCATTCCCATAGTCAACAAACGCATCTCCGTCACGCCCATTGCTCTGGTGGCGGAAAGCTCCGAAACAGAGGATTACGCTCCCTTCGCCGCCGCCCTTGACCGCGCCGCCCACGAGACCGGCGTGAACTTCATCGGCGGATATTCCGCCCTTGTGCAGAAGGGCATGACCGTCGGAGATGAAAAGCTGCTCCGCTCCATCCCCCAGGCGCTGGCCGAAACGGAGCTGGTGTGCAGCAGCGTCAACGTGGCCTCCACAAAGGCGGGCATCAACATGGACGCCGTGGCCCTCATGGGCCGCATCATCAGGCAGGCCGCCGAACGGACGGCGGACAACGGCGGCATGGCCTGTGCCAAGCTGGTCGTCTTCGCCAACGCCGTGGAGGACAACCCCTTCATGGCCGGCGCCTTCCACGGCCCCGGCGAGGCCGAGTGCGTGATCAACGTGGGCGTCTCCGGCCCCGGCGTCGTACACCACGCGCTGCAGTCCTGCAAGGGCGAAAGTTTCGACGTGGTGGCGGAAACCATCAAGAAGACCGCCTTCCGCATCACCCGGGTCGGCCAGCTGGTCGCCCAGGAGGCGGCGCGCCGTCTGAACGTTCCCTTCGGCATCGTGGATCTGTCTCTGGCCCCGACGCCCGCCATCGGCGACAGCGTGGCGGACATCCTTGAAGAGATCGGCCTGTCCACCGTGGGCAGCCACGGGACCACAGCCGCGCTGGCCATGCTGAACGACGCCGTCAAGAAGGGCGGCGTGATGGCCTCGTCCCACGTGGGCGGCCTGTCCGGTGCCTTCATCCCCGTCTCCGAAGACGCTGGCATGATCGCCGCCGTCAAGAAGGGCGCCCTGACCATCGAAAAGCTCGAGGCCATGACCTGCGTGTGCAGCGTCGGTCTGGACATGATCGCCGTCCCCGGCGACACGCCCGCAGAGACTCTGTCGGCCATCATCGCCGACGAGGCGGCCATCGGCATGATCAACAACAAGACGACCGCCGTCCGCATCATCCCCGCCCCTGGAAAAACGGTAGGCGACACCGTGGACTTCGGCGGCCTGCTTGGCATGGCCCCCGTCATGCCCGTCAACGGCGGCGACGCCTCCCTGTTCATCGCCCGCGGCGGACGCATCCCCGCGCCCATCCACTCCCTGCGCAACTGAACGGATCACGCAAACAAAGGACCCCCGGCCAGCCGGCCGGGGGTTCCGTATTCTTGCGTATTTTCTGTGTTCCCCGGCGCAGGCGCGTCACGCCCTTCCCGCCAGAAGGGCGGTCATCCTCCGCGCCGCCTCCGCCGTGTCTTCGGGACTTCCGAAGGTAGAGAAGCGGAAGAACCCCTCTCCGCATGCTCCGAAGCCCTCGCCTGGCGTGCCCACGACCTGTATCTCATTCAGGAGCAGGTCGAAGAATTCCCAGCTCCCCATGCCGCCCGGGCATTTCATCCACAGGTACGGCGAATTTCTCCCGCCGAAATACCGGATGCCGAGCCGATCCAGCGCGTTCATCAGTATGCGGGCGTTTTCCTTGTATACCCGGATATTGGCCCGGATCTGCTCCTGCCCCTCCTCCGAAAACACGGCCGCTGCACCTTTCTGGATGATATAGGATACGCCGTTCGTCTTCGTCGTCCGGTTACGCACCCACATGTCATTGAAATTCATGCCTCCCCGCTCCAGCGTCCTGGGTATCACCGTGTATCCGAGGCGCGTTCCGGTGAAGCCCGCCGTCTTCGAAAGCGAGCAAATCTCGATCGCGCAGGTCTCCGCGCCGCGGATCTCAAAGATGCTGCGCGGCAGTCCATCGTCCTCGATGAACGCCTCATAGGCCGCGTCGAAGAGGATGACCGACCCGTTGGCGTTGGCAAAATCGACCCACCGCCCGAGCTGTTCCCGGGAAAAGGCCGCTCCCGTCGGGTTGTTCGGAGAGCATATGTACAGGATATCCGCCTTTGCCTCTTCCCTCGGTTCGGGAAGAAACCCCTCGCCCTCATCCGACGGAAGCCGGATGATCTTTCTTCCCGCCATCACGTTGGCGTCCACATAGGCGGGATAGGCGGGTTCCATCACCAGCGCACTGCTGCCGCGATCGAACAGATCGAGGATGTCGCCCAGTTCGTCGCTTGCGCCGCTGGAAACAAAGATCTCGTCGTCCGCCAGGGCGATCCCGCGCTTCCGGTAATGCTCCGCGATGATTTTCCGCAGGAACGGCGCCCCGCATTCCGGCAGGTACCCCTGAAAGCGCTTCGTGTCCGCCTGATCGTCCACAGCCTCATGCAGGGCCTCGATAACGGCCGCGCACAGCGGCAGCGTCACGTCTCCGATGCCCATCCGGTACAGATGTGCGTCCGGATGTTCCACCAGATAGGCTCCGGTCTTCTGAGCGATCCTGTAGAAGAGATAGGAATCCTTCAGATCCGCGTAATGCATGTTGGGTCGGATCACAGTTCGACCTCCCCTTCATAAACGGTTTCGGCAGGACCGGTCATCACGACCGTTCCGTCCTCCCGCACACCGATCTCCAGCCGTCCTCCGTCGAGCACGACGGTCACGGGTCCGTCTCCGCCGCAGCGTCCGGTCTTCACTGCAGCCGCGGCGCTCGCGCAGGCCCCGGTCCCGCAGGCCATCGTCACGCCGCTTCCCCGCTCCCAGACCCGCATCCGGATCCGGTTCTCCGCCAGCACCTGTACGAACTCCACGTTGATCCCGCCCGGAAAGGCCTCATGCTTTTCGATCCGGGGCCCCAGCTCGCAGAGCGGGGCCTTTTCGATATCGTCGACAAAGATCACAAAATGGGGGTTGCCCACGGATACCGGTGTGCCGGTCACCGTCCGACCGTCGACGTTCAGCGTCCGTTCCTCTCTGACGCTGACGGCTCCCATGCCGACCGTCACGCTTCTGACCCGGCCGCTCCTGACCTGCATTTCCAGCGTCCGGATGCCGGACATCGTTTCAATGGTCAGGCTCGTCCTGTCCGTATATCCCTTGTCGTAGACGTACTTTCCAACGCAGCGGATCCCATTGCCGCACATGGCCGCCTCGCTCCCGTCGGCATTGAAGATCCGCATCCGGAAATCCGCGACGGAGGACGGGCTGATATAGATCATGCCGTCCGACCCTGCACCGAAATGGCGGTCGGACAGCTTCCGTGACAGCTCCGCCACATTATCCGGGACCTCCCCGAACACGTAAAGATAATCATTGCCCAGACCCTGCATCTTCGTAAAATGCATGACTTCAGCTCCTTTCACTCATCGTCGATGGCAGATACGCCGAACGTCACTTCCTCCAGAACGTCAAGCAGCATCCGGACCGTATCCAGCGACGTCAGCATCGTAATGTTGTTCGCCGCCGCCGCGCGGCGGATCGCCACGCCGTCTCCGTAGTGGACGCCGGACAGGACCGCCCGGGTGTTGATCACGTAGCTGACATATCCGGCGCGGATGGAATCGAGCACCTCTTCGCTGCCCTCGCTCGGCTTGCGCCGGATCCTCGTACGGATCCCGTGCTCTCTCAGCACTTCTCCGGTCAGGCTCGTCGCCTCGATGTTGAATCCCATGTTGTAGAAGCGCCGGATCAGCGGAACGGTCTCTTCCTTGTCCTCATCCGCGACGCTGACCAGCACCGTCCCGTAATTGGGAAGCTTCAGGCCGGCGGCCAGCATGGCCTTGCAGACCGCCCGGTGCAGCTTTCTGTCATACCCGATCCCCTCTCCGGTCGATTTCATCTCCGGGGACAGATAGGCGTCCATCCCCCGAAGTTTGGAGAAGGAGAACGCCGGGACCTTGACGTAGTATCTGCTTTTCTCCCTGGGATAGCGTTCCATGATCCCCTGCTCCCGGAGAGACACGCCGAGAATGGCGCGCGTTCCCATGTCCGCGAGACTGAAGCCGGTCGCCTTTGAAAGGAACGGAACCGTTCTTGACGACCGTGGATTCACTTCAATGACGTAGACCTTCTCCTTATTATCCACGATGAACTGGATGTTGAAAAGCCCCACGATCCCGATGCCCAATCCGAGTTTTTCGGTATAGTTCAGGATCGTCTGCTTCACGCTGTCCGAAAGGCTGACGGAAGGGTAGACGCTGATGGAGTCTCCGGAATGGACGCCCGTTCTCTCCACCAGCTCCATGATCCCGGGGACGAACACGCTGTGCCCGTCGCACACCGCGTCCACTTCCACTTCCTTGCCTCTGACGTATTTGTCCACGAGGACCGGCCGGTCCTCATCCACGGCGACCGCGGCGCGCAGATACTCCCACATGGATTCTTCCTTCGCCACGATCTGCATCGCGCGTCCGCCGAGAACGAAGCTCGGACGCACGAGGACCGGGTATCCGATCTCGCGCGCCGCCCTGACTCCCTCTTCCACGCTGGTGACCGCCCGTCCGACCGGCTGCGGGATATCCAGATCCAGCAGCAGCCTCTCAAAGGAGTCTCTGTTCTCCGCGCGGTCGATCGCGTCGCAGTCCGTTCCGATGATGGTCACTCCGCGGTCGCGGAGGGGCTGCGCCAGGTTGATCGCCGTCTGTCCGCCCAGCGTCGCTATTACACCTTCCGGCCGCTCCAGCGCGATGACGTTCATCACGTCTTCCGCGCAGAGAGGTTCAAAATACAGTTTATCCGAACATGTGTAATCCGTCGAGACCGTCTCCGGATTATTGTTGATGATGATGGCTTCAAATCCGGCGTTCCGGATCGTCTGCACGGCGTGCACCGTCGAATAGTCAAACTCCACTCCTTGTCCGATGCGGATCGGCCCCGAGCCGAGGACGACGATCTTCCGCCGGTCGGACACGACGGATTCGTTCTCCTCTTCGTAGGTCGAGTAAAAATACGGAACGTAGCTGTCGAATTCGGACGCGCACGTATCGATCATCTTGTATACCGGTCGGATCCCGTGATCCATCCGGGCTGTCCATATCTCCTGCTCGCTTCTGTCCCAGAGATGAGCGATCTCAGCATCGGAAAAACCCTTCCTCTTGGCTTCCCACAGCCATTCCGGATCATTCGGACGCTGTTTCAGTTCTTTTTCCGTCTCCGTGATCTTTCGGATCTTCCGAAGGAAAAACCGGTCGATCCCCGTCGCGAAAGCGACGGCCTCGATATCACAGCCACGACGGAACAGCTCCGCCGTCGCGAAAATACGGTCGTCCGTTCCGATTCGGATGTAGTCCAGCAGTTCCTGCACCCGCCATCCGTCGAACTTTTTCAGCCGGATGTGGGACGCACCGATCTCCAGAGAACGGATCCCCTTGAGCAGGCTCTCCTCAAACGTCCTGCCGACGGCCATCACCTCCCCTGTCGCCTTCATCTGCGTGGACAGGGTGTTGTTCGCATCCTCAAACTTGTCGAACGGAAAGCGCGGCAGTTTGGTCACAACGTAGTCCAGGACGGGCTCGAAGCAGGCCGGCGTGTTGGCCAGCCGGATCTCGTCCAGCGTCATCCCGATCCCGATCTTCGCGGACACACGGGCGATCGGATATCCGCTTGCCTTGGAGGCCAGCGCGGAAGACCGGGACACGCGCGGATTCACCTCGATCAGGTAATAGTCGGACGAATGCGGATCCAGGGCGAACTGTACGTTGCATCCCCCCTCGATCTTCAGCGCCCGGATGATCTTCAGCGCGCTGTCCCTCAGCATCTGGTACTCCCCGTTGGTCAGCGTCTGTGACGGGCAGACGACGATGGAGTCCCCCGTGTGGATGCCGACGGGATCCAGGTTCTCCATATTGCAGACCGTGATCGCCGTATCGGCGGCGTCGCGGATGACCTCATATTCGATCTCCTTGTAGCCCCTGACGCTCTTTTCCACCAGCACCTGGCGAACGGGGGAGAGCTCCAGAGCGCCGCGCATCAGCGCCGTCAGTTCCTCCGGACCGTCGGCGAAGCCTCCCCCCGTGCCTCCGAGGGTGAAGGCCGGCCGCAGCACGACGGGATAGCCGATCCGCTGCGCAGCGGCCAGCCCCTCCTCCACGGATCCGGCCGTCTCGGAGGGCAGCGTGGGCTCTCCGAGCGTCTCACACAGCCGCTTGAACTTCTCCCTGTCCTCTGCCTGTTCGATCGAAGCGCTGCGGGTGCCGAGCAGCTCCGTCCGGCATTCGTTCAGGACCCCCTTCTTCTCCAGCTGGACCGCCAGATTCAGGCCCGTCTGCCCGCCGATGCCGGGCAGGATCGCATCCGGACGCTCGTGCCGGATGACCTTCGCGACGTATTCCAGCGTCAACGGCTCCATATAGACCCTGTCGGCGATCGAGCTGTCCGTCATGATCGTGGCCGGATTGGAGTTGCACAGGACGACCTCATAGCCCTCCTCTTTCAGCGCGAGACACGCCTGCGTGCCCGCGTAGTCGAATTCCGCCGCCTGTCCGATAACGATGGGGCCGGACCCGATCACCAGTATTTTCCTTATATCCGTCCTTTTGGGCATGCTTATCCTCCTTCCATCATCCGGATGAACCGGTCGAACAGATGGAAGCTGTCCCTCGGGCCAGGGGCGCTTTCCGGGTGATACTGCACGCTGAAAGCCCGCTCCCGCACACACGCCACACCCTCCACCGTGCCGTCGAGAAGATTGACGTGGGTGACGGTCAGGGGCGTGCCGGACAGGCTGTCCGCGTTCACGGCGTAGGAGTGGTTCTGTGACGTCATCTCGATCCTGCCTGTCGCCAGATCCCGCACCGGGTGGTTCCCTCCCCGGTGACCGAACTTGAGCTTATACGTTCTGGCACCGCAGGCCAGCGACAGGATCTGATGGCCCAGGCAGATCCCGAAGACCGGACAGACGCCTATCATTTCACGGACCGTCCGGACCGTTTCCGGCACGTCCTCCGGATCTCCAGGGCCATTGGAGATCAGCAGTCCGTCCGGCCGTGAGGCGCGGATATCGTCCGGAGAGGTGTTCCAGGGGAACACCGTCACCCGGCACCCTCGGGCGGTCAGAGCACGCACGATGTTCTTCTTCATGCCGCAGTCGATCGCTGCCACGCGGAAACGCGCATCGAGATCTCCCGCCTCCCACGGCGACCGACAGCTGACACGATCCACGGCGTCCCGGGGAGGCTCGTACCGGCGCAGGAGCTCCAGCCCCTTCTCCAGCGGCGTCGAAGCGTCCGTGAGCAGGGCAAGGCGGCTGCCCCGGTCTCGGATGGAACGGTTCAGCTTCCGTGTGTCCACTTCGGAGATGCCGGGGATCCCATATCTCACCATCACGTCTTCGAGCGTTTCCGTGCTGTGGGAGCCGGACGGTTCGTCATTGTATTCGCGCACGACAAGCGCTCCGATGGAGGGGCGGTCCGTCTCATACTCGTCCGCCGCCATGCCGTAATTGCCGATCAGCGGATAGGTCATCACGACAGCCTGATCCGTATAGGACGGATCGGACAGGATCTCCTGATAGCCGACCATGGAGGTGTTGAAAACGATCTCCAGCACCCTCTCCTCATCCGCGCCAAAGGACAGTCCGCAGTATTCCTGCCCGTCCTCCAGGATCACTTTTTTCTCCTTCTGTCCCATCCCGTCACCTCCTCATTCTCCTGCTTCCGACAGGCGCCGTTCGAAGCGGTCCTTCCTCGTGTCCCAGGGGACCGCGGTGGGGTAGTTCCCGTCAAAGCAGGCGCTGCAGAACGTCCCTTCAGGCGCAAGATCCCGTAGCCGGTCCACAGGAAGAAAGCCCAGAGAATTCACCCCGAGACGGGCGGCGATCTCCGGGACCGTGTGCCGACAGGCGATCAGATCGTCCCGGGAATCCACGTCCGTTCCGTAATAGCACGGGAACAGGAACGGCGGTGCGGAAACACGCATGTGTACTTCCTTCGCCCCCGCCTCCCTCAGCAGTTTCACGATTCTTGCACCGGTGGTCCCGCGGACGATGGAATCATCGACCAGCACGACGCGCCGGCCCTCCACAGCGCTCCGTATCGCCGAGAGCTTTATGCGCACCTGGTCCGTCCGGTCGTCGGGAGCGATGAAGGTCCGCCCCACGTACTTGTTCCTGATCAGGCCGATCTCATAAGGGATCCCCGAAGCTCTGCTGTATCCGAGGGCGGCGTCCAGTCCGGAATCCGGGACCCCGATTACGACGTCCGCATCGACGGGATGCAGTTCTGCCAACGCCCGGCCCGCCCGTATCCGGGTCTCATGTACGGATACTCCGCCGATGACGGAATCTGGGCGTGCGAAATAGATGTATTCAAAAATACAGAAGCGCCTCCGCTTCTGCCCGCAGTGCTCCCTCCGGGAGACGGTCCCTTCTTTGCTGAACACGAGGATCTCCCCCGGCTCCACGTCCCGGACGACCTCGGCCCCGACCGCCTGTACGGCGCAGCTCTCGGAGGCCACCACGACGGTGCCGTCCGGCATCCGTCCCCAGCAGAGAGGGCGGAATCCGTAGGGATCCCTGGCGCAGATCAGTTTCCGGGGCGACATCAGGACGAGGGAGTAGGCGCCGTCCAGCGTGTCCATGGCACGGCTGAGCGCATCCTCGATGGAGGACGTCCGCAGTCTCTCCCTCGTAACGATGTAGGCGATGGTCTCGGTATCGCTGGATGTGTGGAAGATGGCTCCCGACAGTTCCAGCTCCGACCGGAGTTCCGCCGCGTTGGACAGGTTGCCGTTGTGCGCCAGCGCCATCCGTCCCTTCTGATGGTTCACCTCAATCGGCTGGCAGTTCCGGCGGCTCGAGGCTCCCGTCGTCCCGTACCGGGTATGGCCGACGGCCATCGTCCCCCGGGGAAAAGCGGACAGGACCTCCGGCGGGAACACCTCGCCGACGAGTCCGAGATCCTTGTGGGAAACGAAGACGCCGTCGTCGTTGACGACGATCCCGCAGCTCTCCTGTCCCCTGTGCTGCAGGGCATGCAGGCCGTAATACGCCACGGCCGCCGCGTCGAAGGGCTTCGGGGCGAACACCCCGAAGACGCCGCACTCCTCGTGAACGCTCATGCCTGTCTTTCCTCCGATGTGCCGATCGCCGCTTCGATGAAGCCCAGGAACAGCGGGTGCGGCCGGTTGGGGCGGCTCTTGAATTCCGGATGGAACTGCACCCCGACGAAGAAGGGACGGCCGGAAAGTTCCACCGTCTCCACCAGCCGGCCGTCCGGGGACATCCCGCTCAGCGTCAGGCCGGCGTCGGTCAGCACCTTCCTGTAGACGTTGTTGAATTCATACCGGTGGCGGTGCCTCTCACGGATCTCCCGCCGGCCGTAACAGCGTTCCATCGTCGTTCCCGACGCGATGACGCAGGGGCATGCGCCGAGGCGCAGCGTTCCGCCCTTATCGATATCGTCGCTCTGGCCGGGCATGAAATCGATCACCTTGTCCGCGCACTGCTCGTCGAACTCTCCGGAGTTGGCGCCGGCGATTCCGGCAGCATTCCTCGCATATTCGATGACGGCGATCTGCATGCCGAGGCAGATGCCGAAATACGGGAGTCCGTTCTCTCTGGCGTACCGCGCCGCCAGGATCATCCCCTCGATGCCCCTGCTGCCGAAACCTCCGGGCACCAGGATCCCGTCCAGTCCGGAGAGCATGCTCTCCGCGGTGTCAGGCGTGATCTCCTCGGAATCGATCCAGCGGATGTCGATGTGAGCGCCGAGGTGGAACCCGGCATGGCGGAGCGCCTCAGCGACCGACAGATACGCGTCGTGCAGCCCCACGTATTTCCCGACCAGGCCGATCTCCACCCGGTGGGCTCCCGCGGCTTTGATCCGTTCCACCATCTCCGTCCACTCGGCGAGATCCGGCTGCGGGACGGAGAGCCCCAGCTCACGGCAGACGACCTCGGAGAACCGGGACCGTTCCAGCATCAGGGGCGCCTCGTAGAGGTCGGGGAGCGTGATGTTTTCGATGACGCAGTCCGGCTTCACGTTGCAGAAGAGCGCGATCTTCTGGAAGATCGACTCCTCCAACGGCTGGTCGCAGCGCAGGACGATGATGTTCGGGTTGATCCCCATCCCCTGCAGTTCCTTCACGGAGTGCTGGGTCGGCTTGGACTTGTGCTCCTCGGAGCCGTGCAGGTACGGCACCAGTGTCACGTGGATGAACAGGCTGTTCTCCCGCCCGATCTCCAGCGAGATCTGGCGCACCGCCTCGATGAACGGCTGCGATTCGATGTCGCCGATGGTTCCCCCGATCTCCGTGATGACCACATCCGCCCCGGTCTTTCTTCCGACGCTGTAGACGAACTCCTTGATCTCATTTGTGATATGAGGGATCACCTGGACGGTCGAGCCGAGGTACTCCCCACGGCGCTCCTTGTTCAGCACGTTCCAGTAGACCTTTCCAGTGGTCAGGTTCGAGTATTTGTTCAGATCCTCGTCAATGAACCGCTCGTAGTGACCGAGATCCAGATCCGTCTCCGCTCCGTCCTCAGTCACATAGACCTCACCGTGCTGGTAGGGGCTCATCGTCCCCGGATCCACGTTGATGTACGGGTCCAGCTTCTGGGCGGCGACTTTCAGGCCCCGCGCCTTCAGCAGCCGGCCCAGGGACGCCGCGGTGATCCCCTTTCCGAGCCCGGACACCACGCCTCCCGTCACGAAAATGTACTTTGTCATAGCTGTCGTGCTCCTTTCCCTGCATCCGGCGCCGGTCTACTCGACGGTCACGGATTTCGCCAGATTCTTCGGTTTGTCTATGTCGCATCCGTTCTCCCTGGCCACATGATACGCCAGCAGCTGCAGCGGCACGATCTCCACGGCCGCCGAGAACAGCGGATCCACCTCCGGGATGAAGAGCAGATCGTCGGCCGCGGACAGGATCTTCTGATTGTTCCGGAACGTCAGCGCCAGGACTTCCGCCCCCCGGGACTTCACCTCCACGATGTTGCTCAGCGTCTTCTCCATGAGCGCCCGGTTGCAGCACAGCGCGATCACCGGCTGATGCTCCTCGATCAGCGCGATCGTCCCGTGCTTGAGCTCCCCGGCGGCGTAGGCCTCCGCGTGAAGATAGGAGATTTCCTTCATCTTCAGCGCGCCCTCCAGCGCGGCCGCGTAGTCCGTGTTCCGTCCGATGAAGAACAGCGCGCGGCTCTCATGATATTTCCCCGCCAGGGCGGGAATGCCGGGATTCATGTCGATGGCCTGCTGGATCCGGCGCGGCAGCGCCTGAAGGCTCTCGACCGGTCCGCTCTCCCCTTCCGGGAGGCGGCCCAGCCGGTCCGCGAAACAGACCGCCAGAAGATACAGGACGGCTACCTGCGTGGTGTATCCCTTGGTCGTCGCGACGGCGATCTCGGGTCCTGCCCATGTGTATACGGTGCTGTCGGCAAGCCTTGCCACGGTGCTGCCCACCACGTTCACGACCGCCAGCGTTCTGGCTCCCCTGTCCCGGCACTCCTTCAGTGCGGCAATAGTGTCCGCCGTCTCTCCCGACTGGGAGATGACGATCACCAGCGTGTGTCCGTCGATCAGCGGATCGCTGTATCTCAGTTCGCTGGCCAGTTCTGTCCGTACGGGAATCCCGCTCAGCCTCTCCAGGGCATATCTTCCGGCGCAGCCCGCATAATAGGCCGACCCGCAGGCCGTGATGACAATGCTGCGGATATCCCCGAGTCCGGAAAGGATCCCCCCGATCTCTTCGATCTCGATCCTTCCGTTCCTGATCCGGGGGGCGATGGTCGCCTTCACCGCGGCGGGCTGTTCCATGATCTCCTTGAGCATGAAGTGCTCGTATCCGCCCTTTTCCGCCGCCTGGACGTCCCACATGACGCGGGAGACCTTCCGGCGCACCTCCTGCCCGGTGCAGTCGAAGATCCGGACGGACTCCGCGGACAGCTCCGCGAACTCCCCGTCTTCCAGATAGATCACGTTCCTGGTGTAAGGAACGAGCGCCGTCACGTCAGACGCAAAGTAGTTCTCCCCCGCCCCGATCCCGAGGATCAGGGGGCTGGCCTCTCGGACCGCGTAGATCCTACCGGTCTCTTCGGTGCAGATCACGCCGAGAGCGTAGGAACCCTGCAGACGGTTCGCGGTCCGCACCAGAGCCTCCCTCACGCTGCCGCGGTAGTATTTCTCGATCAGATGGACGATCACTTCGGTATCCGTCTCGCTCTCGAAACGGTAGCCTTCGCTCATCAGCTCCTCGCGCAGGGAAACGTAGTTCTCGATGATCCCGTTGTGCACGACGGCAAACCTGCCGTCGTTGCTCAGATGGGGATGGGCGTTCTCCTCCGTCGGGGCTCCGTGCGTCGCCCACCGGGTGTGGCCGATGCCCGTCACGCCGGACACGTTCTGCCCGCCGTCCGTCCGCTCGCAAAGGCTGGCGATCCTCCCCTTAACCTTGACCACGGAGATCGCGGGTCCGTCCATGACCGCGATCCCTGCTGAGTCATAGCCTCTGTATTCCAGTTTTTTCAGACCGTCCAGAAGGATCGGTGCCGCGCTCCTCGCGCCGGTGAATCCTACGATTCCGCACATATCGGCCTCCGCCGCCTTTCCTCTTTCTTATTTTCCGCTCTCCCCGTAGTTGGAAAGCACGCGCGCCGACGGGTCGTCCACGTCGCAGCCCTCCCACTCCCTGTTGGGCATCCAGAAATCCGCGATCATCTCCGCCTGTCCCGGATAGTGCTTCTCGAAGATCTCCCGGTACAGGAGGGACTCCTTCGTGAAGGGACGGGCGTGATCGTACCGCATGCGCCGCGTTTCGAACTCCTCATTGGTATATCTCGACTCCGCAAGGGCCTTCAGATCGTCCACCATGGAATGCCCCACGGCGTCGGAGAAGGCCGCCTTCTCCCGCCACAGGATGCTGTCCGGCAGATAGCCTTGCCCCTCGAAGGCGTGCCGGAGAAGATACTTTCCCTTGCCGTAGCGGTTCAGCTTCATCTCCGGATCCAGGCTCATCACGTACTCCGCGAAGTCCAGGTCGCCGAAAGGCACCCGTGCCTCCAGGGAGTTGACGGAGATGCAGCGGTCCGCCCGGAGCACGTCGTACATATGCAGCTCGCGGATCCTCTTTTCCGCTTCTCTCTGAAAGGCTTCGGCGGACGGAGCGAAGTCCGTGTACTTGTATCCGAACAGTTCGTCGGAGATCTCCCCCGTCAGGAGAACGCGGATGTCCGTCGTCTCATGGATCGCGCGGCACACCAGATACATGCCGATGCTGGCCCGGATCGTGGTGATGTCGTAGGTCCCGAGCAGTTCGATGACCGTCTCCAGGGAGGAAAGGACGTTCTCCGGCGTCATCGTGATCTCCGTGTGGTCGGATCCGATGAACTCCGCGACCTGCCGCGCGTACTTCAGATCGATGGGATCTTCGCTCATTCCGATGGCGAACGTGCGGATCGGCTCGACGCACTCCCTCGCCGCAATGGCGCACACAAGGGAGGAGTCCAGGCCGCCGGACAGCAGGAATCCCACTTTCGCGTCGGCTACGAGCCGCTTTTTCACGCCGTCAATGAGTTTTTCGCGGATGGCTGCACAGGCTGTCTCCAGGCTGTCCCGGCAGACCGTTTCAGGCAGGGAGACGTCCCGGTAGCAGACAAATCTTCCTCCCTTCCAGTAATGGCCGGGCGGAAACGGCAGGATCCGCTTCACCAGCCCCACCAGGTTCTTCGGCTCGCTGGCGAACAGGATGGCGTCCCGCTCGTCATATCCGTAATACAAGGGGCGGATCCCGATGGGATCCCGTGCCGCCACATATTCCCCCGTCTCACCGTCATAGATGATGCAGGCAAACTCCGCGTCCAGTCTCGCGAACATGTCCGTCCCGTACTCCCGGTACATGGGAAGAATGATCTCGCAGTCGCTGCCGCTGCGGAACGTGTATCCCTTTTTCTTCAGTTCCTCTCTCTGCTTTTCGAATCCGTACAGCTCTCCGTTGCATACGGCATAGTTGCCGTCAAGTTCGAAGGGCTGCATGCCATCCGGCGTCAGCCCCATGATCGACAGCCTGTGAAACGCCAGGATGCCGTGTCCGGTATCCACGATCCGGCTGTCGTCCGGTCCCCTCGAGACCGTCCGATCGAATCCCTCCTCAAAACGCTGCCGGTCGAAAACATCGTCGCAGCAGCCCATAACCGAGCACATAGCTCATAACCTCCGATCCACAGATTCAGCAGGAGGCAGGACGGACCGGTGTCCGCCCTGCCGTATCCTCCTGTTATCCGGCACGGACGCGGATCATTCCACGTCCTGAAGCGCCGCGTAGCCCTCTTCGCCGGTACGTACCTTCACCACGTTCTCCACGTCGTAGACGAAGATCTTCCCGTCTCCGATATGTCCCGTGTAAAGCACCTTCTTCGCCGTTTCGATCACATCCCTCACGGGGATCGCGGACACGACGATATCCACCTGGACCTTCGGGCGAAGGTCCGTCTCCACCGCGACGCCGCGGTAGAATTCCGTATGTCCCTTCTGCATTCCGTAGCCCATCACGTGGGAGACGGTCATGCCGGTGATGCCGAGCTTCGACATCGCGTCCTTCAGGGCGTACAGCTTCTCCTCCTTGAATACGATCTCCACCTTGGTGAACTTGGGTCCGCCGGTGTCGAACGCGGGCTCGCGCTTCACCGGGATCGCCTCGGCCGGAGGCGTCGTACCGGAGACCGCCGTGACGGGTTCTCCGGAGCCGAAGGCCGCGTACTGGTCGACCGCCGGCATGAAATCCGCGTAGGCGCTGGGCAGTCCGTGCTCGCTGATGTCCAGACCTGTCAGTTCGTCAGCGGGATCCGCCCGCAGGAAATCGATTTTCTTCAGGAACTTGAAGAAGATCAGCATGGTGACTGTAGCCCATGCTGCCACGGTGACGAAACCGAGCAGCTGAAGGCCGAGCTGGTCAAACTTTCCGGTGTAGAACAGGCCGTTCAGGCCGGCAGGCGCCGCCGGGTTGGCCAGAAGGCCCACGGCGACTGTGCCCCAGATGCCGTTGGCGCAGTGCACGCCGACGGCTCCGACGGGATCGTCGATGTGCAGCCGGAGATCCAGCTTCTCGACCACGATCACGACCAGGAGCCCGGAGACAAGTCCGACCGCCGCGGCTCCGAGAGCGTCGAACGCGTCGCATCCCGCGGTGACCGCCACAAGGCCGGCGAGGGAGGCGTTCAGGCACATGGAAACATCGGGCTTGCCGTTCCTGATCCAGGTGAAGATCAGCGTCGTGCAGGTGGCCACGGACGGCGCGATGGTGGTTGTCAGGAAGATGGACGACAGTTCAGATACCGAAGTTGCGGCCGCGCCGTTGAATCCGTACCAGCCCAGCCACAGAATGAACACGCCCAGCGCGCCGAGGGGAATGGAGTGGCCGGGGATCGCGTTGACCTTCGTCACCCTGCCGTCTTTGTCTTTCACATACTTGCCGATGCGGGGCCCGAGGACCGCAGCCCCGATCAGTGCGGCGATGCCGCCGACCATGTGGATGGCGCAGGATCCCGCATAGTCGTGGAATCCGATCTGGCTGAGCCAGCCGCCGCCCCAGATCCAGTGCGCCTCGATGGGATAGATCACCAGGCTGATCACGGCGGAATAGACGCAGTAGGCTGAGAACTTCGTACGTTCCGCCATGGAGCCGGAGACGATGGTCGCCGTTGTGGCGCAGAAGACCAGATTGAAAACGAAATAACTCGCGTCGGTGAACCCCTCCGCGGGGGACGCGATAAACTCTTTAAAGTGCGTGAACAGATCCAGATTCGGTTTCCCGATCAGTCCGAACAGCGTGTCCTCGCCCATCATCAGCGTATAGCCCAGCAGGGAGAAGACCACAGTTCCGATGCAGAAATCCATCAGATTCTTCATGATGATGTTGCCGGCGTTCTTGGCCCGGGTAAAGCCGGTCTCGACCATGGCGAACCCGGCCTGCATCCAAAAGACCAGCGCGGCGCCGATCAGGAACCAGAATTCAACAGACATGGCATGTCAGCTCCTTTTCACATCTCTCTTTTTCTTATTTCACGCCGAACAGAAGGTCGGCGTAGGTCGGGAACGGCCAGTAGCTCTTTGCCGTCAGCCGCTCCGCCTCGTCGCAGGGAACGCGAAGCTCGCTCATGACCGGGAGGAGCCGGTCGCGGATCGCGGCGGACTCCTCGACGATGTCCTCCGCTCCGCCGATGGTCAGAAGGGCGGCCTCCAGTTCGTCCGTCTTCGCGGCGATCTCGTCGATCAGCTCGGAAAGCTTTCCGACCAGGTCCGTTTCGTAGACGCACGCCAGGCCCGGCGCGATTTCCTTCTTGGCCGTAATGCCCTTCGCCACGTCGGCCGCGTATCTCTCTATGGCCGGGACGATCAGGGTCCTCGTCATGTCCGTCATGGTGTTGGCTTCGATCACGATGCTCTTGCAGTAGTTTTCCAGCATGATGTCGCGCCGGGATCTCAGCTCCTCCTCGGTGAAGACGCCGAGCCCGGTGAGCATGTCAACGTTCTTGCGGTCGAGCAGATGCGGCATGCAGTCCGCCGTCGTACAGTAGTTCAGCAGTCCGCGTTCCTCCGTCGCTTCCCTGATCCAGGCCTCATCGTAGCCGTTGCCGTTGAAGATGATCCGCCTGTGATCCCGGATAGTGGCCCGGATCAGGTCGTGCAGCGCCGTCTCGAAATCCTCCGCACCTTCCAGGGTGTCCGCGAAGAGCCGCAGGCTCTCGGCCACCGCGCTGTTGAGCATGATGTTCGCGCACGCGATGCTGTTGGAGGAGCCGAGCATCCGGAATTCGAACTTGTTCCCGGTGAAAGCGAAAGGAGAAGTCCTGTTCCGGTCGGTCGTGTCGCGCCGGAACCTCGGAAGCACGTCCACGCCCAGTTTCATCATCTTCTTCTCCGCCCCCTCATAGGGCGTGTCGTTCTCGATGGCGTCCAGGATCGCGTCCAGTTCGTCCCCGAGGAAGATGGAGACGACGGCCGGGGGCGCTTCGTTCGCGCCGAGCCGGTGGTCGTTGCCCGCGGTGGCGACCGACAGGCGGAGCAGATCCTGGTAATCGTCCACCGCCTTGATCACGGCGCACAGGAACAGCAGGAACTGCGCGTTCTCATAGGGCGTGTCTCCCGGAGAGAGGAGGTTCTGCCCGCCGTCCGTGGCAATGGACCAGTTGTTGTGCTTGCCGCTGCCGTTCACGCCGGCAAAGGGTTTTTCGTGGAGCAGGCAGACGAGCCCGTGTCGGGCCGCCACCTTCTGCATGATCTCCATGGTCAGCTGGTTGTGGTCGGTGGCGATGTTCGTCGTCGTGTAGATGGGCGCCAGCTCGTGCTGGGCCGGTGCCACCTCATTGTGTTCCGTCTTGGCCAGGATCCCCAGCTTCCACAGCTCTTCGTTCAGATCCTCCATGAAGGCCGCGACGCCGGGCTTGATCACACCGAAGTAATGGTCGTCGAGTTCCTGCCCCTTGGGAGGCCGGGCTCCGAACAGCGTGCGTCCCGTGAATCTCAGATCCGGCCTCTGGTCGTACATCTCTTTCGTGACCAGGAAATACTCCTGCTCTGGTCCGACGGAGGACAGGACGCGCCTGGCCGTATCGTTTCCGAACAGACGGAGGATGCGGAGCGCCTGCCTGCTGAGAACCTCCATGGAACGCAGCAGCGGCGTCTTCTTATCCAGCGCGTGTCCGCCATAGGAACAGAATGCCGTGGGGATGCAGAGGGTCTTGCCTTTTATAAACGCGTAGGAGGTCGGATCCCACGCCGTATAGCCACGGGCCTCAAAGGTCGCGCGCAGGCCGCCAGAGGGAAAGGAGGAGGCGTCCGGTTCGCCCTTGATCAGTTCCTTTCCGGAAAACTCCATGATCACGCCGCCGTCCGGGGAGGGAGAAATGAAGCTGTCGTGCTTCTCCGCCGTGATCCCGGTGAGCGGTTGGAACCAGTGGGTGAAGTGTGTCGCCCCGTTGGCGATCGCCCACTCCTTCATCGCGCGGGCAACGGAGTTGGCAACGCCGATATCCAGCTGGGTGCCTTCATCGATGGTCTTTCTGAGAGAAGCGTAGACGTCCGCGGACAGATTTGCCCGCATGACGCGGTCGTCGAAGACCAGACTTCCGAAAATATCCGATACCGTGCTCATGTTCATGTCTCCTTTTCTGTGAAATGAATAAAGGCAGAGGCACCTTTCGTGCGAACACAAAAGACGCCTTTGCCTTTTCATCCTTATTCCATTCCGCGGGGCGCTTCTATCCGGCTCCAATAAATAAGAGAGAGCGCCTTCGAGTGGATCACTCAAAGACGCCCTTGCCTTTACGCAGGGAATCTTACTCCCGTTTTTTGGGCTTGTCAACCCCTTTTTGCAATTTTTTCATTCTCCTCATGCGTATCTTTTTCATGATATCCCGTTTTTTGCGCAAACCCCTTGACAATATGAATGGCGCAGACTATACTGCCTGCAAATGGGCAAAGGCGTTCATTGCCGCAGCATTCTGCGCGGCGATGAGCGCTTTCTGTTTTTTCTGAACGGAAAGGAATGGATATAAATGTACAGAGAGGGTCAGGTGCGCATCCCCTCCGGCTGCGCCATCGCGGCGGTCATCTCTACGGAAGGGCACCGGATGACCGGCAAGCTGATCGCGGACGCCATGCGGCCGATGCACGACCGTTCCAACGGACTGGGCGGCGGTTTCGCTGGCTACGGCATCTATCCGGAATACAGGGATTTCTACGCGCTGCATCTGTTTTTTGACGACCGCGACACGAGAAAGCGCTGCGAGGCCTTCCTTAAGGAGTATTTCGAGATCGTCCGCTCGGAGATCGTTCCCACCCGGAAGATCCCGTCGATCAGGGACAATCCCATCATCTGGAGATATTTCGTCGCCCCGCTGCAGTCGATGCTGGGAAATCTTCAGCTGGACGAGAAGGAGTTCGTCTCCCGTGCCGTCATGAAGATCAACACGGAGATGCCCGGTGCCTATGTGTTCTCCAGTGGGAAGAACATGGGCACATTCAAGGCCGTCGGCTTTCCTGAGGACGTCGCCGAATTCTACCGGCTGGAGGAGTACGAAGGCTATTCCTGGACAGCGCACGGCCGGTATCCCACGAACACCCCCGGCTGGTGGGGCGGCGCCCATCCGTTCACCCTGCTGGACTATTCCGTCGTCCACAACGGGGAGATCTCCTCCTACGACGCCAACCGGCGTTTCATCGAGATGTTCGGATACAAATGCACCCTGCAGACCGACACCGAAGTCATCACCTATATCATGGACTACCTGAACCGCGTGCAGGGGCTCACGCTCGAGGAAGCGGCGAACGTGATCGCGGCGCCTTTCTGGAGCACCATCGGGAGAAAAACGGATCCCGGCGAGCGGGAAAGGCTCGCGTTTCTCAGGAAGGTCTTCCCGAGCCTGCTGGTGACCGGCCCGTTCTCCATCGTTCTCGGGTTCACCGGGGGTCTCATGGCCCTCAACGACCGTCTGAAGCTCCGGTCGATGGTCGTCGGTGAAAAGGATGACCGCGTGTTCATCGCCAGCGAGGAGGCGGCGATCCGGACGATGGAGCCGGAGGCCGAAAACATCTGGGCTCCCGCCGGGGGCGAGCCCGTGATCGTACGCGTGAAGGAGGGGGCTGTCTGATGGGCGTGGATTTTCTGTATCCCGAATTTGAGGTCGTAAGAAACGAGAGCCGCTGCATCGCCTGCCGCGTATGCGAACGGCAGTGCGCGAACGGCGTCCACTTCTTCAGCCCGGAGCGCGGGCTCATGATGAGCGACGAGGCCAAGTGTGTGAACTGTCAGCGGTGCGTATCCCTCTGCCCCACCCGGGCGCTGAAGATCGTAAAGAGCGACTGCACGCTCCGGGAGAACGCCAACTGGACGAACGATACCATCCGCGAGGTTTACAAGCAGGCCTCCAGCGGCGGCGTGCTGCTTTCGTCCATGGGCAATCCCAAGCCCCTGCCGGTGTACTGGGACAGGATCCTGCTCAACGCCTCTCAGGTGACAAACCCATCCATCGATCCCCTGAGAGAGCCGATGGAAACGCACGTCTCTCTGGGCAAGAAGCCGCACAGGATCGAGCGCGACAGCCAGGGAAAGATCGTATGCGATCTTCCCCCGCAGGTGGAACTCTCCATGCCGGTAATATTCTCCGCCATGAGCTACGGCTCCATCAGCTACAACGCCCACGCGTCGCTGGCCAGGGCGGCCACGGAGCTCGGGATCCTGTACAATACCGGAGAGGGCGGTCTTCACGAGGACTTTTACCGGTACGGCCCGAACACCGTCGTGCAGGTGGCCAGCGGCCGTTTCGGCGTGCATGAGGATTATCTGGAAGCCGGCGCAGCCATCGAAATCAAGATGGGCCAGGGCGCGAAGCCTGGGATCGGCGGTCATCTGCCCGGCGCGAAGATCATTGGGGACGTTTCCCGTACGCGGATGATCCCGGAGGGCTCCGACGCCATCTCGCCGGCCCCCCATCACGACATCTACTCCATCGAAGACCTCCGGCAGTTGGTGTATTCCCTGAAGGAGGCTACGGAGTACCGCAAGCCCGTGATCGTCAAGGTGGCGGCGGTCCACAACATCGCCGCGATCGCCAGCGGCATCGCCCGTAGCGGAGCGGACATCATCGCCATCGACGGCTTCCGCGGAGGGACCGGCGCCGCGCCGACACGCATCCGGGACAACGTCGGCATTCCCATCGAGCTGGCGCTTGCCGCGGTGGACCAGCGGCTGCGGGACGAAGGGATCCGGAACAACGTTTCCCTGATCGCCGGCGGCTCGATCCGCAGCGCGGCGGACGTCGTGAAGGCCGTCGCCCTCGGTGCGGACGCCTGCTATATCGCCACGGCCGCCCTGCTGGCGCTTGGCTGCCACCTGTGCCGGACCTGCCAGACCGGTCGGTGCAACTGGGGCATCGCGACCCAGGACCCGGACCTCGTCAGGCGCCTGAATCCGGACATCGGGAGCAGACGCCTGGTCAATCTGATGACGGCGTGGCGGCACGAGATCATGGAACTCATGGGCGGCATGGGCATCAACTCCATCGAGGCTCTGCGGGGAAACCGCCTCATGCTGCGCGGAGTTGGGCTGAATCAGAAGGAACTGGAGATCCTCGGGATCTCGCACGCGGGAGAGTGAGTTTATGAAGAGGGTCTATGTAAAAGAGGAATGGTGTCTCGGGTGCCATCTGTGCGAGTACAATTGTGCGTTTGCCAATTCCGGCCTGTCCGACATGGCGCTGGCGCTGAAGGGAAAGCCGATCTATCCGAGGATCCACATCGAGGGGCGCGACAGGATCACCTACGCCGTCTCCTGCCGCCACTGCGAACACCCGATCTGCGTGGACAGCTGCATCGCCGGCGCTCTCTCCCGCAGAGAAGGCGTGATCCGGGTCGACCAGAACAATTGCGTGGGCTGCCTCACGTGCATGCTGGTCTGCCCGTACGGCGCGCTGGCTCCGAACGAGAACGGCATCATGCAGAAATGCGAGCTGTGCCTGAGAAACGCCTGCGGGGAGCCTGCCTGTGTGCAGGGCTGTCCCAACGGGGCGATCGTCTATGAGGAACGGGGGGACGCCGTATGAAACGCTATGTCATCGTCGGCAACGGCGCGGCTGCCGCCGCGTGCATTGAGGGGATCCGCAGCCGCGACGCGGAGGGAGAGATCACCGTCGTCTCAGAGGAGGAGCGGGAGGTCTACTGCCGTCCTCTGATCTCCTATTATCTGCAGGGAAAGACGGATGAGGAACGCATGCGCTACCGCGATGCGGATTTCTACCTCCGAATGGGCTGCCGGGTGCTGTTCGGACGGCGCGCGGTCCGTCTCCTCAGTGAGGATCGGGAAGCGGAGCTGGACAACGGTACCCGGCTGCCCTACGACGCTCTCTGCTTGGCGACCGGATCCTCGCCCTTTGTCCCTCCCATGGAGGGACTGAACACCGTCCCGCGGCGCTTCTCCTTCATGACGCTGGACGACGCCATGGCTCTGGAAAAGGCTGTTGACCCCGCGTTCCGCGTGCTGATCATCGGCGCGGGCCTGATCGGCCTGAAATGCGCGGAGGGGCTCAGCGGGCGGGCTGCGGAAATCACCGTGTGCGACCTTGCCGACCGCGTCCTGTCCAGCATTCTGGACGCCGAATGCGCGGCCATGATGCAGCGCCATCTGGAAAGGCACGGGATCCGCTTTCTCCTGTCGGACAGCGTGAGCCTCTTCGACGGCGGAACGGCCATGATGAAAAGCGGGGCGACGGTCAGCTTTGACGTGCTGGTGCTGGCTGTCGGCGTCCGCCCCAACACCTCCCTGCTGAAGGAGCTCGGCGGGGACGTGGGCAGGGGGATCCGGGTCGGCCGGCATATGGAGACCTCCGTTCCGGGGATCTACGCCGCAGGGGACTGCGTGGAAGTCGAGGACGTATCCTCCGGTCAGACGAAGGTGATGGCCATCCTGCCGAACGCCGTGATGCAGGGCCGCACGGCCGGCAGCTGCATGTCCGGCGGGGACGAAGTGTTCGACAGGGGGATCCCGATGAATTCCATCGGATTCTTCGGCCTGCACGCCATGACCGCCGGCACCTATGAGGGAGAGCTTTACGAAGAAAAGACGGAGGATTCCCTGAAGCGGCTCTTCACGCAGGACGGGCTTCTGAAGGGCTTTATCCTGATCGGCCGCGAGGAGCGCGCCGGGATCTACACCTCCCTGATCCGGGAAAGGACCCCGCTCGCATCCATCGATTTCGAACTGATGAAAAAAACGGCGACGACCGCAGCATTTTCTGCTGACGCGCGCGTAAAAAAGTTCGGAGGTGTGGTATAATATGGCATTGATCCTTGCGCAAGGGCTAAATCACAGGGCCCTGAACGAGGCACTGCGCCGTGAACCTGACAGCTGTACGGTGGAAGGCTGCTGCGGTCAGCGCTTCATCGCAGCCGGAATGAGCGGCAGACAGATAGAGATCCGCGGTGTTCCGGGCAACGCGCTCGGCGCTTACCTTAACGGCGGTACCGTTACGGTCATGGGCAACGCGCAGGACGCCGTGGGCGACACCATGAACGACGGCCGGATCGTGATCCATGGAAACATAGGCGATGCGGCCGGATACGCCATGCGCGGCGGCCGGATCTACGTGAAGGAAAACGCCGGATACCGGGCCGGGATCCATATGAAAGCCTATCAGGAAAAGGTGCCCGTCATGGTGATCGGCGGAAAGGCTGGCAGCTTCCTCGGCGAGTACCAGGCGGGAGGCATCATCATCGTCCTGGATCTTCCGGAGGGATCCGGGGACATCGTGGGCGCGTTTCCCTGCACGGGCATGCACGGCGGGCGGATGTTCCTCCGCTCGGACTGCCGGGGGATCGTCTTTCCGGAGCAGGTCACCGTAAAGCCGGCCGGCCCGGAGGATCTTCAGGAGATCCGGCAGTACGTGAAGGAATTCTGCGGTCTTTTCGGATATGACGAGGAAACCGTCCTGGACGCCCCGTTCACCGTGGTGACGCCGGACAGCCGCAATCCGTACAGGCAGATGTACGTAGCCAACTGATACAGAGATAACATCGGGAGGAAACTATGAAGTACTCAAGGGAAGACGTCATTCAATATGCCGAAGAGGAGGACGTAAAGTTCATCCGCCTCGCGTTCTGCGACGTGTTCGGCAGGCAGAAGAACGTTTCCGTCATGCCGGAGGAGCTGCCGCGCGCCTTTGAGTATGGCATTGCGTTCGACGCCTCCTCCATCGTCGGCTTCGGGGACGAGTACCGCAGCGATCTTCTGCTGTATCCGGAGCCGGACACGCTGATGCCCCTGCCCTGGCGGCCGGAGCACGGACGGGTCGTGCAAATGTTCTCCACCATCATCCGTCCCGACGGCAGTCCCTTCGCCGGCGATACGCGCCGCCTTCTGCGGCAGGCGGCCGAGGAGGCGAAGGCAGCAGGCGTTGAGTTCACCTTCGGTGCCGAGCAGGAATTCTATCTCTTCCTTCTCGACGAGAACGGAAAGCCGACCCGCATCCCGTACGATGAGGCGGGTTACATGGACATTGCTCCGGACGACCGGGGCGAAAACATCCGGAGGGAGATCTGTCTCACCCTGGAGAAGATGGGAATCCGGCCGGAGAGTTCCCACCACGAGGCGGGTCCCGGTCAGAATGAAATCGATTTCCGCTATGCGGACGCTCTGACCGCAGCGGACAACGCCCAGACCTTTCAGCGCGTCGTGAAGACGATCGCCGACCGAAACGGCCTGTACGCCGACTTCTCGCCGAAGCCCCTGCCCCATGCGCCCGGAAACGGCTTCCATATCAACATGTCCATGAAGGAGTTCGACGACGATTCGTTTTCGCACATGATCGCCGGGATCCTCGCCCATGCCGCGGCCATGACCGTCTTTCTCGACCCGACGGAAGACTCCTACCGCAGGCTCGGCCGGGCCAAGGCACCTGGATTCATCACCTGGTCGGCCGAAAACCGTTCGCAGCTGATACGTGTCCCCGCCGCCGCCAGAAAGTTCCGCCGTGCAGAGCTCCGATCTCCGGATCCCGGCGCCAATCCGTATCTGGCGTTCGCGCTGATGATCCGCGCCGGTCTCGACGGCATCCGCAGGGGTCTTCCCCTGCCCGTCCCTGCGGACTTCAATCTGTATATGGCGGATCCCGCCGCCCTGACCTCCTTCGGCAAGCTGCCGGAGAGCTATGAGAAGGCGTGCGCCGCCGCCAGGGCCAGTGATTTCATCAGGGAGCACGTGCCGCCGGAGATCATCGACATCTACTGCAGCAAATCTGGCGCATGAAGCGTTTGCGGGAAAGGAACCGGTATGAGTCTGAAAGAGCGTGTATACAGCGTTCTCGTCGTCTCGGCGGCGGAAAAAATGAATACGGCGCTCTCCTCTCTCCTGGTCGAACCGCTGTACCGCCCGGTCCGGATCGTATCCAACGTGAGTGCCGCCAGGAGAGCCTGGAACGAGCGCAGCTATGATTTCATCATCGTCAACTCCCCGCTGCCCGACGATACGGGGATCCGATTTGCGATTGACGCATCCGCCGCGAAAAGTCCGGTCATACTTCTTCTGATCCGCGGAGAGTTCTACCCGGAGATCTTTGATCGGGTCGTCGATCACGGTGTATTCACGTTGGCCAAACCGTTGTCCCTGCCCCTTCTCTCCGCTGCGTTGGGATGGATGGCAAGTGCCAGAGAACGCCTGAAAAAGATGGAGGAAAGGACGATCTCCTTCGAGGAGAAGATGGAGGAGATCCGCGTCGTGAACCGGGCAAAATGGCTGCTGATCTCCGCGCTGGGAATGGACGAGCCGCAGGCGCACCGCGCCATCGAAAAGCAGGCCATGGACCGCTGCATTTCAAAGAAAAAAGTGGCGGAGGAGATCATCAGCACATATTCTCCCTGACCGACAGAAGAACTGCACCTGCGGATCCTACAATAACCATAGTACAATTGTGCCCCCGGCCTTTTGACCGGGGGCCCCGCTTTGTCAGCCCTCCGGATCTGTTACAGGAAAAGGCATGGTCGGCAGAAAAACCTGTTGCTGTCCAACAAAACATATGTCATAATTACGGCACGGAGATCACAGACGGGCAGGTGAGACCATGAGCGAACACGGATCCTACAATGAAGAGCTGCCGCAACGTCCGGAATTCAACGCAACCCCGGAGCATTCCGTGCTGCCCGAATACAACCCGGTCTATCCCGACGTTACCTTTTTCAGGGAATCCTCCGTGACCTGCCGGGAGGAAAACGTTTTTCAGGGTCGCCCGCCCGAAGGCGAGCCACCCCGCCCCGACGAACGGGATCTGCGCAGAAAACGGGACCGCAGCAGCGTTCTGCTCAACTTCATCCTTTCCGCTTTCAAGGGGGGCGCCGCCGCTCTGTGCGCCGTTGCCGCCGTGGCTCTCCTCTCGAACGACTCGATCTTCTCCCACAGCAGGCAGGCGCTCCGGATCCGCGACGCGTTCGATCAGGCGAGACGGCCTGCGTTCACGCAGCAGACGGGATATGAGAGCTCCGACTTTGTCAGGCTGTGGAACGGAGATCCCAACGCCCCTCACCAGTACGATATGGAACATCCAGTGATCACGCTGGCAGCGACCTGCACCGAGACCGGAGAAATCGAATACGTATGCCTGGAGTGCGGCGTCCGTCTGCACGCGATCCTGCCCGCCGCCGGACATCAGCCCGGAGATCCGGAAAAACACGGCGAGATCGCAGCGACCTGCACCGAAGAAGGAAGCTATATCGAGACCGTGACATGTTCTGTCTGCGGAGCAACGCTGTCAGATGAGACCTTCACCGTGGCGGCAGCCGGCCATACGCCCGGCGACCCCGTCCGTTCCGACGAGACGGCCCCCACCTGTACCGAAGAGGGCAGCTATACCGAGACCGTTACCTGCTCGGTCTGCGGGGCGGAGATCTCGAGGTCCGTCGTAACCACATCTGCGACGGGCCATACGGAGTCGTCGCCCGTCAGGGAAAACGAAACCGACGCGACCTGCACCGAAAAGGGCAGCTACGACAGTGTGATCTACTGCTCGGTCTGCGGGGAGCCGTTATCCACCGAGACCGTTTCCACCCCGGCTCTCGGCCACACCGCCGGGCAGGCCGTCGAAGAGAACCGCAGCGTGGACGACTGCACGGTGGGCGGGATCTGCGAGAAAGTGGTCTACTGTTCGGTCTGCGGAGAAGAGCTAAGCCGGACGACGGCAGAGATCGCGCCGGCGGTTCACACCGCGGGCAGCACCGAAAAGCGGTGGATCGCCGGCCGTGCGGACAGCAGCGGCAATATCACCGGGCCTGACTGTCTGGACGGCGGCGCATACGAAGAGGTCACTCTCTGCTCAGTCTGCGGTGCGGTGATAACAGTCTCCGGGGAAGTGTACGTGGATCCTCCCGGACACACCTTCAGCAAGACTCCGGCCAACGGAGAGATCCTGCGATGCTCCGTCTGCGGTCTGACGTTCCTCGACGCGTACTGTTCCAACAATTACATCTACTACAGCGTGGATACGGATTACCTGTCTGAGGCGGGGCTCGAATATGAGATGGTACGCATCTGGTCGTACTCAGCAGGCGCATACATCAATGAAGGCGGATACGAGTGGGGTTCCTACGGGGATACGAGCATACCGAGAGAATACCAGAACCAGGGCGAACGGTTCCGCGTGGATTTCTACTTCACCAACGGAAAATACATCTCGTCCAACGACGTCGTTTATGAGTAATACGGCATATCGGCTGCAGCGTTTGAAAGGAAGATCTTCATGAAAGAGAGAGATAAAAAAGTCAGAAATCACAAAGGCGGCGCCGGCCACGGCAGGCTGATCGCAGCGATCGTTCTGGTAGTCATCCTGCTTCTGGTATGGTTTCCCGATCTGTGTTTTTTCCTGAACGCGCCTCAGAAGGAATCTCTCAGGCTGTTCAGCGAAACCTATCTCGGCAGGTACGTCCCCCTTCGCACCGAATCCGGAGGCTTTGACTTCATGAGGCTCGTCGCGCTCATCCTGATGTTCGCGTGCTGCTGGGCCGTCTACCGTATCGTCATGTGGGTCTTCGGTCTCATCCGCATCAAGTCGCGCCGCGGCGAGACCATCAAGGGCATGCTCGCCAACGTCGTCCGGTATGCGGTCGTGATCTTCGGGATCATATTCGGGCTCAACATCCTCGGCGCAGACGTGCTGACTGTAATCGCCGGTCTCGGGATCCTGGCTCTCGTCATCGGGTTCGGCGCACAGAGCCTGATCGAGGACATCTTCGCGGGGATCTTCATCCTGTTCGAGGGCCGCTTCTACGTGGGCGACATCATCAGTGTGGACGGTTTCAGAGGGACCGTGAAGAGCATCGGCATCGTTTCGACGCAGATCGCGGACGTGGGCGGCAACATCCGCATCGTGAACAACTCCGACATCCGCGTGCTGACGAACCTTTCGAACGTCTCGTCCGTCGCGGTGTCGATCGTGAGCATCGCCTACGGAGCCGACCTGATCAAGGCAGAGGAAGTGATCAACGGGCTTCTCGACGGGCTGCCGGAAAAATACCCCCAGATGTTCCCTCAGAGGCCGCAGTACATGGGCGTGGAGGAGCTCAGCGACTCCTCGGTGGATCTAAAGGTGATTGCAGAAGTGCACGAATCCAACATCTATAATGCGCGGCGTATCCTCAACCGCGAACTGAAACTGGCCCTCGACGCGGGCGGCATTGAGATTCCCTTCCCGCAGGTCGTCGTCTGGCAGGGCCACAAGCAGGAGGAGTGAACGGGTCAGCCGCGGGATGTGTTCCCAGGTTTTCTGGCGTGACTGCGTGCAGATCAAAGAGCTTCCGGGCCTCTCTTTTTCCAGAGAGGCCCGGAAGCCCTTTTGCGTCTGTTCGTCCTCCGTCCGTCAGAGAGGACTTGTTTCAGTTGTCATAGAACAGAGAGGCCAGAGGAGAGCTCTCGTTCAGGATCAGGGTCTTGTCCGTTCCCTGCAGGCTGTTCCTGGCGGCGTCCAGAGAGATCATAAAGGTGTAGAACTCCGCCTTCTCCGCGCTGTCATAGGCTTCGGACAGGATGCGCATGTATTCCGCGTCGCCCTCCGCCCGGGTCACCGTTGCCAGTGCGTTGGCTTCCGACAGCAGGATCTCCACCTCTTTGTCCGCGTCGTTCCTCTTCACCTGCGCGGCGTATTCGCCGTTGGCCTTATATTCCGCCGCGATCTTCTCGCGCTCAGAGATCATCCTCTCATAGACGGCGGCCTTGTTCTCGGAGGGCATGTCCAGCGTCTTGGTCTCCACCGCCGTCACGTCCATCCCGTAGCGGGCAAACGTATCGTCGCAGTTGGCCAGGATCGCCTCCGCCAGGCGGCCGTCTCTCCCGGAAATGACCTCCTCCTGCGTCATGCTGGAGATCGTGGTTTTCAGGCTGTTGTAAACCACCGTGTTGATCCTCACCTCAGCGTTGCTGATATTGGCGCTCAGGCTCTCGATGAACAGGTACGGATCCGTGACCCGCCAGGTCACGAAGCAGTCGGCGATCATGCTTTTCTTATCCGACGTGATCACATCGGAGACCTCCAGGTCGTACAGCATCAGCGTCCTGGGGATCCGCTGGGTGGTCTGGATGAAGGGGATCTTCAGCGAGGGGCCAGCCTGATCGATCACACGGACCACGGCTCCGAACTGCTTGATCACCGTGTATTCGTCCTGCCGGGTGACTACCAGACTGCCGGTCAGGAAAACCAGTACCAGCACCACGGCCAGTACGACGATCAGCACGCGGCGTCCGACGCCTTTCGTGTTCCGCACGGGTCTTGTTTCAGTTTCATTCGTCATCTGTTACTGGACGCCTCCTTTCGACAGCGCCGAAGCCGGGACGGAAGATCCGTCCACCGCCATGTACGTATCGATCGACGAACCGTCAGGAATGATCATGACCTTGACGTCCGGCAGGATCTCCCCCAGTGTCTCATAGAACAGCCGCTGCCGGGTGATCTCCGGATATCTGGCGTATTCCTGATACAGTTCGTTGAACTTGTCCGCCTGGGCCGTCGCGTCGTTGATGCGGGCCTGACGGTAGGCCTCCGCCTTTCGGACGATCTCGTCCGCCTCGGCCTTGGCCGCCGGGATCTTTTCGTTGTAATACTGCTCCGCGTTGTTCGTGGCCGTCTCCGCTCCCTGCTTGGCAGTCTCGACCGCCTTGAAGGCGTTCTGGACCTCCTCGGTCGGGGGCTCGGCGTCCTGAATGGTGATGTTCACCAGGGCCACGCCCAGATCCTCCTGCACCATGCGTTCCGAGATCTTCTCCTTGATGGCCGCCTGGATCTCACTCTTGCCGGTGGTGATCACGGCGTCCACCCCGTACAGACCGATGGTGTCCCGGATATAGCTCTGCGAGATCATCTTCAGAATGTTTTCCGGATCGTCCGAAGCGTACAGGTATTTCACCGGATCTGTGACCCTCCACTCCAGGTAGAAATCCACGTCCACGAAATTGTAGTCTACGGTGATCATCACGGATTCCGCCTCGATGGTGGCGTTGGTATCCTCATGGTACCCGATGGATACGCCGCGGATGTTCTTGGAAATGATGGTCTTCTGCTGGATGAACGGGATCTTGAAATGGATGCCGGACCGGGATTCCACCGACGGACTCCCCAGCGTGGTCACTACCGCGTACTGATCCTCCGTGGTAACGTAGACGGAAGACAGAACAAGTACCGCCAGCAGTACCACGCCCAGGATCACCGATACGATCCGGATCGCCTTGCGGGATTCCTGTTTCACATGCTTCTCCTCCTTTTTCTCTGCGCCCAGCGGGCGCGGCCGGTTGTTTCATCTGAAGGCATTCTACCATCAGGACCCTTCGGATAACAATACGGATCGAGCGGGATCGCGCCCGCTATTCTTCCGTTTTGGCGGAATAGCGTCCCGTCCGCGGTTCGGGCATTATTGACAGACCCGTCCGGTGGATGCTATCATCTGCCCGTCCGGCGCGGCCGTACGGACATGCAGGAAGGGGGCGAACCCATGAAGGAGCTTCAGGAAGGCTTTCTGCCCGAAGAACGGGAGGAACAGGACGCGGCCTTCTGCTTCCATGTGGAGAACAGTCTCAGAAAAAAGTTCAGAAAGACCATCTGGAGCCGCTTTACCCTCGCTCTGAAGCAGTATCGGCTGGTAAACGCCGGGGACCGGGTCGCCGTATGCATCTCCGGCGGAAAGGACAGCACGCTGCTGGCCAAGCTGTTTCAGGAACTGAAGCGCTACAGCCGGGTTCCCTTTGACGTCCGCTACATCGTGATGGATCCGGGGTACAGCCCCGCCAACCGTCAGCTGATCGAAGACAACGCCCGCCGGCTTCAGATCCCCATCGAGATTTTTGAAACGGATATCTTCGGCTCCGTTGTCAACGTAGAGAAGAACCCCTGCTATCTTTGCGCGCGCATGCGCAGAGGCCATCTGTACAGCTACGCCCGACAGCTCGGCTGCAACAAGATCGCGCTTGGGCACCATTACGACGATGTGATCGAGACCATTCTGATGGGCATGCTGTACGGCGCGCAGATCCAGACCATGCTTCCCAAGCTGCACAGCACCAACTATGAGGGCATGGAACTGATCCGTCCCCTGTATCTGGTGAGAGAGTCGGATATCCTGAAGTGGAGGGACTACAACGCCCTGCATTTCCTGCGCTGTGCGTGCCGCTTCACGGAAAACGCCGATACCGACGAGCATCTGTCCAAGCGCGCGGAGGTAAAGGCTCTGATCGCGGACCTGAAAAAGAACAACCCGGACGTGGAAGCCCGGATCTTCCGCAGTGTGGAAAACGTATGTCTGGATTCCGTCATCGGATGGAAGACCGGCGGGGAAAGACACACCTTTCTGGACCATTACGACGATCCCCCCGCGCGTATGCCCGGGCATGATGAAACGGAGCCGTGAACGGCAGGTTCACGGCTCCGTTTTCTGTATCTTTTTTCGATCACCGGCAGACATTCTCCGGATGACCGTCCAGCCAGGCGTACACATTCCCGAACACGATCCGTGCCCGGCGCTCCATGCTCTCCTCCGAGATGAAGCCCTGATGCGGCGTCAGCAGCGTGTTCTTGGCGTGCAGCAGCGGGTAATCCGCCGGAAGCGGCGGTTCCATGTCGAACACGTCGGCGCACACAAAGCCCAGCCGGTCTCCGTTCAGCGCTTCCGCCAGGGCCGCGTTATCCACGATGGGCCCTCTGGCGCAGTTGATGAACACGGCGTCCGGCTTCATCAGCGAGATCTGCTCCCGCCCGATCATGCCCCGGGTCTGGGCGTTGTTCGGCAGATGAAGAGACAGGATATCACTTTCCGACAGCACCTGCTCCAGCGTGAGGTATTCAATCCCCTTGGCCTTCGCTTCCGGCTTTTCCGTCCGGCTGAACGCGATCACCCGCGCTCCAAAGGCCTGGAACAGTTCCGCGGTGCGCATCCCGATGCGCCCGAGCCCGATGATCCCCACCGTACGCCCGGCGATCTCCCGTCCGCCGATCCCTGCGCTCGTTCCGCCCCGGCGGACGACGGCGTCCGCCGTCACCATCCGGCGCATCGCGCCAACAGCCATGCCGATGACCAGTTCCGCCACCGTCTGGTCGGAATAGCCCGCCGCGTTGCATACGGTGACCCCCTGTTCCCGGCAGGCCTCCGTCCCCACGTGGTCGATGCCGGTGAAGGCCACGCTGAGCATTTTCAGTTCCGGGCAGGCTCTTATCACCGCGTCGGGATAGGGGGTATTGGCGATCATGACCACCTGACAGCCCTGGCTGCGCTCAGCCAGTTCCCGTTCGCTTTCCGCCTTCCGGGGGAAGGAAACGAACTCATGTCCTCTCTCTCTGAATCCGGCGGACAGCTCCTCCAGCGTCCGGTCCGGTACCCCGATGGGCTCCAGCAGGGCGATCTTCATGTTTTTCCTCCTTCCCGCGGCTCATGGCCGCGGGTTCAGTCAGTCCAACGCTCCTCCCCGCTCCTGGAATCCTTCGCCCAGGACTTCCTTTACATCGGAAACGATGACGAAAGCGGAAGGATCGTATTTTGCCGCGATGTCCTTCACCTGCACGATCTCCTTCCGGGAGACCACACAGTAAACGATCAGCTTTTCCTTCCCCGTATACATGCCCACGGCGGGGAATCCCGTGGCGCCGCGGTCCAGCTTTTCCATGATCTCCGCGGCGATTTCCGTCGCCTTTTCGGAGATGATGTACGCCGCCTTGCTCACCTTCAGACCTTCCAGCAGGGCGTCCGTCACCTTGGTCGCCGTGTAAATGGTGATGATGGCGTACAGCGCGGGCCGCAGGCCGAAAACCGTCAGTCCGACGAGTACGACGGCCCCGTCCAGGATCATCAGAATGCTGGCCAGTGAATAGTGCCGCAGCCCTTTATGGATCAGAGCCGCCACCAGATCCGTTCCTCCGGTGGTAGCGCTGCCCAGAAACACCAGGCCCACCCCCGCGCCGCTGATGATCCCGCCAAACACGGCCGCCAGCAGCAGATCCTTCGGCTGGATGAAGGGAGCCGGCAGCAGCGCCAGCCATACCGAAAGCATCACCGCGCCGAACAGCGTTCTTCCTACGAACTTCCGGCCAAGCAGCAGATACGCCAGAACGAACACCGGAACGTTCAGCGCCAGGTTGGATACCCACAGAGGGACCCCTCCCTCAAAAAAGCGGCCGGTCAGGGCCTTGATGATGATCGCCAGCCCGGTGAACCCTCCGGTGACCAGTCCTGCCGGGTCGAAAAAATACTGTACGCTGACGGCGAGAAGGCCTGTTCCCAGCAGGATGAACAGGTGCGCCGCCAGCTGCGGATGCGCGGTGCGGAATGCTTTCATAAACAGTTCTCCAGGGAAGAAATCGTTGCATTGTGCATCTTATCACAGGAGCAGCGTTTTCTCAAGGCGGTCCGCCGTCTCCGTTCTCCCGCTCCGCACGGCCGGACTCATTTATCCTTCAGGGTCTTCCATTCTCCCGCCAGCTTTTTCCGGCGGGAGCGGAGTCCGCGCAGGAGCCGCCAGATCGGCAGAAAGGGCAGCAGAACGGGGACCCTGGCAAACGTCGGATATACCGTGCGCACCGTGTCCATGGGAAGCACGACACGGGACAGCACGTAACGGAATTTTCCCGACCGGCCGCCCCCGAACTTCTCCACTTTACTGCTCACCTTGTGCTGCATCGTCCCGTAGGTACCGGAGGACAGAATGTACGCCAGCATGGATTCCTCATCCTCCGTCAGCGATTCTTCCCCGAACAGGTGAAGAGCCAGCGACCGGATCCGCTCTTCGAAATCGCGGATGCCCAGTTCCTCCGTCTGCTCTCCGATATAGGTCCAGTCGAGGTCCTGCCCCTTCTGCCTGCAGTACACGTACGTATCCAGCAGGGAGCGAAGGCCGGTTCCGCCTTCGCGATAGTGCTTGTTCTCATGGGCAACCATGTAGACGTAGAAATCCTCGTCGGAGAAATGATATCTTTCCCGTGTTCCCTCATCTCGGATCAGACGGGTCTTCACGTCCTTATAATACCGGTAGATCCTGTGCCCCTGATCCGCCCCGAACAGTCTGTGGTGCAGCTCGAAGCTGGAGACCGGCGCTTTGTTGTAAACCACGTGGGCGGAGCTCCTGTGCTCACACGCAAAGCCCATCCTTTCCAGGATCGCTCCGGCTTCCGCCATGCGGGAGGGATCGAGCAGAATGTCGTTATCGGACATCTGCCGCATGCCCAGGCGCGGGTACAGATCCTTCATGACGGCGCCCTTCAGCGGCATATGCCAGATTCCCTTCTTCTCCAGCTCATCCAGGAAGGCCGCCCGGTCCATGTCCATGGCGGCCACCTTCCGTATGGCCTTTCCCCTGGCCTGGGTAAACGCCTCGTCCCGGATCCCGGCGCTCTCCAGCGCCATGGCGGTGACGGCCGTGAGCAGATGCTTTTCCGCGGCGGCGTACAGGGCGGCCATATCCATGGCCCCGGCCCGATCCCGGTCGACCTCCGTCCCGTTCACCGCGCATCGGATCAGATAGACAAGATCGTCCACGATCTTGCGGCTGATCGCTTCACTCATTTTTCCGTCACCCCGTTTTCCGTAAACTCCAGCACCCGGTCACAGATCTCGAGCGCCGCCGGGCGATGGGTCACGATGATCACCGTCCGGTCTGTCATTTCTCTGAGATTTCTCAGCACCTGCTGCTCCGTCGGCTCGTCGAGAGCGCTCGTCACCTCATCCAGCAGCAGGATAGGGCTGTCGGAAAACACGGCGCGGGCAATGGCCAGCCGCTGCATCTGCCCCTCGGACAGGCCGGCTCCGCGCTCTCCCAGCAGCGTATCCGCTCCTTCCGGCAGGGCGGAAACGAACTCGTCGGCACAGGCGATCTTCAGCGCCCGGCAAAGCCGTCGATCGTCCCCGGCGGCTTCTCTCGCCGCAAAGGCGACCGCTTCCCGGACCGTCCCGCTCATCAGGCGGTTCCCCTGGGGCACATAGGCAAACAGACGCCTGTGGGCGGACGTCAGCGCCTGCCGATGCCCGGCGCCGTCGACAAAATACCGCTCGCCTCCGTCGGGCCGGAACACGCACATCAGCAGTTTCAGGACCGTGGATTTGCCGCACCCGCTGTAGCCGGTGAACGCCACGTATTCTCCCTTCCGTATCTCCAGCGTCAGTCCGTCCAGCGCGGCGGGCATATCCTTCTTGGTCAGGCCCTCCGGGCTGTCGGCCGGCGGATAGTAGGCAAAGCTGACGCCGTCCAGTCCTACCGCCATCAGGTCGTTCCGGTAGAGCTCCGCCATCCGTTCCTCGGGCAGGGCCTCCTGCTCCGGCGCGGAAAAGTCCTCCGCCTCCCGGAGCCTTCCCGCGCTGGCGAGCATGGCGTAGTATTTCGGCAGGTACCCCGTAATGCCGGCAAACGGCGCCTGCAGCTGGGTGATCAGATGCGTGATGGCGGTCAGCGTGCCAAATGTGACGGTGCCCCGCAGTATGCCGTAGCCGCACCAGCCGAACCCAAGAAGATACATGCCGCTCATGGCCAGACTGAAGCCGATGTTGCCCAGATTGGAAACACGGATCTTCCGCATTCTGGCCGACTGATGCTCCCGCATTTTCTCTTCCGCGGCACTCATCGTATCCGCCTCCGCGGCGTAGGAACGGATCATCATCAGGTTCCCGATGCGCTCCTGAAGAAATACCCGCAGCCGGCCGTCCGCCTCCTGTACCTCCCGGTGGAGCCGCTTCAGCCTCTTTCGAAAGAACCAGGTGAGCAGAAGGAACAGTCCCCCGCCCGGGATCAGAACGGCGGCGAACAGCGGTTCCATTGCAACGATCATCGCCAGCGCGCTGACGATCCGGGCGGCCATGCCCGCAAATCCCGGCAGGATCTCCGCGTATCCCTCGGCGACCACCGTCGTATCGTTCGTCAGGCGGTTCATCCACTCCCCTGAGTGCACGGAACTGACCGCAAGATAATCCCTCTGAAGCAGAGCCTCCGTCAGGCGCGCCTTGAATACGTTTTCGATAACGCTTTTTGCCTTTTCGTCGAGCCAGCGGACCATCATCCGCAGGGCCAGCTGCGCAAGAACAAGCAGCCCCGCCGCCGCGAGAAACCGCCAGAATTCCGGCCGGTTCCCGGCTGCCGCGGCGTCAACGATCCTCCGAAGAAGCAGGGCGTAGAAAACGCCGGACACGCCGTAAACCGCCTGCGCCGCCATGAGGATCAGAATATACAGTTTTTTTCCTCCCGGCACGGCATACAGCCAGTGCAGCGTACCCTTCTTCATACCATCATCCTTTTTTCTTCAGGCACCGTTTTGCCTTCAGGACCGCCTTCTTCAGAAAAATGCGCGGCCCGGCTGTATGCGTCCACAGGCGGGAATACAGCCGGTATCCTCTCTCCGTGACGCTGTGGGTCTTTCCGCCGCGCACATATCCGGTCATGACCCCGAGGATATCTCCGTCTGTGATGCCGTACTCCCGGCTGACGCAGTTATCTCCCAGGATCACGTAGTCCTCCGGACGCAGGGCGATCACCCGGTGCAGCACATACTTGTCCGGCGGACGATGATACAGGACCACGTCCCCCTTGCCGCAGCGCTCCGGTCCTTTCTTTTTTACAATGAACAGATCTTTGCCCTGCCGCAGCAGGGGCAGCATGCTCACGCCCGTATTGGCATAGGTCAGCGTACCGTGCGCGTTCAGATACTCTTCCAGCGAAACGGCGTCACTCATCCAGAGCCCCGATCTTTCTCAGCTCCTGCAGCACTTTCCGAACGTCTTTTTCGATCACGTCCTTCGGCGCGTCGAAACGGGCGCCGAGCGCTTCCGTGATCTTCTCCTCCGTGGTGTTTTCCTTCAGCTGTTCCAGGATCGCCCCCAGCGTGCGGTTCCCTTGGACCACGCCGGAAAACTCCGCCCCTCCGGAGGGGACCAGGATCGTCTGCTCTCCGGTCTTATGAATGAGAAATCTGTCGTTCAGCTTCATGTCTTTTTCGTTCCTTTCCTGCTTTCCCATGCAAAAAACGGCAGACAGCCCAACGGCTGTCTGCCGACCGTTCCTTCAGCGTTCTGTCAGGGCCCGTCGGAAACCGGGCGGCCCCGCCGTGTCAACGCAGGGCAGGAAGAATCTTCCCGCCCTGCCTTCACTTCATTCCGCAGATATCAGTACTCAGGAGTAACGATATCGCTGCTGGTGATAACGTCCTCGCAGTCAAAAGCGATGACTTCCATCTCAAGTGCTTCGTATCTTTCCATGACAGACCGTCCTCCTTTCTCCCTGGATCATCCTTATCAGCCGTTTTGTTTGTAAACACTGATACACATTGCAGTTTACAACAGTTATACGACTCCTGTCAAGAGATGATTCCATAAAACTGTCTGCCGTACGGATCCCGTTCGCGCCGATCGCTTTGGAAACCGTGTTATCCCTTGTACGCCATCGCCGCCGCGTAGTAGGCGTACAGGGAGGAAAGTCCGTTCAGGGATTCTGTCTTCGTCTCGTTTTTCAGTACGTCCCTCACGAAGGACAGCGGGGAGGCCACTACCGTGAAGCTTCCTCCGGCGTTTCCGGTAATGGTGACCTTATCTCCCAGCTTGTGCGCCGAAATGTTCGGGATCGTCACCAGATATCGTCCGTCCGCCTGCTTCTCCGGCGTGTACGCCTTCGTCGTCGTCGTGCCCGTCACTTCCTCCCGGATCGTCACCGTCACGTCCGTCGGCGCCGAGCCGTCCGTCGTCTTCAGGAACACGTCCAGCGTCGTTTCCGACCCC
>JAFWRM010000011.1 GCA_017519975.1 Oscillospiraceae bacterium | reverse complement strand
GGTTTGAGTTAGAGTATTCATAGCGAATGGGATGCCTGCCTTTCGGTTTAGTGTCAGCAACTCAACCTTAACATGGCACACTTCCATTCGCTATTCTTTTTTTTCGAGTTAACTGTTAACTATGATTGTAGAACCTACATATTTTGTGCGCCGCCCCCCAGGTAGGATCGCAGCAGCTCCCCCAGGAACGCTTCCCGATCAATGGACCCGCAAAGGATTCTGGCGTCGCGGTAAGGGGTGATGTGCGTCGGGTCCCCGGACAGGAGGAAATCCCCCAGCTGACGGATGGGATTGTATCCCCTCTCGCACAGGGCGTCATAGATGCGGCCGATGATCTCTCTGTACATTCCGCCGGCCTCCTTTCCACTGAAAGCGTAACAGAAAAAGTGACCGTTTACAGGGACAGTTTCAGGAGGAAGAAAAAACGGACCGCGCGCAGCGGTCCGTTGATCTTCCGGAAAAATCATCTTGGATACATATTGAAGCACAGGGCGATCACGATAACCAGAAGCAGCGCCAGCCCCCACAGCGCCCATACGGGGAAATGGTAGTTGAAGCTGTTCCTTACTGCCTGCGTGCTTTCAGGAAGCGGAGCCGCTCCGTCCAGGCGGAAGCCGCGGCGTTTCTGCTTCTGTACCATGTAGGTGTAATAGAATCGGCGAAGGCCGAAGATCAGTACGACGCAGAGGAACAGGGTGAGAATGCCGATGCCCCACAGGAGCACGCGGCGACCCTTCAGCTCGCCCTCGGACAGGATCCGGGAAAAGGTCACGGGCACCTCCGCCAGGGTGTTTCCGTCGGCGTCTCTGTAGACGGCAACGCCGGTGTTGTCCTCCCGTTTTTCGATGGCAACGGAGATGCCGCTGCGGTTGAAGGTATCGGAGATGGAGAGTTCACCCTCGGGGAATGACGGCGTGACGGAATATACGGCGCCTGCCGCACTGGTATAGGACAGGGGCACGGGACTCAGGAGTTCGGTGATGGAAACGTTTTCCATGCGTCCGCCGCCGTAATCGAGAAGGCCTTCGGTATCCCGGATCAGAGCATCGGCGTCGGCTCCGCCGAGAAGCACGCAGAGAAGAGGCGTCCCGTAGATGTTTCCGGCGGTGAACATGCATCCGTCTTCCCTGAGAATGGGGGCGCAGAAGCCGTCCGAAATGATCCGTACGGAAGCCGGATCCGCTTCACCGGCCGACGCGCCGTCGACCAGCGGGTTCGTATTGGAAAGCGTGCGGACCGTCGGACCTGACGTTTCCAATGAAGGGCACGAGAGGATCTCCGAAAGGATCGGGTCGCTGCGCACGGCGATCGCCAGCTTCAGCACGTCGTTCACCGTAGTGGTCTGGGGATCCAGGTTCACATTCTCGTCGGAGGGACTTCCGTCCGGCGTGGAATAGACGGTGGCTGTCATGCCGAGCACGGCGGCTTTTCCGTTCATTACGGAAACAAAACCGGCCATATCATAGCTCACGGCCAGCGCCGCCGCGGAAGCGGCGTCCGAGGAGCCGGAGAGAAGAATGGCTGCCAGCAGATCCCGCACGGTCATCTGTTCTCCCTGGGCAAGAGGGGGAGAAAGACGGTCACCGGAGGAACCGCCGGTTTCCACCGTAATGAGCTTGTCCGGATCGCCCAGCGTTTCAGAGACGGCGAGCGCCGTCATCATGAGGGCAGAGCCGCCGGGAAGGATTGGACCGGAGGCGTTCTTGGCGTAGAGAACTTCCGCGGATTCCGTATTGTACAGAATGGCGGAGGCGGCGCTCACCTGGGCAGAGTAACCGGCCGCGGCGGCCGGAAGGCACGCCGCGGCGATCAGAAGCAGAATGAGAAGCAGAGATGATACTCGTTTCATGGTCGCCTCCTGCCGGTGCGCGGCTGCCGCGGTACGGGAAGGCCGTACCGGGCGGGGTGAAGGATGATCAGAAGGTCATGGGCTTCAGGTCCTTCGCGATCTCCACGGTGAAGGGAAGCCGATCCAGAATGTCTTTCTGAAGGTCGACGCCGGGGGCAATCTCAGAAAGCACGAGCCCGTTGTCGCCCAGGGTGAACACGCAGCGTTCCGTCACATAAAGCACTTCCTGCCCGTTCTCCCGGGCGTTTGTCACGCTGAAGCTCAGGCTGGTCACTTCCGGAACGAATTTCTGAATGCTGCCTTCTCTGGTGATCGTGACCTTCTCTCCGTCGAACGTCCCCTCCAGTCCGTGGCTGGTAAAGGTCAGACAGAAGACCACGCGCTTGGTCGTCTGAGTGATGTTGGCAAAACCGCCGATGCCGGAAAGCTTGCCTTTTGTATAATGGCCGTTCACGTTGCCGCGCCCGTCGATCTGCAGAGCACCGACGCAGCAGAGATCCAGACCGCCGCCTTCATAAAAGTCAAACTGGCGGGCCATGTCCATCATGCTGTCCGGGCCGATGACAACGCCGAAGCCCTGCGCGCCGAGAGGGAAGCCGCCCGTATGGCCGGATTCCACGCTCAGGTGCACCTGCTCCAGCATCCCGCTGTCCAGAACGGCTTCCGCCACCAGTTCGGGAATGCCGATGCCGATGTTGACGATGTTGCCGGGGCGGATTTCCTTCAGGGCCCTCCGCGCTATGGCCGTATGCAGAGACGTACGCTTGTTGACGGAGCCGATGGCGCCGCGGATCTCTTCGCGGCAGGCTTTTAAAATGGCGCCCTTGGGCACGTACTGTCCGCAGATGAAATCGAAGTAGCCGGCCATGTTGGTCAGCTGCTGCTGAACGGGACAGACGACGATGGCGTCCACCAGCGCCGCGGGGATGTTGACCATGCGGGGCGGGATGTGCTTGCTCTCCGTACGAAGAACCTGGACGATGACCTTGCCGCCCGCCCGGTGCGTTGCCTGGGCGACGGACAGGGCGTCGATGGAGGCGACCTCGTTCTGGAAGGAGATGTTGCCCCAGTCGTCGGCAAAGCTGGCCTTGATGAAGGCGATGTCTACGGACGGGATCTTATAGAGCAGACCCTTTTCGCCGTACTGTTCGGTCGGAACGACCAGCTCCTGCGTACTCTTTTCGTTCAGACGGTACTTGCTGCCCATGGCCGGATCCACGAACAGATTCAGGCCTGTTTTGGAAAACAGGTACTTATCCCCCCGGGCGCTGGCACGGATCATGTGGCTCAGAACGCCGCCGGGAAGGTTGTACCCTTCGATCTTGTTGTCCATGATCGCCTGACAGGTATTGACCAGGCTGGCGTAATGGCCGATGACCACGCGGTCCACGGCGCCTTCGCAGATATACCCTTCCGTTTCGCTGCCGGGGGTCCAGTCACCGAAGCTGAAGGCGCTGTAAACGGAAAGGTGACGGGGAGAACCGGTTGCCCGGAAGCGCCGGGTCAGAGCGCGGTTCAGGTCGACCGGAGAGGCGCACCCGCCGAAGGCGTTGACCCAGATGGTGTCACCGTCCCGGACCAGGCCGACGGCCTCTTCCATCGTCATCAGTTTGCTCATTTGTCGATTCCTCCTGTCACGGGGATGGATCTCAGTAGGCTACGCCCCAGATGACCATCCGGTCAGCCGGTTTTCCGCAGATGGCGCAGCAGTCGTCCAGATGCTCCTGTGCGTAGGGGATGCAGCGGGAGGACATGCCCGCCTGATCTTTCATCGCCATCTCGCAGGCGAGATCCCCGCACCACATGGTCTTGATGAAACCGCCGTGCTCCTCCTGCAGGGCCTTTGCCTCTTCCAGAGAGCGGGCGACGAAGGTGTGGCTGTCCATGTTGGCTTTGGCCTTTTCGAACATCTGCTTCTGTACCGTCTCCAGCAGTTCGGGAATACGGGTCTCCAGATCGGACAGGGGAACAGAGACCTTCTCGCCGGAAGTCCGGAGGACGGCCACGCACTGTCCGTTTTCCATGTCTCTGGGCCCGATCTCCACGCGGAGCGGTACGCCCTTCATCTCATACTGGGCGTATTTCCAGCCGGGGCTGTTGTCGCTGAAGTCTGCCTTCACGCGCAGACCGGCGGACTTCAGACGGTCGACCAGCTCCTGCGCCTTGTCGGCGACTCCGGGCTTGTGCATGGCGATGGGAAGCACGATCACCTGGATGGGGGCGATGGCGGGCGGGAGGACCAGTCCGCTGTTGTCGCCGTGCGTCATGATGATGCCGCCGATGATGCGGGTGGAAAGGCCCCAGCTCGTCTGGTGAGGATAGCTCAGTTTGTTTTCCCGGTCGCTGAAGGTGATGCCGAAGGCGCGGGCAAAACCGTCGCCGAAGTAGTGGCTGGTGCCGCTCTGCAGTGCTTTGTGATCGTGCATCATGCACTCGATGGTGTAGGTGTTCTCCGCTCCGGCGAACTTTTCCTTATCCGTCTTGTTGCCGCGGATGACGGGCATGGCCAGATAGTTCTCGCACAGATCGGCGTATACCTCCAGCATCTGCAGCGTTTCCTCAACGGCCTCCTGCGCGGTGGCGTGCAGCGTGTGGCCCTCCTGCCAGAGGAACTCGCGGCCGCGGAGGAAGGGCCGGGTCGTTTTCTCCCAGCGCAGCACGCTGCACCACTGATTGTATTTCATCGGAAGATCCCGCCAGGAGTGAACCACGTGGCTCCAGTGATCACAGAAAAGCGTTTCGCTGGTGGGGCGGATGCACAGCTTTTCCTGCAGCGGCTCGCTGCCGCCCATGGTCACCCAGGCGCACTCGGGAGCGAAGCCCTCCACGTGGTCCTTTTCCTTCTGGAGCAGAGATTCGGGGATCAGCATGGGCATGGATACGTTCTCGTGTCCCAGTTCCTTGAATTTCCTGTCCAGAATGCCCTGAATGTTCTCCCAGATCGCGTATCCGTAGGGGCGAAGGATGAACAGACCCTTCACGCCGGAATAATCCACGAGCTCCGCCTTGGTGCAGACGTCTGTGAACCACTGGGCAAAATCCACCTCCATGTCGGTGATCTGCTCCACTTTTTTCTCTTTGGCCATATCGATCCTCTCCTGACGGGCGGACAGTTCCGTCCGCCGAACTTAAGCATTAACCTATTTAATATAATAAACAGGCATGGGATTGTCAAGGGAAAGGGGCCGGAGGGGAAAGGCCGCGCCGATGGGGAGCGAAAGAAAAATAGTTGCGGAACGCTATATTATGCAAGACAATCCGGAGCGGTTGTGATATAATGATCCGGTTTTATTACACCTGAGAGCGAGGGATGAACATGTCCAACTGCGCGATCGTCGGCATCAACTGGGGCGACGAGGGGAAAGGCCGCATGGTGGATCTTCTCACCGCGGACTATGATATCGTGATCCGTTATCAGGGCGGAGGCAACGCGGGGCATACCGTGGTCAATGAGTACGGAAAGTTTGCGCTGCATCTGCTGCCCTCCGGCATCTTCCACCGGGGCGTCGTCAACATTCTGGGCAACGGCGTTGCCATGGATCCGGAGAATCTGTGGAATGAGATCCAGACCGTGGCGGCACAGGGGGTATCCGTTACGCCGGACAACCTGAAGATCAGCAGCCGGGCTTCGCTGCTGCTCCCCTGGCACAGAGAACTGGACGGGCTGGAAGAGGCGCGTCTGAAGGATAAGAAGTACGGATCCACCAGACAGGGGATCGCGCCGTTCTATTCGGATAAGTATCAGAAGAAGACGGTGCTAGCGGGAGAGCTTTTCTATCCCGAGGAGCTGAAGGCGCACCTGGCGGATCTGCTGGAATGGAAGAATCTGACGCTGACCCGCGTCTATGGGGCCGAGCCCTGTACGATGGAGCAGATGACGCGCTGGATACAGGAGTACGCCGAGAAGATACGTCCCTATGTCTGCGATACGGGAGCCTATCTGCGTCAGGCGCAGGCGGAGGGGAAGAGCATCCTGTTCGAAGCGCAGCTGGGAACGCTGCGCGATCTGGATTACGGCATCTATCCCTACACCACCTCTTCCAACGCCATCGCCGCTTACGCGCCGGTCGGCAGCGGCCTTCCCTCCGCGAAGATCGACGAGGTGATCGGCGTGGTGAAGGCCTACTCCAGCTGCGTAGGGGAGGGACCGTTCACCTGCGAATGGTTCGGAGAAGAAGCGGAAAAGCTGCGGGAAGCGGGCGGAGAATACGGCGCGAAGACCGGACGCCCCCGCAGAGTCGGTCCGCTGGACATCGTCGCGACCCGCTACGGCGTGCAGATCCAGGGGGCGACGGCCATAGCCCTGACGAAGATGGACGTTCTGAGTTACATGGACCGGATCCCCGTCTGCGCCCGTTACCGACTCAACGGCGTCGAAACGGAGGAATTCCCGTTCCCGACCGTTCTGCCGCAGGCAGAGCCGGTCACGGAGTATCTGCCGGGGTGGAAGCAGGACATTTCCGGCGTGCGCCGGTGGGAGGATCTGCCGGAGGCGGCCAGAAACTACGTGCTGTACATAGAAAAGCAGATCGGCTGTCACATCCGATACGTGTCCGTAGGCCCGGAGAGGGACGCCTACGTGGAAAGATGAGGAGTCACACCATGAAAAACACATACGAATCCCCGCTTTCTTCCCGCTACGCCTCGCCCTTCATGCTGGAACTGTTTTCGGCGCAGAGGCGGATCGAGACCTGGCGCCGCCTGTGGGTGGCGCTGGCCAGGGCGGAGCATGAGCTTGGGCTTGCCGTAACGGAGGAACAGGTCGCGGAACTCGAAGCACACGTAACGGACATAGATTTTGAGGCGGCGGCAGAGCGGGAAAAGGAAGTGCGTCACGACGTAATGGCCCATGTTTACGCTTACGGGCTGGCCGCGCCGGGCGCCGCGGGCATCATCCACCTTGGCGCTACCAGCTGCTATGTGACCGACAACGCCGATATGATCCTCTACCGGGACGGCCTGCGCTATCTGAGGGGCGAACTGCTGAAGGTGATGAAGAACCTTGCGGATTTTGCGATGGCGTACCGCGCCGTGCCGACGCTGGGCTATACCCATTATCAGCCGGCGCAGCTTGTTACCGTAGGCAAGCGGGCGTCCCTGTGGCTGCAGGATCTGGCGTCCGATCTTGAGGAACTGGATTTCGTTCTTTCGGGGATGAAGCTGCTGGGGTGCCGGGGAACTACGGGGACGGAAGCGAGCTTCATGGATCTGTTCGAGGGAGATACGGCGAAGATCGATGAGATGAACGCCATGATCTGCAGGGAATTCGGCTTTGAGCGCACGTTCGCGGTGTCCGGCCAGACCTATCCCAGGAAGGCGGACAGCCGCATCCTGAACGTTCTGTCCTCCATTGCCCAGAGCTGTTACCGCATGGCCAACGATATCCGGCTGCTGCAGCACGACCGGCAGCTGGAGGAGCCTTTCGAGAAGAATCAGATCGGCTCCTCCGCCATGCCCTACAAGAGAAACCCCATGCGCAGTGAGCGCATCTGTTCACTGGCGCGTTATCTGATCGCCGACGCGATGAACGCGCCGATGACGGCCTCCGTACAGTGGCTGGAAAGAACGCTGGACGACTCCGCCAACCGGCGGATCTCCCTGCCCGAGGGCTTCCTGTGCGCCGACGCCATCCTGCGGTTGGCGCAGAACGTGACCTCCGGACTGGTAGTGAATGAGAAGATCGTGGAAGCGGAGGTTCGGGAGTACCTTCCCTTCATCGCGACGGAAAACCTGATGATGGAGGCGGTGAAGCGCGGCGGAAACCGGCAGGAGCTGCACGAGGTCATCCGCACATGCTCCATGGAGGCGACCGCCAATATGAAGCAGGGAAAGCCCTGCGATCTCATGGAGATCCTGTCCCGGCGGCCGGAATTCGGCATGACGCTGGAGGAACTGGAGGCGGTGCTGGATCCGTCGCTCTATACCGGGCGCTGTGCGGAGCAGGTGGAGCGGCTTGTGGATGAGCTTCGGCCGGTTCTGGAGGGAGCGTCGTCCGGCGACGCAGAGATCAACGTATAAGGGAGAACACATGGAGAAGATTCTGGTTCTGAATTTCGGCGGGCAGTACGATCAGCTGATCGCCCGCCGCGTGCGCGATCTCAACGTTTACGCGGAGATCCTGCCCTATACGGTTCCGCTCGAGACGGTTGCGGAAGGGGGATATCGGGGGATCATTTTTACCGGCGGCCCCAACAGCGTTTATCTGGAGGAATCGCCGCATTATACGCCGGAGATTCTGAAGCTGGGCATTCCGGTCCTCGGAATCTGCTACGGCGCGCAGCTCATGAGCTATATGCTGGGGGGCACGATCGAGCACGCCGGCACCCGCGAATACGGCCTGACGCAGATCAGAGCCGATCACTCGAGTCTGCTTTTTAAAGGGATCCCGGAGACGAACAACGTATGGATGAGCCATACGGACTATATCAGCGGGGTTCCGGAAGGGTTTGCCGTCACGGCCGTTTCCGAAAACTGCCCCTGTGCCGCGATGGAAAACGAGGAACAGAGGCTTTACGCGGTCCAGTTTCATCCGGAGGTAACACATTCCGAATACGGGCGCGCAATGCTCTCAAATTTTCTGTTTCTTGTCTGCGGCTGCCGCGGCGATTGGGTCATGGATGATTTTATTGAAAAAACCGTTCAGGAGCTGCGTGAGACCATCGGAGACAGGGGAGTTGTTCTCGGATTGTCCGGCGGCGTGGATTCGTCCGTCGCGGCAGCGCTTCTTTCCAGGGCGGTCGGCCGGCAGCTTACCTGCGTTTTTGTCGATCAGGGGCTTATGCGCAAAGACGAGGGGGACATGGTCGAAGAAGCGTTCAAGGATGCGTTTGAGATGAATTTTGTCCGCATCAACTGCCAGGAAAAGTTCCTCAGCTACCTGAAGGGCGTTACGGATCCGGAGGAAAAGCGCATCATTATCGGCACCCAGTTTTACAAGGTCTTCTGGGACGAGATCCGCGCCCGTTACTCTCAGGGGTTTTTTGCGCAGGGTACGATCTACCCGGACCGCATCGAATCCGGAAAGGGTGACGCCGCTAAGATCAAAACGCATCACAATCAGGTCGGACTGCCCGAAGACGTGCATTTCAAAGGTGTGATCGAACCGCTGAAGGATCTGTTCAAGGATGAGGTGCGTCGTGTAGGAGAAAAGCTTGGCCTGCCGCACGATCTGGTATGGCGGCAGCCGTTTCCGGGGCCGGGGCTTGGCGTCCGTGTGATCGGCGAAGTGACCGCGGAACGTGTCCGCATTCTCCAGAACGCGGATGCCGTGCTGCGTGATGAGATCCGCCGCAGCGGATATGAAGATCAGCTGTCGCAGTTTTTTGCGGTTCTGCCCGGCGTTCGTACGGTCGGCGTGATGGGTGACGCCCGCACCTATTCTGAATTGGTTGCGATCCGCGCCGTCACTACCGACGATTTCATGACTGCGGACTGGGCAAAAATCCCCTGTGATATTCTCGGCCGCATCTCCAGCCGCATTATCAATGAGGTCGAGGGAGTCAACCGGGTCGTATATGATATCACGTCCAAGCCTCCTGCAACGGTGGAGTGGGAATAATTGAAAAACTCCCTTTCTTAACAAAAAAAAGAGCTGTCTGATTCATGAACGTCAGGCAGCTTTTTTTGGTGCTTTTTTCACACAAACAGCAAAACTCTTACTGGCGGTAGAAAAAATAAAATCCAACTGATATGAACGGTCTGCTCCCTTTTCGGTTTCGGTGGTGTATCATAACGGCAGAAATACAAAGGAGGCGGGCGTATGAAGATGATGCTGGCGGAGAACATCCGGGCCTTTCGCAAGGAACGCTCGTTGACCCAGGAACAGCTTTCCGAGGCCCTGGGGGTGACGGCAGGCGCGGTATACAAGTGGGAGGCAAAGCTGTCGATCCCTGAGCTGGAGCTGATCCTTCAGATGGCGGACTTTTTCGATACCTCTGTGGACGTGCTGCTGGGCTATGAAGTCAAGGATAACCGCCTGGAAGCGACGGTGAAGCGTTTGCAGGAATACCGCCGCAGCAAGGATCGGGACGGGCTTGCGGAGGCGGAAAAGGCGCTCAAGAAGTATCCGCACTCCTTCCGGATCGTGAGCGAGAGCGCCGCGCTGTACCGCGCGTTCGGCTATGAAAGCGGCGACAAGGCCCTGTTTCACCGTGCGCTGGAGCTTCTGGAGCAGTCCCGTCTGCTGCTGAGCCAAAACAAAGATCCCCAGGTCAGCGAGCAAACCATCTATGGGAGAATCGCGGATACCTATCTGGGGCTGGGCGAAACAGACAAGGCCATAGAGCTTTGGAAAACCCATAACGCAGACGGGGTGTATAGCCCCCGGATCGGCTATAACCTGGCCGAAAATGGTCACGTTGAGGAGGCGGTACCGTTTCTGTCTGAGGCCCTTTTGAAGCTCGTCTCCGATCTGATTACGACGATCATGGGCTATGTGAACGTATACCTAAAACGCGGTGACCATGCTTCCTGCCAGGCAATCTTGAGCTGGGGGTTCGGGCTCCTGCTCGGGCTGCGGGACGCGGACAAACCGAACTACTTCGACAGAGTCAGCGCTGTGCTACTCGTCGTTCTGGCAGGGTCACAGCACCTGTCGGGGCAGGGTGACGAGGCGCGCGATACCCTGATCAAGGCCAAAGAGCTTGCCACCTTCTTTGACGCTTCTCCCAGCTATGACGAAAGCGACATCCGCTTTATCAACCGCATCGAAGGAGCCAGCGCCTATGACGACTTAGGCGCAACGGCAATGGACGGCGTCCGAAACGTGGTCAGTCAATTTCAAAATGAAGAGTTTTCCGCTCTTTGGAGCGCGGTGACCGAAGAATGATCATCGTGCAACGCTGTATTCATCCGCCCTTGTTCCACATCCATGATAACAGAATTTGAAAAAGGAGATACACACATGGAAGACGAGAAGAAAACTGTTGTGAAAAAAACCGTAAAATCCGGCATTACCTTTGGCAGCGCCCTGGCCATGGTCATCAGCTATACCGCGTGGCATTCCATCGGCTGGGCCATTTTCCACGGGCTGCTCAGCTGGGCCTACGTGCTGTACTACATCATCCGCTACTGATGAACAAGACAGGAGGGATATCCGATGAGCAAGAAAGAAATCCAGGCGCTGCGGCGCCCTTTTCTCAAAGAACTGTTTCGGGATAACAAATTCAATTTGGCGATGACTGTGATCGCAGCCCTGCTGGGCGCTGCGGCAGAGCTGGTGATCTCCTGGCTCATCAAGGAGGTCGCCGACCTGATCTCCGGAGAATGTCCCTACGGTTTCGGTACGCTCCTGATCATCACGGGAGGCGCATTTGCGCTGTTTGGACTGGGATGGATCCTGGACTGGACATTCCTCTCTGAGTTCCGCGCAAAGGCGATGAAGCAGTATCGGGAATACGTTTTTGACCGACTAATGGAAAAAGGCATTCAGGCCTTCTCCGGCGAGAACAGCTCCCTCTATATCTCTGCACTCTCCAACGACGTGAACACCATCGAAACGGACTTCATTGGGAAATTGCAGAGCATAATACAGGTCGGCCTCACGTTTATAGGCGCGCTTGGCCTCATGCTTTGGTGCAGCCCAATACTGACGCTGATCGCTATCTGTTTCTCACTGCTCCCCCTCATCGTCTCCGTGGTCCTGGGAAATAAGGCAGCAATAGAGGAAAAGAACGTTTCCGATCAAAAAGAGCGTTATACAGGCATGCTGAAGGATGCGCTCATGGGTTTCTCTGTGATCAAGAGCTTTAAGGCAGAGAAAAACATCGCCGCTTTGCATGATCACAGCAATGAGGGCGTAGCAGAGGCCTCAAAAAAGCGCACTAAGGTAACCGTACTGGTTAACTACTCCTCAGGCTTTGCAGGTGCAGTCCTGCAGTTTGGCGTGTTCTTCGTTGCCGCCGCGCTGGCGCTCTCCGGCAAGGGTATCACGGCAGGTACTGCCATTGTGTTTGTTCAGTTGTTGAACTACGTGCTGGGACCCATCCAAGCGTTCCCGACGTTCTTTGCCGGCATGATGTCCGCATACGGCCTTATTGACAAGCTGGCGGAGGCGCTCAGCAAGAACGTCTCCGACCAGGGGGAACACATTGCCCCGCGGCTCAGCGAGGGGATCTCGGTCAGGGATCTTACATTTGCCTACGAAGAAAGAAAGCCTGTGCTGTGTGACGTGGACATGGACCTGCGTTCCGGGGGTTGCTATGCGCTGGTAGGCGGCTCTGGAAGCGGCAAGTCGACGATCCTGAATCTGCTGATGGCTTCCTCAAAGAATTATCAGGGCGAGATCCTCTATGACGGAAAAGAACTCAAAAACGTTTCCGCCAGCTCACTCTACGACCTTGTGTCCATCATCCAGCAAAACGTGTTCGTCTTTAACAGCACCATTCGTGACAACATCACCATGTTCTCCGAGTTCCCGGAGGAAGAGATTGAACGCGCCGTGCGGCTTTCGGGACTGAAAAAGCTCATAGACGAAAAGGGTGCGGACTAT
>JAFWRM010000010.1 GCA_017519975.1 Oscillospiraceae bacterium | reverse complement strand
GGCTACGGCGCAAAGGTCTTTTGCATGTTTGAGAGCAGTGTCAGATGAAAAGGTAGTCAAACTTTCAAAAGCCCCGATCACTCCAAGCCGTCGTTTGAGAGTAGTGTCAGATGAAAAGGTAGTCAAACCGGAGGCTACGGCGCAAAGGTCTTTTGCATGTTTGAGAGCAGTGTCAGATGAAAAGGTAGTCAAACTTTCAAAAGCCCCGATCACTCCAAGCCGTCGTTTGAGAGTAGTGTCAGATGAAAAGGTAGTCAAACGGAGACTGTATGAATAGGACTGCGACCGGCTGTTTGAGAGTAGTGTCAGATGAAAAGGTAGTCTAACGCGTACACATTGGCGTCAATCGTACTCTCAGTTTGAGAGTAGTGTCAGATGAAAAGGCAGTCATACCGCATAGCCGGACAGAACGCCGTACTGCAGCGGGTGCAAAGAAAGAACCGTGCCGGAGAGGAACCCGTTCCTCTCCGGCTCTTGTTTTCAGCAGATATTTTCCTGTACACGTTCCGTTTGCGGTTCCGGTCACGGACGCTCCGCTCCGGGCAGGAGCAGACGTTTTCCATCAGTCGATGTTCCTTACGATCCCGGAAAAGAGGATGGAACCGTCCCTTCCCGTGACGATGAACATGAACGGGCGATCCAGCACGAAATCGATCTCGTCGTCGGGCAGAGCCGCGCCTTCCGAAAGGGAAAGTTCCGTATAGGCAGCCCCCGTTACCCCGTGTTCGTCGATCTCGATCACGGCGGCGTGTTCGGCCTTGCTCAGATACAGGCCGTCCCTTTCTTCCGTCAGAGGCGTAAAATCGGACCGTGCAGGATCCAGGGCGTCGGTCACGCCCAGGGCCCGGACCGTTTCGATCAGATCGTTTTTACAGGTCACCTTGAATTTGGGGACGGAAAGATGGACCAGCGAAGTCGACCGGTTTTGGTCCGTTTCGTCATAGCGAAGGGCGTTGCCGACGTTCGGATCGGAAAGCAGAGCGTTCACGTCCGTTCCCTCGTCCGGAAGGAAGAAATACATGGCTCCGCTGTCATTGAGGCCAAGCCCCACCGACAGGAAACGATCGGATCGGTACACGCCCATCGTATCCGTCCGGTGCATCATGTCCGCCGCGGTATCGCCGGATGTGCCGTGAAAGATCTCCCGCGTCGTATCCTTCTCGCTGAATTCCTCGGTCCACATCGCTTTGTAGTATATGGTGGAAAGGATCGCAAGGACCGTGTCGGGATCCAGGGACATGTCCTTCGTATGATCGCTTAAAGGCCCTCCCGTATTTGAATCTGTCCACGTCCGAAGCGCCTCGTCCATTTCCGGTGATCCCGGCGTCCCGCTGAATGAGGAGGCGTAATAGTTTTCCGCCAGAGAACGCAGCGTATCCTTCTCATACTTCACGCCGCCGTTCAGCCAGACGGAGTTTGCCAGCAGGCTTTTCAGGACCGGCGTATCTACGTAATTGCTCTTCCAGAGAGCGGAAACGTTCGCCCTGAGAGTTTCGATGTCCGCCGCGCCAAGCATGTCCAGTATCTGCTGCCGGGTATTTCCGTCGGACACCTCAGCCAGCATGGCAAAGGCGATGTAGGCGTTCAGCGGCGAGCACACCGTGTTTTCGTTCTCCGAGGCCAGGAGCCGCGCCATCAGGGCCATATTGCAGGCTTCCATGCCCGACTGAAGGTCTTCGGTCGCAGATACCAGCTCCCGGTAGGAGCTCCACCAGTTCCAGTGTCCGTCGCCTTCCATGAACTCCTGCGCGCTGAGCGTCTTCGCCGTCGGTTCCGGATAAGCCGCCAGAACGGTCGTCAGTCCCGACGGATAATTTCCGGATCCGTTCCCACGGATATTCCTCATCGCGGGTACGCCCCATATCGCCCCGACGACGACCGCCAGAGCGGCAGCTACGGCGACCCAGGCCCTCCACGCCGGCCTTTTTCGCCTTTCATAGGCGCGGGCCTTCGCTACGCTGTCCGGATCGATATCTCCCAGCACTTCGAACAGCTCTTCCTTTTTCATACGTCAAACCCCCTTTCGATCAGCCGCTGCTTCAATCGGCCGCGGATGCGGCTGAGTGTCACGGAAACACTGTTTTCGCTTACGTTCATGCGCCTGGCGATGTCGGCCACACTGTCGGCATACCAATAACGCAGGATGAACATGTACCGCCTGCTTTCGGGCAGCGAGGAAAGAAAGCGGTCGATCTCTTCCGTCAGTTCCTTCTCTTCCCATCGCCTTTCCGTGTCATCGTCCCCGGAAACGCATTCCGCCAGTTCATCCAGCACGGCGTCGATCTGATCGCCTCCGCGTTTTTCCCGGTGAAGCCGCCGGTACCGGTCGAAGGAAAGATTTCTGGTTATCTTCCCGAGAAACGCGGACAGCAGGACCGGCCGGTGCGGAGGCATGGCGTTCCACGCGCGCAGCCAGGTATCGTTCACGCACTCTTCGGCGTCCGCCATGCTGCGCAGGATGTTATGGGCGATCGCGGTGCAGTACGCGCCGTACTTCCCCGATGATTCCGTTATGGCCGCCTCATTCCTGTCCCAATACAGCCGTACGATGCTTTCATCATCCATTCGGAGCTCCTCCCTTCACCCATATAGACGCCGTTATTCCGCGCATCTTACATCGATCCGGGGATCCTGTTTTCAAATTATACCATAAAACGCGGACGTCCGGCCGTCTGACGGCTGACGCGCCTGTGCGCGGCGCGCGGAACGAGGCGGCCGGAGAGCCGAAAAAACCGGAGAGGCAGCGCTCTGCCTCTCCGGTTTTTCCAGCTTTCATCGGTTTTTCCCGCACCTGCTCCGTCCGCAGGCTCACTCCCCCGTCACGATCTCGCCCGGCCAGGTGTTGATCCCGCCGAACTCGCAGACGTTGACGTAGCCCATGTCCGCCAGCTTCTGCGCCGCCTGCTTGCTGCGGTTGCCGCTGCGGCAGTAAATCAGGATGAGCTGTTCCTTATCCGGCAGCTGGGCGGGCGGAACGTCTTCGATGGACTCGTTGGGGATAAGAAGGGCGTTCGGGATGTGGCCGGCCTCAAACTCATCGGCCCGCCGGACGTCAAGAATGACGTATCCCGTCTCCTCCTCCATCATCCGCAGGGCCTCCTCCTGAGAGATCTGCCGATAGGAGCCGGAGGCGGCAGGCTCCTCTTTTTCCCGTTCCCGCTTTCCCGACCCGCAGCCCGCCAGAAGCAGGAGCGACGCCGCCAGAAGCAGCACGAACCGTTTCATCTTCACTTTCCCTCCCCGTTCATTGCTCGGGCACCGTGTACTGGCCCACGCCCAGAGAGAAGGTGCGCACGCTGTCGTTGAACGTATACCAGCCCCCCTCATAACAGCCCAGGCTACCCAGAAGGCCGCTCAGGGTCTCACTGTCCGACAGGGCCGTCTTTGCCTCCTGAAAGCTCTCCCCGTCGGCGAACCGGACCGTCAGGTAATTTGCCCCGCCGGCGTACTGCCGGCCCAGGACCTCCGTGACCTCACCCAGGTCGAACCGATCCAGCATGCATCCCTCGTGGCGGTAGTAATTCATCGACTCCGCGCTGTCCACCCAGAAGGCGCCGTCGGAATTCCCGTGGGCTTCCACGGCGGACATTTCCTCCTGCGTCAGTCCGAAATAATCATATCCGACGTACGGTCGGCCGGACGGATCCACGTAACCCAGATCGTCCCACGTCACGTCGATGTAGCAGTCGTTGCCGTAACCGGCGACCTGATTCCAGGCGTGGGAAACGGCGGTATCCTCGTCCCAGTCGCTGACGATGACGCTGGACCGGACGCCGAGCCTGTCCAGAACGTGGGCAAAGGCCAGGGCGTACCCTTCACAGACCGTCCGATGGTTCACAAGGGCCCCGTACAGATCGTGGCAGTGGTCGCCGAAGCTCTCGTCGTAGCTGAGCCGCGCCACCAGCTCGTCGTGCACGGTCCGGACCTTCTGCCACAGGTCCGCGTCCGCCGCCACGCAGGCGGCGACGCTTTCCGTTTCCGCGTCAATGTCCGCCTTCATCTCTTCGATCTGACCGTCCGTCAGATCGTAGTATTCAAAGCTGTAGATCGTCGCGCGCTCCGGCGGCTGCCCTTCCTCCAGCGCAGCGCTGCCCCAGCTGGCCTGATAGTCCTTCATCCAGAAGGTGCTGTAGGGCAGCTGACGGAACACGCCGCCGTCATAACTCATGGATATGTCGTTATCATAGCCGGACAGGATGCTGGTGTGCATGCCGATCACACACACCTTCCGCTCCCGGTTTGCCAGCGCCTCCGTGAACTCCCCAAGCAGATGCTGTTCCTTCAGCGTCGACCGGGCGTAGGTCGTTCTTTCTTCCTCGGACAGAGCCACCATCAGGTCCGACGGCTCGTACGCCTCCACATCCTCATCCAGGCCGTCGTACTCGGCCCAGACGATACGGGTATCACCGTCGATATAATCCTTCAGCTGTTCCCGGAGCGCCGTTTCGGCCGTCTTCCGCGGGCTTTCCGGAATGGACGTCCGCCCGCTCCCGGCGCCGCAGGCCGACGTCAGCAGGCAGAGCACCGCTGCGGCCGCCAGCAGCGCGGCGGTAAAAACACCGGTTTTCTTACGAGTCATCTTTCTTCTCTCCAACGCCGGGCGCCGCCCCGCATCCCGCGCAGCAGGCGCAGTCTCCGCAGCAGCCCCCGCCGCTTTTCTTCCTTTTCCGCAGCCGGAGGACGGCAGTCACGACCAGGGCGGCCACAAGCGCCGCGATCAGGATATCCCACAGGTTCATACCGCGCCTCCTTCAGCCCAGGCCAAACGCCGCGCCGATCAGGCGCACGATCAGCGCCACGATCCACGCGAGGACGCACTGCCCGATAACTACGCCGATCGCCCATTTATGCCCCAGTTCCCTGCGGATGGCGGCGACGGCGGCCACGCAGGGTGTGTACAGCAGGCTGAACACCAGCATGGACGCCGCGGAAAGCGCGCCGATGGTGGCCACGCCCCGGCCGAACAGCGTTTCCATTACGGACACCACGCTCTCCTTGGCCATGAAGCCGCTGATGAGCGACGTTACGATTCTCCAGTCTCCCAGTCCGACCGGCCTCATGACGGGCACGAGAACGCCCGATACGGCGGCCAGGATGCTGTCCTTCGAATCCTCCACAAGGTCCAATCCGAAGCTGAAGCTGCTGAGGAACCATACGACGATGGTGGCGATGAGGATGATGGAAAACGCGCGGCTGAGGAAGTCCTTGGCCTTTTCCCACAGCAGCTGACCCACGTTCCGCGGGCTGGGGAACCGGTAGTTGGGCAGTTCCATCACAAAGGGCACCGCCTCGCCCCGGAACAGCGTATTCTTGAACACGAAGGCCGCCAGCACGCCCTCCAGAATGCCGAAAACGTACAGACCCGTGATGATCAGCCAGCCCTGCCGCGGAAAGAAGGTGTTGACGAAGAAGCCGTAGATCGGCAGCTTGGCGGTGCAGGACATGAACGGCGTGAGCAGGATCGTCATCCTCCGGTCCCGCTCGCTGGGGAGGGTGCGGGTGGACATGACGGCGGGAACGGTGCAGCCGAAGCCGATCAGCATCGGCACGATGCTGCGTCCGGACAGGCCGATGCGCCGCAGCAGCTTATCCACCACAAAGGCCACGCGGGCGATGTAGCCGCTGTCTTCCAGCAGAGAGAGGAAGAAGAACAGCAGCACCACGATGGGCAGGAAGCTGACGACGGTGCCAACGCCCTCGAAGACGCCGTTCAGGATCAGGCTCTGGATCACCGGATTGACGTTCACCGCCTGCATCCCGCTCTCGACCAGCGCCTTCAACGCGTCGATGCCGCTCTGCAGCAGGTCCTGGAAAAACGGACCGATGAGAAAGGACGTCAGATAGAACACCACCGCCATGATGCCGATGAACACGGGCAGGGTGGTATACTTTCCCGTCAGCACCCGGTCCATTTTCCGGCTGCGGGCGTGCTCCCGGCTCTCGTGCGGCCGCGTGACGCAGGCGTCGCACACCCGGCCGATGAAGCGGAAGCGCATGTCCGCCATGGCCGCGCTGCGGTCCAGCCCGCGCTCCGTTTCCATCTGAAGCACGATGTGGTCCAGCATCTCCTTCTCGTTCGTATCCAGCTGCAGCTTTTCGGCGATCAAGCCGTCGCCCTCGATCAGCTTCGACGCGGCAAAACGGACGGGCAGCCCCGCGCGGGAGGCGTGGTCCTCGATCAGATGGCGCACGGCGTGGATCGCCCGGTGTACGGCGCCGCCGTTATCCTCCGGGCTGCAGTGATCCTGCACCAGCGGACGCTCCTGATATCTGGCGATGTGGACGGCGTGACGCACGAGCTCGTCCACGCCCTCGTTTTTCGCCGCCGCAATCGGCACGACGGGCACGCCCAGCATCTGCTCCATGGCGTTCACATCCACCATGCCGCCGTTGCCGCGCAGCTCGTCCATCATGTTCAGCGCGATCACCATGGGCACGTCCATCTCCAGCAGCTGCATCGTGAGATACAGGTTCCGCTCGATGTTTGTGGCGTCCACGATGTTGATGATGGCCTTCGGCTTCTCATCGAGCACGAAATTCCGGGACACCTGCTCCTCGCTGGAGTAGGGCGACATGGAGTAGATGCCGGGCAGATCGGTGATCAGCGTATCCGCGTGGCCGCGGATCACGCCGTCCTTCCGGTCGACGGTCACGCCCGGGAAGTTGCCCACATGCTGGTTGGCCCCCGTCAGCTGGTTGAACAGGGTGGTCTTTCCGCTGTTCTGATTGCCCACCAGGGCGAAGGTCAGCTTTGTCCCCTCGGGGAGAGGATCCCCGCTCCCCTTGGGATGGAATTTTCCCTCTTCGCCCAGACCGGGGTGGTCCGTCTGCTTCCTGTCGCGGATCGACGGCTGCGCTTCCGCGGTTTTTTCGATGGGCTCGATCTCGATCTTCTCGGCGTCCGCCAGCCGCAGCGCCAGCTCGTACCCGTGAAGGCGCAGCTCCATGGGATCCCCCAGAGGGGCGAGCTTCATTACAGTGACCTCCACGCCGGGGATCATGCCCATATCCAGAAAATGCTGGCGCAGCGCGCCTTCGCCGCCTACCGCGACGATCCGGGCGGATGCGCCAGGCACAAGTGAATTCAGTTTCATTCCGTATCCCTCTTTGATCTTTGTCCGTCCATTATACCGCAGGAGCACGCGATGGGAAAGGCTTTTCCGCGAAAACAGAGTCCCGGACGCTCTTTCCTGCCCGAAGAAAATGTTTTTTGCCGCTCTGCCTGAAACAAAAAGTCAAGAGTTTTTTAGTATTGTCTCGAAAAAAAACTGATTTCATGCGGGTTCCCGGTTTTCGGCCTTCGGTTAAAATTGATTTGGCAGTTAGGTCAGCGTCAAATATGATTCAAATCATTATATGCTATGTGTACGAAAAGGGCTTTCGGACATAGCCGAAAGCCCCTCTGAACCAATATGGCTCAATTCCTATACTCACTCTGATATTATACCGGCTCAACTTCGCATAGAAAGTATGTGACCACATCTACAAGATAATCCGTTTCATCCCAGAGTTCAACTTCACACGCCGGAACAGAGGTATACAAACTAACCACAACTCCAATAGCGCCTGCCGGGTACCTCTCTTTAGTCACAAGAGTTCTGACTTTCGTATTTTCAGTTATCACTATCGTCTCTCCTAATATTTTCCGTATCAGTCCCTTCCTGATTCTGCGAATACGGGAATTCAGGAGTAATACTGTATGCCAATGACAACGATTCAAGCAGTCGAAGAACATCTTTAACTTCGACTGCATTCCCAGTATAAATATCTACTGGTGAATTCTCTATTATTCTTTTGGCCTGAATGAAGTTCTTGCTCATAATCTTTGAAACAGCTTTAATCGCCGCTCTGGTTGCGATATTTCCTTCAGACAAAGACACGACATAAACAGTATCATCTTCCTGCTCGGGGTCTATGTAAGTTGTTGCCCAGCCCCAGCCGCAATTAGGACAGGTCATCCCAACGGGTTTATTGGGATCAATGGGAAGCATTTCTGCTCCGCATTTTTCACATATTATTTTATCGATCATTTTTTCTTTCCTCCTGGATAGAATTATTTGAATGTGCCTCGATTGTTTAAATCGGGCAATTGAGGATTATCTTTCCTTCTGGCAGCCACAATGTATCTGCCATTCGGATATGCCCATACAAGTTTTGTCGGAGCTTCAACAACAACCCCCAGTTTATTAGCGAGGTTCTGAGCAAATCCACTGGTTGATGCCCCTGTGTTACAAGACAAAAGCCGTATAGGCTGTCCACGTTTATACTCACCTTTTGACTTTATCAACTTTGCTGCTGTACGAGAATTAATCTCTAAAGTCTTCCCATCGTGAGTCACCTGTATAATGGCTGTTCCGCCGTGTGCTACAACATCATAGACTCCATTTTTGTCAATGTCTGGTCTATGGGCTATATTTGAGAAAAACAGTCCGGGTTCGCTCTGGAATACCGTATCTCCGGCGGCAGCACCATGTGTTTTCCCAAATCCCCCGTGATATCCGGTACCCATTACGCATCCACCCCCTTTCTGCTGAGGGCGAATTCGCTTGAGAACTGCAGAACCATCACATTGCCACGTGAACAGATCTCCAGTATATCCTCAGGTGCTGCACCGTAAAACACGATATATGAAGGCCTTAGTTTGTTGATAACATATGACAGACCTTCCTTAAACAACTCCCGATCCTTACGGATTCTCAGGCACCCATGCGTACCTATGCATATTGGAGCATTCTTAGGAACTCCGTAACAGCTGAAGCGAAACGAGCGCGCATCTGCTGTTCTAACATTAGGGAGGACCGTCAGTCCTTGCGTCTGCCACCAATGGCCCAGCGCCTTTCCCCGGTATGTATTCCACTGCTGCATTACCAGCGGCATATCCCGATATAAGCTGAAGTCGGGCGTTACCACGCCGCTGAACTGTTTAAGCTTGGGCAGGTAGTACCCAGGGCGGTTCCAAACACGCTCAAAACCACCGTCATCCTCATAAAAATGAACCCATTGATCGTAATCATCGGTGCCCATGGCCTTTGAGAATGAAATCAGCCGATTTGGCAGCTTATCGCTCGGTAACAGAACCGGTATCTCCAGTTCTCCATCGTAACTTGCTTCACTCACAAGATATGAGTGAAAAACATCCCTGCACCCGCTGCGGGTGCAATTATTTTTGGACATAATCCACCTCCAAAGGGAAATAAAGTTGTTAAGGATCCTGTATTCATCACAGATCTCCTTTCTGATACTTGATTTTTCCCTCGGAATGTGGCATAATACTTTAACCACATAAAGGATGTTAACCACATCCGAGGAAAGCGCCTTAGTAGTTGCTGGTAACAATTGCTAAGGTGTTTTTCTTTACTGAAAAGCTCAATACCCTCAATTGACATCACCTCCCTTCAGGATATACACGCAATTACCTCCAACGTGAACGTGTGTCCATCCACCCGTTACGTTCCTGTTCTCGTTGAAAATCATCTTCAAAGCTATATGAATACTGCCGGGGTATCGGAGCAATTGTGTCTAACAGCATTCTATACTTGTTAAGGATGATATCGTCATACATCGATTCTTCTCTGGACCGCCACTCAACCACGGTATTTGCAAGGGTATTCCTTCTTTTATCCGCAGCTTCTGAAGAAACACCAAACGATTCCACTATGAAGTCTACCGATGTGGGTTTACCTCGTTTTCTGCACTCTCTTAACAGTTGCTCCGGCATGAGAATTTGGGCGGCAAAGCAGTTGGCTTCAATTTCCTGTACGTCATACAGGCCATCTTCCCTGGTCAGGTTAAGTTTGTGCTTAAGAACATAATGACCGAATTCATGCATAATGGAGAAGCGGATTCGGTATATCACTTCATCCTGATTATAAAATATGATATGAGCCCCCTGCATCTCCATCAGCACAGCAGAATCACTTCCGAACTGTCTGATATCCTGGTGATATTTGTTCTGGGCTTTTTCATAGGTACAAAACGAAATGTCAGCCTGCTCCTTAACTAATTCCTTGGCTTTGAACGGGAACCCGGTGATCACAGCAGAACGGACCAGCATTTCATTCGCACACTGATATCCCCTTTTGAAATCCGGCTCACGCGGTCGGTCTGCCTTAAATGTCGTCATCGTTATCCTCATCGTCGTTAAAAATATCCATGAAGACTGCCTTCAGCATGCCTTCCGCTTTTTCGAGATCCGCCTCACTAAGCTTACCCAAATTGCGCTGCAAAGAACTTAAACGGGCATTTTCCAGCGAAAGATTCTTTGCTTCGTCATTTCCAAGCAGATAGTCAGTGGTAACACTAAAGAATTTTGCTAATTCAACCAGCACATTCATTCGCGGAACTGTACCATTGTTTTCCCACATATTGATTCTGCTTTTCGTAACTCCTAACTGTTTTGCCATCTGGTCCATGCTTAGCCCTGCTTTCTCACGGAGTTCTTTGACTCTCGTACTGAAATATTGGTTAGCCATTGCGCGTCCTCCTTTCGTGCAATTATATTGTACTGTGCAACTTTACATTTGTCAAGAGTTTGTATGAAGCATTTTAGGGATATACTAAATATGGCGTTTTTTGGGAGTTTTATTAATCGGAACTGTCAAGTGCGGCTTGATAGAGCTGACATTATTAATCCTAAATACTAAGATGTATCATACTATTACTCAATATCCTACCGGTTCCGTTATCAACAAAGGAGGCCGCTTCAGCGGCCTCAATACTAATAAATACAGACTTATTCGATTATCCCGCGGCCGCCGTGTACTTACGATTCAGGGGAGGCGCCGCGGCGCCTCCCCTGTTTTTCGTTCCTTATGCCTTGCCCGTTGTTTTTACCGGCCAGAAGGGCTTCATCTTCAGTCCCGGGAACAGCTTTCCGAACACGCCGATCAGCCGGCCCGTCAGAAGCACGGCGCACACCGTGCCGATCCCGACCGAGGTCACCTTATGCGCAAAGATGAGATCCACGGCCAGAGCGATGGCCACATAGACGGCGTCGGAAATGAACTTCACATTGGACAGCTTTTTCCGGTACACCTCGCTGATCGTGTGGGTCAGCTCGTCCGGCGCCGGCAGCATCAGGTCGCTGCCCACCACCAGCAGTACGCCGAGGGCGGTCAGGATCAGACCGATCACCAGCAGGACGATGCGGATCACGAGGCTCAGCGGTCCGGGATCGAAGATCCACATGAAGAAGTCGATGATGTAGCCGAAGGGGAAGCCCACCAGCATGGTCAGCAGCGCCTTGACGGTCACCCGGCGCACCACAAGGATCTGCCCGATCACGCACAGCACGTGCAGGGCGATGGTGGTGTTGCCGAGGGTGAAGGGGGTGATGTTGGCCACGGCCGCGGGAACGGACGTGATGGGGGTGATTCCCACGTCCGCCCTCTTCAGCAGCACCGTTCCGGCCGCCATCACGCAGAGCCCCAGCACGTACTGCAGAATCCGGCGCACCATCTGTTTTTCTTTCATAAGATACGCTCCTCAGGAGGGCAGGCGGCGCAGCGCCGCCCGCTTATTTTTTCGGCAGATCGGTGCCCTTGTAGATGTAGGCGCCGTCGCGGTACACGACCTTGCCGTAATCCCCGCAGGGGTAAAACGGCTCGAAGTTCACCGGCGCCCCCACGTGCCTGAACACCACGGGGCCGTGCCACATGCCGGCGGGGATGCGCACCGCCGTCGGCTTATCGATCACGTAGGTCTCCATATGCTCCGGATCCTCCCCGATGGAGACCTCCGCCACGGCATCGAATTCGAAGAAATGCGTGATGTCCGCCCCGGTGAAGAACAGGTATTCCTCCACCGCGTGGTGCATGTGCGTTTCCGAAACGGTGCACGGCTTCTGCACGATGTTGTACAGATACGTCAGGCGGCTGCCCTCCATCTCCCGGTTGCCGCGGAACCCGGCCCGGGGGCTGAGGAAGCGGTCGTCATCGTGCTCTTCCGGCACATAGGCGTACACGTATTTATCATACTTTCCCGTACGGGGCCGCTTTGCCATCTCATAGTACGGGGCCAGCAGCTCCTCCGTGCTCTTTACCTTCTCCTCTTCCTTCTCGGCTTCCTTCATCCTCTTGGAGAAGCAGGCGCCGCAGTAGATGCACTCCTTGCTGCGGTCCCGGACGCAGCGGCGCACGCCGGCGCCGGAATAGGAAAAGCTCTCTTCCCCGTCGGGACCGACCTCGCGGTTGATCTTGGACCAGTCTCCGTCCAGATAGACGGCGGAGAAGACGATCGGCTTGTTGATGACCCGGAAATTGACCGGGCAGTGATACATCTTCGGGGGCACGCGGATGATGGTCGGCTTCGTCAGAGTGTACATTTCCAGGTTTTCCGGATCCTCCCCGATCCAGACGTCCACCTCGGCGTCGAATTCGAAGAAGTTATTCATGTCCGCCCCGGTAAACACCAGGTACTCATCCGCGCAGTGGTGGGTGTGCGGGATCTCCATCGGAAGAGGCTTGACCACGGACGTCCAGTCCATGTATACCCTGGCCTTTTCCATCATGGTGGTGCCGCGGAAGAACCCGCGGGGCGAGGCGAAGCCGTACCACTGGTGGAATTCCTGAGGGATCGGGAAAACAAGGTCGTCATATCTGCCCATAATACAGTCTCCTTTCCTGTCTGAACATATCCTGATATTACCGGCTCACGCAGCCGGACGGTTCGCTCTGTCTCTGTTTTTCCGGTAGGTAACGATGGCGAAAACGATGGCCGCGCAGGCCAGCGCCACAAAGGAAACGAAGCGGTAGCGCATCACCGTGGATGGCCCGAACAGCTTCGTGGTGAGGTTGGTGAACACCATGGCGGAGAAGAACCCGCCGAAGCCCGGGCAGATGCAGGAGGTGATGGAGGTCGCCAGCGCCGAGGTCTGGGGCGTTACCACCTTGGACACGGAGAACATGCACTGCGGCAGCATCAGGCTCATGCCCATGCCCGCGATGAAAACCGCCACGCAGGTAACGGCGATGCTGCTGGGGAACAGGCTCAGCAGCGTCATGCCGATGAAGATGACCACAAAGGAAAGAACGGTGGTATAATCTCCGATTTTCCGGCTCAGACGGCCGAAGAACAGGCCGCACACAACGCCGCCGCACATCTGGATGGCCGTGGCGTACCCGGAGATGGCGGAATTGCCCATGCCGGACATGTGGGTGGACAGGTTGCTGCCGATCACGTTATAAACCAGCATGAACACGAAGATGAAAGCCCCGTACATGAACACGTCGCTGTGCAGGCGGGAAGAACCGACCCGGCCCCCCTCCTCCGTCTTCCGCTGCCGCGGGATCCTGGGGATGGCGAACAGCGCGATGATGGCGACGGGCAGCGCCAGAAGAAGCATCATGTAGCCGCCGTACCACATCAGCGTGCCCAGCAGGCCGCCGCAGAGGCTCATGATGATGCCGCCCCCGTTGATGAAGGACGTCTGGTAGCCGGAGATCATCTGCCGTTCGCTCTCGTTGAAATGATCCACGATCAGGCTGGACGCCGCGGAGATGTATCCGCTGAGCCCCAGGCCGAGGACACAGCTGAGAAGCACCAGATGCCAGAACTGCGTGTTGAAGATGAGCGCCAGTGCGCCGGTCGCGGCCACCAGGAACAGGCCGCCGATGATGGATACCCGCTTGGTCATGAGGCCCCTGCTGATGAGCCAGGCCACCGTGATGGTGATGAAGGGTGAGATCAGGTTGGGGATCTGCATGACCGTCTGGATCGTAGACAGTCCCTTATCCGGAAACACCGCGGTATTGATCTGGTTGATGCTGGGCGAAAGCGCCAGATTGGGCATCTGCACCATGGCGATCAACAGGATGCTCCACATGAGAAAGCGCTTTTTACTGTCCATTCTGCTTTTCATCGTTCTCCCCCATCCGGGCGCGCGGAGCTTTTCCCGCTGCCCGATCTCTTTTTCTGTCCGTATTTATTCCCGTAGCCGTAGCCGTAACCATACCCGTATCCATAGCCGTAGCCGTAGCCATAACCGTAGCCCTTTCTTCTGGAACGGTGCACGCCGTTGAGCACCAGCCCGCTGAAGCGGGCGTCCTTGGCGTGCAGGCTCTGCAGGCCGTCCAGGATGCGGCTGCGCGGCACATAGTCCTGCCGCACCACGTAGACCACATGGTCGGCAAAGCGGCACATGGCGCCGGTATCCGATACGATGCCGCACGGCGCGGAGTCCAGCAGGATCACGTCGAAATCCTGCTTCAGGGCATCGAAGAAGTCCTTGATCCGTCCGCTGTCCAGCCCGCGCCGGCGGGAAGTCGTTCCCGTTCCGGTGACTACGCCGAAGTTCTCCTCCAGCATGGTCACGCAGCGCCGCGGCTCCACGGTCTCGTTATCCATGTAATCCAGAAGGCCGAGGGTGGTCCCCTTTATGCCCAGCCGGTCGCGCAGGCCCTGCTTGCGCAGGTCGGCGTCCACCAGCAGCACCCGCTTGCCGTCACGCAGCAGGGAGCGCGCCAGACTGATGGACAGCGTGGATTTGCCTTCTCCGGACAGCGTGCTGGTGATCAGAAAAACGCTGCATTTCTTCTCCGCGTCCGTCTGCCGCAGCAGCTTGACCCTCAGGCCCCGGACCGTTTCGGCAAAGCCCTCGTCCCGGCTCACCCGGTCGAAAGCCCCGTCCTCTTTTCTTCGCTTCTTGGTGGACACCCAGGGAAGGGAGGCCAGGATCGGCAGATTCGACAGCTTTTTCAGTTCGTCCGCCGAGTGGACCGACCGGCTCAGCGCCGTGCGGATCAGCACGATCACAAGCCCGATGATCAGGCCCGTGAGAACTCCCCGCAGCGTCTGGCCTCGCCCGGTGAAACGGTTGTAGGGTTCCGTGGGCAGCGAAGGCGCGCTGCGCACCACGATGCGGGCGTTATCCACCATGTAGTTTGCCACCCGGGGGTAACAGTCGATCACCGCCTGAAGGATGTCCCGGGCATCCTCGGGCACCGTGCTGCGCACGGTGAGCACCAGCATGTTGGTGGACGCCACGGACGTGCTGCTGATCTGCCCGTTCACATAGGGCTTATCCAGCTTCTGTTTGATCATATCCCGCATCAGGTCGGTATCGACGAGGTAACGGAACGTCTCGGCCAGCTGTCCGGCGGCCGAACTATCGTAATAATAGCTGTACCCGGATACGTCGTCCGCGCCATGCCCGGAGGAGACGGAGAAGGTCGCCCGGGATTCATACATGGGCACAAAGGCCCGGCGGGCGCGGAGCCAGGACAGACCGCCCAGCACGATCATGAGCGCCAGGATCAGCGGCACGGACCGTTTCAGCAGCCGGAAGAACCGGGGCATGGCCTGAGTCAGGTCGATCTTTTCCACTCTGTTTTCCTGATCCATCAGTTCTTCCCTCCCTTCCGGGAGCTTTTATTTCCGCTGTCGGTGCGGCTTTCGGAGCCGTAGCCATAGCCGTAGCCGTAACCGTATTTCTTCCCGTACCCGTACTTTTTGCCGTAGCCGTAGCCATAGCCGTAGCCGCCGTCGGAAGCCGACGTGATCATATCGTTCAGCACGCACCCAAGGAAGGCCGATTTTCCCTGCCTCAGGAGGTCCGCCGCGTCGTTGATATCCGGGGCGGGCGTGGTGTCCTGCCGTACCACAAGGAGGGAGGCGTCCACCTGGTCCGCCAGCACCTCCGCGTCGGGGAAGAACCCCATGGGAGGAGAATCGATGATCACGTAATCCATGGCGGTGAGCTCACGCATGAGCCGGGTAAACGTTTTTCCCGTGAGAAGCTCCGTCGCGTTTTCCTCCGCGCGGTCGGAAAACAGCATGAAAATGCCGTGCTTTCTGCTGTACTGGACGCACTGCCCCAGGGCCTCCACGGAAAACGGCTGGGACAGCAGGCGGTTGAGCGGCAGAGGCATGTTATAAACTCCGCCGAAGAAGCGGTTCTGAGACGGATTGCGGAAATCCGTATCCATCAGAGCTACCTTGGCTCCGTCGGCCGCCAGCGTCACCGCCACGTTGCCCGCGATGGTGGACTTGCCTTCATTGGCGCCTACGCTGGTGATCAGGATCACGCGTACGCCGCGGCTCCGCTTTTCATGCTCGATCTGCGTGCAGATGCTGCTGATGGATTCCGCGTAGGTGAAGCTCACCGTGGGCGAGAACACCGCCACCTGCCGATTCCCGGAATCCAGCATGGAGCGCACCGTGCGGTTCTTTCTCTCATGCCCGACGGTGGCGATCACGTCGCAGTCGAGCAGATGTCTGGCTCCGGCACGGTTCTGTACCGTTTCGCTGTAGATGCCGAACGCGCACAGGATCGCCGTCATCAGCGCGGCCCCGATGAGCCCCGCGCTGAGGCTGATCCTTCTGGCGTTCAGCGTATTGACCGGCCGTCCCGTGGCCGCCGGATTCCGCAGGATCTGAACGGAAGCGTTTTCGGAAATGTAATCGGAGATCGCCGGAAAGCTGTCCGCCAGCGTCTGCATCGCGAGCAGCGACTTCCGGGGCGATCCGGACTGGGCCGTCACGACGATGAAATTGCTGTCTCCCACCCGGGAAGCCGACAGCGTGCCGTCGAATGTGCTCATTTCCGGCGATGAGCGCCGAAGCGTTTCCGAAAGCATGTCCGACCCGATCAGTTCCGTAAAGACCGCCGCCACCTCACGCGCGGCGGAAACGTTCATTCCAGAACCGTACGACTGCTTTTTCGAAGTGACCACATAGGTCATGGTGGCGGTATACGACGGCTTGCGGATGTAGCGGCACCAGGTAAACGCGCCGAGCGCGACGATCAGAAAGGCCATGACGATCAGCCACGCGTTACGGATCAGGCGCCGCAGCAGGCACAGGGGTTCGATGTCCGAAAGCCGCACGCGGCTCGATTCGTTCATTCCCGCACCCCCTTACTCTACTATGACGGCCAGCGTGGCCGCCAGCGACGTTCCGCTGCCCGTTACGCCCGTATACAGCACCTGATAGACGCCGGGCGTTTCCGTGTCCACTTCACCCGAGATCTTCAGGTCGGAAATGCTGACCCGGCGGCCGCTCGGAAGCCTTGCGTCTTCGAAGTACTCCTCCGGATCGAAGGCTTCTCCCCTGCCCACGGTGACCAGATACCGGCTCAGGACGATCTGTCCCTCGTTCAGTCCCGTTCCGCGGATGCACAGGGGCAGCTTCAGTTCCGCGGTGTCTCCCATGCTGTTCGTAACGTAAACGGTGATCTGATAGGTCCCTTCCACATTGGCCGTGATGTCGGTCGCGGATACGCGGAGCTGCCCGGTGATGTCACCGTCGATCACGTCCGTCGCCTTCAGCCGTTCCGCCACGGATATGTTCTCCCCCACCGCGTACAGCAGCGGAGATTCCACCGTTATCTCCGGCCGGCGGTAATCCGTATAACGCACGAAGCGCGTAGCGGAGCCCATGTTGTCCGCCCGGTCGAAAACGTAATACGTCACCCTGGCCGTATCGTCGTCGATCAGTTTGGACACGCCGCCTACCGTGACGCTGCCCGTGAGATCGCCGTCCCGGTCGTCCCGGGCCGTCACGCCGGCCAGAAGCGCCGATTCCGGATCGTTCACGCTGACGCTCACCGTATCTTCTCCGCAGGTGATCACCGGGGCCTTCGTATCGGAAAGCAGCCGGTCGTACAGTCCGAAGCCCGCTGACAGGGCCACGGCCAGCACAAACAGGATGATGGTAACAGTTTTCACGATTCGCATAGCAATACCTGCCGTTATCTATGGCCGCAGGGCCACAAAATATCAGCATATTTTAACACATACGGAATGAAAGCACAACAGAAAATGCGCCGTTCTCCCCCTCCATGGGAAAACGGAAAGGCCCTCCGGCAAAAGCCGGAGGGCCTGACTGCAGCACTGTTCAGATCAGTCTGCGGCGCGCATTACTCGTTGATGGCGGTAACGACGCCGGAGCCAACGGTACGGCCGCCTTCGCGGATAGCGAAGCGGAGGCCCTGCTCGATGGCGATGGGGGTGATCAGCTCAACGTTCATCACAACGTTGTCGCCGGGCATGCACATCTCGGTGCCTTCGGGCAGCGTGATGACGCCGGTAACGTCCGTGGTGCGGAAATAGAACTGAGGTCTGTAGTTGTTGAAGAACGGAGTGTGACGGCCGCCCTCTTCCTTCTTCAGGACGTAGACCTGGCCGGCAAACTTGGTGTGGGGGTGAATGGACTTGGGCTGAGCCAGAACCTGGCCGCGCTCGACCTCGTTCTTGGCAATGCCGCGGAGCAGCGTGCCGATGTTGTCGCCGGCTTCTGCGTAGTCCAGCAGCTTGCGGAACATCTCGATGCCGGTGACGGTGGTCTCTCTGGGCTCATCCATCAGGCCGACGATCTCGACCTTCTCGTTCATCTTGATGGTGCCGCGCTCCACACGACCGGTAGCGACGGTGCCGCGTCCGGTGATGGTGAAGACGTCTTCGACAGGCATCAGGAAGGGCAGGTCGGCCTTACGGTCGGGAGTGGGGATGTACTCATCGACGGCATCCAGCAGCTGCTTGATGCATTCGTACTCGGGGGCGTTGGGATCGGTGCTCTCGGAAGCCAGAGCGTTCAGAGCGGAACCCTTGATGATCGGAATATCGTCGCCGGGGAACTCGTAGGTGGTCAGCAGGTCGCGGACTTCCATCTCGACCAGCTCGAGCAGCTCGGGGTCGTCCACCTGGTCGACCTTGTTCAGGAACACGACGATGGCGGGCACGCCGACCTGACGGGCCAGCAGCACGTGCTCACGGGTCTGAGCCATAGGACCATCGGAAGCGGCGATGACCAGGATGGCGCCATCCATCTGAGCGGCGCCGGTGATCAT
>JAFWRM010000009.1 GCA_017519975.1 Oscillospiraceae bacterium | reverse complement strand
TCCTTGTGATTCATAAGGATCCTCCTGGTTTTTGTGTTGTGGCTGGCAAACCCACTTCATTCTAACACAGGAGGTTTTCTTTTCCGTATAGGCCTAGCCTTTCTGAACCACAGGCACAGCCTGTGGTTTTCTGTATTCAAAAAAACGCTCCTGAGATCATCAGGAGCGTTTTTCATTCCTATTCTATTTCCGTTCTTCCTTTTTGAAGCTCTCCTTCAGCGCAACGGCCCGGTTAAACACCAGGTGGCCGGGAGCCGAGTCCTTGCTGTCTACGCAGAAATAGCCGCTCCGCAGAAACTGGAAATCCGCCGGGGCCTGCGCGTCGGCCAGCATTCTCTCCACCTTGCAGCCTGTCAGCACCTGCAGGGAATCCGGATTCAGGCACTGGATGAAGTCCTTATCCGGTCCGTCGGGATCCGGATCGGCGAAAAGATCGTCGTACAGGCGGACCTCAGCCTCCGCACAGCTGCCGGCGTCCACCCAGTGGATGGTGCCCCGGACCTTGCGTCCGTCCGGAGTGTTTCCGCCATAGGTATCCGGATCGTATTCCGCGAAAACCTCAACTACTCTGCCGTCCTCTTTCCGGCATCCCGTGCAGCGTACGACGTAGGCACCCTTCAGCCTCACCTCGTTGCCGGGGAACAGCCGGTTATATTTTTTCGGAGGCTCCTCCATGAAGTCCTCCTCCTCCACCCACAGGCTCCGGCTGAAGCCGACCTTCCGTGTGCCGGCGGCCTCGTCCATGGGATTGTTCTCCACGTCAAATTCCTCGGTACGCCCTTCAGGATAATTGGTGATCGTCAGCCTGAGCGGCCGCAGCACCGCCATCGCGCGCTGAGCGTGGGCGTTCAGATCGTCCCTGAGGCACGCCTCCAGCAGACTGTATTCCACCGTGCTCGCCGCCTTTGCCACGCCGATCCGTTCACAGAAATCGCGGATGGAAGCGGGCGTATATCCCCGGCGGCGCAGACCGCACAGCGTGGGCATGCGGGGATCGTCCCATCCGGAAACATACCCTTCCTCCACCAGACGGCGGAGTTTCCGCTTGCTCATTACCGTGTAATTGATGCCCAGGCGGGCGAACTCGATCTGTCTGGGATGGGCAGGCAGTCCGCTGTGCTCCACTACCCAGTTGTACAGCGGGCGGTGGTCTTCATACTCCAGGCTGCACAGGGAGTGGGTAATGCCCTCCAGTGCGTCCTGGATCGGATGCGCAAAATCGTACATCGGAAAAATGCACCAGCTGGTCCCCTGACGGTGGTGCTCCACATGCCGGATGCGATACAGGACCGGATCGCGCATGTTGAAGTTGCCGCTGGCAAGATCGATCCTGGCCCTCAGCGTGTACGCTCCGTCGGGGAACTCCCCCGCTCTCATCCGCCGGAACAGATCCAGGCTTTCCTCCGCCGGACGATCTCTCCATGGGCTTACGGCAGGCACGCCGATATCTCCGCGGTTGGCTCGGAACTCTTCCGCCGACAGCTGGCACACGTAGGCCAGCCCTTCTCGGATCAGCTTCTCCGCGATCTGATAGGTCTGTTCGAAATAGTCGCTGCCGTAAAAGAAGCGGTCACCCCAGTCAAAGCCGAGCCAGTGGATATCTTCCTGGATGGCGTCCACGTACTCCGTATCCTCCTTGGCGGGGTTGGTATCGTCCATGCGCAGATTGCACAGGCCGCCGTACTTTTCCGCAGTGCCGAAATCGATCATCAGAGCCTTGCAGTGTCCGATGTGCAGATATCCGTTCGGCTCGGGCGGAAAGCGGGTGTGTACCGTCATTCCCTCGAATCGGCCGCCCGGAGCGATATCCTCCTCCACAGCCGCGTGTATGAAATTCCTGTATCCAGTTTCCGTATGCTCTGCCATGACAAAAACCTCACTTTTCCTTAGCCTGCCTATTATAGCAACTGGCAAAACCACTGTCAATTCCGCCCCCACGCTCCATCCGGTTGCGTTTTTTCATTCCGGGTACTATACTATCACGGAAGAAAAGACGGGAAGTGTTCAACAGTGAATAAAAATCTCTCCGGACGCAGAGACAGGGGCGATTTTGCCTCCGGAAGCGTTTCCGGAAACATCCTCCGCATGGCCGGGCCGATGACCGTCGCCCAGATCATCAACGTCCTTTACAATCTGGTAGACCGCATGTACATCGGACGGCTGGCGGATACGGGACGGCTGGCGCTTACCGGCATCGGCATCTGCATGCCGGCCATCAGCATCATCATGGCCTTCGCCAATCTGTGCGGCATGGGCGGAGCGCCTCTGTTTTCTCAGGCCAGGGGCCGGGGCGACGATCGGGAAGCCGGCGCCGTGCTGGGCAATTCCTTCTGCCTGCTGCTGATCTTCGCCGCTGTTCTTACCGCGGTCGGATACGCCATCTGTTCCCCGCTGCTCAGCTGGCTGGGCGCCGATGCGAGCACCTACCCCTTCGCCTGGGAGTATTTTTCCGTTTACCTCGGCGGCACAGCCGCCGTCATGATCAGCCTGGGCATGAATCCCTTCGTGAACGCGCAGGGCTCCGCCGGCTACGGCATGATGACGGTAGCGCTTGGCGCCATCGTGAACATCGCTCTGGATCCCATCTTCATCTTCGTGTTCCGCATGGGCGTCCGAGGCGCCGCCGTCGCCACCGTCCTTTCACAGGCGGTCTCAGCCGTATGGGTCCTTCGATATCTCACCCGCGCTTCCACTCCCGTTCCCCTGCGGGCGTCGAACATCCGTCTTACCGGAAAGCGAACCGGCCGCATCATGGCGCTCGGCGCCAGCGGATTCACCCTGTCGTTCACCAACAGTCTGGTACAGATGCTGTACAACACGCAGCTGAGGGATCTGGGCGGCACAATGTACGTCAGCGTGATGACCATCATCAATTCCGTGCGCGAGATCATTTTTGCAGGTCTCAACGGCCTTACCAACGGCGCTACTCCGGTCATTGCCTACAATTACGGGGCCGCACTGTACAGCCGGGTCCGCCAGGCCATCCGGTTCATCACGCTGGCCGGGCTGGCCTACTGTGTGACCGCCTGGATCCTGGTCCAGCTGTTCCCCGGCTTTTTCATCCGCATTTTCAACAGCGATCCGGAGCTTCTGCGGCTGGGCGTACACGGCTTCCGCCTGTATTTCGCCGCTATTTTTGCGATGTGCTTCCAGCTGACGGGCCAGACCGTGTCCCACGCGCTGGGAAAAGCCGGTACCGCCATCTTCTTTTCGCTTCTGCGCAAGGTGATCCTGGTCACTCCGCTGATCTTCATTCTGCCCCATGTGTTCGGCCTCGGTGCCGACGGCGTTCTCCTTTCGGAACCCATATCCAACATCGTGGGCGGCAGCGCCTGCTGGCTGACCATGTATTGTACCGTGTATCGGCCTCTGCGGACGCGGCCCGACGCTCCCGTCCGGTCCTCTTCTCCGGACCGGGCCGGCTGACTGCAGTCGGCAGGTACGCAGGCGCCTCCGCGTTCCGAAAAGGGACAGTGAACGCGGGCGGATCCTTTCTCTGCCTCAGAAAACACCTTTTGAACACGTCCGCAAAAAAAAGAAAGACCGGCCTCCGCCGGTCTTTTTCCTTCATTTTCAGTTTTCAGCGTTGAGACGGTCTCCGATGTAGCTTGCCACCTGATTGGGTTCGATCTCCATCACATGCGCGATCTCATCATACAGCAGCCGTTCGGCGTCCTTAAGAAAGCGCTCATCGGACAGATGCATTTTCTTTCCCGTCTTCTCCTGATTGATGCGGTGCTCGTACAGCGTTCGGATCAGCCCTGCCACAGCCAGCCGGTCTCCGCAGGAGAGGATCTCCTTGAATCGAAGCTTACGTTCGTTCTCATTTTCCACCCAGCGTACGCACGCCGAAGGAATGCGCTCGATCAGATCGTCGATCTCCTGCCGCGACATGACCGGATACATTTTCTCTTCCAGGCCCCCGTGCCCGACGGGGATGTACATCACGTTGCTTGCGCGGTAAAGGGAACGGAGAACATAGTATTCCGTCACCGCTTTACCGATTTTTTTAGGCGAGATCTCATCCACACGGAAAACGCCCTCGGCTCCGTACAGGACCACTTCCCCGACATGAAACACCGGTCATCCTCCCTTTCCCATAAAAATGGTGTGCCCCAACCACCAAGGCCGAGGCACACTGCAGTCGTTATCAGTATTATAGCACAAATTCCCTGCATTTGTACAGATAAGTTTCCTCAAAAATATACAAAAATGTACCGTTTTGAAGGATTTTCTGTCAGAAAAGTGTCAACTGACTGGTATCCGGAAGCCCGTGCAGGGCTCCCAGCTCCTTCAGCTGCTCTACGTTGGTCTGGGATACCTTGCTGCAGGCGGCGGCGAATTCCTCTATGGAAACGAATTCATTCCCCTGTCTTTTCTCCACGATATCCAACGCGGCGGCTTCACCAAGTCCACTGATGGCAACGAAGGGCGGCGTCAGAGTGCCCGCCTCCCAGTCCGGAAGGAAGCGCTTGGCCTCCGACCGGTACAGATCCATCGGGGCAAAGGAAAACCCGCGCCGATAGTATTCGTAGACCGCCTCCAGCGTAGTCAGCAGATCCTCTTCCTTTGCGGTCGCGTCCGGATTGGCCCGGATTTCTCGTATCCGTGCCTGCACCCGCTCCACTCCGGAGCACATGACGGCGGCGTCGAAATTTCCCTTCTCGCTGCGCCGGTAAAAATAGGCTGCGTAGAAGGCCAGCGGCCGGTGCACCTTGAACCACGCGATGCGGAAAGCCATCATCACGTAAGCCACGGCGTGCGCCTTGGGGAACAGATATTTGATCTTCTTGCAGGATTCGATGTACCAGTCCGGTACGCCCGCTTCCTTCATCTCCTGCTCAGCGCCTTCCGGCAGGCCGCGCCCCTTGCGGACGGATTCCATGATCTTGAAACTCCGTTTTTCCGGCATCCCGCAGGATATGAGATACAGCATGATGTCGTCACGGCAGCCGATCGTCTGGTTGACGTCTGCCACCCCGGACAGGATCAGGTCCTTCGCGTTGCCCAGCCACACGTCCGTACCGTGGGAAAACCCGGACAGACGCACCAGCGTATCAAACCGTTCCGGCTTCGTATCCACCAGCATCTGCCGGGTAAAATCCGTACCGAATTCCGGAATGCCGATGGAGCCCGTCTCTCCGATGATGGGATCCCCCGGCTCCAGACCGATTGCCTCCGGCGTCCGGAACAGAGCCATCGTCTCCGGGTCGTCCAGCGGGATCTGCTTGGCATCCAGCCCTGTCAGATCCTCCAGCATGCGGATCATCGTCGGATCGTCATGCCCCAGTTCGTCCAGCTTCAGGAGATTCGCTTCCATGCAATGGTACTCGAAATGGGTGGTGATGATGTCGCTTTCCGCATCGTCCGCCGGGTGCTGAGCCGGACAGAAGTCGGTGATCTCCATGTCCTGCGGAATGACCACGAGCCCGCCGGGGTGCTGTCCGGTGGTGCGTTTGACCCCGACGCAGCCCTTGGCCAGCCGGGCTTCCTCCGTATGAGACAGTTCCTTTCCCGTGACCTCCATGTATTTTTTGACGTACCCGAAGGCCGTCTTCTCCGCTACCGTCCCTATGGTGCCCGCACGGAAAACGTGATCCGACCCGAAAAGCTCATTGGTGTAGCGATGCGCGTTTGCCTGATACTCTCCGGAAAAATTCAGGTCGATGTCCGGGACCTTGTCACCCCCGAAGCCAAGAAAGGTTTCAAAGGGGATGGAGAACCCTTCTTTTCTGTAGGGCGTGCCGCAGACGGGGCACAGCGCGTCCGGCATGTCCGCTCCGCAGCCGTACCCTTCGCCGGCCTCGAAGTCCGTGTGACGGCAGGACGGGCACCGATAATGGGCCGGGAGAGAGTTGACCTCCGTGATGCCGCTCATGTACGCCACCAGAGAAGATCCCACGCTTCCCCGGGATCCCACCAGATAGCCGTGGGCCAGAGAATCGGCCACCAGTTTCTGGGCGCTCATATAGATCACATCGTAATTTCTGCCCAGGATGGCTTCCAGTTCCGTTTCGATGCGCTGCGTGATCAGCTCCGGCGGTTCGTCACCGTACAGCTCCCGCATGCGCCCGTAGACAAGCTCCTTGAGCTGTTCCGCGCTGTGCTCGATGCGCGGCGGAAACAGCTTTTCCGGGGGCAGCGGCCGCACCGTTTCGCAGGAATCCGCGATGGCACGGGGTACCGTGACCACCACTTCCTCGGCCTTTTCCGGCCCCAGATAGGCAAACTCCTCCAGCATTTCGTCTGTCGTGCGGAAATACAGCGGGAGCTCCTCGTCGCCATCGTCGAAGCCCTTGGCCGTCAGCAGCACGTGGCGGTAGATCTCATCCTCCGGATCCAGGAAATGTACGTCCCCTGTTGCGGCCACCGGCTTTCCCAGTTCCTCTCCCAGCGCCACGACACGGCGGTTCAGATCTCTCAGTTCCTCCACATTCGCCGCCCGCGGCTTATCCCCGCGCAGCATGAACATATTGTTGCTGATGGGCATGATCTCCAGATAGTCATAAAACTCCGCCAGGCGCCGCTGTTCCAGACGGCTGCGGTGATCCGCGATCAGGCGAAACACTTCGCCCGCTTCACAGGCGGACCCGATCAGCAGCCCCTCCCGGTATCGCATCAGAAGACTTTTCGGCATGATGGGATACCGGTGGAAGTACTTCAGATGGCTGTCCGTGATGATTCGGTACAGGTTCTTGATACCCGCCTGGCTCTTCACCAGCAGGATGATGTGATTGGGCTTGAACCGGCGCTTCATGACAGCTTCCTGCCGCAGCGTGGAAAGATACGGATCGATGTCCTCGGCCCGTTCCACACCCTTTCCGCGAAGCATCTGCAGCAGCCTGCCGAGGATCAGCCCGGCCGTCACCGCATCGTCCGACGCCCGATGATGGTTGAACTGGGGCAGGCTCAGCCGATCCGCCACCGTATCCAGCCGGTGGTTTTTCAGATCCGGCAGCAGCGCTCTGGACAGGGCCAGAGTATCCACATACGCCGGTTCGAAGGGTATCCCGTATCTCTCGCAGGCCTCATAGATGAAGCCGATATCGAACCCCGCGTTGTGCGCGGCCAGCGGCCGGCCGCCGGCAAACGCCAGCAGCTGACGGACCGCCTCCTCCTGCCCCGGAGCGCCCGCCACGTCTTCGTTCCTGATGCCGGTGAGTCGTGTGATCTCCGGCGGGATGGGGATGCCCGGATCCACAAAGGTCTGGAACCGTTCCGCCTCCTCCCCGTTTCTCAGCAGGACGGCGCCGATCTCCGTGATGCGTTCCTTCTCCGTATTCAGTCCGGTCGTTTCAATGTCAAAAGCTACGATCTCCCCGTCCAGGCCACCCTTTACAGGACCGTAGACGGCAGTGCGGTCGTCCACATCGTTTACATAATATCCTTCTACGCCGTACAGGACCTTGATCTTGTCCTTGGCCGCCTTCATTGCGTCGGGGAAAGACTGCACCACCCCATGATCGGTGATGGCAATGGCGGGATGGCCCCAGCGAATGGCGCGTTTGATCACTTCTTCCGTATTTGTCAGGGCGTCCATGGCGGACATGACCGTGTGAAGATGCAGTTCCACCCGCTTCCGATCCGCCAGATCCCTGCGCTCCGTCCTTTCCGCAGTGACGATGAGCTCCGGAGTCAGCGTCAGGTCAGGATCGAATCTGCTGTAACCCAGAGTGCCCGCCACGCGCAGAGTCATTCCCTCCGTGATGGCGGCGGCGACGGCTCCGGCCCCATCCTCCCGCATGAAGCGGGACACATGGACGGAACCGGTATGATCGGTCATGTCAAAACTGACGACCCACGCCTTCGCCTTTGGGATTTCCCTGTGGTTGACGGCGAAAACCTCGCCCTGAACCGTACAGCGTCCCAGCTCCAGCTCCACATCCCTCATGGGGGTAACAGGCTGGGCCTTCTTGGGCGGTTTTCCGAGGATCACCCGGCCGGAACCGTCGCTGCTTCGCTTCACGGTCCTGCTGGGAAAGATCGGTGTGACCGTCACGGACGCAAGGCCGAATTCCTCCGCTACGGCCTGCTCCACCGCGGCAACGTCCACCGGAGCGATCGGCGCCTTCAGCCGCAGCTCAAGTTCCAGTGTGCGGGCCTGCCGGTCGGCCACCGCCGACGTGACGGCCGCCTCCTTCAGAAGCGCGTCAAGGCTGCCGTCAAATCGACGGCAGCCGGGAAACATGTCGTAAAACGGTATCCGATCAGCCACGTTGTTCCTTCCTTGTCTCTTCCTCCGGCGTACCGTCGATCAGCGCCATGAGCTCATCGACGAGACGCCCGTTGGGTACTTTTTTCACTACCTGTCCCTTCCGGAACAGCACTCCCTCTCCGTCGCCTCCGGCAATTCCGAAATCCGCACGGGAGGCCTCCCCCGGTCCGTTCACGGCACAGCCCATGACGGCCACGGTGATGTTTCTGCGAACGCCGCGCAGCCGACGCTCCGCCTCAGACGCCACGCCGATCAGATCGATGCGGCAGCGCCCGCAGCTGGGGCACGAAATGAACTCCACGCCGTCACGGCGCAGGCCGGCCGCCTTCAGGATGGCAACGCCCGCTTCCGCCTCCCGTTCCGGAGGCGCCGTGAGTGAGACGCGGATTGTGTCCCCGATCCCCTCGCTGAGCAGCGTACCGATACCGACAGCGGATTTCACGAGTCCCATGTATTCCGTACCCGCCTCGGTGACCCCAAGATGCAGGGGATACTGCGTCATCTGCCGGAGCAGCCGATAGGACGCCACCGTCAGCGGTACGTCGGATGCCTTGACGGAAATGCAGATATCGTCAAAGTCGAATCGATTGAGAAGACGCACGTGACCCATGGCGGATTCCGTCATGGCCTCCGGCACCGGACCCCCGTACTTTTCCAGCACAGCCGGCTCCAGACTGCCCCCGTTGACACCGATGCGGATGGGGATGTTCCGCTTACGGCACGCTTCCACCACGGCCCGGACCCGGTCTTCCCCGCCGATGTTGCCGGGATTGATGCGGATCTTGTCCGCGCCCCGCTCCGCGCAGGCCACGGCCAGGCGATAGTCAAAGTGGATGTCCGCTACCAGGGGAATGTGGATCCGCTCTTTGATGGCCTCCACCGCCCGTGCCGCCTCCATCGTAGGGATCGCGACCCGTACGATGTCACACCCGGCCTTCTCCAGACGCAGGATCTGCGCGACTGTGCTCTCCACGTCCTCCGTTTTTGTGTTGGTCATGGACTGTACGCTGACCGGAGCTCCCCCGCCCACGGCTACGCCGCCCACAAGTATCTGTCTGCTATCCATGGAATATCTTCACCACGTCACTGATCATGATTACGGCCATCAGCCCGAGCAGCAGGATCATGCCCACGTAATGCACATACCCTTCCACCCGAGGATCGCATCTTCTGCGGATGACCCTTTCGATCACCCACGTTATCACAAGGAAAAAGATCCTGCCGCCGTCCAGCGCCGGGATCGGCAGCAGATTCATCACCGAAAGATTTACGGCGATGAACGCCACCAGATACAGCACGTTCAGCAGGCCCTCCGCCACGGAGTCCGACTCCGTGGCCACCTGGCTGATGGTACTCACGATACCCACCGGCCCGGACATGTCTCTCAGCCCGACGGCACCGGTCACCAGCATGTGCAGGCTGATGCGGATCATCCGCACGAAATTGTAACACGTGTAGCAGCTGTATTTCAGCTTCTCTCCCAAAGTGCCCTTCACCAGCGTCAGATCGATGCCCAGGCGGGTCTCGCCGTCGTACTCTCTGGCTTCCAGCCGATATCTGGGCAGCGTGACCTTTTTCCCGTCCCGGATCACTGTCACATCCATTTCGCCGTCGTCGTCAAGGCTGACGGCCGTTGACAGATCCTGCGAATAGTAAATACGGTATCCGTTGATGCTGTGAATGGTATCCCCCACCATAAGGCCGGCCTCTCCCTCCTGCGGGAAGCCGTCGGCGAAGCCGGCGATCACCGGAACGGCAAAGGGTTTGTTGTACACCAGCAGGACCAGCAGCAGGATGATCACAAATCCCAGGAGAAAGTTGTTCAGAGCCCCGGCCACCAGGATCACGAACTTCTTCAGCCGGCGCTGGGTGCTGAAGGCGCGGGGGTCTCCGGTATCTTCATCCTCCCCCTCCATGGCACAATAGCCTCCGATGGGGACCAGACGCAGGGAGTACAGGGTCTCCCTCCCCTGTTTTTTGAGCAGGGCCGGACCCATCCCTATGGAAAACTCATTCACTTTTACACCGCACAGCCGGGCCATGAGAAAATGGCCCAGCTCATGGTCGGCAATAAGCACCCCGAACGCCAGAATGGCGATCAGTATGTACACGATCTTCATTTTCTACGTCACTCCCAGCTCCGCCGCCAGCCGTCTGGCCTCGGCGTCGAGCGCAAGGACCTCCTCCAGTGTATCTGCCGGCGTTCCGGCCAGCTTTTCCGTTACGGCGGCCGCCGTCTCATAAATCCCTCCGAAGGACAGATCGCCCCTCAGATAGCGGTTCACTGCGATCTCATTGGCCGCGTTCATGGCACAGCAGGCGCTCATGCTCCGCCCGGCAGACTCCACGGCCAGTCTCAGGCACCGGAAAGCGGTAAGATCAGGTCTTTCAAACGTCAGCGTACCGAGAGCCGCCAGATCCAGCCGCGGCGCAGGACAGGGCAGGCGCTCCGGCCAGGTCAGCGCATACTGAATGGGCAGCCGCATGTCCGGAGTTCCCATCTGAGCGATCACGGCGCCGTCCGCGTATTCCACCGCAGAGTGTACGATGCTCTGGGGATGCACCAGGATCTCGATATTTTCAGGAGCCATCCCGAACAGGTGCATGGCTTCGATCAGTTCCAGCCCCTTGTTCATCATCGTTGCCGAGTCAATGGTCACCTTGGCCCCCATGCTCCAGTTCGGGTGCTTCAGGGCACGTTCCGGAGGCATGGCCCGCATTTCCTCCCAGGTGAGACCTCGGAAAGGGCCCCCGGACGCTGTGAGCTTGATGCCCGTAGGGCGGACGCCCGCGTGGTTATCCATGGACTGGAAGATCGCGGAATGCTCACTGTCCACCGGTACGATCTGTGCTCCGTGACGCGCAGCTGCAGCCATCACAAGACGCCCGGCGCACACCAGCGTTTCCTTGTTCGCCAGAGCGATCCTTTTTGCTTCGCGCACGGCCGCCATGGTGGGCAGCAGGCCCGCCGTGCCGGTCATCGCCGTTACCACGACATCCGCGCCGGGATCCGCCGCAGTTTCCTGCGCGGCTTCCGCGCCGTAAACGACACGGCAGGGCAGATCCGCCAGGCGCGATCTCAGCGTCCTGCCGGCTTCCGTATCCGCCACGCCCACGACGGCAGGACGGAACTGCCTGGCCTGCGCTTCCAGAAGATCTATGTTCCGCCCTGCGCACAGCGCAGTCACGCCGATCCCCAGCAGAGCGCACACTTCGAGCGTCTGAGTTCCGATCGACCCGGTAGAACCCAGGACGGCAACGGTATGTTCAGTCATGATCCACCTCCCCGATCCTCTCAGGACCGAAAGAAAAAGGACCGCGGCAGCTCAGGCCCCGCGGCCCCGAAGGCCGTATTCTCATCCCATGGCAGGGATCAGCAGCACCAGCGCGTAAACAAGCGGTGCCACGAAGCTCATACTGTCAAAGCGATCGAGCACTCCCCCGTGGCCGGGGATCAGCCTGCCGTAATCCTTTACCCCGCACAGGCGCTTGATCAGTGAGAAAGCCAGATCACCGAGCTCGCACGCAAGGCAGCCCAGAACGGCGTATGCGGCCAGCAGGCCAAAACGTACCGTAACCTGAGAGGCCAGCGTCACGATCAGTCCGTAGATCATCACGCACGCGACGCCTCCAACCAGTCCTCCCAGGAACCCTTCCAGAGATTTATGGGGGCTGACCAGCGGCGTGACCTTCTTTCTGCCCAGATACACGCCGCTGAAATAGGCGGCGCTGTCACAGCAGAAGGTGATAATAATGGGCAGCAGCACCAGCAGCCGGCCGTTTTCCATGGCCTTCAGCCCGTTGAGCGTGCCCAGCAGGGTCGGGTAGACGATCGCAGCGAACACACAGGAAAGCAGATTCCGTACGGAAACCGATTGTTCTCTCTCATAGCGGAACACGGCAACGGCAAACAGCGTAAGCAGGTAGACCAAACCCACCAGGATGGGTGCGCCGGCATTTCCCGTCAGTCGGGTCAGCGGCATCAGCGCCGCCGCCGCGACCGTGGTGTACCTGACCGATGCGGAAAGCTCTCCGCATGCGGCCCGCATGAACTCCACCGCGGCTACGGCGCACAGCGCAGCCGTAACGACGGCGAGCACGACGGGAGGGAGAAAAAACAGGATCACAAACAGAACGGGTACCGCGACCGCGGCGACCAGGATCCTCGCTTTCATACACTACGCTCCTTTCTCTGCCGCGGGGAGAGATCATTTCACTTCCCCGAATCGGCGATCCCGTTTCTGATAGGCCAGAATGGCGGCGTCAAGATCGCGCTCGGTAAAATCGGGCCACAGGACATCCGTAAAATAAAACTCGGTATACGCCGTCTGCCAGATCAGAAAATTGCTCAGGCGGAACTCTCCGCCCGGCCGGATCAGCAGATCCGGATCGGGCATGCCCGCCGTATACAGGCAGGAAGCCAGATCTTCCTCGCTCACCGGGCCGTCGTGGTCCGGATACGTGCGCATGAACTGCTCCACGGCCTGGCAGATCTCATGCCGTCCTCCATAGTTGACACATATGTTCACCTGTGATCCGGCGTAACGGCTCGTGATCTCCTCAGTGCGTCGGATCTTCTCTCTGAGTTCGTCGCTCAGTACGGAAAGATCGCCCATGACGTGGACGAACACCCGGTTCTTATCCACATCCCGGGCGGCTTCATCCAGAAAATCACCCAACAGCTTCATGATGGCGTCCACCTCCTGAGCGGGGCGCTTCCAGTTCTCCGTAGAGAAAGCGTACACCGTCAGATACTGAACGCCAAGATCCCGGCAATAGGTGGCCACGGTGCGGAAGGTGTCCGCCCCCACGGCGTGGCCGGAACGACGCGGCAGCCCCCGCTGCTTAGCCCAGCGCCCGTTGCCGTCGAGGATGATCGCAATATGGCGGGGGAGCCGGCTCATGTCCGGCCGCCCCGCCTGCGCAGTCTTTTTCTTCAGAAGTCCGAACAGACCGGACAGCACCGTCCGCCCCATCAGATCTCGAACAGTTCCTTTTCCTTGTCCGCCGTCACGGCGTCCACTTCCCGGATGAACTCATCCGTCAGCTTCTGGAGATCCTTTTCCAGATCCTTCACGTCGTCTTCGGTGAGTTCGCCTTCCTTTTTCATGGCCTTGAAGTCGTCCATGGCGTCACGCCGGATGTTCCGTATGGCCACTTTGGCGGCTTCCCCGTATCCCTTTACCTGACGAACCAGCTCCTTGCGCCGTTCCTCCGTCAGCTGGGGGAAGATCAGGCGCAGCATCTTTCCGTCGTTCTGCGGATTAATGCCCAGTTCGCTCATCTGTATGGCCTTTTCGATCGGACGCAGGCTCGTCTTGTCCCACGGGGTGATGGTAATGGTGCGCGGATCCGGCACGGCTACCGTAGCCACCTGGTTGATGGGGGTCTCCACCCCATAGTACTCGACGGTGATCTGATCCAGGACCGCGGTATTGGCTCTTCCTGCCCGCACCGCATTGTTGTCCGTCTTGAGGGACTCGATGGTCTTTCCCATCTTTCTTCTGTACTCGCTCAGCATATCGCGTACCTCCGTTCAGCTTACGATGGTCCCCACATGCTCCCCCATCACGACCCGATAGATGTTCTCCGGATCCTCCAGGGCAAACACGGCCACCGGCATCTTATTGTCCATCGCCAGCGACGTGGCGGTGGAATCCATCACGGCCAGATTCCTGGCCAGCACTTCCTCATAACTAATGGCGTCGAACCGTACGGCGGATGGGTCCTTCTTCGGGTCGGCACTGTATACGCCGTCCACATTTTTTGCCAGCAGGAGCATGTCCGCCCCGATCTCCACCGCCCGAAGCACGCCGGCCGTATCGGTGGAAAAATACGGGCAGCCGGTGCCGCATCCGAAGATGACCACCTTGCCCTCTTCCAGATGGGCAACCGCCCGCTGACGGGTATAAGGTTCCGCCACCTGACGCATTTCAATGGCCGTCTGGACGCGCACCGGTATGCCCATCTGTTCCATTACGTCCGCCACGGCAAGGCTGTTCATCACCGTTGCCATCATGCCCATGTAGTCCGCCCGGGTACGCTCCATCTTCCCATTGCCGTCCTTCAGGCCGCGCCAGAAATTGCCGCCGCCCACCACCAGGCCGATCTGCACTCCGGCGTCCAGACAGCGCCGGATGACCTCGCAGACGTTTCTGATGACCTCAAAATCCAGGCCGAAATGCCTGTCTCCCGCCAACGCTTCCCCGCTGACCTTGATCAGCACGCGCTTATACGCGGGCTTCCGTTCTTCCATGGACGCCACCTCCGGTCTCTTGTTTTCCGAAAATATTCTACCTTATTCCATCTGAAAAGGGAATACTCATTTGTAAATTATTTGCAAAGGCGCCCGCTTCCTGCTATGATTTCCCCATACCAAAAAGGAGCTGCCGTCCATGGAATACAATCAGTCTCTCCTGCGCGATCCCGTCCCCAAAGCGCTGACTCGCTTTGCCGTTCCCCTGCTTCTGGCCAACCTGCTGCAGATCCTCTACAGTTCCGTGGACATGTGGATCGTGGGCCATTTTGCCTCTACGGCGGACGTCTCCGGCGTAGCCACCGCGAGCATGCTCACTTTCGTGATCACGATCACGATCGCAGGCTTCACCACCGGTCTGACCGTTTCCGTCGGCCAGTACGCCGGTGCTCAGCGCCATCGGGACATTTCACGGGTCGTAGGAGCCGCCATCGCTCTGTTTGCCGTGATCGCGGTCGTCGTCACCGTCCCCCTTCTGGTTTTCTGCCGGCCCATCGTCGGCCTTCTGAACACTCCGGCGGGGGCCGTGGAACAGACCTTCCGCTACCTGTTCATCTGCAGCTGCGGCGTGATCTTCATCGTAGGGTACAACGTGCTCACCGGACTTCTGCGAGGGCTCGGCGACTCCCGCGCTCCTCTGCTGTGCGTCGCCGTCAGCAGCGTGACAAACATCATTGCCGACTATGTGCTGGTAAAGATCCTGGGCATGGGCGCCGCCGGCGCCGCGCTCGCCACCGTGGGCAGTCAGGCGGTCAGCTTTTTCACCGCGCTGATCTATCTTCTGGTAAAGCGTCCCGTAAAGCTGTACCGGGAGGACGTCCGGTTCGACGGATCCTGCATCGGCCAGATCACGAAGATCGGAGCGCCGATCGCCCTTCAAGAGTTTCTTGTGAACCTCTCCTTCGTTCTGATCACGCGGGTCATCAACGATTTCGGCATGGAGGCCAGCGCTGCCGGAGGCATCGCGGAGAAGATCATCAACATCGCCGTCATGCCGACCGTTGCCTTTTCCGCTTCCGTCTCCACTCTGGCCGCTCAGAACATCGGCGCCAGACAGCCGGAACGGGCCAGGCAGGGCATGTGGACGGGCATAGGCATCTGCTTCGTTCTCACGACGGCGTTTGCCCTGTACGCCTTCTTTCGCGGCGGGACGCTGATCGGATTATTCTCCAAGGATCCGATGGTCATTGAACAGGGCCGTCAGTATCTGAGGTCCTACGCCTTTGACCAGATGATGCTCAGCTTCGTATTCATCATGAACGGATACTTCAATGCCTGCGGACATTCGGTGTTCACGATGGTACACTCCCTGATCACCACCTTTGGCCTGCGTGTTCCGATGACCATGCTTCTGGGGCGGATGCCCCGGGCAACGCTGACCCACGTCGGCATCCCCGCCCCGGTCAGTTCCTTTGTCTCCATCGTCATCTGCCTGGTCTTTCTGGCCAGGCTCCGCAAGCGGGAACCGGACGGTCCTCAGCTTCCGGATGCTCCCGAGTGACGCGGCGGTATCAGCCATGTGCAGGATCCGGCCCGGCGTGACATGGTCACGCCGGGCCGGATTCCTGTTCCTCTTCAGTAATTGAAGGCCTCGCGCACTTCTCTGTACTTTCCGCGGCTGGAGCTTCCGTTCCAGGTCATGTAGCCTCCGCTCAGCCCGGCGTCGCGCAGGCCGCGGATCTCTGCCGTGATCTCCGCCGTACCGTAGGTGTTGTACGGGTTCTTGATGGCGTCGTAGCACTGGATCCAGGTCCTCACCCTGGCGGGAGTCGGGATCTCCGTCTGGCGGGCAGCGGCATAGGTCCCCCATTCGTACAGTGTCTCATAGGGGTGCTCCCAGGGCCGGTAGCCGTTGTAGGCGTCAAAGTGGTCCGGATAGGGCATGCCGCTGATCACGTCCGCTACGTTGCTCAGAGCCGGCCAGTACTGACCATAGGCCGTGATGTAGTTGTACGCGCTCTCGCCGAATACGTCCACGCCTACATAGACGCCGTATTCGTGGATCATGTCCGTAGCGTACATGAGGAACCGCTGCAGCGCCTGCGCCTTGGTCTCACTGTAGGTGTTCTGATAGTCGATGGTCCCTTCCTTCTCATATCGGTAGGTCAGATCCGGAAACCGGCAGTAGTCGAACTGGATCTCCTGAAACCCGATCATCTCGATGGCGTCGATGGCCATGGCCACCTTGAACTCCCACACATATCGATTGAAGGCGCTGGGCCAGTAGCTTCCGTTGAGATACTTTGTCTCGCCGTTCTGATCAAGAATGGCGCATTCCGGATGGTCATAGACAAAATTATAGTCGATGAACGTAGTGATGCGTCCCACCACGTAATAGCCGGCGTCCTTCGCCTTTTTCACGTAGCTGGCAAATTCCTCCGCGGTATGGTAGGCGCTGCCATAGGTGGCTGGACTGTACTCCTCCATCGCAGGGGACGGGAAGGCCACGCTGCCGCCGTCTTCGATATCGAAGATGAAGGTATTGATGCCCGTTCCCTCCGCGATAGCCAGATAGTCGTCGATGTCGTCCGCGGATTCCACGTTCAGATACAGGGCACGGACCTCGTCGGGCATGACGTTGCCCCAGTCGGAAAAGTCCGGTTTCTCCCTTGGAAAGTAATCCAGATTATCGCCGCTGCCGCCGCCGTAGCTGTCGCCCCGTCCGGCGTGGATCTGATACAGACCGTCCTGGTCGTAATTGGCCATGGCGCCCTCATAGGTATCCGTCATGTATTTCGGTGCGAGGTATCCCTCGTTGCCGTTCACAGCCACCTTGTACAGATGGACGGAACCGTCCTCCTCCGTGCGGTCGCATCCGAGGATGGAGACGGTATCCCCCTTATTTGTCAGGTAGTCCAGGATCTTCCCTTCCTCCGTACGCAGATTCACCGCCGTACGTACGTACTGCACCTGCTCCGGTACCACCCGTGTGGGATCGTCCGTGACAGCTCCAGGCTGACAGAAGCCCTCTACGCCGCCCACGCGCACCTGCAGCCGGCCGTCCGGCCGCTGCGCATATTCCACCGGCGTGCCCCGTATCACCGCGTACGCCGGCTGCCCAGCCTCATCCTGCAGGAAGATCTCGTTCTCATTTCCGGCCATGTATCCGGTGAGCCATGCCAGCGGCACCTCCGGCTCTGGTTCCGGCGTCGGTTCGTCCCCTTGTTCCGCTTCCTCCGCCTGGCGGGCTGCCTCCGCCGCCGCGGCAGCTTCAGCTTCTTCCTTCGCCTGCCTTTTTTTCTGCAGATCCGCTGCGACGAGCGCGGCGCCGACGGCCAGAGCGGCCACCAGCACGACGATGACGACCGCCGTGATCACCGCCGCCGTTTTTCTCTTTTTTCTCCGCCTCCGGGCGTTTTCAGAAACGGTCATATCCACGTCCTCCGTAGAATGCTTTTTTACGGTTTTCTATTGTATCCGACGGGACGTGGCGCGTCAAGCCGAAGCCGCCGGTGCCATGACGGCGGTTGTCAATCCCCGGCGGAGCCGCTATACTGTCTTTGAAAGGCCATCGATCGCACTGGGAGGGGATCCTGTGAAAAAAGTGGACATGCTTCACGGAAGCGTTACCGGCAGTCTTCTTCGTTTTTCCCTGCCGTTGGTATTGACCAGCTGGCTGCAGATGCTGTTCAACTCGGCCGACAGCCTTGTTGTCGGGCGTTATGCCGGAAGTGAGGCACTGGCCGCCGTCGGCGCGACCTTCGCTTTCGTCATGCTCGTCGTCGGATTTTTCGGAGGTCTGGCCGCCGGCGTCACCGTCTGCGCGGCCAACGACATTGGGGCGGGAGATACGGACAGCTATCATGAGACCATGCATGTTTCCGTGCTGCTCGCCTTTCTCATCGGGCTTTTCGTCCTTGCGTTGGGCGAAGCCCTCTCCCGTCCGGTGCTGAACCTCATGGGAGCACCGGCGGACATCATCGACAGTTCCGTCGTATACCTCCGGCTGTACTTCCTCTGCATGCCTGCGCAGATGGTCTACGGCACCGGCGCCTCCCTCATGCGCGTCAGGGGGGACGCCCGCAATCCCCTTATCTTCCTCACCATCTCCGGCGCCTGCAATCTGCTTCTGAACATCATTTTCGTAGCCGTCTTCCACTGGGACGTCGTCGGCGTAGCGGCGGCTACGGTGATCACCCAATACCTTTCCGCCATACTCGCCGTGCGCGCCTTACTGCGGGAGGCAGAGCCCTGGCGGCTGCATCTGGACCGGCTCTGTCTCAGAAAACAGAAGATCGCACGCATCCTGAGGATCGGACTGCCGGCCGGTCTGCAGACATCCATGCTGGCCGCATCGGACATTCCCCTGCAATCGTGCGTAAACTCTCTGGGCTCTCTGGCCGTTTCCGGAAACGCCGCCGCTCTCAATGTGGATGGCCTGGTTTTCATGACACTGGAATCCCTCTCCCAGGCCTGTACGGTATTCACCGGGCAGTGCGTCGGCGCAAGAGATCACGCCCGGGCAGGCACGGTATTCCGGCGTTCCCTTGTCATTACGGTGGGCTGTGGCATTCTCCTCGGAGGAATCGGTGCGGTACTCCGGTTCCGGATTGTCTCACTCTTCCTGCCGCACACTCCGGAGGCCGTGGCTTTCGGGGCAGACAGAGCGCTCGCCGTCGTCTCTTTCGTATTCATCTACGCCATTATGGCAACGATCAACGCCCATCTGCGCGGATACGGCGTCTCCATCCTTCCGGCCGCAGTAAACATTTTTGCTCTGTTCTTCTTTCGTCTCATCTGGTCCTTCGCCTATTTCCCGCACCATCCGTCTCTGTTCCATCTTTACATCTCCTATCCCATCGGCTGGACGATTGCCATAGTCCTGCTGCTGTTCCTTTACCGCCCCGCCATGAACAGGGCACGGGTGCGGCTGGATGCCGAGGCAGGTGACGGGTCGTCCTGAAGTCATCTCCGGCGGTTCGGGATAAGCCGCGGCACGGGAAACGCTTCCCGTGCCGCGGCTTGTTTTCTGTTCTTTTCCGTTCGCTTACCGTGCCTTTTCCCTGTCTCCGTACATCCTGCAAAGGAAAACGCAGCGTGCCCCGCAGCCTGTGGCCGCGGGGCTCGCTGTTCACGACTCAGGACGAGCCCTCAAAGGCTCAGTCCTTTTTTCTTCTGGGCTTCAGTACAGCGCCGATGCCAAGAGCAGACACGCTCAGGAGCGCCGTCCACAGGCCGAGCAGATTGCTGTCGCCCGTCGACGGGGTGTCATCCGGCACGTGAACGTTCGTCACCGTGAATCCGGAGGCGGCGCTGCCGCTGATGGTGGTCGTGTAGCCTTCCACCGCAACTTCGCTGATCGTGTATTCGATCTCCTTCCCGTCGGCGTACTTCGGCAGGTTGATGAAAGTGCCTTTCCAGCTGTTGTCCTTGTTCAGCGTCACGCTCGCGCCCGTCTCTTTTCCGTCGGCCAGCAGATTGATGGTCACGCTGTCGGGCCGGATGCCGTCCTTGTCGTCGGCGTCCGTCCAGACCTTCGTCACTTCCACCTTCGTCACTTCCGGCGTATGGGTATTGGTCAGCGTCGTCAGATACTCCTCTACCGTGGTATCGGTGAGCTCATAACCGTCCACGCTGGCTTCCGTCCAGGTGTACTTGATCTCTTCACCCTTTTCGAACCTGGGCAGGCCCTCGATGGTCGCCTTCCATTCGTTTTCCTCATTCAGCGTGACTTTGTCACCGTTGGACAGGGTCACCGTCAGGCTCTCGGGGCGCTTGCCGTCCTGGTCGTCGTTATCGTCCCAGACCTTGGCGATGGAAACATCCACCTTCTCGGGATCGTGGGTGTTCGTCACGTCGAAATCGGTGATCTCCGTCTCATAGCCGTCCACCGTTTCCTCAGTGATGGTATACACGATCTCCTCAAAGTCTTCGTTGTACTTCGGCACGCCCTTGAATTCAAACTTCCATCCGTCGGCTTCCGTCACCGTCACGCTGTCGACCTTCTCTCCGTCGGCCAGGAGATTGATCGTGATGCTTTCCGGGCGTTTGCCATCCTGATCGTCCGCGTCGTTCCAGGTCTTGGTTCCGGAGATATCCACGGTCGGCTCTTCGAACCTGTTGGTAAAGGTGACGTACTGAGCCGTGAGCTCTTTGACCTCTTCCCCGTTGACCTTTGTCGTCATCACAAGGGAGTTGTCTTCCGCCGTCGTCACCACGAACTCCACGGTATAAACCGTATCGTCGTAGGTGTAGCCTTCGTTATAACCCTCTGTGCTTCCCGGCACCTCGCTGATCACATAGGTGTAGGTGCCCGGTTCGACCAGGGCAAACTCGCCGAATTCATCGGCCCCGGCTCCGACGATCTCCATGGTCATCTCGGTGCCTTCCGCACCCTCAGGCATCGGAACGGTATCCGTGGTGGAGGATCCGACCATCTTGAAGGTGAAGGTCTCGTCCTTTCTCGGCTCTCCGTCGATCGCTTTTCCTACCGGAGGATCGGCAAACAGCGGCTCGAACTTATTCGTGATGGTAAAGCCCTCCGCGGCGTCGCCTTCCACCGTCTTGACGTAACCGGCCTTTACCTGCTGCTCATCGGCGGAGTATGTGATCTTTTCGCCTTCCGTGGTGTATTCCGGCACGGTGTAGGTAACGGTCCACTTGTCCGTTTCGGCGATGGCGTCGGATCTGTAAACTTCTTCATCGGCATACAGCTCGACGGTCACGTCGTCCGGACGCACGCCGTATTTGTTATCCTCGTCCACCCATACCTTGGTGATCGTTACGTCGATCATCTTTCTGGCGTTGGTAAATTGCGCCGCGGCCGTACCGTCCTTCTCGATCGTGCCCGAGTCGCCGGTCTTTGTGGTTTCGTAGGCGTCGCTGGGTTCTTCGACCACTTCGTAGGTCACGCCCGCCGGCAGCCCGGTGGCTATTGCGCTCTGACCGTCCGTCAGCTCGAACGTGGCTACGCCGTTTGTAAACGTCATGTCGCCGAATGTGCCGCTGATCGTCGTGTCGCTCAGCGTCACTGTGAAGGTGAATTTCGCGCTCTTATCTTCATCAAGCTCGCTCTCGACGGTTTTGCTGATGGTCAGGCTGCCGACTTTCAGCGTATTGGTGATCTGGCCGCCGTCAGCGACGGGATCCTCAGTAGAGGCGGTATATCCCTCGGGAACCGGAGTTTCCTGTACCTGGTAGGTCGCCTCTTTATTGTCGATGTACTTTGGCAGGCCCGCATATTTGACGGTATAGGTGCCGTCGCCGTTGTCCGTTATCGTGAGCTTGTCATCGTAATCCGCGGATGCCTCGCCGTTCACGAGCAGGGCTACGTTCTCCTTGTATTCTTCCGCGGTGGGGCGGGAACCGATCTGGTCGTCGTTGTCCTCCCACACCTTGGTGATCTCGATTTCCGTCTCTTCATACTTGTTGGTATAGTCGACGTAGAACTCAACGTTCGGAACGTTGATCGTTCCGGTGACCGTGGCCTCGCTGATGGTGGGTCTCTCCGGATCATCCTGATCCGCCTGCGTATCCACCACCTGACGGTCTTCCGCCTGGACGAACCGGAACCCGTCGGGCAGCGTCGTCTCTTCGATCTCATAGGTGCTGCCGGAGGGAAGGTTCGTGAACCTCAGGGTCCAGCCGGCCTTGATCTCCACCGTGATTGCCGTTCCGCTGGCCGCGTAGTAGTAACCCGTATCGCCCTCTTCCGGCGTAGCGTTGGTGGTCAGACCCTTTACAGGGTTCGTCTCCGCCGTCGGATCATAGACGGAAAACCAGACGTCGTCCCCATTGGCGTCGGTCACGGTGACCGTGAACTCAAACATGGCGTCGGGATCGGCACCATCACCGGTGACCTTCTTTTCGATCTGCAGCCAGCTGCGGCGGTCGTTCCATGCTCTCAGATTATTGGATCCCTCCGCCGGCTTGTACTTGCTCCCGTCGATCGTGTAATAGTCAACGCCGTCCGTACCCGTGACGCTGTCATCCTTGATCAGCATCACGACCTCGCCGTTGATGACCATGGGACGGAATATGTCGCTGGTCAGTTCCCATCTGTAGGACGATTCCGCCGACTCGGTGATCGTATAATCGTGGCCAGTCTCCAGCACCGTGTAGGAATTGTCCGTTTTGTCCTGCTGGATCTGTCCAAGAGAGATATAAACTTCCGCTTTCCAATCCGTAGCCGCGGAAACTACAATGGCGTTATCTCCGACCAGATATTCTTCGTCACCCTTCATCAGATACAGAGTGGCGCTTTGGGGCGGTTCCTTCTGATCGAGAAGGTTGTTCCAGATCTTCTCCACGCTGATCGTCTCGGTGGGAAGCAGCATGCTGCCTTCCGACTGAGTCGTTCCCGGGTCTTTATACTGCTCGTTCTGGAAAGAATAGGTCGTATCAAAGTTGGTATTGGTCCTCAGGTAATACTTTCCGCCGCTTTCATAGACCTGTGCCTTTGTCGCATCGTCAAGGCTGTCGTAAGACTTCAGGCCGTTGTTCAGATCGGCGATCAGGTCATAAGCGGCCTGACTCGGCCAGACGGTAAACTCCAGTGTGTAGGAAGTGTTATCCTCCAGCACGCCTACAGATTCAAGATCCCAGGTGACACCTGTGCTGGAGCTGTAGGACGCCGCGGGAGCTTTGTCCCAGGGAACGAGCTGGCTCTGAGGAATGATCTGGTCGTCCTCCATGCCCTCAGGTCTGGCCGTCTTATAGTATTTGAATGCTCCGGCCGCTCCGGCGGTCGCACTGGTCGCAGACAGAGAAGTGACGCCGTCGTTCGTGGACGCCTGAGAGGCGCCCAGATCAGCCAGGATCTTGTTGCCGATCTCCTGGAACGTACTCGTCAGCGTGCTCTCGTTGTCGGCAAGGACATAGTGCGTCTCATGGCTTCCATAGGCTGCCGTTGCCAGCTGCGTCATCAGCGTATTGAACAGCGGGCCGTCGTTCGCATTGGCGCAGAGGATCCCATAGATCGGGATCGCACTGTTGACGCCGGACGCGGACGTTCTGGCTCTGGTATACTCTGCGGAGTTCTGATTTGCCTGATTGATGGTGTTTGACCCGACATAGATCGTCGGATTTCCGTCTGTCAGGAAGACCAGATACGTCGGATTGGTCCTGTTGGCGGCAGGAAGACCGTTGATGATCGTCTTGGCCATATCGAACGCGGCTTCCCAGTTCGTTCCGCCGCTGCCGGGAGTAGCTCCACTCGGCGCCGCCGCAAGCCCATCCGTAAAGCCGGTTATTGCCGAGCCGCTGCCCGTCCAGTTAACATAATTCGCATCCGCTGTTCTTGCAAAGGACATGGCTGCCATCGTGATGGGATTCTTTGCCGGATCAAGCGCGTCCACCAACGTGTGAACCGCACTCTTCGCTGCCGCGAACCGTGTAACAGATCCCATATTGTTGTCCACCATGCTGGACGTACGGTCAAACACCAGCAGAACGTTGGCGCCCTGCTTTTCCTGGTGCTGATGACCGTTGATATCCAAACGGATGGTGTAGGTTCCGTCTCCGTTGTCTGTTACGTTTTTGATTGAATCCGGTTTGATCAGACTGGCGTCCCCGGTTTCAGGCGTCGTGCCGGCGGGAACAAACTGCTTATAGGTCGCGTAAAGATGGCTGCCGGACGCGATAGTGATCGCAGCGCTGCCATCGACCGGCGTGCAGGTCCAGGTCCCATCCTCCGCCTTCGTTAACGTCGCGTTGATATTGACGGCGTCGTCCGCTGGATGGGTCACCGCTTCTGTCGCGTAATAACCGCCGACAAAGCGATATTCCTTTCCTCCAACGTCCGGAAAATCAGTATTCAGGCTGACGCTGGCCGCACTTGTATCCAGGCTTACTTCAGATTCCAGATCCGTGACCGTTCCGTCTTCGTTTATCTCAACAAAGTGGATCGTGGCCGTCATCTCTTCGCCCTCCACCGTCCAGGTGATGGTGAAGGTGGAGAAGCTGTCCACGACGAAGTCGGCGTTCAGCGCGCCGGCTGCCAGGGTAACCGCGCCGGGCGTAAGGCCGGCGGTATCAGCCACGGGCTCAACGCCGTCGTCCGTGATGTGGGCGACCAGGGCCGTTTCCGCGTTCTCGGGAACAACGCCGCCCGGTTTCAGCTTCAGCGAGACGTAAACTTCGCCGTCAGGCTCCACGGAGGCGCCGCTTTCATCGACGAAGCCGATGTCAAAGGCGAGCATGCCGTCGTAGGCATAGCCCTCCCTGGACAGCTTCTCGTCCGCTTTATTATAGGCGTCAGATCCTTCCTCCAGAGGGGTGACCTGCAGTTCCACAGGCACCTGGAATGCCCCGGACTCCGTCGCCGCGGTAACGGTAACATTGTCCAGCTCCTTCACGAACTCCGTGGGGATGACGACCGGTGCGGGTTCCTCCTCCGGCTCTTCGGCCGGTTCTTCCTCCTCTGCGGTCTCTTCCTCTGCAGGAACGGTTTCTTCTGCAGCGACTTCCTCTTCCGGAGTCACCGCTTCCATTTCTTCCTCAGCGGGCACCTGAGCGGGTTCCTCCGCTTCCGGTGCCTCGGCTTCGGCAGGCGCTTCGATGGCGGTTTCCACCGTCGCTTCCCCAGTCTCTTCGGCAGCGGGCTGCTCTGCGGTTACCGTCTCCTCGTTCTCCGCAGGAACCGGCTCCTCTTCCGCGGCCACAACGGCCGCTTCCGTCGGTTCCGTCCGGACGGTGTCTTCCTCCAATGCCGCGGCAGCAGGGCCGAGCAGACTCAGCACCATGACGAGGCTCAGAAGCACCGCAAGAATCTTTTTCATGCCAACTCCTCCTCTCAGGATCTAACAGGACTGCAGATACACCGCCGATTATCCTTCTTTTTACAGAAGAGGCAATATATCATTGTTACTTTATCACACAATGTAAATTGAATCAAGCGGATTGCACAAGATACGCCGGTTTTTTTTGACATTGTATAGCTGTTTTTCCCCTTCCGGCTCTTTGCCTCCGAGCAGGTCTTGTCCTTCCGAAGATTCCTTTTTTACACAAAGGCGGCAGCCGGAAGGGCTCGTCAGAAGACCTCTCCGGCTGCCGTCTTTCCATCTGCCGTCATCCCACCGCCCGGTTATAGGCCGAACAGTCGTATCCTCTCATCAGAGGGACGATCTGTCCCTCATCCGTCAGGCCCGGGCTCAGTTCCGTGACGCTTCCATCCGAGGCGGATATCACTACGAGAGCATCCTGCACCGTCGGGTCGGCCCCGCAGCGCAGCACCAGGGGAAGCTCTCCGTCCCCGCGGAAAACCAGCGCGTCCCGGGCAGCCGTCGTTCCCCTGTATACCTCGATCTCCGCTGCCGGATCCAACGCCAGGACCATATACAGCGTGCGGCCCTCCGACAGTTCAACAAAACGGTCCACAGGGAGTTCTGCCAGGAAAGTCAGGTCATCGTAGCCCTCCGCCTGAAGCATCAGCGTCAGGTAGCCTCTATCCGATGCCACGCCTCCGCCGCTGGTATCCGGTGACCCGAGAAAAGCGACCGCGTACACGCCTCCGGCATCTGTCGTCTGTTCGCGCAGTGCGCCGATCACGGCCTTTCCCTCCTCACTCAGGCCGCCCGCAACGTCCTCCGCAGCCGGCTCAGGTGCCGCCAGCACACTCAGGTCCACCGGTGCGTCCTCCCCGCCGAACACGGGCGCCCCTTCCGTGGTGGCAGCCGAGAACAGCGTTTCACGCATCTCGTCCAGCGCGGCTTCTCCCCCCTCGGGAAGTTCATCGGCGGTAGACAGATACAGGCGGGTCCCGTCGGCATAAGTCAGCCTCAGGGCCGTCACCCCGTCCTCCGGCACGGTCAGCGCCGCCCCGACCGTCCAATCCTTCATGCCCCATCGCTCCGCTGTTTCCGCCGCCCGATCCAGCACGTCCGGGAGGACCGCCGTCCGCACATCCAGCGGTTCTGTTTCCGCACCGGCGGAAGCCCGGAACTCCAGTTCACCCGCCTCAGTCTTCCGTGTCACCGTCAGAGAAAGGTAGCTGCCGTCCATGCGTCCCGTCTCCGCATATTCACAGGCCGTTAACACCGCCTTTCCGCTCCTCTTTTCCGAGCAGCCGACGGTACATAAGACCAGCACAACAGCCACAAGCAGGGCGGTGATACATTTCATGTCAGTTCCTCCTCATTATAAAAAGCGCGGACAGGGAGAGCCGGGAGGCTCCGCCTGCCCGCAGCTTTCAGCCGATCGTCAGGATATCAGGAATACAGAGTTCGATCCTATATAAATATGAAATATGTCCCCTGCTTACCGTCTGGCGACGCCGGTCTCTCTGGCGGCCCTTGCTACGGCGGACGCTACCGCGTCCCTCACCCGGGGATCCAGGGCGTTGGGGATGATGTAATCCTCTCTCCGGTCGTCGCCCACCAGATCCGCCAGCGCACGGGCGGCGGCGATCTTCATCGCATCGTTGATGTCGCTGGCACGAACATCCAGCGCACCGCGGAAGATGCCCGGGAAAGCCAGCACGTTGTTGATTTGGTTGGGATAGTCGCTGCGTCCGGTGCCGATGATCCTGGCGCCGGCGGCTCTGGCCAGCTCCGGCATGATCTCGGGCGTGGGATTGGCCATGGGGAAAAGGATGGGCTCCGGAGCCATGCTCCGTACCATTTCCTCCGTCACCGTACCGGGACCGGATACCCCGATGAACACATCCGCCCCGCGGAGCATGTCCGCGAGCGACCCCGAACGCTTCTCGCGGTTGGTAACGGCCGCGATCTCCTCCTTCGCGGGGTTCAGTCCTTCCCGCCCTTCGTACACGGCGCCGCGCCGGTCGCACATGACCACGTCACGCAGGCCCATGGAGATCAGCAGCTTCACGATGGCGATGCCAGCCGCACCGGCGCCGCTGGTCACCACCCTCACGTCCTCCAGCCGGCGGCCGGTGATGGCAAGGGCGTTGATCATGGCCGCCAGCACCACCACGGCGGTGCCGTGCTGATCGTCATGGAAAATGGGTATGTCGCAGCGCTGCTTCAGCTTCCGCTCGATCTCAAAGCATCGGGGCGCGGAGATGTCCTCCAGATTGACGCCGCCGAAGCTGCCGGCCAGCAGCGCCACAGTATCTACGATCTCATCCACATTCTTGCTTCGTACGCACAGCGGGATCGCATCTACGTCCCCGAACCGCTTGAACAGAACACACTTGCCCTCCATGACGGGCATTCCTGCCTCGGGACCTATGTCCCCGAGCCCCAACACGGCGGTCCCGTCGGTGACCACCGCGACCAGATTCCCCCGTCCGGTGAGCTCATAGCTCTTTTCCGGATCCCCCTGAATGGCAAGACAGGGGGCCGCAACTCCGGGGGTATAGGCCAGGGACAGATCGTCCTTCGTCTCGATCGCCATCTTGGGGCTGTAGGAAATCTTTCCCCTCCATTCTCCGTGCAAACGGAGCGCTTCCTTTGCGTAATCCATTATCTTTCTCTCCCATCACGCCGTACGGCGCCGTTCATTTCACGCCCGCCATTGTACTCCATTCCCACCCGTTTGGCAACAGCCGCTTCCCCGCGTTGACGCTTTCCGGAGTTTGGAGTAGAATGAGTCATCATATGTACTGCAAAGGACGTTCCGCCATGAACCGTACGACTGCACTTCCGGCGGTTGCGGCCTGCGTGATCGGCGCCGCCGGCGCCGTTCTCCGCCTGGCCCACACCCGCACGTGTTATGAAGAATCGGGCTTTCTTCTTCGTCATCAGCCGTTGACCGGGCTGCTGATCGCCGCCCTTCTCTGTTCCATCCTTCTCGGCGTGATCATCGGCGCCGTGATGGTCATCCGGGGAAGAAAAACGTCGGGCATCGATGCTCCGGATACTTCCGACCGGGGGCTGCCGGCGGCACTGTACGCCGGTTCCGCCCTGCTGGCAGCCGCCGGCAGCGTCTGGCAGTTCCTTTCTTCTTCGCCAGGGACCATTCTTCTGACGGCATCCTCCGTGCTGGGGCTGGCAGCCGCCGCTGGTGCCGCGGCGCTCGGACACAGGTCATCCAGCCGCCGTGCTCTGCCGTGGTCGTGCGCCGCCGTCGGTCTTTTCTACTGTCTGGAACTTATCCTCCATTTCGCCGCCAATACGCTCAACCCCGTGGTCCTTTCCTTCGGGCCGGAGTGTCTGGCCCTCGGTGCCGTCAGCCTGTTCGCCTTCTGTCTGGGCACGGCCCGCGGCCGGCCCCGGGGGTTCGGGACCGTATGTTTCGGTCTGTGCGCCGTCGGTCTGTGCCTCATGTCCCTTTCCGGTCCCCAGATCACATGGGCGGACCGTCTGATCCTGATGGCCGGAGCCTTGTTCGCTCTGCACACGGTTCTCCGCCTGCCCCGGCAGGGCGGAGCGGATGTTGTTTCCCCGGACACGTAAACGGCAGGTTCTCATATTCCATGCACCAGAAAGCCGGAGGCTATGCCTCCGGCTTTTCCGTTTCGATCTTCAGTAAATGGGCTTCTGCGCGTCGGACACCCAGTCTACGTCCTGGGCCGCCTTTCCGAAGCCGGTAGCTCTCATGTCACCGTTGAATACGCCGCCGCGCTCCCTTTCGTCAAACAGCATCTTCTCCTCCTCCGTCTGGGGCCGCTTCTTCATTTCCTCCAGCTTTCGCATGCCCTCAGCGGAGCAGTACAGCGGCATGCGGCGGTACTCCAGTTCCACCATGCGGGCTCCATGCTCATATGGCACCACCAGAAAATGCTCGTCCTCGATAGCCGCCAGCAGCCAGTCCGCCACTTCCAGCGGATCCAGCCCGGCGGAGTTCACCTGGGCTACGGCCTGCTGCGTTTTTTCGTTCACGTTGTACCCGGAGCGTCCGTAGCGCGCGGGCCGTCCGGCGATGGGCGCCTGATAGATGTTGGTGTTCACGTTGGCCGGGCACAGACACGATACGCCGATGCCGTAGGGCTTCAGCGCCATCATGTAGCTTTCCATCAGATTCAGCACGGCGGATTTGGCGCAGGCGTACGGCGCCGTGATGGGCCCTGGGCCAAATGCGCCATAGGAAGCGGTCCCGGCAATATAGCCGCCCTTTCCCTTCCGGATCATTCTCGGCACAAAGGTCACCAGGCCGTTGATAACGCCGCCCAGGCATACGCCCAGGACCCAGTCAAAGTCTCCGTAAGTGGAGGCTTCCGCCGGACCGAACACGTTGACGCCAGCCGTCAGAAACAGAAGATCCGGCGTCTCGCCGAACACGCGCTCCGTCTCATCTGCCGCCGCCGCGAACCCGTCCCGATCCGTTACATCCAGCCGGATGGCGTGAACGGAGACGTCCTTGTCCCGGAAATACTCCATGGCGGCGTCCAGATGCTCCTGACTGTAGTCGGCGATGACCACACGGCATCCGCGTTCCGTCAGCCGCTTGGCCTGTCCCAGGCCGATGCCGGAAGCACCTCCCGTGATGAATGCAAGCTTACCCGTGAAATCTTTCATTTTCGTTTCCTCCTTATCTGATCCCCGTACGCGTCGTCAGATAATCATCGCTGTCCGGGCGTCCAGAGCTCATCGCTGGTAGCAAGTCCCCACTTCTTGAACATGTTGTTGTAAAAGGCCGGCCGCAGGTAATCCGGACGGATGTCGTACGCCAGCTGCTTATAGCTGAAACCTTTTTCCACCAGTCCGCGCACGGCGCCGATGAAATCTTCCAGCCGGGCGGCGGAAACCGTATACATCATCTCGTTTTCCCCGCACAGGCTGCGCTCGTACTCCCCGGCGTCCGGGATGGATACGTTGTAATCCCGCTCCCCGTTCAATACGGGCACCAGCGCGGCCCCACAGGAATCGCAGGTGTCGAAGGAGGATTCCGTGATGTTGCCGGTATGGTATTTGCTGGCCATCAGAAGCTGGCGAAGCTGACTGGGTTCACAGTAGATCATCACGCAGTCCGGCTCAAAATCACAGGTCGCCAGCGGTGCGATGGCCATTCCCGTCTTCTTCAGTTCCTCCCGGATGTAGGGATACTCCTCGCAGAAATGGCGGTAGCTGACGTCCGGATCCCGGATGAAATAGGCGCTGCCCACATACTTCTTATCCTCTTCATCAATGGTACGGAGGCGGAAATTGATCACCGGCCACAGACACCAGTGGTCCTCCGCGAACATCGCCAGATGATGACGCGTGTGACGGGAAAAGGCCAGTGCCTGACACAGAGCATAGTGCTTGCCCTGCTTGCTGGGCTGCTCGCACAGCGGCGGGATCTCATCTTCGTTGATCAGTTTGATGGCCAGGGGTGCGGACTTGAGCAGAAACGTACTCTCCAGTTCCTCCCCGATGGCGTGCAGTTGTTCCAGTGAAAGCATGATAGGTTCTCCTTTCCGCAGCGGATGATGATCTTTCGTATGTTCTATTGTACTCCTTTGCCGCCGTTTTGAAAAGGGGCACTGGAAACGCGAGGGCCCCGTCTGCCGACGGGGCCCTCCCTGCTGCCGGCGGATGCCGGTCTGCCTGTTCCGTTACAGATTGTGTTCCGCGCGGGAAATGATGTCCTCCTGCATGGCCTCCGTCATATCCACGAAATAGGCGGAGAAGCCGGCGATGCGCACCACAAGATTATGATACTTCTCGGGGTTCTTCTGAGCCTTCTTCAGCGTCTTGGAATCCACCACATTGTACTGGACCTCCATTCCGCCCTGGTCAAAATAGGCCTTCGTCACGTCCTCCAGCTTCGTGATGCCGTCGTTGGACTGCAGCGCCGTCGGATGGATCTTCAGGTTCAGCGCCATGCCGTCCATGAAGTGGCTGTGGTCGAAGCTCGTGGAGGATACGAACACGGCGGTGGGCCCGCACACGTC
>JAFWRM010000008.1 GCA_017519975.1 Oscillospiraceae bacterium | reverse complement strand
TCGTTTAATGACTACAAGAAGCAGCTCCTTGACTGGCAATACAAGTACAACAAGTTCCCAATGAGGCCTTTGAATTGGCGCTCTCCCAAAGACGTCCTTTTTTCTTTTCCTAACTGTAAATGATGTTTGACAAACCTACATATGCGCGCCGCACATAATCCCGATATATCTTGCGGATCCACGGATACTGAGGTATAATAATTAATTGTGGTTCGCGCCAACGCCCGAACACGCCTGCAGTGCCGGAGTCCTATCCCGCTTCTGCCATGCAGGATCATTAAAACTGTCTCTCCGTGGAAAGGGGGAACGTCGGGCAGAGAGACTGTCAGCGCCTGGACCAGAAATGGTTGACGAGGTCGGCGGCTATCGAAAAATTCGGCGGATGCTGCCGCGGCCCAGGGCGGTCGTCAGAGAGGAAGCAAAAAGCAGAATCAACACTGCAACAGAGGTCCTCCCGTGCCCTCAGCAGGATACAATAACGGTTCAATCCGAAGGAGAAACGAACATATGAGAGTAATCATTCAGGATAATTACGAAAAGATGTGCAAATGGGCGGCCGACTACATTGCCGCAAAAATCAAAAACCATAAGGAAGACAGACCTTTCGTTCTGGGCCTTCCCACCGGCTCCAGCCCCATCGGAGTCTATCAGGAGTTGGTCCGTCAGAACCGTGCCGGTGAACTGTCCTTTGCCAATGTGGTGACCTTCAACATGGACGAGTACGTGGGTCTGCCGCATGATCACGACCAGAGCTACTGGTATTTCATGCATGACAATTTCTTTGACCATCTGGTAGACATGAAGCCGGAGAACATCAACATTCTCAACGGCATGACGGACGATCCTGAAGCCGAATGCGCCCGCTACGAGGAAAAGATCGCTTCCTACGGAGGCATCGATCTGTTTCTCGGCGGCATCGGCGTGGACGGTCACATCGCCTTCAACGAGCCCTATACCAGCCTGACGTCCCGCACGGGGCTGCGCAGCCTGACCACGGATACCCGCATTGTCAATTCCCGGTTTTTCGGAAACGATCCGGAAAAGGTCCCCGCTCAGGCTCTTTCCGTGGGCGTGGGCACCGTCACCGACTCCAGGGAAGTGCTGATCCTGATCAACGGGCACAACAAGGCCCGGGCGCTTGCCGCGACCGTAGAGGGCGGCGTGAGCCAGAAGTGGACGTGCTCCGCCCTTCAGATGCACAACGGTGCCATCATCGCCTGCGATGAAGCCGCCTGCGGCGAGCTTACCGTGGATACCTATAAATACTTCCTGGATATCGAGAAGAAAGAGAGACTGTAAGCCATGTACACCATCGCCGATCTGTACGACCTGGACCACACTCTGGCAAAGGATTATCTTTCTCAGTTCACCTACCCCTGGGAAGCTCTGAAGGGCATCAAGGATCTGATCCTTTCCCTCGGCCCCGGCCTGGGGGAGGAATACACGGAGGTCTCCGAACACGTATGGGTGCACAGGACCGCCGTCGTATATCCCTCCGCGTATCTCGGAGCCCCGTGCATCGTGGGTCCCGAAACGGAGATCCGCCACTGCGCCTTCATCCGCAGTTCCGCTCTCATCGGGGCGGGATGTGTGGTCGGAAACAGCGTGGAACTCAAAAATGTGATACTGTTTGACAACGTACAGACGCCGCATTACAACTATGTCGGAGACTCCATTCTGGGATACCGTTCCCACATGGGTGCTGGCTCCATCACGTCCAACGTAAAATCGGACAAGAAGCTTGTCGTGATACGCGACGGCACGGAGCAGATCGCTACCGGGATCAAGAAGGTCGGCGCGATGCTCGGGGACTATGTGGAAGTTGGCTGCAATTCCGTCCTCAATCCCGGTTCGGTCATCGGCCGGCACACCAACATCTATCCCACGTCCTGCGTCCGGGGCGTCGTCCCCGCGCACTGCATCTTCAAGGATAACGGGGTCATCGTGGAAAAAGGAGAAGAATGATGGGTAAATATTTTGGAACCGACGGCTTCCGCGGGGAAGCCAACAAGACGCTTACCTTTGAGCATGCGATCAGAATCGGCCGTTTTCTCGGATGGTATTACGGCGCCCGTCTGGACAGAAAATGCAGGATCGTGATCGGCAAGGACACCCGGCGTTCCAGCTATATGTTTGAATATGCGCTGTGCACCGGCCTCATGGCCAGCGGCGCTGACGCCTACATCATGCACGTTACCACCACCCCTTCTGTCGCCTACATCACAAGGGTCGACGGGTTTGACTGCGGCATCATGATCTCCGCCTCCCACAACCCCTATTATGACAATGGGATCAAGCTGATCAACGGCAACGGCGAAAAAATGGATGAGGAAACGATCCTCCAGGTGGAGGATTACATCGACGGCAAGCTGGAGATCCCTCTTACCGAACGCGATCAGATCGGGCGGACCGTCGACTACGTAGCCGGCCGCAACCGCTACATCGGGCACCTGATCTCCATGGCCAATTACAGCTTCAAGGACGTAAAGGTCGGGCTGGATGTGGCCAACGGCGCTGCATGGCAGATCGCCAAGGCCGTTTTCGATGCGCTGGGAGCGACCACATATGTGATGAACGACAGCCCGAACGGCTTCAACATCAACACTGACTGCGGCAGCACCCACATCGAGCACCTTCAGAAGTTCGTCGTTGAAAACGGACTGGACGTGGGCTTTGCCTTCGACGGCGACGCCGACCGGTGTCTGGCGGTCGATGAAAAGGGCAACGTCATCACCGGTGACCATACGCTGTACATCTATGGCCTGTACATGAAAGAACGGGGCAAGCTGTTCAACAACAAAGTCGTCACGACCGTCATGAGCAACTTCGGCCTGTACAAGGCGCTGGACAAGGTCGGCATCGAGTACGACAAGACCAAGGTCGGCGACAAATACGTATATGAGAACATGGTACAGACGGGAAACCGTCTGGGCGGCGAGCAATCCGGCCATACCATCTTCCTGAAGTATGAGACGACCGGCGACGGCATCCTCACTTCCCTGAAGCTGATGGAGGTCATGCTGGCGAAGGAAAAGCCCATGAGCGAACTGGCTGCCCCCGTGGTGTTCTACCCGCAGGTACTGAAAAATGTAAGAGTAAAAAGCAAACCGGAAGCTCAGAACGACCCGGATGTCCAGAAGGCGGTGGCCGACGTCGCCGAAGCACTGGGCGATCAGGGCCGCATTCTGGTCCGCGAAAGCGGGACAGAGCCTGTGATCCGCGTCATGGTCGAGGCCGACACGGAGGAACTGTGTGAGAAGTACGTGGACGCCGTGATCGACGTGATCCGGCAGAAGGGCCACGTGGAAGAGTAAACAGAAAACGAAACAGGAGTGGCCGCAGCGGTCACTCCTGTTTTATGTCCTTTTTGTCGGCGCTCCCTGTCTCAGAACCGCTTTCTTAACGGGCGTGCCTCCGCCCTCCGTTCCCCTGCCGTCAGGTCTCGTCCGGCAGCCAGATCCTTCGGACCCGTGGAGACATGGCGCACAGCATTTCGTAAGAGATGGTGCCGGCTTTTTCCGCCTGCTCCTCCACGGGGATGCAGGCGTCGCCGTCTGTCCCGAACAGGGTGACGAGGTCCCCCTCGCGCACATCCGGAACGTCCGTCACGTCCAGCATGCACATGTCCATGCAGATCCGGCCGATCTGAGACACTCTTCTGCCGCGCACCAGCATGTCGATCCTGCCGGACAGCACCCGATGCAGACCGTCGGCGTATCCGATGGGAATCACGGCGCTGCGCATGGGCCGATCCGCGGTGAACCTGCGTCCGTAACTGACGGAGTCCCCGGGAAGCAGGTCGCGGATCTGGACGATCCGTGTTCTGACCGACATGGCCGGCCGCAGCTCCAGATCCCCGGTCAGGTCACTGGGATAGCAGCCGTACAGCGCGATCCCCGGCCGCACCATGTCCAGAAACATGTCCGGATGTCCCGTCATCGCTCCGCTGTTGGCGCAGTGACGGATCGCGAAGCGCTTTCCCCGGATGTTCTCAACCTCCCGGATCAGCGAGCAGAACGCCTGAAACTGTTCCTCCGTATACGCGTCTCCCTCTCCCGGCATGTCGGATTCCGCGAAATGGGTGAAGATGCCCTCTGCGTCCAGCCCCGGAAGGTCCGCCGTTCGCGCCAGTTCTTCGGCCGGATCGCGATCCCCGCGGCAGATGAACCCAATGCGGCCCATACCGGTATCCACCTTCAGATGGACTTTTGCCTTCCTGCCGACACCCGCGGCGATCCGCGACATTTCTTCCGCGGTATGCACGTCGGCAACCGCGGAGGTGATCCCGAGACGTATCAGTTCCTCCGTGTATCTGGGTTCCGTCACTCCGAGGATGAGGATCGGCAGATTGACGCCTCCCTCCCTCAGGGCTTCCGCTTCATCGAGGCACGCCACCGCCAGGTAGTCCGCCCCGACGCGCTCAAGCATGGAGGCCACCGGGATCGCCCCGTGCCCGTAGGCGTCCGCCTTCACTACGCCGAGGAACTTCACTCCGTCCCCCGCCCGTTTTCTCATCTGTTCGTAATTGTGCCGGATCGCCCCGAGGTCCACCTCGGCCCACGTCCGTTTCGGTTCGTTCATCTGTGTTCCCCCGTGTCCCTCTCAAAGCAATTCTTCCAGATCTTCCGCCAGATCCTCCAGGTCCTCATGGCAGTCGCACCACATCTCGTACGCTTCCCCGCTGCGTTTCTTCGGCTCATTGACGTCCATCCACGCCAGCGCCTCGCGCACGTCGCTGAGAAGCAGCTGCCTCGCATCTGCAGACAGCTTCCGCAGATCCGCTCCGGCGGCCAGCAGTTCGTCTATGTCCAGTTCATCGTCCATGGCTTCCTCCCGAAAAAGAACGCCGCGGCCGTTCGGCCGCGGCGAAACCTTCCGTCCTTCGTTATTTCGTTGCGACCGGATGCGTCCAGCCGAAGGTGTCCTCCAGCCGCCCCCACTGAATCCCCGTCAGAGTATCGTAGAGTTCCTGTGTCACGGAGCCGATCTCGTTGCCGTTGATGGTAAAGTTTTCATCCTCAATGACCAGATGGCCGATGGGAGATACCACGGCGGCAGTGCCGGTACCCCAGGCTTCCTTCAGTTCGCCGGTCCGGCAGGCGTTCGTCAGCTCCTCCAGGCTCAGCAGCCGTTCGCTCACCTGATAGCCGCGGGATTTCAGAAGTTCCACACAGCTCTTTCTTGTGATGCCCGGCAGGATGGATCCCGTCAGGGCGGGAGTGACGATCTCGTCGCCGATCCGGAACATGACGTTCATGGAGCCGACTTCCTCGATGTATCTGCGCTCCACGCCATCCAGCCACAGGACCTGGGAGTAGCCTTTTTCCTCCGCTTTCTTGCCGGCCCGGAAGCTGGCGCCGTAATTGCCGCCGCACTTGGTATAGCCCGTACCGCCGCGAACGGCCCGCACGTCTTCCTCCTCGATCATGATGGACACCGGAGCGAGCCCTTCCTTATAATAATTGCCCACCGGGCTGCAGATCACCATGAATACCGCCTGCTGTACGGTATGGACTCCCAGGAACGGATCGTTGCCGAACAGGAACGGGCGGATATAAAGGCTGGTGCCGGGCTCGGAAGGCACCCAGTCGGCATCCAGCGCGACCAGCGTGTCCACCGCCTGCAGAAACGCCTCTTCCGGCACCTGCGGAAGGCAGATGCGCTCAGCCGAGCTGTTCAGACGGCGGGCATTTTCTTCCGGCCGGAACAGCTGGATCCCCCCCGAGGGCGTACGGTATGCCTTCATGCCCTCGAACACCTCGGCTCCGTAATGGAACACCGTTGACGCGGGATGCAGGGACAGGTTTCCAAAGGGAACGATGCGGGCGTTGCCCCACTTTTCCCCGTCAAAGTCCATCAGGAACATATGGTCTGTAAAGAATTTGCCGAACCCAAGCTCCGTTGCTTTCGGCTTTTCCTTGGGCGCCGTCGTTTTCGTGATCGCGATCTCCATGATGACATCCTTTCCGCAGGACTGCAGCAAACGTCCCGCCTCTTTCTCTCTGACCCGTCAAACGCCAGATTCAGATGATGTATAATAAAACAAAGTAGCACAAGCGGTTTTTCTTGTCAACCGAGAACCAGCTGTTTTTCCGGTCTTCCATCCTGTCCACGCTCTTTTTTCCCGTCCTTCAGTACTTCAGCAACGGGGAATCTCTCCTCTTTTACCCGCGGTAAAGAAACGCCGCTCCATTCCAGGAAAACAGCTCCGCCGGAACGGGAATTTCCGGTTTCTGCCCTTCAAGCTTCCCCTCGAGGATCCGGTCCGCCGTTTCGATGAGCCGTACGATCTGGTTTTTTCAACTTCCATCGGACCGTGAGCCGCCCAGATCACATCAAACGAGTCCTGCATGGACAGAAGCCTGCGCATGCTTTCCCGGTGAGCGGAAAGGCTCCTGCCCTCTCCGAACATGAAGATCGGCACGCAGGAAACGCTGTCTCCCCCCAGCAGAATGCGCTCGGCCCGTTCCAGCAGCGCCACGCTTCCCGGCGTATGCCCCGGAATATGGATGACCTCAAAAGCCCGTCCTCCCAGATCGATCACATCGCCCTCCCAGATCGGAGCGACGGGAAGCCCCGGCTTTCTGGCATGATAGGACGCGTACTCCGCAGGGTGCATCAGTACCGTTCCGAACTCTTCGTTGCGGCCGATGTGATCGGGATCGGCATGGGTGTTTACAACAATGACCGGTCTTTCCGTCAGTCGGTCCGTCACCGCTTTCAGACTCTCTTCTCCCCCGAATCCCGTATCCACCAGAAGGGCTCTTTCAGACCCTTCGGCCAGCAGCGCACGCACGCCGTTATCCTCAATGCTCCACGTTCTTTCGTCGATGACTGTCACTTCGTACGGTCTTCTCTTTCTTTCCTGCATGGTCACTCCGTCCTTTCCGCCCTTATATTATTTAATTTATTATATCACAAAAAGGCGGCGTCACAACCCGCCGCCGCGTCTCCGCTGTGCAATGCTTTGTGTAGGTTTGTCAAACATCATTTACAGTTAGGAAAAGAAAAAAGGACGTCTTTGGGAGAGCGCCAATTCAAAGGCCTCATTGGGAACTTGTTGTACTTGTATTGCCAGTCAAGGAGCTGCTTCTTGTAGTCATTAAACG
>JAFWRM010000007.1 GCA_017519975.1 Oscillospiraceae bacterium | reverse complement strand
TTCCCGTCCCCGGACGCAAGCAGTCACGCGTTCCGGCTGGGTAGCTTCATGATGCATGGCACGGGCAAAGCTTACCGTACTCACGTTCACCACTGAGTGACGCCCCGGCCTCCGGCCGTGGTGCTCCGGAGCGGGACGGGTCAAGCCTTAAGCGGCGACCAGATCGTAAGAATCGTTGTTCTTTAATTTATAAAAGACGCCCTGTTTAAGGAGGTCGGACACCTCCGCCCGCTATTCCAGCCTCCGCACCCCCGTCGAAACCGGTACAGCCCCATGACGGTGTTGTGAGGCCGTTCCGGCGGCTTGCCGCCGGAACGGAAATGGTCGCTGCGATCTTCGCTCTTTTTCTCGCTTCCCTTACGCCTTTTTCTGCTCGGGATAGGCTTCTCCGAAGGTCTCCACCTTCACCTTTTTCATCTTCTGCTGCATGATGGGCATGTCGTTGGGGTAGCGCTTCTGATTGGCGATGGCGTCCACCACGTCCATTCCGGAGACGACGCAGCCGAAAGCGGCGTAGTCCCCGTCCAGAAAATCGCCGTCTTCATGCATGATGAAGAACTGGCTGCCGGCGGAATCGGGATGCTGAGATCTGGCCATGGAGATCACGCCCCGTTTGTGGCTCAGGTCGTTTTTGAAGCCGTTGGAGGCAAACTCACCGGGGATGCTGTAGCCGGGACCGCCGAAACCGCGGCCTTCCGGATCGCCGCCCTGGATCATGAAGCCGGGGATGACCCGATGGAAGATCAGGCCGTTGTAGAAGCCCTTGCTGACCAGGGAGATGAAGTTGTTCACGGTGTTGGGCGCCACGTCGGGATACAGCTCCACGGTGATGACGCCGCCGTTTTCCATGGTGATGGTGACCTCTGGGTTTTTCATATGCCGGAATTCCTCTCTTTCATAGCCTTGTTCATTTCTCGGCCGGCGTCCCGCCGGGCTTCGCTCTCGCGCTTGTCGTAGAGCTTCTTGCCCTTGGCCAGGCCGAGCTCGACCTTCACGCGGCGCGCGTCGTTGAAATACAGCGACAGGGGGATGAGCGCCAGCCCCTCCTGCTTGATGCGGCCGTACAGCCGCATGATCTCCCGCTTGTGCATCAGCAGGCGCTTGGGGCGCAGGGGCTCCCGGTTGAAGATGTTGCCCTTTTCATAGGGACTGATGTGGATGCCGTGGGCAAACAGCTCGCCGTCCTTGACGGTGCAGAAGCTGTCCTTCAGGTTCACGTGCCCCATGCGGACGGATTTCACTTCCGTGCCGAACAGCTCTATGCCCGCTTCGTAACGCTCCAGTATGAAATAGTCGTGCAGCGCCTTCCGGTTGGCGGCGGCCTGCTGACCGTGGGAATACGGCCTGCTCACTGTCGGCACCCCCTTCCTTTCGTGTCGGGATTTGATTATACCATGTCTGTCAAGCGGCCGCCGGACGGCGTCCCGGCTTCGGCGGCGGGAATTGACGAAAGAAAACGCCGGTGTTATAATACGCTATTATCTGTATCATGGGAGTAATGTGCGTATGTGGCGTGCCGATGGCTGGCAGGACTATGAATTGCTGGACTGTTCCGACGGGGAAAAGCTGGAACGGTGGGGCAGCCGCATCCTTGTGCGGCCGGATCCGCAGGCCATCTGGGAGACGCCGCGGCGCCATCCCGGATGGAGGACGCCCGACGCACGCTACGTCCGCTCCCGCGAGGGCGGCGGCCAGTGGGAGAAGAACCGTCTCCCGGAGAGCTGGAAGATCCGCTACGGGGAGCTCACCTTTCAGGTGAAGCCCATGAACTTCAAGCACACGGGGCTGTTCCCGGAACAGGCCGTGAACTGGGACTGGGCCATGGGGAAGATCCGCGGCTGCGGGCGGCCCGTGCGCGTACTGAATCTTTTTGCCTACACCGGGGCTGCGACGCTGGCCTGTGCCGCCGCCGGCGCGGAGGTGTGCCATGTGGACGCGGCGAAGGGAATGGTGGCCTGGGCCAAGGAAAACGCCGCGGTGAGCGGCCTTTCCGACCGGCCCATCCGCTGGATCGTGGACGACTGCGCCAAGTTCGTGGAGCGGGAGATCCGCCGCGGCCGCCGGTATGACGCGCTGATCATGGATCCCCCCAGCTACGGGCGGGGACCCGGCGGCGAGGTGTGGAAGCTGGAAACGAATCTGTTTCCCTTTGTGAAGCTGTGCGCCGGCGTCCTCTCGGACGATCCGCTGTTCGTGCTGATCAATTCGTATACGACGGGGCTTTCGGCCTCGACGCTCACCTACATATCCGAAACGGTGTTCCGTACCCGATACGGCGGCCGGAGCGTCAGCGACGAGCTGGGGCTGCCGGTGACGGAGACCGGGCTGGCCCTGCCCTGCGGGGCTTCCTGCCGCTGGGAGAAGGAAGAAACATGAGTACTGTCATCCGGACCGAAGGTCTGACCTTCGCCTACGAAGCCGAAGAGGGAACGGAAGCCGTTCCCGTTCTGAAAGGCGTCGACGTCACAATAGAAAAAGGTACCTTCGTGGCCGTGATCGGCCACAACGGTTCCGGCAAGTCTACCCTTGCCAAGCATCTCAACGGCATCCTGCTGCCCACAGGCGGCGCCGTGTACGTGGACGGGATGAACACCGCGGACGAGGAGCTGCTGATCGAGATCCGCCGTCGGGTGGGCATGGTGTTCCAGAATCCGGACAATCAGATCGTTTCCAACATCGTGGAGGAGGACGTGGCCTTCGCCCCCGAGAATCTGGGCTTTCCGTCGGAGGAGATCCGGCGCCGGGTGGATGAGGCGCTGCGGCTGGTGGGCATGTACGAATACCGTACCCACGCCCCGCATCTGCTGTCCGGGGGACAGAAGCAGCGGATCGCCATCGCCGGCGTGCTGGCGATGCGGCCGGAATGCGTCGTGTTCGATGAACCTACCGCCATGCTGGATCCCAGGGGACGAAGCGATATCATCGCCATTCTGGAAAAACTGCGGCAGGAGGGCACCACGGTGGTGCTGATCACCCATCACATGGACGAAACGGTCGGAGCCGACCGGATCGTCGTGATGGACGGGGGACGCGTGGTCATGGACGGAACGCCGCGACAGGTGTTTGCCGACGTGGAAGGGCTGCGGGCCCTGGGAATGGACGTACCCGAGACCGAGGGCATTCTGTACGAACTGCGGCGCCGGGGCTGCGACCTTGACCTCGGAGCGCTGACCCCCGAGGAATGCGTCGAGGAACTGTACCGTTATTTTGCGTGAAACGGTCCCGGAGAGGACCGTGACCATAGATCGAAGTGTAAGGATGGCCTGCCAGTGAAGCCGATCATCAGTACGGAAAACCTGACCCACGTATACAGCATGGGCACTCCCTTCGAGCACACCGCCATAAGCGACGTGTGCTTCGAGGCCTTCGCGGGAGAGTACCTGTGCGTGATCGGGCATACGGGTTCCGGAAAATCCACCTTCATCCAGCACCTGAACGGGCTTCTGAAGCCCACGTCGGGCGTCGTGCGGTTCGAAGGGGAGGACATACATAAAAGCAAGGCGTTTACCAGAGACGTGCGGTTCCGGGTGGGGCTGGTGTTCCAGTACCCCGAGTATCAGCTGTTCGAGGAGACGTGCTATAAGGACATCGCTTTCGGCCCGAAAAACATGGGTCTCGCGAAGGAAGAGATCGACCGCCGGGTGCACATGGCCGCCGCCATGGCAAATCTGGACGAGGAGCTGCTGTCCAGGCAGCCCTTCGACCTGTCCGGAGGGCAGAAACGACGGGTGGCCATTGCGGGCGTGATGGCCATGCAGCCCAGCGTGCTGATCCTGGATGAACCCACGGCGGGGCTGGACCCCGACAGCCGCGCGGAGGTCCTGCAGAACGTGGAGAATTACCGCCGGGCCATGAACGCCTGCGTCATCATGGTGTCCCACAGCATGGAGGACGCCGCCCGGAACGCCGACCGCGTGTTCGTTTTTCACGACGGGCGGCTGGAGATCACCGGGACCCCGGCCGAAGTGTTCCGGCACGGGGAGGAACTGCAGAACATGGGGCTGACGATCCCTCTGGCGGCCCGCGTAGCTCTGGGGCTGCGCGCCAGGGGCCTTCGACTGCCGGAGGATATCTTTACCCGCGAACGGCTGGTGGACGCGCTGCTGGCCATGAAGGGCGGTGAGCCGGATGCTTAAGGACATCACCATGGGCCAGTATTTTCCGGCGCCGTCGGTCATCCACCGGCTGGACCCCCGGACGAAGATCATCGGCCTGATCCTGTACATTGCCGCGCTGTTCACCGCGAAAAGCTACTGTTCCTACCTTGTCATGGTGATGATGCTGGCCTGCGTCATCGCGCTGAGCACCCTGAAGCTGAAAATGCTGATCAAGGGCATGAAGCCGCTGATCATCATCATTGTGTTCACGGCGGTGCTGAATCTCCTGTTCACGGAGGGCGAGCATGTGCTGGTGCAGGTGTGGAAGCTGCGGCTGACGCTCGAGGGCGTACGTACCGCCGGCTTCATGCTGGCGAGGCTCGTCATGCTCATCATGGGATCCTTCATGCTCACCTATACCACGCCGCCCATGGCGCTGACGGATGGGATCGAGAGGCTGCTCAGTCCGCTGAAGAAGATCCGCGTGCCCGTGCATGAGCTGGCGATGATGATGAGCATCGCCCTGCGCTTCATCCCCACCCTGGTGGAGGAGACGGACAAGATCATGAGCGCTCAGAAAGCCAGAGGGGCGGATTTTGAGACCGGCGGCCTGATCCGCCGGGCGAAAGCGCTGCTGCCCGTGCTGGTCCCGCTGTTCATCAGCGCCTTCCGCCGGGCCGACGAGCTGGCGGTAGCCATGGAGAGCCGCTGCTATCACGGGGGCGAAGGCCGCACCCGGATGAACGTGCTGGTGATGAAGCGGCGGGACTGGATCGCCCTGGCGATATGCCTGGCGGTGCTCGGCGCGGTGATCGCGCTGGCCGTGTTCGGCCTGTAAGGAGAAACGATGGAACGAAACATTGCCCTGCGGCTGCGGTACGTGGGGACCCGCTACCACGGGTGGCAGGTGCAGAAGGATATGCCTACGGTGTGCGGGACCGTGCAGAAGGCACTGTCGTCCCTGTGCGGGCATCCCGTCCATGTGACGGGCTGCGGACGGACGGACGCGGGCGTGCACGCGCTGCGGTACTGCGCCAGCTTCCGGACCGGCTGCTCAGTGCCCACCGAACGCTTTCCGCTGGCGGTGAACCCGCTGCTGCCGCCGGATATTTCCGTCATGGATGCCTGCGAGGTGCCGGAGGATTTCAACGCGGTGCTCTCCTGTGAAAAGAAGGAATACGTCTATCGAATTTTCAATTCACGCCTGCGGGACCCGTTTTTTGCGGATCGGGCCTGCTTTTATCCGGCCCCTCTGGATGAGGGAGTGATGAAACGGGCGGCGGAGGAATTTGTCGGCACCCACGATTTTGCCGCCGTGCGGAGCGTGGGAACGGAGACCCGCACCACCGTGCGTACCGTATACTGGTACGAGGTGGAACGGGAGGGAGATCTGATCACCCTCCGCGTGTGCGCGGACGGTTTTCTGTACAACATGGCGCGGGCCATGGCCGGCACCCTGGTCTACGCGTCGGAAGGAAAGCTCCGGCCGGAAGATATCCCGGCCCTGCTGGCAGGCAGGGACCGGCGGATGACCGGACCCACCATGCCGCCGGGCGGACTGTATATGAACCGGGTCTGGTATCCCGGAACGGCGGGGGCCATGATGGCAGCCGACCTGCCGTGGGAGAGCGAATAGATCCGGGACGGAGATTCATACGCTATGACCAGAATGATCGAAAAAAAGAAGGGCAGGCGAAGAAGCCTGATCGCCGCGGTGATCGTCGTGCTGGCGGCGGCGGCGCTGGCCGCCGTTGCCCTGTGGCTGAACCGGTCCGGGCGTCTGACCCCCTCCGGTGAGAGAGCGGAAATCTACAACTTCGCGTCGGACGCCGGCACCGTGACCTGCGGCGTGGGGGACGGACTCGCCGTGGCCTCCTCATCCGGGCTGAAGGTCTACGACCGGACGGGCCTGCAGACGGTGGGGGAGACCTACGTGGCGTCCCGTCACGTGCTGACTTCCGCCGGCGCCTACGGAGCCGCTTACGACGTGGGCGGAGAGCAGGTGAGGATCTTTACCGACAGCGGATCGGTGCGGACCCTGAAGGCGGACGGCGGCGTGACCGCGGTCCGGCTGAACGAAAGAGGCTGGTGCGCCGTCTGCGCCGATGAGAGCGGCTATAAGGGCGCGGTCACCGTATACCGCCCGTCCGGCGCCGTGGCGTACAAATGGCTGTCCGGCGAGGGGTACGTGCTGACAGCGGCCGTCTCGGGCGACGGAAAGCATCTGTCCGTACTGACGCTGACGGATTCCGGAAGCAGGGTCGTGTTCCTGCGGACGGATCGGGAGACGGCGCTGGGAGAGGCGATCCTGCCCGGCGAGCTGCTGCTGGACATCGGGTATACGGAAAAGGGAGAGCTTTACGGGATCTCGGGGGACGCGCTGTATCGGCTGGATGAAGACCGAGGAGCCGAGGAAGCGTATCGGTTCGAGGATGAGACCCTCAGCGGATGGAGCTTCAGCGGGGGACCTGTGCTGGCCCTCAGCGCGCATCGAACGGGAGGCGCCTGTCGGGTGATGGATCTCGCCGGCCACGACCCGGAAGAACTGGGCCGTTTCGACGAGGGCGTTACGTCGCTCGACTCGGATCGGAAGACCGCGGCGGTGCTGACGTCCGGCGGGCTCAGCATCTTCGACCGGGCGGACCGGGAACTGACGGCGGAATACAAGGAAGCAGCCTCCGGCCTCAGCGTAAGTCTGACGGAGGACGGCAGTGCCATCGTGGCGGAGAGGAATACCGCAGTCGTGTATTCCCTGACGGCCGCCGAATAGGAGGAACCATTATGATCAGATTCATTATCACGCTGTGCCTGCTGGTGATCGTAGGCTACTGTACATGGCGGGGCTACAGAAACGGCATCGTCAGAGGCGTATGCGGGATCATTGCCATCCTGCTGGCACTGTACGGCGCCGGCGTAGCCGCCAACATGTTCAGCGAAGAATTTAAGGGAGTGCTCATGCCTTTCGTCTCCGGAATGATCGACGGTGCCGCGGACAAGGTGAAAAGCAACGATGAAAGCGCCGTCGTACAGCTGAGCAAGGCGGAAAAGACCGACGCCTACATGTTCAGCTACGCCTGTGCCAGACAGGTCGGACTGGTGGATCGTGCCGCCAAGCTGGTGGCGGAGGAGACGGCGAAGGAGAACAACGTAGTAGGCCAGCAACTGTATGAGGAGCTCTCGTCCAATCTGGTCGGCCGTTTTGCCTATGTGGCGGTGTTCTGCATCGCCTTCGCGATCATCGCCATCGTTTTTGCCGTGATAGGGAATGTGATCAACATATCCCTGCTGATACCGAAGCTGGGCGTGGCGGAGCCGGTCATCGGCGCCGTCCTGGGCCTGATCAAGGGCGTGCTGCTGATGTATTCCGTGGCCATGTTCCTGCGGTATCTCGGGATCGTGATGCCGAAGGATCTGCTGAATGAGTCGGGCCTTCTGTTCAAGCTGATCAACGACAATCCCGTAGCGGGGCGCGTAGGCCTGTGATTGTATCAATAACTGACGGAGGAAACACGGAAATATGAGACCGAGGATGTGCACCAGGTGCAAGAAAAACGTGGCGGTCATCTACGTCACCAAGGTGGAAAACGGCGTGACCACCAATGAAGGGCTGTGCCTCAAGTGCGCGAAGGAACTGAACATAGGGCCGGTACAGGATCTGATGGACCGGCTGAATCTGACGGACGAGGATCTGGACAACATATCCGATGAGATGGTGGAAGCCATGAACGGCATGGAGCACCTGATCCCGCACGAGCCCGAAGACGGGGAAAGCGACGGTGCCGACGAGGGCCGCACCGCCACCTTCCCGTTCATGAACCGCCTGTTCGGCGGACCAAACGGCCCCGGAGCGGGGAACGCCCCCAGCCAGGAGCAGGGAGGCGCTGACGGCGCCGGACCGGCCCGCAGAGGGAAGGACAAGAAAACGAAATTTCTGGATACCTATTCCATCTGCCTGACCGATCAGGCCAGGGAGGGAAAGCTGGATCGCCTGGTGGGGCGTGAGAAGGAGATCGAACGCACCATACAGATCCTGAACCGGAGGCAGAAGAACAATCCCTGCCTCATCGGTGAACCCGGCGTCGGAAAGACGGCCATCGCCGAAGGCCTGGCCCGCCGCATCGCGGAGGGTAAAGTGCCGTACAAGCTGCTCGGCAAGGAGGTCCATCTGCTGGATCTGACGGCGCTGGTGGCCGGAACCCAGTTCCGCGGCCAGTTCGAAAGCCGGATGAAGGGACTGGTGGAGGAGGTCCGGAAAAAGGGCAACGTGATCCTGGTCATCGACGAGGTGCACAATCTGGTCGGCGCCGGGGATTCCGAGGGCAGCATGAACGCCGCCAACATACTGAAGCCGGCCCTGTCCCGCGGGGAGATCCAGGTGATCGGCGCTACCACCTTCAACGAATATCGCCGGAGCATCGAGAAGGACTCTGCTCTGGAGCGCAGATTCCAGCCCGTTACGGTGGAAGAGCCGTCCATCGCGGACAGCATCGCCATCATGAAGGGGATCAAGGACTATTATGAGAACTATCACTCCGTGAAGATCTCCGACGAGATCGCACGGCAGTGCGTGCTGCTCAGCGAGCGGTACATCACCGACCGCTTCCTGCCGGACAAGGCCATCGACCTGATGGATGAGGCGTGTTCGGATATGAACCTGAAAAGTGAATTCATTGCCCGCCGTTCCGCCCTGCTGAAGGAGAAGGACGACGTGACGAAGGAACGGGAGATGATCCTTGGCCGGGCCGTGACCGGGGACGATTACGCCAGACTGGCCGAGCTGCGAAGCGCGGACATGAGGATAACGGATGAGCTGGCGAAGATGGACGCCCAGGGCATGCCGGAACTGGGCATGGACAACCTGGCCAGAGTCATCGAACTGTGGACGGGCATCCCCGCCAGCAGCATCCGGGAGGACGAATTCAAGCGGCTGGCCGAACTGGATAAGCGTCTGAAAAGGCACATCGTGGGGCAGGACCAGGCGGTGGACACGATCTGCGCCGCCATCCGGAGAAACCGCGTGGGCATATCCCCCAAGCGCAAGCCGGCGTCCTTCATCTTTGTCGGACCCACCGGCGTGGGCAAGACCGAACTGGTCAAGCGCCTGGCGCAGGACATGTTCGATTCACCGGACGCCCTCATCCGTCTGGACATGTCCGAATTCATGGAAAAGCACACCGTTTCCCGTCTGGTGGGTTCGCCTCCGGGCTACGTGGGATACGATGAGGCGGGCCAGCTGACGGAGAAGATCCGCCGCAAGCCCTACAGCGTCGTTCTGTTCGACGAGATCGAAAAGGCACATCCCGACGTGATGAACATTCTGCTGCAGATCCTGGACGACGGGCACGTGACGGACGCCCACGGGCGGCTGGTGAACTTTGAGAACACCGTCATCGTCATGACCACCAACGCCGGAAGCAGCCGGAAGGAGAGCACCGTGGGGTTCAACCACACCCCGGAGCAGATCAGCCGCGAGAAGAGCATGAAAGCGCTCAACGAATTCCTGCGGCCGGAGTTCATCAACCGTGTCGACGCCGTCGTGCAGTTCAACAGTCTGACGGAGGAGAATTTCAAGGATATTGCCGTTCTGATGCTGACGGAGCTGAAGGACAGCATGGCGGAGCGGGCCATGAATCTGACGTGGACGGAGCAGGTGCCGGAATGGCTGTGTGAAAAGGCGTTTTCACCGGCTTACGGCGCCCGGAATCTGCGCCGGACCATCGAGACCGAGATCGAGGACAGGATCGCCGCCGCGATCCTTCAGGACTACGAGCGCGGCATCTCCCAGGTGGGGGTGTACGCGGAGAACGGCCAGATCCTGGTCCGGACGCTGTAAGAACGATAGGAAAAGCCCGCGGGCGCCGGAGAATGTCCGGCGTTCCGCGGGTTTCCGGTCTCCGGCCGCAGGCGCCGGAGTGAGAGCTGATGAGACGGGAGGAACAGGGATGAGCTGCTGTGCGTGGGCCGACGTCAACGAGGCCAACCGACGTTATCACGATACCGAATGGGGCGTTCCCGTTCACGACGACCGTCAGATGTTCGAACATCTGACGCTGGAGTGCCTGCAATGCGGGCTGAGCTGGGATCTGATGCTGAAAAAGCGGGAGATCTTCCGAAAGTGCTTCGATAACTTTGATTACGACCGGATCGCCGCCTACGATGAAGCGGACGTGGAGCGCATTATGCACACGGAGGGCATGATCCGGTCGCCGCGAAAGATCCGGGCCGTGATCGGCAACGCCCGATGCTGCCGGAAGGTGCGGGAGGAATTCGGCAGCCTGTGCGCGTATGTCTGGTCCTGGTCCAAAGGGAAGACCCTTCTCTACCGCGGGCATGAAGACGGGGATATCCCGGTCAGCAACGGCCTGTCGGATCGGATGAGCCGGGACATGAAGCGACGGGGGTTCCGGTATGTGGGTCCCGTCACTGTCTACTCGCATCTGCAGGCCTGCGGGATCATAAACGACCACGGAGGAGACTGCCCCTGCCGCCGCAGACTCATCACCGGGAACCCGACGGTGACAGCGGAACGGGACGACGAAGTGATGTAAAAAAGCCCGGGGGCCGGATCATGTCCGGCCCCCGGGCTTTTTTCTGCGGGCGGCAGCGATCACAGCTGCAGCCGGTCCGTTTCCCGTCCGTCGGTCAGATCCTTCCAGAGGAAAAGGCCGTGCTCCAGGGTCATGTACCCATGCCGGCTGCCGCTCTTGGGGATGGCGGCGGAGCCGGGGTTGAGGATGAAGATCCCGTCTTTTTCGCGCTTTTCCGGCACGTGCGTGTGACCGTGCAGCAGCACGTCCCCCGGCTGCAGGGGAGGCAGACGGCCGGCGTTCCACTGGTGCCCGTGGGTCATGAACAGCAGCCGGGTCCCCAGATCCATTACGGCGTAAGAGGCCATGATGGGGAACTCCAGCACCATCTGATCCACCTCGGCGTCACAGTTGCCGCGGACGCAGAGGATACGGGATCTTTCCGCGTTCAGCATCGCGATCACCTGCTTCGGATCATACTGCCCGGGCAGATCGTTCCGGGGACCGTGATAAAGCAGATCTCCCAGAAGGATCAGTCGGTCCGCCTGCTCGTCACGAAAGGCGTCCATCGCGCGGCGGCACCAGAGGGCGGACCCGTGCAGATCGGAAAGGATCATGGTTTTCATGGAGGACCTCCTTGCGTCTTGTATCGGTATCGTACACGCTTTCAGCGGAAAACACAAGAGGGGGCACAGTTGACAGAAGTCCGGTTTTGGCTTATGCTGAAACGTGTTCGGCCAAGGTCGGAGATCCGTTGTACCAAGGGGGAATTCAGATGTACTGTACGAAGTGCGGAGCGGACATGGGTGACAATCCCGTCTGCCTGCAGTGTGGGCAGCCGGCGGAAACTGACGTTTCCGTCTATCACGTTCCGGAGGAGACTTCAGCTGAGGAAGTGACGGAGGAATCGGTCCACCGACACGCGGTGAGGCTTACTCTTGCCGGAGCAATGAGCGCCCCCCTGCTGATCGCGGCGGGGATTCTGGTGATCGTGACGGCGGTGCTCAACATCGTCCTTTCCGGGAGAGACGGGCTTGCCGCCGCCTCCCTTTCAACGATCATAACGATCCTCATCGGAGCCGGCCTGCTGTCGACGGCTCTGACCGCCAGAAGCAGGATGGACGACTACACGGGGCAGGGCAGCGGCCTTCTGCGGGTGATGCTGATGATCGAGTACGTGCTGGGATGGGTGGCGTTCGGATTTATGTGCCTGGCGCTTATCCTGCTTCTGGCGTTCCGTTCCGTTTTCGCCGCCGTGTTCGACTGGATCGTCACTAACGGAGGGATGAACGGAATGCCCGGATTCACCCTCACCGCTTACGGGGGAGTGACGCCGACGCTGATGCTGGTCGCTTACTGGTCGGTCATCGCCGTGCTTGCCGTCTCCGCCATATTCCTGTTCCTGTATACTCTCTTCTACCTGAGGGGACGGGTCGTCATGGGGCGCGACATCATGACCAGCCTGCAGGAAGGGCATTTTTACGTTTCCCATGTACGGGCGGTGCGGGGATGGAGCCTTGCGCTCGCCATCGTTTCCCTGCTTGGCGGCATTACGCTGACGGCAGCCGGAAGCCTTTCCTTTGATCAGGGGCTCCCGCCGGCCTACGGCATCACGAATCTGACTGCGGCCGCCGCCCATTTTCTGATCTATCTCTGGATCGGACGTCATTTCATTCCGAAAAACTGACGGCGCAAGCGCAGAGAAAGGCCCCGGAGCAGGTAACTCCTGCTCCGGGGCCTTTTTCATTTATCTTCCGCTTCCCACTGCTTCCACACGTCGGGGCAATAGCCCACGGTGGCCTTCTTTCCGTTGCGCACGACCGGCGTGCGGATCAGGGAGGGATCCTCCAGCAGCTTTTCCAGCCGGTCGCTGTCATAGGCAAGATAGCGCAGCATCTCACTGCCTGGAGCCCGGTCGTTGATCAGGGCTTCCAGCCCGACGCATGCCTTCACGCTCTCCAGTTCCCGTCGGCTCATGCCGTATCGAAGCAGGTCGACGCTCTGGAATTTCACGCGGCGCTCCTTGAACCAGCGCTCCGCCTTTTTCGTATCGAAGCATTTGTTCTTTCCGAATATCTGTATGTTCATGTCAGATCTCACTGATGACCGGAAGGATCATCGGCACGCGCTTCACCTTGCGGTTCAGGCAGGCGGTCAGACCGGATTTGATGGAACTGCGGATGGTGGCCCAGTCGGTGATGTGCTGCTGCTGGCAGTCGTACATGATATCTGAGACCGCCTGCTTCATCTCCTTCATGAGCTCCTCGGATTCCTTCACGTACACGAAGCCGCGGGTGATGATGTCCGGGGGCGCCATCAGCGCGCCGTCCTCGGAGGAGATGGTCACGATGACTACGAGCATGCCGTCGGTGGCCAGGTGCCGCCGGTCGCGGAGCACGGCGGCGCCTACGTCGCCCAGACCGGTGCCGTCGACCAGAACGGCGCCGGAGGGCACCGTGCCGTTGAGGCGGATGCTGCGGGAGGTCAGTTCGATCACGCTTCCGTTCTCCGCTACGACGACGTGGTTATCCGGAAGCCCCATCTCCTTCGCGAGACCGGCGTGGGTCTGCAGATGGCGGACCTCACCGTGGAGAGGCACGAAGAATTTGGGCTTGATCAGCGCCAGCATCAGCTTGAGATCTTCACGGTCGGCGTGTCCGGATACGTGGATGTTGTCGATCTTGTCATAGATCACGTTGGCGCCCAGCCGGTACAGCTCGTTGATGACGCGGGTCACGGTCTTCTCGTTGCCCGGTACGGCGGAGGCGGAGATGATGACGCGGTCGCCCGCCTGGATCTCCAGCTGCCGGTGGCCGGAGAAGGTCATGCGGTACAGGGCGCTCATGGGTTCTCCCTGACTGCCGGTGGTGATGATGACCACCCGGTCCGGGGGCAGCTTCTTGATCTGGGGCAGTTCCATCAGAATGCCCTTGGGCGGCGTGATGTAGCCCAGTTCGATGGCCGTTCTCAGATTGTTTTCCATGCTGCGGCCGGTGACGGCCACCTTGCGCCCGTATTTCGCGGCGCAGTCGATGACCTGCTTGATGCGGTCGACGTTGGAGGCGAAGGTGGTAACGATGATGCGCTGGGGCCAGTCGTTGAACAGCTGGTCCAGACGGAGGCCGACGCGGCGCTCGGATGGGCAGTGCCCGGGCACCATCACGTTGGTGGAGTCGGACAGAAGGGCCAGCACGCCCTTTTTGCCCAGCTCGCCCAGCCGGGTCAGATCGATCATCTCTCCGGTGACGGGCGTGGGATCGATCTTGAAGTCGCCGGTGTGGATCAGGGTACCCACGGGGGTCTTGATCGCCATGGCGACAGAGTCGGAGATGCTGTGATTGGTGTGAATGAATTCCACCTTGAAGCAGCCGGCGGTGAAGCTCTTGCCGGCGTCCAGCTCCATGAGCTTCGTCTTCTCCAGCAGACCGTGCTCCGACAGCTTGCCCTTGATCAGACCGATGGTAAGGCGGGTGGCGTAGATGGGCGCCTTCAGTTCCCGCATCAGATAGGGAAGTCCGCCGATGTGGTCCTCGTGCCCATGGGTGATGGCGATCGCACGCACTTTCGCGGCGTTTTTAACGACGTAGGAGAAATCGGGGATCACGCAGTCTACGCCGAACATCTCGTCGTCGGGGAATCCGAGGCCGCAGTCTACGATGAGAATGTCGTCCCCGAATTCGTAAGCGGTCATATTCTTGCCGATCTCATTCAGACCGCCAAGAGGAATGATCTTCAGTTTTCCTGCCATTTGTTCAGGATAGCTCCTTTCAGAGGGCACAGCACAGCCCGCCTCCATCCGCACGGACGGAGGGCGCTGCCGGAACCCGTATTATTCATAGTGGTTACATGCCGTATATCAACAGTACATCGGATGCGTACCGTAAAGCCAATAGCAAGGGACATACATAACCCCAATATTACATTATATCGAGAATCATGCCGTCTGTCAAATTCTTTTGGTGAGGAGGGTACGCGCGGCGGAGGGATGCGGGGGGATTGTTCTTGCGCAGACGCGGCAAAAGCGGTATAGTAAGAACATCAAAGATCGGAGAAACTGTCAGCAATGACAAGAAGGAGGAATCCGCCATGAGCATTACCCGCAGAGAGAACATCCTGATGGCGTACCGCCATCAGATACCGTACTTCATCCCCTCCATGGGCGACGTGGATTTCTGTCTGCCCAACGTTCTGGAGGAAGGGCCGACCTGCATCGGTGCTTCCAAGGACGGATGGGGCGTGACGTGGCTGCTGCTGGAAAGTCAGCCCGGTCCCATCCAGGATGAGACGGTGCCTCCGGTGCTGGAGGACGTGACCGAATGGAAGGAGAAGGTCCATTTTCCGGATATTACCCGTTACGACTGGGAAGGATGGGCCGCAAAGGATACGGCGGAATGGGATCGGGAAAACCGCATATCCAACGTAGTGCTCGTAAACGGCCTGTGGGAGCGCTTCGTTGCCCTGTGCGACTTTGAGAATGCCCTGTGCAATCTGCTGGTGGAACCGGAGGCAACGGCGGAACTGCTGGACGCCATAGCGGAACACAAGATCGGCTATATGAAGTACATCAAGAAGTATTACAATCCGGACAAGATCCAGATGCACGACGATTACGGAACGGAAAGAAACCTGTTCATGAACATTGAAACGTGGAGGGAACTCATCCGGCCGGCCCTGAAGAAGATCGTGGACGCCTGCCACGATCTGGGCATGATGTATGAGCATCACAGCTGCGGCCATATCGCCCCGCTGATCCCGGATTTCATCGAGCTGGGGATCGACGCCTGGAATCCGGTGCAGTTCACCAATGATCCGGACACCCTGTTTGAAAAGTACGCGGGGAAGATCACGTTCGTCGGTGCGTTCAACGACCGCATGCACGTGAATCCCGCCGCTACGCCGGAGGACAACCGCCGCGCCATCGACCACGCCATCGAGACCTACGGGCCCAAGGGCAGCTGGCTGCCCCAGCCCAGCGTGGGAGAGGACTATATCGGGTACTGTATTGAAAAGATCTACGAGTTCAACAAGCCCCGGTACAAGGAACTCGGCCTTTCCGGGCCGCTGTTCGACAAGCCCATGGGGATGGGAAGGGCGAAGTATACCAACGCCGAGGACATGATGAAGGAGCAGGCGCTCGCGGAGGCAGAGAACAGAGCGTAAGCGCACGCCGGCAGGACAGAATACAGAAATCAAGCGACAGCCCCGGGAACCAGAGGTTTCCGGGGCTTTTTCCTGTTCTTTCCTGAGGGATGAAGACAAATGAAAAGTGCATAAATCCATAAAAACAGGAAGATTCTTCCGGAAATCGGGATCCGCATATCCCCCGGGGGAGCTTGTGGAGCCCCGCCCCGTCTGCTACGCTTTTGCTGTCCCGAAACGTTCGGGACGCAGAAGCAGAAAAGGAGGGATCGGCTTGGCAGGGAAAATGGAGCGGCTGGGACAGCATGCGGTGCTGAGGTATGTCCTGCGGCGGCTGCTGAGTCTGATCCCGGTGCTGCTTGGCGTGACGCTGCTGACCTATGCGCTGATGTATCTGTCCCCGAAGGATCCGGTGGAGATGATGCTGCAGGCGCAGGGGACCGCACCGTCCGTGGACGTCGTGGAGGCGATGCGCCGCCAGCTGGGACTGGATCGGCCGTTCATCGTACAGTATCTGGACTGGCTGGGGCACTTCATCCGGGGAGACATGGGCCGATCCTACGTCGACGGGGCTTCCGTTGCCGACAAGCTGCTGACAGCGCTCCCCAATACGTTGAAGCTCACGGCGGCGTCCGTCGTCGTGACGGCGGTCCTTTCCGTACCTTTGGGGATCCTGACCGCGGTATACCGGGGAAAAACGGCGGATAGGATCATCCGATTTCTCAGCTTTATCGGCAACAGTCTTCCCAACTATATCGTATCACTGGGCCTTCTGTACTTCTTCGCGCTGAAGCTGGGCTGGTTCCCCGTTCTCTCGTCCCGATCGGTGATCTCGCTCGTGCTTCCGACGCTGGCGCTGGCGATCCCCATGACGGGCAAGTATATCCGACAGGTGCGCGCCGCCGTGCTGGAGCAGCTGCATAAACCCTATGTGGACGGCGCCGTGGCCCGCGGACTGAAGACACGGACCATCCTGTTCCGGGATGTGCTGCGCAACGCCATGATCACCATCGTGACTCTCATGAGTATGTCCGTTGGTTCGCTGCTCGGCGGAACAGCCGCGATAGAGATGATCTTCGTCCTGCCCGGGCTGGGTTACATGGTAACGAACGCTGTTACGGTCCGCGACTATCCGGTGATCCAGGGATTTGTCGTATGGATGAGCGTGATATACGTCGTCATTAACCTGCTGACGGACATTTCCTATTACTATATGGACCCCCGCGTGAGTGCAGGAATGGGGGTGGAGTGATGGGAGGTCCCACAGGAACGAAACGAAAACTTGCGGCCTATCTCTCGCTTTTTCTTCTCCTCTGCGTTTTCAGCCTTGTGGCTGGGAAGCTGGCGCCGCACGACGCGGAATTCGTCGATCTTGCCGCCGCAAAGCAGGCCCCGGGGGGAGCCTATCCTCTGGGGACCGACGGACTCGGCCGATGCATCTGGTCCAGGATCCTGGCGGGGGCCTCCAGCTCCATATTCGCGTCGCTGGTGATCGTTGTCATCTCCCTGGTCGTTGGCTGCGCCGTCGGGATCGTAAGCGGGTACGCGGGCGGCGTGATCGATGAGATCGTCATGCGCGTCGTGGACGTGTTTCTCGCCTTTCCCGGAATCGTTCTTTCCATCGCCGTGGCCGGCATGCTCGGACCCGGTCTGAAAAACGGCGTTCTGGCACTGGCGGCGACGGGGTGGACGCAGTACGCGAGGCTCACCCGCAGTTACGTGCTGTCTCTGCGACAGGAAAATTATGTCAGGGCCGCCCGTCTCAACGGGCAGACCGGTCTTTCCATTCTGATCCGGCACATTCTGCCCAACGCCATCCGACCGGTGGCGGTCACGGGGACACTGCATCTGAGCGGCGCCATGCTGGGGATATCGGGGCTGAGCTTTCTTGGCCTGAGCTCCTCTTCGGCCGAATGGGGCAGCATGCTTTCGGAAGGACGCAGCCTGATGCAGCAGTGTCCCTGGGCGGTACTGTATCCGGCGCTTGCGATCTTCCTGGTAACGATCCTGTTCAACCTTCTGGGAGACAGCGTGCGTGACGTACTGGATCCCAGCGGCGCAGAGAATACCCTGAAAGACTGAATCATACATGGAGGGAAGAGTATGAGAACGAAGAAAATCACAGCGATGTTCCTTGCGCTGGCCCTGACCCTGTGCCTGTGCGCCTGCGGAGGGCAGCAGAAAACAGAGCACGATACCTTTGTTTTCGGGGATTATGTGGGAAACGTGGACCCGGCTTCCGGCGCCTACGCCTGGGTGGGCATGCGAACCGGCGTTGTGGAGTCGCTGTTCCGATTCGATGAGAACATGAACGTCCAAAAGAATCTGGTCGAGGACTTTTCCGTTTCCGACGACGGCATGACCTGGACCATCGTGCTGAAAAAGGGCATCACCTTCCAGAACGGCAACGTGTGCGACGCCGAGGCAGTGAAGGCCTCCTTTGAGCGGACCTGCGCCATGCAGGCCCGCGCGGACGGCGAGCTGAAGATCGCCTCCATGGAAGCCGACGGGCTGACGCTGAAGATCACCACCCGGGAGCCCAATCCCACGCTGCCCAACTGCATGTGCGATCCATATTCTGGGATCGTGGACGTGAAGAGCCTTGACGCGGATGGAAACGCCACCATCGGGACCGGCCCGTTTAAACTCGTGGAATATGTGGAGAACGAGCGCATGGAACTGGATGCCTATGACGGCTACTGGCAGGGCAAACCCGCGAGCCGGCACGTGACGATCCGTTCCATCAGCGATCTGGACGCTTCCTCCCTCGCCCTGCAGAAGGGAGAACTGGATGCCTGCTACGGCCTTTCTTATGACGCCAGGGATCTGTTTGACGGCGTCAGCGGGTTTAAGATCTCTCAGGCCGCCACCAGCCGGGTGTACAAGATCTATTTCAATCATGAGCATGAATTCACCGGTGATCCCGTTTTCAGGAAAGCCGTCTGCATGGCGGTAGACCGGGAGAATTACGCCGCTGTTCTGGTCAACGGCGCCGGAACGCCCACAAAGTCCACATTTCCCGCGGCCACGGCCTTCGGGGGCGACGAACTGGCGGAAAACGTGCCCGACTATGACCTCGAAGGGGCAAGGGCACTGCTGGCGGAAAACGGGTATGCGGATGCCGACGGCGACGGGATCATCGAAAAAAACGGCACGCCGGTCTCTCTGCAGATCATCACCTATGGCCGCGCGGGACTGCCGCAGTCCTCTCAGGCACTGGCGTCCGCGCTGAAGCAGCTGGGGATCGACGCGTCCGTCGAGCAGCTGGAGGCAACGGAGGAGCGCGGCAGTGCCGGAACCTACGACCTGAGCGTGTACGCGGAGATCACACTGCCCACAGGCGACCCGTACTCCTACATGATGAACAATTACAGGACCGGAGGGACGCAGAATTACGGGAAATACAGCGATCCCGCGGTGGATGCGCTCATCGACGAACTGGCGGCAGAATTTGACGCGGACAGACGGGCGGAACTGGCCAGACAGATCGACACGCTCGTTCTCGCGGGAAACAACGTGTGCAACATGTACCATCTGAACATGTTCATAGCGATGAAGGACACGGTCGAAGGTCTGGTCCAGTCTCCGGTGGATTATTATCATATCACCTACCAGACGCGCGTAAAGTAATGGAGCGCTCCTGAAAAAGCCGGGCCTCCGGAAATAAGGATAACGGAGACCATCGAAAGGAGTGATGAGTGTGGAAGCGGAAAATCTGCTGGAGATATCGTCCCTGTGCGTGCGTTATCCCGGAGCGGAGGCGACGGCTCTGCGGGACGTGGAGCTTGTGCTGAAGGCCGGGCAGATCACCTGTGTGATCGGGGAATCCGGCAGCGGCAAAAGCACGCTCTTTCACTCGATCCTTCAGCTGCCGGGCCGCGTGGAGATCACGCAGGGAAGCGTGCGCTTTCGCGGGAACGATCTGAAGGCCATGCCGAAACAGCGCCTGCGCGAGCTGCGCGGCAAGGGCATCGGCGCCGTGTTTCAGGAGCCCGGAGCGTCCCTGGATCCGATCCGTCCGATCCGGAGGCAGTTTTATGAGACACTGCGCGCCCATGACGCCGCGGTCACCGTGCGGAAGGCGGAGGAGAAGGCGGAGGAGATTCTGCGTGCCCTGGAGTTTTCCGATCCGCACCGCATCCTGAAGAGCTGCCCCGCCCAGCTCTCCGGGGGAATGAATCAGCGTGTGGCCATCGCTCTGGCCATGGCGCCGGAGCCGGACATACTGCTGTGTGATGAGCCCACTTCAGCGCTGGATGTGACGGTACAGGCACAGATCGTGGAGGAACTTATGCGCCTGCGGGAGACTTTCGGCACGTGCATTCTGCTCATTACTCACAACATGGGGGTCGTGGCAAAAATGGCGGACCATGTCGCTGTGATGTACGGGGGCCGGATCGTGGAGTATGGCCCCAGAAAGGACGTGCTCCATGCGCCGGCGCATCCCTATACGAGGGCCCTCATGGAGGCGATCCCGACGCTGGACGGGAGAACTCCAAAAGGGATCCCGGGCAGGCGGCCGGACGTCTTTCCGGAAAAGGGGTGCGCTTTCGCACCGCGCTGCCGCATGTCGTGCAAAGAATGTGAAACGCGAGGGATGATCCGGCACACAATCAGCGGCGACCACTGGACGCTCTGCCCGGAGGAGGTGAACCGCGGTGACTGAACCTGTTCTGGATGTCAGGAACGTGACGAAGACGTTTCGGGAAAGGGGAGGACGACGGCTTCGGGCATTGGACGGCGTCTCGCTCACCGTCAGCGCAGGCGAATGTGTGGGCGTCGTCGGAGAAAGCGGCTGCGGCAAATCGACGCTGGCCCGCGTCATCACCCGGCTGATCCTTCCGGACAGCGGTTCCGTCCGGTTCTGCGGAACGGAAATGACGGAGCTCCGGGGGGGGAAGCTGCGCAGCGCGTATCGGAACATGAAGATGATCTTTCAGGAGCCGCGCTCCTCCTTCGACCCGCGCCTGAACATAGGTACCAGCATCCGTGAAGCTCTTCGGCCGGTCGTCAGAGGGAAAAAGGAACAGGATGAACAGATCGCGCGGCTGCTGCTGTCCGTGGGGCTGGAGGAACGTTTTGCCGACGCGTACCCCGGACAGATGAGCGGAGGGGAATGCCAGAGAGCGGCCATCGCCAGGGCAATCGCTCAGCGGCCGAAGCTGCTCATCTGTGATGAAGCTACGTCGGCGCTGGACGTTTCCGTACAGGCACAGGTCGTGGAACTGCTGGATCAGATCCGTCGTGAGACAGGGATATCCTTTCTGTTCATATCCCACGATCTGGCGCTGGTGAGCAGCTTCTGTGACCGCGTTTATGTGCTTTGCGGCGGACGCGTTGCTGAGCACGGAGCGACTTTGCGGGTCATCCGTGAACCGCGGGAGGAGTACACGAAGCGGCTGATAGGCTCCGTGCTCACAATGTGAGAGAATACGGAGGACGTCGGAAAAGCGACAGAGAGCCCCCGGCAGAAAACTGCCGGGGGCTTTGCATGCACTTATGCGCGATGTCGGAGAATCAGCCGCCGATGATGATGATGCGGCCGTCCCCGCGGGGATCGGCGTACTGAGTTCCAATGCTCCCGCTGAGGGTGTCGGCAATGTAATCGATCAGCACCTGATTGTCCAGCTTGACACGGTCCTGAAGGAGCTTCGCACCGTCGAACGCCGTGTGGCCGTCCCCATGCTGAAGAAGCATATAATCCATGCCGGCGACGGTATAGGTCTTCTGTGGATCGATCGGCTCTCCGTTCACGGTGACGTTCTTTACCCGCCGCGTTCCGCTGACGCCGGAAAACATGCTGTTTTCATCCGCCTGGCAGCCGCTGGGAACGGAAACGTCGATCTCACACGCGAGACCGGAGACCTGCAGGAAACCGCCGTTTTCCTCGGGCAGGGAGCGGGCGCCCCATTCAAGAGCGTCCAGGATCTGCTGGCCCGAGGCCTCGACGACGCACAGGGAGTTGCCGAAGGGGAAGACGGAAATGATGTCTCCGTAAGTGACGTCGCCCGCGGGGATGTCTTTCCGGATGCCGCCGCCGTTGGTCAGCGCCACGTCCGCACCGGACTGCCGGCGGATGGCGTCGGCACAGAAATCCCCGAGGTTCGTCTCCGCGCGGCGTACCATGCGGATGGGGTTCCCGCTGGTGTCCTTTTCTTCAGGGTCGAAAATGGTAAGGTCGACGTCCGTGTGAGTGACGACGGTATCCAGAGTGACGCTCAGGTCTGCCAGCTCTGTGCTGACGGCTTCAGCGGCCCTGTTGTTCAGGCCAAGGAGTTCCGCGGCGCCTGTGGCGTTCGGCCAGCTCCATATGCCGGTCTCCTCAATGCCATTTCCTGAGGTGATGCGGCTGTAGCCGATGCAGTTCAGATTGGTGCCGCAGGCCGAACGGACGACGGGGTCGCCGTTCTTGTTCTTCATCGTGACCTGTTCCGTATCGTGACTGTGTCCGTCCAGGAAAACGTCGATGCCTTCCGTGTTGGCGATGACGTCCGCGTAGGTCCAGGGACGGTCGGATTCATACATGCCCAGATGTCCGAGAACGTAGACGTAATCGGCCCCTTCCGCCCGGGCGCCGTCGACGGCGGCCTGTACCGCCTGGTACAGGGCTTCGCCGGACTCGTCTCTGCAGAAATCGTAAATGAACTCTCCCGCTTCGTTCTGGAAATTGGACGGGGTGGAGGTGACGATGGTGTTCGGTGTCGTTACGCCGACGAAAGCGATCTTCACGCCCGCAGCCTCAACGATGACGTATGGAGGAAGAAGCAGTCCGTTCTCTCCGGTCAGATTGCAGCTGACGTAAGGATACTCAGCCAGCTCCGTCAGCTTCAGAAACTGATCCATGCCGTAGTCGAACTCGTGATTGCCGGGGATGGCGGCGTCGTACGCCAGAACGTTCATCACGCGGACCACGGCCTCCCCCCTGGTCAGCGTGCCGACGGGCTCGCCCTGAACGGCGTCCCCGTTATCCACGAGAACGGTGGTGTATCCTTCCGATTCCAGAGTGTCCCGGATCTGCTGAAGACCGGCGTAGCCGAACCCGGCCTCCAGACCGCAGTGCACGTCGCTGGTAAACAGGATCATAACGTCCCCGTTTTTCTCCGGCAGCGGCTGCTCCGGCGGAGCCGAGGCCTCTGAAGGAGCAGGCTCCGTTTCCGTGGGCGTCGTTTCGGAGGCGTCATCCGGCTCGACGTTCTGTCCGGAGGACTCTTCCGCTGGTTCCGGCGGAGCGTCGGGGGCCGGCGCGGGCTGCACCATGGTACATCCGGCCATAGTCAGCAGCAGAACAAGGATCAGGATCAGGGACAGCGGTCTTTTGCAGGTTTTCATAAACGGACCCTTCTTACTGTTAAATGGTATTTCTCAGTGCGATCGATCGTGGCGGCGGGGCGGCTGTCAGCCGCCTCTTCCCAGAGCGGAGCCGAGCAGATACCCGAAGGTCATGCCGGATCCGATGCTGTTGCCCGGAAGGATCATGGGATAATCCACGCCGTATCGTCCTCCGGCCACATTGCCGATGGCATACAGACCGGGGATGGGCTCTCTGTTCTCATCCAGAACACGCATGTCGGGGTCCACGGTGACGCCGCCCACCACGGCCAGCAGAGCCGGCCCGATCTTGCGGGCGATATACGGGGGCCTGTCGATGGGGATCATCAGTTCGGGACGGCGTCCGAAATCGTCGTCGTGTCCGTTCCGGCACATCTCGTTATATCTGGCCAGAGTCGATGTAAAGCCGTCGCGGTCCACGCCCATCTTTTCGGCCAGTTCCTCCGGCGTATCCGCCATGACGGTACTTCCGCTCTTCAGACCGCGGTCGATCACCGCCTGTTCCTTCTCCACGGAGAACTGCTCCATGCCCAGAGGATTCTCCTGCCCCCAGAAGATGCCGCCGCCATAGGGCAGGGTCGCCGGGATCTTTTCCGGCCAGTCGGAGTCGAACACGGACCAGACGTATTTTTCCCCCGTCTGTATGATATTCAGACTCTTGGCCTGAAGATAGGTGTCCTCGTTCATGAATCTCCTGCCGTCCGACTTTACGAACAGGAAGCAGTAGCTGCAGTGAAAATACAGCTGAGGATGGATCATGGTGGGGAAGGGAGTATCCTCAAAGGAGGCGCCGACCCACAGCGCGGCCCGGTGGCCGTCGCCCATGTCGCTGCCTTTGGGAGCACTGACCTTGACTGAAGTCCGATTGGCCAGAGGACTCAGGTCTTCGCACATCTCGTCGTTTCCTCCGATGCCGCCGGTAGCCAGAACGACGCCCCGGCTGGCCTTTACGGCGATGAGGGTGCCGTCTGCCTGGACGGCTGCGGCTCCGGTGACGCGGCCGTTTTCCCGGATGAGCTGTTCCATGGGCGTGTTGAAGAGAAAGCGGACGTCCAGCTTCCGCATCTCCTGATACATGCATTCGAGCACCTCAGGGACCCCGGTGGGGCGCCCCTGTCGGGCGGATGGACCGTTCAGGAACAGATGCGCCCCATAGATCTCACGATAGGTTTCCCCCATGTAACGGCTGCCTGAGATGGCGGTCCGCACGTTGTACTCCGGCCGGGATACCAGCTCCAGAAGCCATTCCATGGCTTCCGGGCCGCGGTAGGCGAACAGTCGCACCAGACGTTCGTCACAGCGGTTGCCGCAGCGCTTGATCCACTCCCGGATGAAGGCGTCAGGATCGTTGCGGATGCCGTGCTTCTCAAGCAGGGAGGAGTTCACAACGCCTATGTTGAAGCCGCGGGCGGTATAAGTGCCCAGCTTCTCCATCACGGTGACTTTCGCTCCTGTCTGGGCTGCGCGATAGGCACAGCTCATGCCGGAGACCCCCGCTCCTATGACGAGAACCTCGGTTTCCAGGATCTCGCTGAATTCTTCCGGCGCGTGAGCTTTCGGCGGGTCGGCCCAATGGCCCCAGTTGTTTTTTTTCATGATCATTCTCCGTCTCTGCAGTATTTCAATGAGCGGCTTTTTCTGCTTCCGCAGGGGTCAGCACGGCGATCCGCCGGCGGCGTCCCTCTGGCGATGAGGGCTGTTTTTCCGCACGGCTGAACGGACAGCGTTTCCCGATGCATTGATTGTTCTGGGACGCGTGACGGCAGACGATTTCCGGCTTCTGCATCTGAATATCAAAGTGTTCCGCCACGAAATCTATGGCGGACAGAAGGGAGAGATAGGAGTCCCGCTTGCAGCAGCACGGCCCGCCGATCTCCCCTATGGCGGCGAGCGACCTTGCTGTCATCTGATGGCAGAGAGAGAAAGGCTCGACAGACAGGGGAGAGGAAGAGGAGATGATGGACACGAACATGCCGGAACTGAGGCCCGCTCCGCAGGCACCCCAGTAGCCGCAGGCCCCGCCGGGGACCTGCCGTCCGCGTTTCATCATCTCGGCGAGAGCCTTTGGAAGATCGATCTTTCCGCCGGCGTTCCGGAACGCCGCCAGCAGCGCGGAGCCCACCATGACGTGGTGTTCCGGCCCGTGCATGTGGCAGAAGGGAAGAGCCATCATGCTCTGCATGATCTCCACGGGATCGGTTGAACTGCTGGCAAGACAGAGCGCGGCGATGGAGTCGAGCCCAGCCATGTGGCATTCATTGCACACGTAGTGGCCGTTTTCGCATCGGGATCTGCCGGTCTCCTTTTCACCGCAGATCGCGCACGTCATTTTTTCGCCCGTTTCCAGATAGATCAGAGGTGCTCCGCAGATCAGGCATTCGTCTTTCATAAAGGCCTCCTTGCTGCCGAACCCGGACAAATTTCCGGCGGCAGTCGTCCGCACGGGCCTGCAGGTACAGCTGACCGGGCGAGGCGCCCGGAAGCTGACGGGGCAGACGCAGGCAGGGAATAGGATATCGCTATTATACAGGAGGATCGCACAATGGAAAAGTGTTTTGTTGATGGCGGCCGCGGTTTGTGCCCGCGGATTCGCCGCCCTGCCCGTGGGACGGGGGAGCCCGTACGGGTGGGGCGGCGCGTAAGGAGTGGACCGTAAAAAATCTCTTTGCAATTTCGGGAAAACCTGTGATATACTTAATGACGTTGAGTGAGCAGCGAAAGCGTAAGTCCAGCTTTCGCTGCCCGCTCATTTTTTTATGCGCATGGAGGATCAGTCAATGGAACAGACCAATGCATTTCTGAAGGAAGAACCGGTGGGCAGACTGATGCGGAAGTACGCGCTGCCCTGCATCATCTCACTGTTGGTCGCGGCGCTTTACAACATCGTCGACCAGGTGTTCATCGCAAACGCCGGTTATCTGGGGTCGTATGGAAACGCGGCGAATACCGTCGTGTTTCCGCTGACTGTCGTGGCGCTTGCCATAGCGGTCATGATCGGAGACGGGGCCTGTGCCCATGTATCCATCCTTCTGGGACGGAAAAACGGCAGTGACGCGTCGGGAACGGTAGGAAACGCCGTGCTGCTTACGGTGGTTTCCGGTCTTGCAGTCACCGGCGTTTATCTGGCTTTTTCAAAGGGGATCCTCACCATGTTCGGTGGGACGGTGAATGAAGAGACCTACCGGCAGGCGAAGGAATACTTTTTCTGGATCACCGTTGGCCTTCCGTTTTACATGTTCGGTCAGGCGATGAACCCGATCATACGCTCCGATGGCAGCCCGCGGTTTGCCATGGCCTCCACGCTGGCAGGCGCGGCGTTCAATCTGGTTTTCGATCCGATCCTGATCTATGGGATGAAATGGGGTATGATGGGCGCCGCCATTGCCACGGTCGCTGGACAGATCATTACAGCTATCCTGTCCCTGTGGTATCTGGGGCACATGAAGGCGGTAAAGATCCGACGGCCGTCGTTCCGCCCGCGCTGGGATCTTATCCGTAAGTTTCTGCCGCTGGGGCTGACGAGCCTGCTTTCACAGATTGCACTGGTCGCAGCCATGGCTGCCATCAATAACATGATCCGGAAATATGGGGCGCTGGATCCCGTGTTCGGTCAGGACCGATATGCACAGATCCCCATGGCCGTCGTCGGCATCGTCATGAAATTCTTTCAGATCGTCATCTCCATTGCCGTGGGGCTGGCTGCGGGGTGCATTCCGATCACCGGTTATAATATCGGCGCGGGGAGGAAGGACCGGGCGCGGGAGCTCTTCCTTCTGCTGCTGAGGGCGGAGGCGATCGTCGGCTTTACCGCACTGCTGATCGTCGAACTGATGCCCGGAAAGCTGATCGGCATTTTCGGCGCCGGGGATGAAAGTGTCCATTATACGGAATTTGCCGTCCGATCGTTCCGGATCTATCTGTGTATGATGGTGTTCGCTACGGTGAACAAGGGGACGTTCATCTTTCTGCAGTCCCTGGGAAAAGCCCTGGCTTCCACCATGATCTCACTGATCAGGGAAGTGGTGTTCGGCGTGGGCTTTGCCCTCGTGCTTCCGCTGTTCTTCGGGCTGGACGGCGTTCTGTATTCCATGCCGGTTTCCGACGTGCTGACGTTTCTGATCGCAGCGGTCGTGATCCGACGGACGTTGAGGGAACTGTCCGCCTCTCCGACGGAAGAAAACGATGCCATGTTCCAATGAGACCGCGCTTCCAGGGCTCTGATGCAGGCGGTCGGGGATCGAGTTGTCTGTACCGGGGAAGATCTGTGCCAATGACCCCGGCCGGCGCCTGGGCGATTGAAGGCTTCGCGGCAATGACGGGTCCCGTCTGGGAGCTCCTCCGTCTTCAGATCCGGACAAAAGAAAAAGCACCTCTGAGAGGTCAGCTCAGAGGTGCCGTGCAGTGGGAACGCGTTATGTACCGACGGCCCGCTTTCTCGGAAGGGACTTCGAATGCGGGGACATTCCCTGCCGATCATTTCATTCATGCGGTTCACGTTACGTCTTGTCAGCAGATAGATCGCAAGCCAGATCACGGCAAAAACCGCCACGAAGATCAGGGTGAACATCCAGATCTGATTCACCGGAATCCTGCCGTTCAGCAGATAGAACCCCAGATAATCGATATACAGGATCGATATCTGAATGAGTCCCGCAAAAGCTTTCGGCAGGTTCTCGATCTGATGAACGATTGAAACGCCTGCAGCGATAAAGGCCATTACCGCTGTGGAGGATCCCAAGTACCGCTTCATTTACAGTGAGGCTGCCGATCACGTCCGCTGCTTTCAGACACGCCCAGACGATGGCCACGATCACCGGACCGCCCCATGCAAACATGGCTGCATACCCCCCTGGAACTGCAATCGTTCCAGGGTGGGGTATTTGATCGGCGCCTGCCGCGTAAAAACAAGCTCCCACGGTAGTGAGTGCTTGCAGTTGGAAGAATTCACCGCTTGCTGAATTCCAATTATCTCTTGGGAGGCCGCCAGACACTTCCGAAAACATCCAAGAAAACTGAGATGGTTTTGCGTTTTCCGCTCGGTTTTGCTTGATTCTAATGGCTTCTGTAAGCAATAATCGTGATTCAAGACGTCCAAAGATATTTCATCATGAACTCCTTATCCCAGTGCCACGTCCAGTGACATCATCAGACTGAAGCCGACGGCAAAGAAAATGACGCCTATATTGGAATGCTCTCCGGAAGACATTTCCGGTATCAGCTCCTCTACGACCACATACAGCATGGCACCGGCCGCGAAAGATAACAGATAAGGCATGGCAGGAACCACCAGACTGGCGATCAGGACGGTAATTCCGCCGAAAACCGGCTCTACAGCGCCGGACAGAACTCCCAGCCAGAAGGACTTCGGCTTGCTTTTCCCCTCCGCAAAGAGCGGCATGGAGATGATCGCGCCTTCCGGAAAGTTCTGGATCGCAATGCCAAGTGCCAGTGCCAGCGCACCGCCTGCCGTGATGCTGGCCGAAGCGGACAGCAATCCTGCGTAGACAACGCCTACCGCCATGCCCTCTGGAATGTTATGAAGCGTTACGGCGAGAACCATCATCAGCGTCCGGTTCAGCTTCACCTTTGGCCCCTCCGGCTGATCCGCCTGATCGATACTTCTGTGCAGATGCGGGATCACGTGATCCAAAACAAGCAGGAACAGGATTCCCAGCCAGAAGCCGATAAAAGCCGGAAGAAATGCCCATCTTCCTTTCTCTGCCGACTGTTCGATGGCAGGGACGATCAAACTCCAGATAGATGCCGCCACCATCACGCCTGCCGCGAACCCGGTCAGGGCACGCTGCACACAGGCTCTCAGACCCTTTTTCAGAAAGAATACACAGGCCGATCCGGCTGCCGTGCCGATAAAGGGAATCAGAAGCCCCCAGATCACCGTTTTCATCTCCAGCCGAACAAGCCCCTCTTTTCATAGGGAGCCGACTCGATGCCCAGACAGGTGTACCCCGTAGCGTCGATAGCAGCCTTCAAACTATCGTTATTCACAGCCTCCTCTGTTAGGAAGGAAGCTTCCTTTTTGCTTCTTGAAGCGGTGACCTTCTTCGCAGCGGGAACCGCCTTTCGAATGGCGTCGCATATGTGTGCCTCACACATCCCGCACATCATACCGTCGATCTTCATTGTTGTTTTGATCATGCTTTTATCCTCTTTTCTTTTTGTATCCGCAGTCACAGTGCGGGCCGCCGGAGGCCAGCGTATACTCCCGCACGAACTCCGACGCGCCGCCCGCCTCACTCATGGTATAGTCCAGGCGGCACATGGCGGGAACCAGATCAAAAAGCCCCAGTTCCTTCATCAGCGTGCAGATGCCGCAAGTTGTGAAGCGTGCCTCATAGCCGCTGCCGTCCGGATAGGGGAGATATTCCATATTCCAGGAATACGGATTCCGATCCGCCGCCCGAAGCGCGGCGGTGTCCTTCATCCCCTGTATATATCCTTCGTCAAGCAGGAAGCTTTTCAGTGTTTTATATTCTTCATCAGCGCTGACATACGCTCCGGCTTTCCCGTGACCGCCCTGGTCCGGCGCGATGTAATGATAATTGTATTTAAAGTACGGATGCATCAGTTGATACAGATCCTCGCCTGATACCATCATCGGTGCAAGAAGCAGGACGAGCGGATCATTCTTGTCGCCATACTCATTAATGAACATAGGATCTCCTTTTCGTTAGCTTTAGCTAACCGTTTGGCAAAAAAATAACTCCAGTAAGTTTCTTGCAGCATTCAGAACAGAAGAAGACCGCTTTGCCTTCACGCCAGGTGCGAGCCGCATCGGTTTTTCTGCATCCTCAGGAACGGCCCACACATGTCCAAAGCGTTCACAGCCCGGCATTCAGTATATACGGATCAACCCAACGGACAGAGACACCTCATTTATCGGCTGTCTGCTGAACTGATAGATACCCGTTCAATCTGCACCTCTTTCTCCTGAAAGGTCTGCATGGCAGGTTATGGCGGCAGATGAAGGTTAGCTAAATCTAACTGCTTTTATTATATTCCACGCGCGGAAGACAATCAAGAGGAAAGCCGCCTTTTTACACGTCTTGAAGGTCGGCAATGATACCGGATAACTCCTGAAGCACGCTTTCAAGGCTCTTCCTGGAGTGCAGATTCACATAGTCACGCCCCATCAGAAGATGATCCGTGCTGACGTCAAAGTAAACTGCAGGCGAAATCAGCAGATCCAGTGACGGTCCTCTTGAGCCGCACCCTGTTTTTCTCAGCTGGTCTGTACTGACAAAAGTTTAAGCATCCATTCTCGTGCATGGACCGGTACCTCCATCCTGGTTCCGAAGACCTCGTTCATACATTTCTTCATACAGAAACTGACACAAGGACCGTAACTGCAGCCTGCACAAGGGGATGTCGGCTTCGGGGACTCCGCCAGGCAGTAGCAGACTTTCCGGTTCTTCCAGAAGAAACAGCCTCTGCAGCTTCACGGGCGGTCAGCGTAGTAACGCACGCCGCCGATTATGATCGTCTCTCTTGCCATCGATATATCCCCGTGGATACAGGCGAAAGGCCCCTTGCATAAACTGTCAGGTTTGTGCAAGGGGTGTATTTCACTCTCAGGCGGCGAGGTCTTGATGCACAGGAGGCTTCAAGAAATAATGTTTCCCTTGTTTTTTCCCTACATGGGCAAAAACAAGGGAAAACGGAGCTTTTTACAGCAGCAGACCTGCGAAAAACACAGGAGAATCAAGGGCTTTCAGTGATTCGGATGGACAAACCGGAAGTTGTCTATTTATTCAGTATGCAGTTATATCGAACCACTGACCCGTCGGGGTATTCATTGACGATTCTCTCATCTGAAAAGCCGCATTTTCGGTAGAAACCGATCGAATCGTCATCCGTTTGCGCTTTGACGCTTTTCAGATCCTCCGATTCCATTACCCGTTGGATCAGTTGTGTTCCGATTCCTTTACGGCGGGCAT
>JAFWRM010000006.1 GCA_017519975.1 Oscillospiraceae bacterium | reverse complement strand
TCGTTTAATGACTACAAGAAGCAGCTCCTTGACTGGCAATACAAGTACAACAAGTTCCCAATGAGGCCTTTGAATTGGCGCTCTCCCAAAGACGTCCTTTTTTCTTTTCCTAACTGTAAATGATGTTTGACAAACCTACAGGTCCGGGAGCCCGTTCACAGTTCCTTTACTGGACAGAAAACGGGCCGTATGCTATAATGCATACTCCAGTATTGCAGGCACAGAAAGACGGGAGGCACGGCGCATGGGAAGACTGATCGTTTTTGAAGGGATAGACGGCAGCGGAAAGTCCACGCAGAGCGAGCTGCTGCGCGGCCGCCTGCGCGGAGAGGGGACGGATTTCATGTCCGTGACGTTTCCCCGGTACGACAATCCCTCCGCTTCACTGATCCGCATGTATCTGAGCGGGGCCTTCGGGTCCGACCCGGAGGACGTGAACGCCTACGCCGCCAGCTGCTTCTACGCCGTGGATCGGTACGCCTCCTACCGGCAGGACTGGCGGGAGTATTACGAAAACGGCGGACTCATCGTCATGGACCGCTATACCACCAGCAACGCCATCCATCAGGGGGCCAAGCTTCCGGAGGAGCAGCGGGAGGAGTTCTTCCGCTGGCTGGCCCATTTCGAATACGATCTGATCGGCATTCCGGCGCCGGATCTTGTGCTGTACATGGACATTCCGCTGACCGTGGCGCTGGAGCGCATCGCCGCCCGTCAGGCGGCCGCCGGCACGGCGGAGGACATACATGAAAAGAACAGGGCCTATCTTGCCCTGTGTCACGCCTGCGGCAGGCAGGCGGCGGAGCTCTACGGCTGGCGCCGGATCCCCGTCACCGACGGCGGAAGAGAGCGGAGCCAGGAGGAAATCCACGAAGAGATCTGGAACATTTGCGGAGGGTTGATCCATGGATAAGAAGGAATACCGACGGGGCGTGCTGGCGGACATTGCCGCGCTGCCCGAGGAATATGTGGAAAGCAGCAACGAAGGCATCCGGGAGCAGTTCCTTGCCATGCCGGAATATGAGAGGGCGTCCGTCATCTTTGCCTACATCAGCGAAGGGCGGGAACCGGACACCGTCGGGATCATCCGGCAGACACTGGCCGACGGAAAGACGGTGGCGCTGCCCGTGAGCTTGGACGGCGGCATCATGGAGCCCCGGCGGATCCGCGGACTGGACGAGCTGGTGCCCGGACGGTTCCATATCCCCGCGCCTCCGGCGTCCGCCCCTCTGGTGGACGAGGAGAGCATCGATCTCATCATCGTCCCGGCTGTCACCTTCAACGGGCACGGCTTCCGGCTCGGCCGCGGGGGCGGGTATTACGACCGTTTTCTGGCCCGGTCCGGCGCTGTTTCCGTGGGGCTGGGGCGCGACAGGCTGATCCGGGACGACGTACCGCTGGAGGCGCACGATCAGGGCGTGACCTGTCTGGTGACGGAGAGCGGAGTAAAGCGGTTTGGCTGACAGTACGGAAGGTGAGCACAGGATGGCAGATTTTCAGGATGAATTCTGGGACACTCTGGAGGAGGAACTCCGGGCGTCCCGTGAGTCGGTTGACCAACCGGCGGGACCGACGGACATGGAGGAGACAAAGCCCTTCGTCTGGAGCGAGCCGGATCCGACCGGTCTGACGGGCGAGGAGATGGAGAACGCCGAACGCCTGACCGGGATCGTACACCCGGCGACGGAGGAGCCTGCCGCCGCGGGCGGCGGAGAGGAAGAAACGCCCCTCGCACCGGCGGAGGAGGACGGGAGCCCCGCCTTCGAGCTGGATGAGAACGCGGCGTTTGTCCCCGACGATCCGGACGACACCGGACCGTCCGATTTTCACGTGGACTTCGATTTCGAGGGGAAATACCGCAACGCGGCCGATCCGATGCCGCTCTCCATTCGGAGGGAGAAAAAGACCGGGCTGGTGGGCGGCCTGCTGTACGGGATATTCGTGATCTGTCTGGGGCTGATCTTCGGATGTCTGCTGTGGCTGGGCGCTCAGGACGTGCTGGCTTTGGGACATAAGGACAGTGAGGTAACCGTGGCTATCCCGGCTTCCGCGTTCAGCGAAAGGATCGAGGAGATCACAGACGAGGACGGCAACATCACGGCCGAGACCCGCACCGTGTGCGATCTGGACACGCTGGCGGACATCATGTTCGACAACGGCCTGATCAAGTATAAGCAGCTGTTCAAGCTGTACTGCAGGTTTTCCCACGCCGACCGCAAGGTGGGCGCCGGGAGCTATACGCTGAACACAAAATACGATTATCGAGCGATCATCTACGGATCCATGCCCGGCAGCGCGACCCGGGTGGAGGTTTCCGTCACCATTCCCGAGGGATATACGCTGAAACGGATCTTCGCCCTGCTGGAGGAGAAGGAGGTCTGCACCGCGGAGTCGCTGTGGGAGACGGCGGCCACCTATGATTTCGACAGCAGTTACGATTTTCTCACGGGCATTCCGGCCCTGGGGGATCAGTACCGGCTGGAGGGTTATCTGTTCCCGGATACCTACTTCTTCTACACGGCGGACGATCCGGTGCGCGTGATCGAAAAATTCCTGGATAACTTTGAAAACAAGTACAGCGATACATACCGTGAACGTGCCGCCGAGAGAGGCTACAGCCTGCGGGACGTGGTGACCATCGCTTCCATGATCGAGCGCGAGGCGTCCAGTCATGAAGGCGAACGCGATCAGATCGCCTCGGTCATCTACAACCGCATCAGCAGCAGCAATTTCCCATACCTGCAGGTGGACGCGACGATACTGTACGGCATGGCAAGGAACGGGGACGAGGATCTGAAGCTGGATACGGCCTATGAAAGCCCGTACAACACCTACCTCCACGAGGGCCTTCCGCCCGGACCGATCTGCAATCCCGGTGAGGCCAGTCTTCGTGCGGCGCTGTACCCCGAATCCACAAATTACTATTACTACGCCCTGAACAAGGGCGACGGCACCACCACCTGGCATGAGTTCTTCACCAATTACGACAGCTTCCTCGCTTTCGTCAACAGTGACGAATATGGCGGCTAAGGCGGAACTGCTCAGTCCCGCGGGGGACTGGGAGAAGATGACCATGGCCGTGGCCTACGGAGCGGACGCCGTGTATCTGGCCGGCAGGGCCTACGGCATGCGCTCCGCCGCGGGCAATTTCAGCCCGGAGGAACTGCCGCGTGCGGTGGCGTACTGCCACGAGCGCGGCGTGAAGGTGTATGTGACGTGCAACACGGTGCCCCACGACAGGGAACTGACGGAACTGCCGGACCATCTCCGGCTGTTGGACCGGGCGGGTGCCGACGCGGTGATCGCGGCGGACATCGGCGTGATGAACATGGTCCGGCGGTATGCGCCGCACTGTGCCCTGCACGCCAGCACCCAGACGGGAACGGTGAACCGGGAGACGGCTCTGGCGCTGCGCCGGCTGGGGGCGGATCGGGTGATCCTGGCCAGGGAGCTGACGCTGGACGAGATCCGGGAACTGAAAAGCTCCGTGCCGCCGGATCTGGAGCTGGAAGCGTTTGTGCACGGTGCGATGTGCGTATCCTTTTCCGGAAGGTGCCTGCTGTCGGACTACCTGACGGGACGGGACGCCAACCGCGGGCAGTGCGCGCAGCCCTGCCGCTGGAAATACCATCTGGTAGAAGAGAAACGCCCGGGCCAGTATATGGAGATCTCGGAGGACGGGGGCACGTACATCCTGAACTCCCGGGATCTGCGGATGATCGAGCATCTGCCCGAACTGCTGGAGGCGGGTGTGACCTCGCTGAAGATCGAAGGACGCGCAAAATCCGCCTATTACGCCGCCGCCGTCACCGGAGCCTACCGGCAGGCGCTGGACGCCGCCCTGGAGGGCCGGCCGCTGGACGCGGTGTGGGTGGCGGAGACGGAGCTGATCAGCCACAGGGAGTATTCCACGGGCTTCTATTTCGATGAGAAAGGCCCGGGCCAGTACAACGGCTCCTCCATGTACGCGTCGGGCTGCGACGTCGCCGCCTTCGTGGAAGCGTGCGGGGAGGACGGAATGGCCCTTCTGAGCCAGAGGAACAGGATCGCGCGGGGAGATGAGCTCAGCCTGATGATGCCCGGGCGCCCTCCGGTGCGTCTGACCGCGGGCCCTATGTGGGACGGGGAAGGGACGCCCATCGAAGCGACGCCGCACCCGATGATGCGTTATCGGATGCGCCTTCCGGTACAGGCGCCGGCTTTTTCCGTGCTGCGGAGGATGAAGCAGGAAGGGCACGCGCAGGACCGCTGACGGGGAGTTTCCCCGCGGCGGTCCTTTCTGTTTGCGGCCTTCCTTTCCTGTCCGGAAAGCCGTTCGGAACGAGATGAAGGGAAATCCTCAAAATGAAAGGATGGGCACCTCATTTTTAGATTATGTTAACAAAAAATGCCGGAGTGAAAAAGTGCTCTTTTTGGATTGCGGGTTTTCACATTTTCAGTGAAAAACCGGAAAAATCGTTGCAGATCAACGGGTGAGCGCCTGTGGAAAAGACTGTGGAGAATGTGGATAACGATTTGTAATTTAGTATTATAAGAAGATTATTGTCAACCGAAACCGGTGCGGAGTCCTGTTGAAAATGGAAAAAAAGCAAGGAAGCAGCAGCTGTTTTTGGACGGTTTTCCGAGCCGCTCCGGGAATATGTAAATCGGAGAGGGAGCGCGGGACCGAAGAGATGGAAGCGCGCTGAATAAATGGGAAAACGAATTGCAGAATATACAGACCGTAAATCCTGCGGATGCCGGGGCGCTGCGCTTGTGCCCGAAGGACCGTTGTGGTAGGATAGGTACGGAACAGATCCACCGCTGCGGGTGGATGCAGAGCCATTGGAAAGGGGAAGAAGGATGAAGCAGCAGGAACAGGGGATCCCCGCGCTGGACGGGTTCCGACTGAACTATGAAAAATTTCTGACGGCGTGCGACGCCCAGGAACTGGAAGGCCGGTGGAACGTCGAGGCGGACGGAGAGATGGACGCGTGGTTTGCCAACGACATGATCTGCACGGTCATCCGCCTCATCGCGGCGGATGGCGACGTGAAACCCGAAGAAGTGAGCTATCTGAACGACGCGCTGGGATTCGACTACACGCCGGATCAGCTGAGGGAGGTTTACCGTACTGCCGGCGATCGGATCGAAGTCCTGTTCGAAAGGGAACTCCCGGGAACGATCGAGCGGCTGCGAAGCCTGGATCCGGATCTGGCGGAGCTGTATCGGACGATGCTGCTCCAGATCTGCGATCTGGTCGCGGGGAGCGACGGACATATCGCGGCGGAAGAGCGGCAGACGGCGGAACGACTGCGCGCCATGATCTGAACACAGAGAAAAAACGGGCGGCGGAAAGCTGATCATCAGCTTTCCGCCGCCCGTTGTCGTTTCGGTCAGGAGGATTTTCTTTTCAGGTACGCGGCCCAGTAGATGAGGCCGACCGACATCCCGCCGAGCATGTTGCCCACGGTCACGGGGATCATGTTGCGGAACACCGCGTTGAAAAGGGTGAGCTCCGGTGCGGAAATGCCATAGCGGACGGCGGCCAGCGCACCGGCGGGAAGGTAGTACATGTTCGCCACACAGTGCTCAAATCCGCACAGTACGAACATCACGATGGGAAAATACAGGCCGAACACCTTTCCCGTCACATTGTCCGAAGCTGCGGCGATCCAGACCGCCAGGCATACGAGAATGTTGCACAGCACGCCGCGCAGGATCGCCTCGTGCAGGGGGAGAGAAGCCTTGGCGGCGGCGGTGGAAACGACCGCTTCCGCATAGGGGGTCAGCGCGCCGCTGTACGTGGCCAGAAGCGCGATCAGCGCACTGCCGATGAAGTTGCCGACGTACACCAGAATGATGGTGGACAGCATCTGTTTCGCGTTGATCCGGCCTTCCAGACGGGACACGAACATCAGGCTGTCTCCGGTGAAAAGCTCGCTGCCCGCCGTGACGACCATGATCAGGCCGGCAGGGAAAATGAGCGCCCCGGCCAGACGGCCCGAAACGGACGTGGCGATGGTAGCTGCGACGCCGGATACGGATATGAAGATGCCTGCCATGACGGCCAGCAGAAACGCGCGGTATTTCGGCATGGTCGCCTTCTGCACGCCCAGGTCTGCGAAGCCTGTGGCGATCTGATTCGGATTATACATGGTGAGTTCCTCTTTACGGTTGAATTTCCGCGGACCGCAGTCATGGCGGCCCCGACGGCCGTTTTGACGGAAAAGGCGTCAAAACCCTGCACACTATACTTGGAGGGGGGGGATTTGTCAACACCGGAATCGGGAAAATGGCGCAGGGATCAGCATTTTTCCGAATCTACGGCATACTTCCGGCCGGGATCCAGCCTTCCCATGAGCCGCCAGCACAGAAGGGCAATGGCCAGTCCGCCCGCGACGTCGATGATGTAATGCTGCTTGGTAAGAACGGTGGACAGACAGATGAGCACCGTCATCACCAGAGAGTAGATCCGGAATCCAAGGGAGATCTCCGGCTGCTTACGCACGCCCAGATAACAGTAGAGGCTGATCAGGCAGTGGTAGGAGGGAAACAGATTGAATGCCCTCTCACTCCCGTCCGCAGCGTAGATCATCGCCAGAAGACGATGGAACAGACCGGAACTGCCGTCGAACGCCATGAGGCCCTCCTTCACACGGTCCATGTACGTGGGAAGGAAGACGAAGAACAGAAATCCAACGACGTATGCCAGGGACAGGCCCGTAATGTAATTGACGAAATTCCGCTTTTTCGTCAGGGAGGCGGCGATCGGACCGAAGATCCAGAAGACGTAGGAATAAAGGTAGATGACGGAAAACGCCGGGACGATGGGGATAAGATCGTCAATCGGAGGGATCTTGCACTCAAAGGCCCAGGCGACCGTTCCCGTCACGGTGCTGAGCCATGCCCCGAGGCGATAAATGCCGTACTGGAGGCAGAAGTAGACGACGCCGAGGACCCAGCCCCACCAGGGAACGGATCGGATTTTCTTTATGAACTGTTTCATGCCGCGGCCTCCCTTCGGTTTAGATGAGCGGCGAAAGCTCTGCGACGGAATGCCGCCCGCCGGCGTCTGCCATAACATCATATTATATCGGGGCGCGTTCAGCAATACGATATGGCAAGGATTTCACGGGGAACGGAAAAAATGTGCGGGAAAACCTGAAATCCGCACTTTACAAGCCCGGGGATATTTGCTATAATGCCGCAGGTGGCTTGGGGGCGTAGCTCAGTTGGGAGAGCGTACGGTTCGCATCCGTAAGGTCAAGGGTTCGAATCCCTCCGTCTCCACCAGAAAAAGCACTTGCTGCGGCAAGTGCTTTTTTCAGCGGTTTCCGCCCGTGCGAGGCTGCCCGCGCAGGGCGTGCTCCGCGGGCGTCATCGGAACCGACGCGGGTTCCGCCGCGGAAGGCGGCGGGGGCGTTTTACGCAGGAAAGGAGGAAGAGCAGTCATGCTGGTGAAACGTTACGTGGGCGACCGGCCCTTTTACCGCCGGATCCTGCGGGTGATGCTGCCCATCATGGCGCAGCAGGGCATTACGAGCTTCGTCAGTCTGCTGGACAACATCATGGTGGGGCGCGTCGGTACGGAACAGATGTCGGGCGTCGCCATTTCCAATCAGCTGCTCTTCATCTTTCAGCTGGCCCTTTTCGGCGGACTGTCCGGGGCGGGCATCTTCTGCGCGCAGTACTACGGGAAGGGCGACCGGGAAAAGGTACAGAGCGTGTTCCGCTTCAAGGTGATCTCCGTCACGCTGATCACCGTACTGGCCGTGGCGGTCTATCTGAGCCTCGGGCCAAAACTGATCTCCCTGTTTCTGACGGATACCGGAAATCCGGAGGGCATCGCGGCGACGCTGGCTCACGGCACACGGTACATGCGCATCATGCTCATCGGGCAGATACCGCTGGCGCTGGCCATGATCTACGCCACTACCATGCGCGAGACGGGGGAGACGGTGATCCCCATGGGAGCGGGGATCACGGCGGTGATCGTAAACATGGTGTTCAACTACCTGCTGATCTTCGGACGGCTGGGGCTGCCCCGGATGGGCGTGGCCGGCGCCGCCGTGGCCACCGTGCTTTCCCGGTTCACGGAGCTGGCCATCCTGCTGTACTTTTCCCTGCGCCGCAGGGAACGGTTTCCCTGCTTTGCCGGCGTATGGCGCACGCTCCGCGTGCCCGTGGAGCTGGCCTGGGAGATCGTAAAGAAGGGAACGCCGCTTCTGTTCAACGAGCTGCTGTTCTCGGTGGGAATGACGGTCATCGTGCAGTGCTATTCCACCTGCGGCCTGGCGGCGGTGGCCGCCTACAATATCACCTCCACCGTGTCCAACTTCTTCTTCCTCGTCTCCTTTGCCATGGGAAACTCCATCGCCATCGTGGTGGGACAGGAGCTTGGCGCCGGCGAGCTGGAGAAGGCGAGGGATACCGCGGGAAAGATGATCGCCCTGGGCGTTGCGCTGTGCGCCGCGGTCTCCGTGCTTCTGGCGCTGTTTTCGCCGCTGTTTCCCCGCATCTACAATACGACGGATGAGGTGCGGCAGCTGGCCCGCCGGCTGCTGCTGACGGACGCCGTCTTCCTGACCCTGCGCGGGTTTTACAACAACGCCTATTTCACGCTGCGGTCCGGCGGAAAGTCCATGATCACCTTTCTGTTCGACAGCGGCTTCATGTGGCTGGCGTGCATCCCGCTGGCGCTGTGCCTGTCACGGCTGACGGATCTGAGCATGCTGCCGATGTACGCCGCGGTGCAGGCGGTGGACATCCCGCGGGCGATCGTGGGGATGCTGCTGGTCCGGAAAGGAGTCTGGATCAACAATCTGACGGAGGCGTGAAGCGTCCGTGTCCCATATGAAACGGGGCCGGTCAGACCAGATGGTCTGCCCGGCCCCGTCTGTGTTTTTCCGGAGTCCCCGGGAGCGGCGCTCATTCCGCGCCGTATTCGGCCTGCAGAATGTGCACGAGGTCGCAGATCGTTTCGATGCAGGGTACCGGGATCCCCTTCGTTCTGGCCCGGGCCAGAATGCCGCCGTGGATGGCGTCGATCTCCGTGGGCCGCTTTTTCATCACGTCCTGCGCCATGGAGGGGTAGTGACTGCCATGATGGGCGAAGGCGTCGCTGACGCTTGCCCAGAGCTTTTCCATCGGCACGTTCACGCCGTACGCTGCAGCTACGGACACGGCCTCTTGCGCGATGCGCCGGGCCAGGGATACGCCGTGCTCCGATCCGGCGATCCCGCCGACCGGCAACTGGCACACGGCGGTCGTTCCGTTCATGACGGCGTTGAAGGCCACCTTCTCCCAGACGGCTTCCGCTACGTCCGGGGTGATCGCCGCGTTCAGCCCCGCGGTTTTCAGCGTTTCCTCCACCCGTTCCAGCTCCGGGCCGTGCACGCCGCTGAGCGACATGAAGCGGACGTAACCTTTCCCGTGGGAAGAAACGTGCCCCGGCCCGATCAGATCGCTGGGATAGTTCGTGACCCCAAGCAGAATGCGGTCCCTCGACACGAATTCGGCCAGTACGTCCTCGTTCCCGATCCCGTTCTGAAGGGTCAGCACCAGCGTATCCGGGCCGACGTAGGTGCCGGCGGCCCGCAGCGCGCTGCGGGAGAACACCGTTTTGGTGAACAGGATCGCCAGCTCCACCGGAGCCTTCATGTCCTCGGCCCGCGCGGCGGACACGGGGACGATATGGGAGCCGGCGTCGTCCTCCAGCAGGATGCCGCGTTCGTTGATGGCTTCGATCACCTCGGGAACCACGTCGATCATGGTCACTTCATTGCCGGCCAGGGCCAGATGCGCGCCGAACAGCGTGCCCATGGCGCCGGCTCCGATGATCGCCAGCTTCATTCGCATTCCTCCTTTACGATCGTGCGGACCGGTCATAGAGCGGCCATCTTCTCCAGCCAGGCGTAGCGCTCCGCAATGTGGGCGCCGGCTCTCCGCATGTCCTCTTCGTCCGCGTTCCGGAAGCGCTTCTGCAGCGCGAAGTACTTCTCCACGTGCCCCAGGTCCGACGGCTTTTTTCCGAGCCGGATCTTTCCTTCCTCATATTCCAGCAGGACCCAGGCGCCGCTGTTGATCGCCTCCCGGGCCACCTCGACGGTCTTTGCGGGAGGGTAGCCCCAGCCGGTCGGACAGGGGCTCATGACGTGCAGCACCCGGCAGCCGCGGATATCCCGGGCCTTCTCCACCTTCCTCCGCAGATCGGGGATGTTGGCGACAGAGGCCGTAGCGGCGTAGGGAACGTGATGCGCCATCACGATCTGGATCAGATCCTTGCTGTTTACCGGCTTTCCGGCGGGGGTGGTCGTCGTGGAGGCGGCCAGCGGGGTCGAGCTGCTGCCCTGAACGCCCGTGTTCATGTAGGCCTCGTTGTCGTAGCAGATGTACAGGATGTTCTCGTTGCGTTCCATGGCTCCGCTGAGAGACTGCAGACCGATGTCCACCGTGCCGCCGTCGCCGGCGATGACCACGACGTGGGTGTGTTCGTTGCCCTGATGGCGGAAACCGCGGGCGATCCCGGTGGCGATGGCGGCGGAGTTTTCCAGGTTTCCCTGAATGCCGGGCACGGTGACAGAGGCCTCCGGACCGCACCCGGAAAACTGGGCGGCGCACCCCGGCGGGATGACAAGAACGGTGTCGGGACCAAGAACGTCCAGCGCGTTGCGGAAGATCACGTCGATCATGCAGCCCTGGCAGGTGTTCATGCCGGGCGAGACCGCGCCCTTCGGCTGTACCTTGTATGTCAGCATGGCGTTTCGACCTCCCTTATGTTCATGGCGTCTTCGCTTGCGTCGAACCAGCGGGTGCAGACGTCACGCCGTCCTTCGCAGACCTCCTGCAGTTCTCCGAAGATCCTGCGGAAGGAGATGTCGGAGATGTCGCGCCCGGCGATGCCTCCGATGAAGGAGAAGATCCTCGGGCTCTCTCCGTAACAGGCGGCCTTGACCTCCGAGCATACCGGGCCCTGGGCTGCGCCAAGGCCGCTGGAGCGGTCCACAACGCCGACGACCTTCACGTTTTTCAGCGCCTGCCGGACCTCTTCGGCCGGGAAGGGGCGGAACATGCAGATGCGCAGCACGCCGGCCCGCACGCCCGCGGCCCGCAGCTGGTCGGCCACATATCTGGCCGCGCCGGACATGGAACCGATGGTGACCACGGCGACGTCCGCATCCTCCAGACGGTAGCATTCCACCGTGCTCAGCTTTCTGCCGAAGCGCCGTTCAAATTCCGAAAACACGTCCTTCGTCACTTCCGCGGCCCGTTCGAAGCCGACGGCCTGCTGATACTTCATCTCCGTGTGTTCGAAGGTCGGGCACAGGGCGTTGACGAACATGACGTCCTCCGGATCCAGGTACATGTTTTTTCTCACGTAGGGCCCTACGAAGGTCCACGCCTCTTCGTCGGAGGGCGTTTCCACCCGCTGCATGGAGTGGGACAGGAAAAAGCCGTCCAGACACACCATGGCGGGCGTGAGCACGTCCCCGTGCTCCGCGATGCGATAGGCGCACAGGGTGAGATCCAGCACCTCCTGCACGGTGGCGCAGTAATACTGAAGCCAGCCGGTATCCCGCTCGGCCATCGTGTCCGAGTGGTCGCACCAGAGGGACCACGGGGACGCCAGCGACCGGTTCACCACCGGCATGACGATGGGCACGCGGCAGCCGGCGGCCACGCCGCATACCTCATGCATGAGGGCAAGACCGACGGAGGCTGTGGCCGTCGCCACGCGCACGCCGGTCAGCTGGGCGCCGACAGCCACGGACATGGCGGTGTGCTCCGATTCCACGCGGACGTATTCCGCCCGTATGCGCCCATCGGCGACCTCATCCGCCAGCCGCTCCGCGATCCCGCTCTGCGGCGTGATGGGATACGCCGCGATGACGCCGGGCCGCGCAAGGCGGATCGCCTCTACGGCGGCGCTGTTGCCGTCGAACAGTTTTACGGACATGCTTCTTCACTCCCTTCGGCGATCATGGTAAGCGCCTGCTTCGGGCACTCGTTGGCGCAGATGCCGCAGCCCTTGCAGTAATCCCAGTCGAACGAAAGGGGAGGTCCCTCCCGATGGACCGTGATGCAGGCGGTGGGGCAGTAACGGGCGCAGGTCCCGCAGCGGACGCACAGCGCCTCGTCCGCTTTCGGGCGCTCCGTGCGCCAGCTTCCGGTCCGGGCGGCCACCAGCACGTGGGAGCACGGGCCGAGGACCTTACGCGTCCTGGGTGTGTTCATAGGCGTATTCCGCGGCGTTGACATTCTTTTCACCCGCCTTTCCGAAAGCGTCCCGCAGCGCGCTGCCGACGGCGTCGATGGACACGACGCCGGTCCGGGCCAGTGCTCCGAGCATGGCGCTGTTGGGGATGTTCAGCCCGATGGTCTTTACGGCGGCGCCGGTGGCGTCGCAGGTGAGGATCCGGCGGAAGCCGCCCGCCCGGCGGTAGCGCTCCGCCGTCTCCGGCCGCCGGGTATTGAGGACCAGGACCGTGTCCGGCGAGCATCCCTCGGCCACGTCAACCCCCATGTCGATGAGATCGTCGTCGAACACGACGACGATGTCCGGCTCATACACGTAGCAGTTGAGCAGTACGGGCTGATCGTCCACGATGATATGGGCGTATACCGGGGAACCGCGCCGCTCGTGGCTGTAGACCGGTACGGTCACGGCGTACTCGTCCTGATACAGGCACACCGCGATGGACAGCACCTTGGCGGCCGTAACGGCGCCCTGACCGCCGACTCCATAGAATTTGATCTTCTGCATGGTTTCCCTCCCTTGTCGCGCCAGCCGGATCACGGATCGGCCGGCGGATGTTCCGAAACCATTATATTGCGTTATGGTCTCCCCGTCAAAGAGAAGGCGGGAAGGAACGATGAAAAAAAGGAATCGCCGCCATGCGGCGATTCCTTTTTGAAAACAGAAAGCGGAGCTTACTCGGAACAGACGCCGAAATGCTCCATGTTCCAGCGGTCGATCTCGTCGTCGATGAACCGGTCCGCCTGGGGATACACGGTGCCGGGTCCGCCGTAGGTGATGCAGGGGATGAAGTGGCCGTATCTGGCGTATTCGTCGCAGGCGCGGCGGGTCTCGGCGCGGATCTCCTCCTCAGTGGAATCGGCGCGGTCCACGATCGCGGCGTCCAGGCCGCCCATGACCGTCATGCGGCCTTCCGTTTCCTTCAGCACCGTGACGATGTCGTTCTGGGGCAGCGCGCCCTGCCAGATGTCGATGTGCAGATCGACCATATCCTGAATGATGGGCATCAGGTAGGAGTCGGCGTGGTGCATGATGATCACGCCGTTGTCGTGCAGATAATCGTAGGTCTTCTGATAGTTTTTCTTGATCAGCTCACGCCACTGGTCGGGACGCATGAACAGGTTGGTCTTGCTGCCCCAGTCGTCGTGGGAGAGGATGATGTCCGGGTGGACGATGTCGGTCATCAGTTTCATGCCGTTGTAGCGGTATTCGCCGATGGCGGCTTCCAGATCCTCCATGGCTTCCGGCTCGATCATGATGTTCAGGAAGGTGTCCTCAAAGCCCATCAGGAAGTGAGTGCGTTCGAACAGACCGGTGGGGGCAAACATCATCAGCAGGTTCTCTCCCCGGTCAACCTGGGCCACGCGTTCGAAGTAGGGCGCCCAGAGATCCTCCGCCGAACAGTTGGCAATGAGGTCCGGGACCTTTGTGAATTCCCGCCAGCAGGTGACGTCGCGCACCACTTTGTTCTCCTCCGTCACGTGAGGCATTGCCCCGATGGAGCCCTCCGGCCACAGAATGGTGGTGCCCCACAGATCCTGCATCGGCGGCATACCCGGAAAGCGGTTGCCGCGCACGAACGTGTTTACAGGATCGCCGGGAAGAAAAACGGTGCCCTCGAACTGCTTTACCAGACGGTCGGGCTTGCCGTCGATCTTCAATGTTTCCAGAAAATTTTCCTTTTTGCTGAGCATTGATAACACTCCTTTATGCTCGATGATTGTTCTCCGCCTCCATTCGACGGCGGAAATGCAGCCGGTGCCCTGCGCGGATCCGGCTCCGCTTACTCCCCGTCGGGGCCGGGCGCGTTGTCGTAGGCTTCCAGAGCGGGGACCAGACAGTCGCAGGCGCCGTTGATGCCCACCTCCATCATGCTGGTGGCGATGACACCGATGATCTCCTCCCGGGTGGCGCCGGCCGCCTTGGCGAAGGCGGTATGACCGCACACGGAGGCCACGTTGCCGCGGCACACCTGCATGCCGATGTACACCAGCTGGAAGGTCTTGGGGTCGAGCCCGCCGTATTTTCCGATGGCGCCGGCAAAATCAAAGAAGGCCTTGCTCGTCTCCGGGCTCTCCTTCGCCCAGACTTCGAAGAAGTTCTTGCTGTCCATGGGGGATCCTCCTCATTCTAATATTTATGTACGGCCTCCATTATAGGTGCTGTCGGGGAAGAATACAAGGGATAGGCGCCATTTTGCCGCGCGGGACGAAGGGGAGGATGCACTGCTGTTTTCCGTTGACACGGAAGGGGCCCTGTGCTACATTTAAACCATCCAAATGAACAAAGGGGAGGTTCATGCCATGTCTGATTTTGAAGATAAGCTAAAGGAAACTCTGGAATCAGCCAAGGAAGGGCTGAGCGACGTGGCCGATAAGGCCAAGGACAGCTTCCAGGACGTCGTCAGCGAGGGCAGGGAAGTTGCGGAGGAGATGAAGGCCGCCGCCACCGGGCAGAAGCTGGAGAGCGACGTGGAAGGTGCCGCCGGATACCGCGCGGATGAGAGTACGAACTCCACGCTGTCCATCGTCGCCCTGGTCGTAGGCATCCTGTCCATCGTTTTTGCCTTTGTCTACGTCTGGGTCGGTCTGGCACTCGGTATCGCCGGCGTCATCATCAGCGCCAGGGCGAGGAAGCAGAGCCAGACGAAGATGGCCACCGCCGGCTTCGTGTGCAGCATCGTAGGTCTGGTGCTCAGCGCCGTTTTCGTCGTGTGCGCGCTTGCCTGCGCGGCCAGTGTGCTCGCGTTTGGAGGACTGAGCGGACTCAAAGGCTGAGAATACTCGGAAAGGGAGCTGCCAGCGGCAGCTCCCCTTTGTTTTTTTTCGGAGGGAACGATGTTTCCATATCTGACTGTTTTCGGACGGGACATACCCGTCTACTGGCTGTGCGGACTTGCGGGCGGCGCCTGCTGCGCCGTGCTGCTGCTTGTGCGCCACCGGAGCTTCCCGGATCTGAAGCAGGTGGACGTCACCAACGCGGCGGCGCTGGGGGTCGTGGGCATGATCCTCGGGGCGCGGCTGCTGTATCTGCTGACGATGCTGCCGCTTCTTGTGGAGAACCGGGAGTATCTGCGTGAGCACGGAGACGTTCTGAAGGATATCCTGCTCAACGGCATGGTCTTCTACGGAGGCCTTTTCGGGTTCCTGGCGGCGGTGCAGATCTATCTGAAGAAATACCGGCTGGACCGTTCCGCGTTCTGGGATTACGCGGCCCCGTGCCTGCCGCTGTTTCACGCGTTCGGGCGCATTGGCTGCTTCTGCAGCGGATGCTGCTACGGATTCGAGAGCGAGCGGCTGGGACTGGTGTTCGTCCACAGCATCGGGGGCCCCGCCGACCGCCCGTTTTTTCCGCTGCAGCTGGTAGGCTCAGCCGGGGAATTCTGCCTGTTCATTGCCGTGCTTCTGTTCGAGCGGGCGCATCGGGGGCAGGGAAAGGCACTGCCGTTCTACCTGACGGCGTACGCCGTCGGGCGGTTTGTGTGTGAATTTTTCCGCGGGGACGAGATCCGCGGGGTCTACGCCGGTCTGTCCGTCTCCCAGTGGATCAGTCTGCTGCTGCTGGCGGCGCTGATCATCCGGCATGTGATCCGGAGAGGGAGGCCGGCACGGACGGCGGCGTGAAGAAAAGCTTTGCTTTTCCCGGCGCGTTATGATACCATATCGCCCTGTATGAAAGAATACGGACGGAGACTGGTTTTATGGCAGATCTGAAACACGAAATCAACCGCCGGCGCACCTTCGCGATCATTTCGCATCCGGACGCTGGCAAGACCACGCTGACGGAAAAGCTACTGCTTTACGGAGGCGCCATCCAGCAGGCAGGCGCCGTCAAGGGAAAGGCCGCCGCGCGGCACGCGGTGTCCGACTGGATGGAGCTGGAAAAGCAGAGGGGGATCTCCATCACGTCCTCCGTGATGCAGTTCGAGTATGAGGGATACTGCATCAACATCCTGGACACCCCGGGCCATCAGGACTTTTCCGAGGATACCTACCGGACGCTGATGGCGGCGGACAGCGCCGTCATGGTCATAGACGCGGCCAAGGGCATCGAGCCCCAGACCCGGAAGCTTTTCCGGATCTGCGCCATGCGGCACATCCCCATCTTCACCTTCATCAACAAGCTGGACCGGGACGCCCGCAGCCCCTACGACCTGATGGAGGAGCTGGAGAACGAGTTCGGCATCGGCACCTACCCCATGAACTGGCCCATCGGCAGCGGCGTGGACTTCAAGGGCGTTTACGACCGCGAAAACCGTCAGATCCTGGCTTTCCGGGAGTTCCACCGGGGGCAGGACCGCATCAGCGCGATCGCCTGCAGCCTGGAGGATACCGATACCCTGGACGGGCTGATCGGGGAAAAGCTGAGAACGGCCCTGTGCGACGACGTGGAGCTGCTGGACGGGGCCGGCTATGAATTCGATCTGGACGCGGTGAGAGCCGGAAAGCTCAGCCCGGTGTTCTTCGGGTCCGCTCTGAACAACTTCGGCGTGGAGCCCTTTCTGGAGAGCTTCCTGCGGATGACCATGTCCCCGCTGCCGAGAACGGCGGGGGACGAGATCGTGGATCCCTTTGAGGACAGCTTCTCCGCCTTCGTTTTCAAGATCCAGGCCAACATGAACAAGGCCCACCGGGACCGCATCGCCTTCATGCGCATCTGTTCCGGAAAGTTTGAGAGGGACAGGGAGTATTATCACGTGCAGGGGGGCAAGGCGCTGCGTCTGGCCCAGCCCCAGCAGCTGATGGCGTCGGAGCGCGCCGTCATCGACGAGGCATACGCCGGGGACATCATCGGGGTGTTCGATCCCGGCATCTTTTCCATCGGCGACACGGTGTGCGAAAAATCGCATAAGGTGACCTTCGAGGGCATCCCGACCTTTGCGCCGGAGCATTTTGCCGCGGTGGAACGCACCGATACGATGAAGCGCAAGCAGTTCGAAAAGGGCATTCAGCAGATCGCGCAGGAAGGAGCCATCCAGATCTTCCACGAGCCGAACACCGGCATGGAAGAGGTGATCGTAGGCGTCGTGGGCGTTCTTCAGTTCGAGGTGCTGGAATACCGGCTGAAGACGGAATACGGCGTGGACGTGCGCCGCCGCCCGCTGCCGTATGAGGTGATCCGCTGGATCGACAACGAGGAGATCGATATCGCCGCCCTGAACCTGACCAGCGATACCAAGTGGGTGCAGGATTTCAGGGGCAACGATCTGCTCCTGTTCGCGTCCCCCTGGAATGTAAACTGGGCGCTGAACAAGAACCCGGACCTGCGCCTGCGGGAGTTCAACCGGGAATAAGAAAGCAGGGAAGAACGGGAAGACCGGACCGCGCCGTGAGGCCGGGGCCGGTCTTCCGCGTTTCTCCGGAGACAGGGACGCGCCGGAACGCATTGACATGTGCGCGCAGGCGGGTATAATAACGGCAGAGAAAGCGCAATGCCGAAAGGAGCAGCAAGATGAAGTATCCGTTCAACGAAAGCGAACTGAAGGTCACAGGACACGTGACGTCCCGGATGGGAAGCTTTGAACTGTACGATTTTCCCGTGACCATGGCGGAAAACGTCCGGGCCACGCTGGCAAAGCGCGAGCCGGTGTGGGAGATGCTGGGTTACGAGTGCCAGATCTTCACCCCAAGAGTGATGCCGGAGAACGCCGTGCGCGGGATGGTGTTCGAGGCCAGGCCCTTCGACAACGATACGATGGCCGGCGGGAAGGACATGTTCGGCATCGAATGGGAATATGTGCCGCAGGTCGGCGGTTCCATGGTACGCCCCGGCAACCCCTTCATGGAAGACATGTACGACTGGAAGGAGAAGCTCGTCTGGCCGGACGTTGACGCCTGGGACTGGGCCGGAAGCAGGGAAGAGAACAAGGACTACGTGAAGACGCCGCGCGCCCTGCAGACCTGGATCCAGACCGGCTGGTTCGAGCGTCTGATCTCCTTCATGGATTTCGAAAACGCCATCATGGCGCTGTTCGATGAGGACCAGCAGCCGCTGATCCTGGAATTCTTCGACCGCCTGGCCGATCTGTACATCGACATCATCGACCATTACCTCGATTATTTCCCGGAGATCACGTCCTTTTACATGCACGACGACTGGGGCTCACAGAAGGAGACCTTCTTCTCCCCGGCGCTGGTGGAGAAGATGATCGTTCCCTCCATGCGGAAGGTGACCGATCATATCCACGCCCGCGGCTGCATTGCGGAGCTGCACTCCTGCGGGCAGATCCGCAAGCAGGTCCCCAACATGATCCTGGCGGGATGGGACACCTGGAGCGGCCAGACCATGAACGACGCGCGCGCCATCTACGAGGAGTACGGCGACCGGATCGTCGTCGGCGTTATCCCGGACTATTTCGATCCGGCAACCACCTCCGTGGAGGAGCAGCGGGAGAGAGCCAGGGCCTTCGTGAAGGAATACTGCCGGCCCGGACGGCCTTCAGTCATCAACCGGGGCGGCGCGGAATTCCTGACGGACGCGTTCCGGAAGGAAGTTTATAAGCAGTCCCGCATCCTGTACAGCAGGTAAACGATGGAAAACGCCGGTGCACGCACCGGCGTTTTCAGATAATGCATGGAAAGCAGCGCCTTCCCTGAGCGGGGAAGGCGCTGCGATGCGTTCAGGGGTCGAAAGGGTCAGATGGTGTTCTCGCTGCGGGCGATGATGTCGTTCTGCAGATCCCGGCCCAGCTCGATGAAATAAGCGGAATAGCCGGCGATGCGCACCACCAGATTCCGGTAGGCTTCGGGCTCGGCCTGCGCCGCCTTCAGCGTCTCGGTGTCCACCACGTTGTACTGGACCTCCATGCCCTGGCAGTCGAAATAGGTCTTCGTCATGTCGCGCAGCTTGGCGATGCCGTCCTCATTGGACAGGACGGACGGGTGCATGCGGATGTTCAGGGCGAGGCCGTCCATGAACTTGCTGTGGTCGAAGCAGCACTCGCTGAGCATGACGGCGGTGGGACCGTTCTTATCCGGGCTCTGGGCGGGGCTGGAGGCGTCGGCGATGGGTTCGCCCGTCTTCCGCCCGTCGGGCGTGGCCCAGGCGGACTTGCCCTGCCGGATGTGATCGGAAGCGCCGTACAGGCCGGCCTTGTAATTGTCCGTCCGCTCGCTGTACAGCATTTTGCAGACCTCGTAGTACGTGTCGGTGATCCATTTCATCTCCATGTCGGCGTAGGGATCGTTGTTGCCGAAATGGGGCACCTCCGCCAGAATGGTCTGCCGCAGATCCTCGTACCCCTCCCAGTTGGCCATGACGGCGTCGTACAGCTCGCGGGTGGTGCACAGCTTTTTGTCGAAGCACATGTACTTGATCGTGGTCAGAGAATCGGCGATGGTGGCAAGGCCGGTCCCGGTGCCGCCGTAGGAATTGTACTTGGCGCCGCCCCAGGTGGCGTCCAGGCCGGATTCCAGACAGCCCTCCATGCACATGGAAAGGCCGACGCAGGTGGCGTAGTGGGCGGTGAGGTACTCGGTATAGTTGTCAAAGCTGACCTGCGCCTTCATGGCAAATTCGATCTGGCGCTTCATCGCGGCCCTTACCTCCTCAATGGAGGTCATCTCATACAGGTAGCCGGTGTGTTCCGGGCCCTGCTGACCATTCCAGGGGTTCACGCCGTTGTTGATGGCCATGTCCAGCAGGGGGGCGTAGTGCAGGCTGGCGTTCGGGGGAGAAATGCCGTTGGCGGCGGAGTAATCGTTGCCGTGACCGGTGATCTCCTGACAGCCGATGAAGCAGTAATCCCTGGCGTCGTGCAGATCGAAGTGCATCTCCTTCATGACGGCGGGGATGATGACTTCGTCGTTCTGGTACAGGGGCAGGCCGCCCACCAGCTTTGTGGTCTGCAGCGCGCACTCCCACAGCTCGTCGGGCGTGTTTCTGTTCACACGGAGGGACACGGTGGGGTCGTGCAGACCGATGCGGCCCACGCTCTCCAGTACCATGTAGGTGACGGGATTGGTGGCGTCCTCGCCGGTATCGGGATCGACGCCGCCGATGGTGGTGTGCTGATAGGTGTTGCCAATGCCGGTGGTCTCCGCCAGACCCTTGCCCGGGATGCCGCCGTACGCGGTGTTGGCATGTAGGAAGAAATAGTCCGTGATCAGCTGGGCGCGGTCCATGTCCAGACGGCCCTCCTCCAGGTCCTTCTTCAGGAAGGGCCAGGTCAGCTGGTCGAAGCGGCCGAAGGAGGGGGCGGGATAGTGGTTCTCCTCAAACAGGAAAAGCTGATACAGCATCATCAGCTGGCAGGCCTCCCAGTAGGAGGCGGGCACATTCTCGGAAATGTTGGCCAGACCGGCGGACATCTCCTCCAGCTCGGCCTTCCGGCGGGGGTCCGCGCATTGCGCGGCCTTCTCCGCGCACAGGGCGGAGTAGCGGCGGATGAGCAGAGAGAACGCGTCGCACATGATGATGACGCCCTCGTAGAACAGGTTTTTCCGCACGTCAATGCCCATCAGATTGTACCGGTGCTCCTCCACCCACTTCTGCGCGAACTCGCGGATGCGGCGGATGCCCATTTTCAGAAGCCGGGGATAACCGGGCGTCAGATGGCCGGCGGTCATCATCATGACCGGGGCGCCGGGCACGTTCTTGCAGACCTCCAGCCGGCAGAAATCCTCGTAGCCCTCCGGCATCCAGGCGTTGGCGACGGCGGTGACGGTGCGGGTCTTCCAGAATTCCTCAATGGACTGGAGAGCCTTCACGTCGTCGGGGTGGACGCGGAACTGCAGCATCTCGTCCTCGGGGCTGTGGTAGTAACCGTCGGCCTGCACGTCGCCCCACTGACCGGTGCCCACGATGCGGGGGATCCAGCCGGCGCCGCCCCACAGGGCGGAGGGGCCGCTTCCGCTGAAGCTTTTGCTGCGGTTGGAGACGAACAGACAGTCGTCCTCCACCCGAAGGGTCATTTTCTCGCAGATCTCATACTGGATCCGGCAGTGGCGGATCAGGGGGACCATGGTCTCATACTTTCTGAATGCCTCCGTAGTGATCATGGCGATCTCGGAATCGGGACAGAAGACCCGGTCCCTTACCCGCTGATGGTAGGCTTCCACCCGCGGTTCAACGGCTCTGAACTGATACATGTGACGACCTCCGTTCATAGTGTTTTGCGGCTGCGGCTTTTTCTTTTTTATACCATTCCCGCGGACGCTCTGTCAACGAGGCGTACGCTGCCGTACGGCCCAGGCATGAAAAGGGCCATGCGGTTCTCGTATGGATTCATGTCCGGACGGGTCCGCGGAGCTGAAACAGGAAGAAAAGTGAAGAAGCTTTGGGCAGGTTGACGGAGCGCGGGAGAAATCGGACGGGCTTTTTTTACTTGTTCCGGTTTTTTATATAAGGTAAAATAGCATCAGACAGGACCGTGCGTTACGGCACGGAACAAAACGAAATATTGATCAGGAGGAGACCATTTTTATGAGCTGGACACTGCTTCCCCTTACCGACCGTGTGACCCGCCTGCGCGCGGACTACCGTGACCTGAAGCCCGAGGTCTGTACGGCCAGATACCGCATCCTCACCGAGTTCTACATGAACCATCCCGAGCTCAACGGCATCCTGCGCCGCGCGAAGGCCATGAAGGAGATCTTCGAGAATCTGCCCATCCGCATCGGCGACGACGAGGTGATCGTGGGCAATCAGTCCGCCAAGTACCGTGGCGGCGCCCTGTATCCCGAAAACTGCGTATCCTTCATCAAGGACGAGGTCGCCAGCGGCACCATCCGGACCCGCAGCATCGATCCGTACGACATTTCCGATGAGGACATGAAGTATGTGGCCGACACGATCGATTACTGGCTCAAGGGCGAGAGCACCTTCGCCAAGACCCTGGCGTATTATCCCGAGCAGTATGCGCCTCACGACTTCAACGGCGTGACCATGGTCGGCCGCATGTGCATCAGCGACACGCCCGTAGGTCATTTCGCCACGGGCTACGACAAGGTCATCCGCGTCGGCCTCGGCGCCATCCGCGAGGAGGCCAGACGTTACCAGGAGTCCATCCTGGAGACCTTCATGCAGGGCGAGGACGTTGACCGTTACAACTTCTACCGCGCGGTGGAGATCGTCTGCGACGGCATGATCACCTTTGCCAAGCGGTATTCCGCTCTGGCTTCCGAGAAGGCCGCCGCCTGCACCGATCCGGCCCGCAAGGCCGAACTGGAGGAGATGGCGCGGGTGCTGGATACCGTGTTCGAGAAGCCCTGCTCCAGCTTCCACGAGGCTCTTCAGTGCCTGTATCTGTATCAGACCTGCCTGTGCCTGGAAGCCAACATGCACGGCATCACCTTCGGCCGCGTGGACCAGTATCTGGGTGACTTCGCCGAGCGGGACATCGCCAACGGCGTGCTGACCGTGGAACAGGCTCAGGAACTGATGGACATGTTCTACCTGAAGGTAGCCGAGATGAACAAGCCCTGGTCCTTCGGCGCGACCCAGTCCGCCCCCGGCTACACCTCCGGCCAGATGATGTGCATGGGCGGCGTGGACAAGGACGGAAACGACGCCTCCAACAAGGTCACCTACATGATGCTGCAGTCCGTCAGCCGTCTGGTGCTGCACGATCCCCCGCAGTCCCTGCGCATCCATAAAAACACTCCTCCCGAGCTGTGGGAGGCGGCCATCGAGACCACCAAGATCTGCGGCGGCCTGCCCACCTTCGAGAACGACGACGTGATCATTCCCGCCATGATGAAGAACCGCGGCTTCTCCCTGGAGGATGCCCGGAACTATACGCCCATCGGCTGCGTGGAGCCGGGCGGATGCGGCAACGACTGGCCCGCCTGCGGCGGCACCGGTTCCGTGTCCTACTTCAACCTGCCCAACGTGGTGTGGCAGGCCATCAACGACGGCTGCGTGCCCTCTCCCCTGAACTTCGGTGAGAGCAAGGACGGCAAGGAAGGCAAGAAGATCGAGCACCGCACCGGACTTGCCACCGGCCACCTGTATGAGATGGAAAGCTTCGAGCAGGTCATGGACGCTTTCATGAAGCAGATGCGCTTCTTCCTGCGCTGGCACATCATCATCATGAACAACGCCGAGTACACCACCCGCGAGCTGCTGCCGCTGCCCGTCGTATCCTGCTCCATGGGCGGATGCATGGAATCCGGCAAGGACGTCATGTGGGGCGGCGCCAAGCACAACTCCTCCGGCCTGCCCGGCATCGGCCTGTCCAACACCGTGGACAGCCTGTTCATGATCAAGCACCTGTGCTTCGATACCAAAAAGTGCACGACCCGTGAGCTGTACGACGCCCTGATGAACAACTGGGCCGGCTATGAGGAACTGCAGAGATACATCAAGAGCACCGAGCTGCATTACGGCAACGGCAAGCCTGAGGTCGACTCCATCGCCTCTCTGATCACCGACGAATACGCCAATCTCGTCAACAGCATCACCAACCCCCGCGGCCAGAAGTGGTCCGCGGCCATGTTCCCGGTGACCGCCAACGTCATGTTCGGCATGATGACGGCCGCCACGCCCGACGGCCGCAGCGCCGGCGTCCCGCTGGCCGACGGCATCTCCCCGGTGCAGCAGATGGATAAGAACGGCCCCACCGCCATTGCCGTCTCCTGCGCCTCCTGGGATCAGACCAAGTATCCCGGCGGTACGCTGATGAACATGAAGTTCAGCCCCACCTGCATCCAGGGCGAACAGGGCATTCTGAAGCTCAGCCAGCTGATCCAGACCTATTTCGAGATGGGCGGCATGGAGCTGCAGATCAACGTGATCTCCGCGGAAACGCTGCGGAACGCCCAGAAGGATCCCGAGTCCTACAAGAACCTGGTGGTCCGCGTGGCCGGCTTCTCCGCCTACTTCGTGGAGCTGCACATCACCGGGCAGAACGACCTGATCTCCCGTACTGAGCTGTCCATGTAAGAAGATTCTAAAAAAACGACCTCCGCCTTCAGGCAGGGGTCGTTTTTTCTCATTCGTCCACTTCTTCGTAGTCGGCGTCATCCGGGGAGGCGGGGCCTTCCCCGGTAAGTACGCCCTCCTGTCCGCAGTCCGGGCAGCGGCCGAATCTGTCGCCGAGATCGGCGATGGCGCCGGTCTCATGCTTGAATCTGGCGCCGCAGTCCGGGCACCGGTAATACATCCAGCAGGGCCCCCAGCTCACTTGCCCAGCCCCAGGATCTCCCGTGCTTCGTCGCTGGTGGCGACCTCGCCGCCGTATTCCTTCACGACCCGGACGGCACGTTCCACGAACTGACGGTTGCTGGAGGCGGGCTGCCCCTTTGCGTACAGCACGTTATCCTCCATGCCTACGCGGATGTGACCGCCCAGGGCCACGGCTCCGTACAGCATCTCCATGGCGGACCGACCGACGCCGAAGCAACTCCAGGTGGAACCGGGACACAGGGCGTCCATCGTCTCCTTCATGAACAGCAGGTTTTTCATGCTGCCGGGGATCCCGTTGGCGCAGCCCATGCAGAACTGGAAGTGCAGCGGGGCTTTCAGCACACCCTTTTTCAGATAATAGGCGGCGTTGGCGATCATGCCGGGATCGAACGCCTCGATCTCCGGCTTCACGCCCCATTCCTGCATGTTCCGCCCCAGCTCTTCGAGAAACGCAGGGCTGTTGAGGAACAGCGAAGAGTTCATCCAGTTCATGGAGCCGCAGTCATAGGAAGCCATTTCGGGCCGAAGCTCCTTCAGATGGATCTGACGGGTCTCGTCGGTGGCGTTCAGGTCGCCGGAGGTGGTCAGGTTCAGGATCACGCTGCAGTCCGGATGACGGGACCGGAGCAGTTCCACGGTCCGGCGGAATTTCTCCTTGTCCATGGTGCCGTTGCCGGCGTCGTCCCGCATGTGCAGGTGAGCCACGGCAGCGCCGCCCAGCCAGCAGTCGTATACGTCCTCGGCGATCTCCTCCGGGGTGAGGGGAACGTTGGGGTTGTTTTCCTTTTTCGGCCATGCGCCGGTCACGGCCGCGGTGATGATGGTTTTCTTAGCCATAACTGACTCCGTTTCCGGCTCTTATTTTTTCTTGTTGCGGCTGAAAAGCCTCTGCATGTACTCCAGACCGCTGTCCCCGTTGCCCTCGGGGAAGCCGTAGCCGGTGCCGCCGTAGGCGTAGGTGCGGTCGGGCACGCCCTTGACCAGCAGGTCCTCGTCGATCTCGGCGGTGCAGCGGGCCATGGAACCGTCGCCCATGTACCAGCGCAGGGGGAAGCAGTTGAAGCGGAAGAACACGCCGTCCGGGATCTTGTCCAGATCGCCGCCCAGATTCTCGACGCCCACGATGCCGTGGCCGAGCATGGTCTTGTGGCAGGGTTCCCAGGTGCCCCAGCAGCCGATGGCTTCCAGCTCGCCGAACTTCGCGTCGTAGGCCTCCTGGCCGTGGATGCGGATGTACTCGAACTTGTCGAATTCCGCCAGCGCTTCCTCACCGAACAGTTCACGGTACTCTTCGATCAGCGTCTTGCCCGTGGCGCCCAGCAGGTCCATGCGGGTCATGCCGTTGCGGCTCATGGCGGTGTGCATCGGATGGTCCAGCGCCTGAGAGTCCATGGCCACGCACTTCACGCCCTGACGGACGAACCATTTGCCAGCCTCCACGCCGGTGCCCGCCGCGTAGTGATAATAGGCCTTCGTATCGTCGAACAGGCGGTGCATGCCGGTGTTCAGGCAGATGATCTTTCCCTTGAGATCGCCGTCCTTCAGGCCGTACTTCGCCATGCATTCGTCCAGATGCTTGTCGGTGATCAGCCCCCAGGGCTCGATGTCGATCTTGAAAACGATCGCCTGGCCGGTGTAGGCGTCCACCGGCATTTCGTGGGTGTAGCGGGCACGGCGTCCGTCGAATTCATACTCCATCACGTGACGCGGGGCGTCGCAGTGGGTGCCGGTGTGCATGGTGCACTTGATGCTCTGTGTCAGCACGCCGCCCTTGGCCATGGTGTGGGTGTTATCGATCACCGGCTTGTCAAAATACGGCCACCGGGGGATCTCGGCGCTGAAGGGGTGCGTCAGGTCTACAAATACGGTCTTTCCCATTGGTTGAATACTCCTTTCGGTCGCTTGAATAATGTTCGGTTGTTCGGTCTATTTTCCGTACAGCATACGGATCAGATACTCGTTCAACTCGGCGGCACTGGCCGCCGTTTCTTCCGGCGTCCATTTCCGGAAGCCTTCCCCGGTCTTGAACCCCAGCTTGCCCTCATCCCTGAGCTCCGTCAGGAGAGGAGAGGGACGGTGGGAATCCTCCAGCGCGCCGAGAATGTAATCGTGGATGTTCCAGGTGAGGTCCGTGCCCACCATGTCGGCGTTTTCCAGCGGACCCAGCTGAGGCAGCCGCAGGCCGAAGCTGTAACGGACCGCCATGTCCACCGTTTCGGCGTCGGCGATGCCGTTCTCCACGATGGAGATGGCCTCGCGCCACAGGGCGTGCTGCATGCGGTTGGCAATGAAGCCGGGCACGTCCTTCCTGCAGAGCACGGGCTTTTTTCCGGCGTCCCGCAGGACCTCCATCACCGTCTGCGCCGTCTCGTCGGAGGTGGCGTCGGAGCGCACGACCTCCACCAGAGGGATCAGATGGCCGGGATTCCAGAAATGGGTGCCGACGAACCGTTCGCGGTGCGTCAGTTCCCGACTGATCTCCGACGGGCTCATCACGCTGGTATTGGTGCAGAAAATCGTATCCGGACGGCAACGCGCCTCCAGCTTCGCGAAGGTCTCCCGCTTGACGGCCATGTCCTCAAACACGGCCTCCACGACCAGGTCGGCGTTTCTGACGGAGTCGGAATCGAGGTCTTCCGTGAAATCGATCCGTGCCAGCCGCGCCTCCAGCTCTTCGGGGCTGAGGACGCCCTTTTCCAGAAGCTGGGCACAGTTGAGCCGGACGCCGGCCCGGACGTCCGTCGGACGAATGTCGTAGACCGTGATGCGGAACTCAGGCACGGAAGAGAACACGAAGGCGATGTTCTTGCCCATCATGCCTCCGCCGGCGATGAGAATGTTTCGGATTTCGCTGCGCTTCATGTGCCGTGTTCTCCTTACACCACCAGATAGCCGCCGGAGCAGTCGCAGTTGGCGCCGGTGATGTAGTTGGAAGCGTCGGAAGACAGGAAGATCGCGTAGCCGACGAAGTCGCTGGGTTCGGCCAGACGTCCGATGGGCTCGCGGTTGAGGAAGTTCTTGTACACCTGAGATTCAGGATCGAACATCCACTCCGTCAGATCGCTGCGGAACACGGTGGGACACAGAGAGTTCACGTTGATCCCGTATTTGGCGGTCAGATCGCAGGCCAGGCAGTTGACCATCAGATCGGCGCCGCCCTTGCTGGTGCAGTAGCCCGTGTAGCCGGCCATGCCGCGCTTGGAGCGCTGGGAGGTGACGACCACCATCTTGCCGCCCTTGCCCTGGGCGACCATCTGCTCGGCCACGAACTTGGTCACGATGTAAACGCTTTTGCAGTCGGCGTCCATGATCTTCTGCCAGTCCTCGACGGACTGGTCGAGCACGTTCTGCACCTTGTTGACGCCGTGGCAGACGGCCAGAATGTTCACTTCACCGTACTTTTCCACACAGGCACGGATGACGGCTTTCACGTCTTCCTCAACGGCAGGGTCGCCGACACAGTAGGCGCAGTCGATGCCCTCCGCGAGGAACTCCTCCTCCAGGGCTTTGAGCTTGGCCTCATTCCGGCCGGTCATGAAGACCTTGCAGCCGGCGTAGCCGTAGCCCTTGCTGAGCACGCTGCCCAGAGCGCCGGTGGCGCCGGTGACGAGGGCGACCTTGCCTTCGACGGAGAACATGTTGTTCACAAAGCTTCTTTCTACAGGTACCATGGCTGTTTTCCTCCTGATTATTTCTCCGGGTAGTTGATGATGACCAGCATTTTCGCGGGCTGATCTGTCTCGTTCTTCAGGCCGCGGCCCTCATTGGGCGGGAAGCTGATGGACTCCATCGGCCCCATCACGTACTTGTTCCCGTCCTTGTCGGTGACGGTCATATGGCCTTCCAGGATGAAGTAGACCTTCTCCAGCGGGTTGTCGTCATAGGCCCAGTCAGCGCCCCCGCCCGGCTCGAATTCCGAGATCCCGATCCAGAATTTTTCCGCCCCCGTCTCCGCCGCGCCGTGATAGCGCTTGCAGGTCACGCCGAAGTGACCGGCGGGGAAATAGGGCTCCAGTTCCTCATACGTGCGTTTGATCATGAAGGACGACCTCCCTTTGATGTGATGATACCATTATAAGAGATAGTCAGCGTGCTAACAATGAGGCACTTTAAACACAGTAACTTACCAGAAAGTAATCATATTGATCTTCCGCCCCTTTTCAACCGGCGCCGCACGTGCTACACTGGTACACGGGGAGGGGATCGCATGGCGAGAGTGGACTTTACGGAGCCGACCAATCCGTATCATTACGCGCTGCACTGTCTGGGCGGAAAATGGAAGATGACGATCCTGCACGAGATCCACACCTACGGGACCATCCATTTCAACCAGACGCTGAAGGTGCTTCCGCTGTCGGAAAAGGTACTGAGCCAGCAGCTCAAGGAGCTGGTACGGGACGGGCTCGTCCGGCGCACGGTGAACGCCGACGCCTATCCGCCCACCACGGATTACGAGCTGACTGAGGAAGGGGAGAGGCTGATCCCCGCGCTGGACATGCTGTACATCTGGAGCATCCGGCAGATGAGCGACCGGGACATCCCCATCGACGCGGACGCCTTCGTTGTTCACGCGGCGGAAAAATACGTGCGGGAACTGAAGGACATCATGCCTCCGGACGACCTTCTGCACGGAAGGAAGAGGAAGGGGTCACGCAGGGGAAAATGAGCCGGGATCCCGCCGAAGAAAAAAAGAACCGCCCCCGCGCATCTGCTGCGCGGGGGCGGCTTTTCGGTTTGTTCGGCCCGTCCGTTCAGGCGCGGATGACGCCGATCAGGATCCAGGCGAATACCGCCGCCAGGATCAGATCGATCAGAGCCACGGCGAGAAGGCGGACGGCTCTGTTCTTTATCTTCTTCAGGCCGAGCAGCTTGTGACAGTCCAGATAGTTGCCGGAGAAGAAGACGAGAAACAGGAACATCACCAACGCCAGGATCCGGACGGTCCAGAGCCGGCCGGGCGCGGCGCCGGGGATGCGAAGGGTCAGGGCCACGTTGAATACGATGATGTAGATCGCGGTGAACAGCAGCATGTACAGGGGATGCTCCCGGCGGTAGCCGGGCGGGAGGAACCGGCGGAACCGGCTGGGCCCACTGTTTTCCACGTCCTGTCCCAGGTACAGCGTATCCGCGATGGCGGCGGCCGACTGGTAGCGGTAATTGGGATCCACCTGGGTGCATTTCCAGGCAACGTTCTCCAGAAAAGCGAAGCCGGGGTCGTCCGGCTGTGTCCGCTCCTCCAGCATGCGCTTCATCACGGCGCCGACGGAGTAGATGTCCGACAGTATGGTGGATTCACCGTAGGTATACTGCTCCGGCGCTCCGTATCGCTTTCTGTTTTTCATCGCGTCGTCAGCCTCCGGCTTTCCCAGGTACCAGCGCGCGGCGTTCATTTCCAGCAGCTTGACCGTTCCGTCCGGAGTGATCAGGATATTGGACGGACGTACCGCCCGATGGATGATGGGGGGAGCGGCACGGTGAAGGTCGGACAGAATGCGGCACAGCTGCTCCGCCGTGTCCCGGATGGCACCGGCGGTGAAGACCGTCCCGTTATCCAGCAGCTCCTGAAGAGTGGAACCGGCGAAGTATTCCTCGATGACGATCAGCTTTCCGCCGTCCTCGATCAGTTCGTAGATGAAGGGCGTGTTTTTTACGGGATGCGTCTTCAGCCACTCGATCACGCCGAAGCTGAAGGAGGACATCTCCTTTTTCAGATACAGGCGGCGGTCCGAGATCTTCTGCATCAGGGAGACCTTGTGGGAGTCGTCCAGTACGGATATGAACTTGTACTGCGCCAGAACGGCAGCCTGCTCGTCGGTCATGGAACTCCTCCTCTCCCTGTTTGTTGTTTGCAGTATATCACAGAAGGGGGAAAAAGGCGAGAGGAGGCGGCAATATTTTGGGGCGGGAACGGAAAACGCGGCCGGGTCTCCTCGGCCGCGCATACGACGTGGAACAGAACGTCATTCTTCCTCCGGATCCGCCCGGGTCACCAGGATCCTGTTGACCCGATGGGGGCCCGTCTCCAGCACCCGGACGGTCAGATCTTCGAAACGGAAGCTGTCTCCGGGCTCCGGGAATCCGTCGAACCGCTCCATGGTCCAGCCGCCGACGGTGACGGATTCCGTCTCGAACAGATCCTCGTCGCGGCCGATCAGCTCGCAGAAATCGCCGATGGTCAGATCGCCGTCGATCTCCCACTCGCGGTCTCCGTGGGGGACGACTTCGTCCACGACCTCATCGGTCTCATCCCAGATCTCTCCTACCAGCTGCTCCAGAACGTCCTCCATGGTGAGGATCCCCAGCGTTCCTCCGTAGTCGTCGGTGACGACGGCCATGTGCGTGTGGCTCAGGCGCAGCGTCTCCAGAACGGCGGGAAGCTTTGTGGTCTTGTATACGTAGGCGGGGGTGATCAGCAGACGGCGAATATCCGGTTCCGGTTCACTGAGCAGGGCGCGGTAATAGCGGTTCAGCGAAAGGATGCCCAGGATATGGTCCAGATCCTCGTCGAACACCGGCAGGCGGGAGAAGGTTTCCCGGTCCAGACGGTCGGCCAGAGGCTCGGCGTCGTCATCGAGATCCAGGGCGGATACGTCCACCCGGGGCGTCATGACCTCCTGGGCGGAGATCTCCGAAAAATCCAGGGCGTTCTGCAGAAGCTCGGAAACGTCCTCATCGATCACGCCGCTGTCCTCGGAGGTCTCGATCAGTGACACGAGCTCCTCCTCGGCGACCTCGGCCTGCTCCTCCTCGTCCGTCTGCTCCCCGCGGAAGGGAAGCGTCAGCACGCGGACCAGCAGTCCGGTCAGCTTTGTCAGGGGAAGGAGCAGCGTCATGAGAACGCGCAGGGGATAGGCGGCCAGAAGACTGCAGGAAAGGGCGCGGTCCCTCGCGGCGATTTTGGGAACGCTCTCCCCGAACACCAGAACGCACACGGCCAGCAGGACGGCCGCAACCGTGGTGTACAGATCCTGCCGGGACAGGGACGCGGAGGGGCCCGCCAGCGCCAGAGCCAGCATGGCGGCCACGCTGGAGGCGAACAGGTTCACCAGATTGTTGCCAATCAGGATCGTGGACAGCGCGTCCTCGAACCGGTCGTGGATGGCCAGAGCCCAGGCCGCGGAGCGGCGCCGGTCTGCGGCCGTTTCCAGACGCAGACGGCTGACGGTGGAATAGGCGATCTCCGACCCGGAGAAGAAGGCGCTGAGGATCAGCAGACCGACGATCACGCCGATATAGGCGGGAACGCTCATTCCGGCGTCACCTCCTCCCCGGCGGCCGGGACGGCGCGCAGCGTCAGGATGCGCTGACGGCGCATCTTTTCCACGGTGAAGATCATGCCGGCGTAGGTGAAGGAGTCACCCTCCACAGGGATCTTCTCCAGCTGACTGAAGGCCAGACTGCCGATGGTCCGGTGGGCCGTTTCCTGCTCCTGTTCCTCCGTGAGCGTGCAGGCCATCTCCTCCAGACACTCCCCAGCGGACATGCCGGCGTCGATCAGGTAGGCGTCGCCGTCCGTACGAAGGCTCTCGACGGCCACGTCGTCCTCATCCCAGATCTCTCCGACCAGTTCTTCCAGAATGTCCTCCACCGTGACGATGCCCTCCACACCGCCGTAATCGTCGGTAACGACGGCCATGTTCTGCTTTCTGTGGTTCAGCTCGGCAAGCAGGCTGTCGATGGGCATGCTGCCGTGCACGAAAAAGGGCGCGTCAATCAGCGAATGGAGATCGGAGGCTTCGTTTTTCCGATAGGCGCGGATGTAGTTCCGGCAGGAGAGGATGCCGACGATGGTATCCACCGTGCCGTGATAGACGGGCAGCCGCGACAGACGGGCCTTCTGCACCGTTTTCAGGATCTCGGCGCTGTCCCAGCTGTCGCTGACGGCGACCATATCCACGCGGGCCGTGAGAATGTCGCCGGCCGTCCGGTCGCTGAAATGCAGGGCGGACTGGACGAGCTCGCCCTTTTCCTCATCCAGGGCGCTCTCCTCCGTCATGGTCTCCACCATGTCGTGGAACTCGTCCTCCGTGACGGCGGCTTCACCGCCCGCGGCGCGGGAGACGAGACGGCCCAGGGAGGACAGCAGCCAGGAGAACGGCGTACACAGCACGCAGAAGGCATTCAGCAGGCCGGAACACGCGCAGGAGAACCCCACGGAGTATTTCTTGGCAAGATTCTTGGGCAGAAGCTCGGCGAAGAAGAACACGACCAATGTCAGGATCAGCGTGGCCACGGCGGCGGAGGCGCTGCCGAAACGGCGCACCGCCCATACGGTGGTCACGGAACTGGCCAGGATGTGAGCCAGATTGTTGCCGATGAGCAGGGAGGACAGCGTCCGGTCGAAGCTGTCCAGCAGACGGTCCGCCCGGGCGGCCCGCCGGTCTCCGTGCTCCGTCATCAGGCGGATGCGGGTCCGGTTGGCGGAACTCAGCGCGGTCTCACAGGCGGCGAACCAGCCGCTGATCACCAGCAGCAGAAGTACGAGAAACAGGGACAACCAACTGTCCGGGTCCATGAAACGATCACCTTTTTCTTTCCATACGTGGGTTCGTATATTATAATATAACAGCTTAACATTATAATGAAGCTCCGCCGTATTTGTCAATATGACGGGGCGGAGAGGGGGCGGCTCATGTGTAGGTTTGTCAAACATCATTTACAGTTAGGAAAAGAAAAAAGGACGTCTTTGGGAGAGCGCCAATTCAAAGGCCTCATTGGGAACTTGTTGTACTTGTATTGCCAGTCAAGGAGCTGCTTCTTGTAGTCATTAAACG
>JAFWRM010000005.1 GCA_017519975.1 Oscillospiraceae bacterium | reverse complement strand
TCCATGCTCTCCATCTCGTACAGATAGCCCGTCTCCGGCCCCTGGATCTTCGTGTTGGCAGGCTCGCCCTTCTTCCTGAGCGGGTTGATGCCGTTGTTGATGGCCATCAGCATGGCGTTGACGATGTTGATGTAGCTCTGTGTGCCGTTGCCCCCGGGCTGGGCCCACTCATAACCGCCGATGCAGGGCTCTACGCACCCGATCAGGCAGTAGTTCCTGGCGTATTCCAACGGAATACCGCGCCGCATCATGGCGGGAATGATGGCGATGTCGCTTTCGAAAGTGGGGATGCCGCCGCAGATCTTTGTCGTCTCGATTCCGGCCTCCCACAGATCCATAGGAGTTCCCTCGTGCACGCGCAGTGCCTGCGGTACGTTCAGGCTCATCCGGGCACTGGACTGCAGGAACATGTACGTCACCGGGTTCGTCGCGTCCCGGCCCTCCATGTCCACGCCGCCCAGCGTGATCAGCGTGCCGCAGGTGTAGCCCGGGTTGGAGCGTGTGGTCCGCTCGGACCAGATCTTGTTGAGCTCCATGAGCTTGAGGAAGAACATGTCCACCAGTTCCTGCGCTTCCTCCGGCGTGATGTCTCCGTTGGCAAGGTCCTTCTCGTAATAGGGCCCCAGATACTGATCGGCGCGGCCGAAGCTGATGCCGTGCAGCTGGGCGTCCATGCACATGGCCAGCTGATACAGCCAGGTACACTGAATGGCGTCGCGGAAATTACGGCAGGGATGCTCCATGATCCAGTCCAGCGTGTCCGCCATTTTCAGCAGTTCCGCCTTCCGGGCGGGATCCGTGCACTCGTCCGCCTGCCGCTTGGCCTCGGCGGCGTACCTCTTGGACCAGATGATGATCCCCTCGGAGACGATCTCCACCGCGCGATAGAAATGATATTTGTTCACGTCCTCGCCGAAGATGCCGTGCTCCTCCAGATAGGTCATCTTGTCCCGGGCTTCCTGCGCGATGGCGCCGAAGCCCTTCTGCGTCGCCGTCCAGAAGTTGGCGTTGAAATGTCCGACAGGAGCCAGTGCGTTGTCCTTGGCATTGAAGTACAGCACGCCGCTGTTGTCCAGCTTGTCCATCAGCGGACGCGGATAGTACTCGTTGGAGATGACGCTCATGTTGTTCTTCAGCCAGTAGTCGCCCGTCTCGAGCAGGTACTTCTCGTCCTCTTCGTCGATCTCATACGGGTCCACGGTTCGTGTACGGATGTTGTTTGTGCGCAGCTCATCCATGAACCACTGCCAGGACACTTCAGGATACAGAGCGCTGGAACGGAATCTCGTCCCCTGCCATCCCACGATGACCTCGTCCTCATGGATGACAACGGGCATCTTCTCAAACAGATTGCGCAGGTTCTTCGCCCGCTTCAGGATCCCGGTCAGCTGCGGATTCTCCTGATAGAATTCTGTCACCAGGCGGTAGCGGTTGATATCCAGCGCCGGTTTTGTCGTACGCACTTTTTCACGGACACGCTTCACGCGGTCGGTCATTGGGGCTCTCTGATACATGTCGGTTCCCTCCGTTATGCTATTTGGGGCGCACCCCATTTTGTCTCAACGTTTATAATTTTAAGGTTTTTTCTCCCGGTTGACAACCTTTTGAGCATGCCTTTTTGACATATTTTCATTCATTTACAGGCCGGCCCCGTCGGCGGAGAAGCCGGCGGGGCCTGTCTTGCCCTGATTATTTGTTCCGTTCATGCCTCGCGGCACGGCTTCGCGTTCCGCGCGTAGTTGATCAGCTCGCGGAGACGCGCGTTGACGCTCCCGACCGGCACAGGACAGAGGATCACTTCCTCACACGCGTCGATGAGTTCCCGGGCCCGCCGCATCGCCTCATCCGATATCTCCTCAAAAGGCTTTTCCGTCACCACCTCGGCCGCCAGGGAAAAGGCGACCTGCCAGTCCACGTCGTTTTCATACAGGATGCCCGCAGCAAACGGCTTGCCTGCCTTCTGCAGCGCCCGGAACACCGGGATCCCGCTGCCGCAGGCGGAGATAACGAAGGTGTGCGGTTCTCCGGAAGGCGCCGGCATTTCGACGCTGCCCAGCAAGGGATTGAAGGCCTTCGGGGAAATGTCGTACAGCGTGCCGATGAGACCTGTGGAGAAGATCTCCTCAGGAGTTCCAAAGTGTTCGATGTGGTCCCCTTTCACGCAAAGGATCTTGTCTGATATCTTCTCCGCCAGATCGATCTCATGCAGGGACATGATCACGGTGGTGTTCCGTTCGATGGCCATTTTCTTCAGGATGCCGAACAGTTCGATCTTGTACCGGATATCCAGGAAGGACGTGGGCTCGTCCAGCACGATGACCTGCGGTTCCTGACAGATGGCCCTTGCCAGCAGCACGCGCTGCCGCTGACCGTCGCTCAGGTTCTGGAAATCACGGTCGGAAAGCTCCAGCACGTTGACCATGACCATGGCGTCGCTGATGAGCTTCTGGTCCTCCTCCGTCAGCAGCCCCAGGCTGCCGGTATATGGGTAGCGCCCCATAGCCACTACGTCCCGGCAGGTCATCAGTTCCGGCCGCGTCCGATCCGTCAGCAGCACAGCCATCTTTTTTGCCAGTTCCTTGTAGGTGATCCCGCTGAGATCCTCGCTGTCGATCGTCACCGTGCCTCCGATGGCGGCCAGGTGCCGCGTCAGCGTCTTCAGGATCGTGGATTTCCCCGAGCCGTTGGGGCCGATCAGCGTAACGATCTCTCCACGGCGGATGGACAGCGCGATATCCCGGATCAGCGGTCTTCCGTTGTAGCCTACGGTGAGGCCGGAAGCACTTACGTATTCGCTCATTGCTTCACCCCGCCGTTTCTCTTCAGGATCATCGCGATCACGACCGGCGCACCGAATATGGAGGTCACGGTGCTGATGTTCATCTCCGTCGGTGAAAACGCCGTGCGAGCGATCAGATCGCAGAACATGCAGAATACCGCTCCTCCCAGAAATGTAGCCGGGATCACGATAATGGGCTTGGCCGTGTTCAGGCTCCGCTTGACCAGATGCGGCACCGCGATGCCCACGAAGGAGATGGGGCCGGCGTAGGCCGTCACGGTGGCGGACAGCACGCTGGAAAGCAGGATCAGCATGACCCGGAACAGCCGGATGTTGACGCCCATGCTCTGGGCATAGTTTTCCCCCAGTTGGAACGCGCTGATCGGCTTGGCCGCCAGGAACGTGACGACAGCACAGACACCGATGATGGCGAGGGCCGTGTAAAAATCCGTCCAGGTCGAACCGGCAAAACTGCCCAGCGACCATCCGTGCAGGTTCACGATGTTGGAATCGTCGGCGAAAGTGACGATAAAATCCGTCACGGCTGAGCAGATATAGCTGACCATGATGCCGCCCACCAGAAGGATGGACATGTTGCGGATCTTCCGGCTCAGCAGAAGCACGAACCCGGTGGACAGCAGCGCGCCTACAAAGGCCGCCAGGATCATGATCACGGAGCTGGAGTGCCCGAACCGCTGAATATAGTAGATAAGCGACAGCGCTACGCACATCTTGGCTCCGGAGGAGATGCCCAGAATAAACGGCCCCGTGATGGGATTGCTGAAAAAGGTCTGCAGCAGAAACCCGGACAGGGAGAGCGCCCCGCCAAGGATGGCCGCCATGGCGATCCTGGGCAGCCGGATGGACCAGATGATGTCGTACTTCACCTTATCCCCCTGCCGCAGGAAAATCACCCGGAAGATCTCCGGGACCGAAATCTTTACGGACCCGGTATTGATATTCAGGACGACGATCACCGCGAAGATCACCGCCATCAATACGAAAGTGGCAATATATCGCAGCTCCCTCTTCCGCCGGTTCTCCGTTATGAGCCGTTCCTGTTCGGTTCTGTCCATGGGATGGGCTCCTTTCTCCCCGGGCGTTGAATGCCCGTCATGAGAGTCTGTAAATGAAATCAAGGCTTTCGGCAGCGTCGTCGGTCAGCATCGTGTGGATGTTCATGATGATGGCGCCGATGGCGTCTGTCGCCTGATACAGGGATTTTTCCGTACACCACACGTTGCCGTTCTGTACGGCCTTGAAATTGGCGAACGTCTGACTTTTGACCAGCAGGTCGTTCATGTTTGCGACAGGGTCGCTGATGGAGGCGTTGTAGATCAGGTAATCCGCATCCGAGGCTGCGCCGTAGAACTCCTCCATGGACATCTGCACCGTTGCTGTGGCGGATTCGTCCTCCGTCCCCAGGTTTTCAAAAATATATTTCCCGCCGGCGATATCGATCATCTTGGCCAGATAGTCGTTGGACTTCCGCACCACGACAGCGTTGTTGCTGTTGACGTAGAAAAACGCGACGGTCTTTCCTGTATTCTCCAGCGAATACAGTTCCTCCACGCCGCCGATCTGGCTGTCAAAATATGCGGCAGCTTCCGTCTGACGGTCGATCATTTCGCCGTACAGCTTGATCCATTCCATTCTCCCCAGCGGATTGGGCTCGTAACTGGCTCGGTCAATGAAGACCGGGATCCCCAGTTCCTGGATCTTCTCCATGATGTCCGGGGAATGCCAGATCATGGTGGATTCGATGGCCAGGCAGCATTTTTTCTCCAGCAGCTGTTCGAAATCCGGCGTGGAATATTTGCCGGCAAATGTCATTTTTCCCGCATGCATGGCGTCGGTCACCGCCTGCGTATACCATCCGTTCTCCTCAAGACTGCACATGGTGACGGAGTCCAGCCCATTCATAGCCGCAAACAGGGACATGGATGCCGTCGCAGCGTTATAAATGCTGTTCATGGGCTTGCGGATCACTGTCACGTCGGCAGGAAGCCCGGCCGGTACATCTCCGTTCTCCGGAATGAGGATGTAGTTGCTGCCGTCGTCGACGCGTATTACGATATATCCGCCCTCGTAGCGATAGACCTGGAAACATTTCGCGTATTCCAGCTCCAGCGTTGATTCATAGGTCAGCCCCTCGATCACCGGCGCCTTCGGATCGACTGCCGGTTTCTCGCCGGACGGAACCTCGTCTGATGCGGATCCATCCGTCGGTACCGTCTCCTCCGACGCATCGCTTTTCTGTCCGTCCGCCGGATCCTGATCCGCAGCGGCAGGCTCCGGCCCCCCGCAGGCAGCCAGCGAAAGCAGCATGAGCAGTGCCAGGAGCAGCGTCACGATTTTTCTGAAATATGTTTTCATCCTTTTTTCTTACCCTTTCGCATGACGGCAAAGCCTCCTCCGGCAAGCACGATGACCGCCGCGGCGATCCCGACGGTGTACCATGGGGAGAAACCTTTGCGTTCCTCCGGCTTCTCTGCTGCCGGCTCAGATGCCGTCGTCTCCGCTCCCGCTTCGGGAACGGCCGCCTCTTCCGCCGTCACAGGGGCTTCCGTCGTCTGGACGGAGTCATACTCTCCCCAGCCGGAGCTTTTCTTTTCTCCGTCCGGCCCGAACTCTTCTTCCTCTTCACGGGTTCCTGTGTCCGCATTTTCCGCACCGTCATCCGCGCTGTCGCCGGTCGTGTTTCCCGATGCAGAGGGGCGGATGTTCGATACGTCCTGTCCGTCCACATAGATGTACAGTGTATAATCGATGAGATGCGCTTCGGACATAGCGGTGGTTTCGGCGGAGACCACGGTGGTCGAATTAACGTTTACCGGAATGGTGAACGTCCCCTTCCCCCCGGGGTTTTCATTGTAGTATTTCACACCGTTGACCAGAACGTATGTGTATTTGGTACTGCTGAATACAAGCGTAGCCGTTCCCTTTCCGTTCCTGACCACAAGCTTCGGGCAGGAGATCGTCACCTTTCCTGTGCCTCCGGTGAAGCCGAAGGAGGGCACGTAAGTCCCGTCGGCTACGGTTCCCTTCTTCGTGTTCTCCTCCATCTTCCGGATCTCGTCCTCATCCTGGGTCCCCGTGTTTTCAGGTTCTTCCTTTTCCGAGTCCTTACTGTCGTTATTTCCGGAGCCGTCGGTTTTTCCTTCTCCGCCTTCAGCAGGCTCAGTTCCCTGGTTTTCCGAAGGATCCGTCGGCCCGTCCTGGTCTCCGTTCTCAGGCAGATCGGAGATCCTGACGATGGAATCCAGCACGATGGTCAGCGTTCGGTCCATCCAGGCCGCTTCCCCCTTGCCCTCGGACGCGTATCGGGCGGAACGCGCCGCTACGGCCGCCGGCTCCGTCACCGCAGCCAGTTCCAGCGTATAGGTGTATTTCCCGGTCTCCGGATCCTGTACGAACGGAATCCATCCTTCGCCGGCGGCAGCGTAGGCTTCCTTTGCGCTTCCCGCATAGAGATAATCGTACCCGGTTCCGCTCAGCGTGATTACCGCCGTCATCTTTCCGTCCTCGGACGTGATGACGCAGTCCACAACCTTGAACATGGCCTGCCCGGTTTCCACCTCAGCTCGATACACGCCGTCCGCCAGGACGCCGTTTTCCGAGATCATCGGCTCCTCCGGTTCCGTCTGCCCGCCCGGTTCCTCCGGCTCCTCCGGTTTTTCGGGTTCGTCCGGTTCCGCGGGTCCGGCAGGCTCTGCCGGTTCCGCTCCTTCCGCCAGGCCGACGCGGAGCGTGTAATCGACCAGATGCGCCTCGGACATGGCGACGGTCTCCGCTGAGATCTCCGTTGGTGCGTTCACGTTCACCGGGATCGTAAAAGTGCTCTCGCCGCCGGGATTCTCGTTGTCGTACCGTTCCCCGTCCACGAGCACATAGGTGTATTTCGTGCTGCTGAAAACGATGGTCGCCGTGCCTTTCCCGTCCTTCATCACCAGCTTCGG
>JAFWRM010000004.1 GCA_017519975.1 Oscillospiraceae bacterium | reverse complement strand
GCGGGGAGCGGCTTTTTCCACGGCTGTCCCTGGGGATCCACCGTTTGCTTATTATCCTTATCGCTTTGCCTGTTCCTTATTGTATGATGTCGTGGAACATCCCAAAGAGCTGCGTTCGGTTCCTGACCTTCGTCTTTCCGTAGATGTTGGACAGATGCTTGCTCAGCGTCGCGGCTGTGATGTACAGCTTTTCGCAGATCTCCTCACTGGATTTCCCTGCGCACACCATGTAGACGATCTCTGTCTCTCTCTTGGTCAGCCCGTAAGACGCTGCGGCGCGGCTGAGCTTTCCCGGCGGATTGCTGGACATCAGTCGGCGGGATTCATCCAGCAGCTGCCCGAACTTCTTCTCCAGCGGATCCTTCAGCACATTCATCAGATAGATGTCTCTCGCTGAAAAATCTTCGTCCTTCTTCTCCCGGTGGATGCACATCATGATCAGAGGCCGGTCGTTTGCCACGACGGACATGAACAGCCCCCAGAATATCCCCTTCGGCTCCCATATCTCCTGATAAACGCGCGTAGTTTCCCACTTTCCCGGGGCGATCAGGTCCGACTGGCGGAACACCATGCTGTAGGGGGACATGATGAATTCACTCCATCTCGGATACTCGCCCGTCATGAACGCCAGATCATCCGACCGGCCGTTGGGAATGTCCATGCTCACCGGATCGGACACCACCGCCTGTCCGTCCTTCCTTCCGGTGCGGAAAATGGTGGCGGCATTGAACGGTATCAGCGTGCGCAGCTGCCGCAGCAGCGTATCACAGGCCTCGGTATAGGTCTCGCAGCAGAAGACCCTGGTCAGCATCTGCACCAGGAACTGCCATTCGTAATCAAACAGGGCGGAACTCAAGGATACTCCTCCTTTTTACCTCACTGAGCATCGAGCGGAAACGATTCCCCTCCATTTCATTTGTAATTCTACCAATAATTATGTAGAATATCAATAGTTTTTCTTATTTGTTACATTTTTGTTCGTAAAAAAGTATGAAACAGGATAATACAACATTCCGGGCGGAAAAGTTATAATATAGTCTGTTTAAAAGCGGGCATCTATGCGTGCTTAAAACGACCTGTGGCCGCTCGCTTCCCGCCTTTCCGGCGGGTCGTGTCCGGCAGGGATACAGAAAAGAAAAATCTGAAAGCAGGAGGAAAAACCATATGATTCTATCTGAGAAATATCAGATGATGCGTAAGTTCTACCGCGAGTTCGCGGAAACGGAATTTACGTCTGAGCTCCTCGATGAACTCGAGGAGACCGGAGAGTTCAACTGGGAAATTTTCCACAAGATCGCCGCAGCAGGTCTCACCGGCGTCAAGATCCCCCAGGAGTACGGCGGTCAGGGCGGCGACTACATGGCCTATACCCTGATGATGGAAGAGCTTTCCCGCGTGAGCGCCGTGCTGGCCATCTATGCCAACACCTCCAACTCTCTGGGCGGCGGTCCTCTGCTCTACTGCGCCAATGAGGAGCAGAAGCAGAAGTATCTCGTCCCCGTAGCCAAGGGAGAGAAGATCATCGTCTTCGGTCTGACTGAGCCCGGTGCCGGTTCGGACGCGGGCGGCACGCAGACCACCGCTCTGCCGGATCCCGAAGATCCGGATTACTACATCCTCAACGGCCGCAAGACCTTCATCTCCGCGGCTCCCATGGCCGACTGGGCCGTCATCTATGCCAAGACCGATCTTTCTCAGAAGGGTTCCAGAGGCATTTCCATGTTCATCCTTGACATGAAGCTCCCCGGCGTATCCGTCGGCAAGCATGAGAACAAGATGGGCATCACCGGCTATCCCACCAGCGACATCATCATGGACAACGTCCGCGTGCACAAGTCCGATCTGCTGGGCCCCCTCCACAAGGGCTTCATCACCGCCATGAAGACGCTCAACGGCGGCCGTCTGGGCACTGCGGCGCAGGCTCTGGGCATCGCCCAGCACGCGCTGGAAGAGGCTGTCAAGTTCTCCAAGGAGCGCGTACAGTTCGGCAAACCCATCTGCAAAAACCAGGGCATCAGCTTCATGCTGGCTGACATGGCCACCGAGATCGAGGCTGCCCGTCAGCTGATCTATCATACGGCTGAGGCCATGAACGCCGATACGCCCGACGTGCCCCAGCTCTGCTCCATGGCCAAGTACTATGCGACTGAGATGGCCAACCGCGTCTGCTACAAGGCCGTACAGATCCACGGCGGTTACGGCTACATCAAGGAGTATCCGGTGGAGCGTCTGTATCGTGACGTCCGCATCACCACCATCTTTGAGGGTACTTCTCAGGTTCAGCAGATGGTCATTTCCGGCGCGCTGCTGAAGTAAGAAGGAGGAACAGTACATGAATATTTTTGTTTGCGTAAAGCAGGTTCCCGATACCACCGGCAAGGTGGCCGTCAAGGATGACGGCACTCTGGACCGTGCCTCCATGGCCACCATTACCAACCCCGACGACCTGAACGCCGTTGAGGCCGCCCTTACGCTGCGCGATGAGATCGCGGACGCCAAGGTCATCATCGTCGTCATGGGTCCCCCGGCTGCCGCCTCCATGATCCATGAGCTGCTGGCCATGGGCGCTGATGAGGCCGTTCTGATCTCCGGTCGTGAGTTCGGCGGTTCCGATACTTTCGCCACCAGCCAGATCATCGCCGCGGGCATCAAGACCTACGGCCTCGGCGAAGGCGACATCGTCTTCTGCGGCCGCCAGGCCATTGACGGCGATACCGCTCAGGTCGGCCCCCAGATCGCGGAAAAGCTGGGCATCCCCCAGGTCACCTATGCCGCGGGCATCAAATACGAGGCCGGCAAGGTCACCGTCAAGCGCATGCTGGAAGACGGCTACATGACCGTCGAGACCCAGACCCCCTGCCTGATCACCTGCATCAAGGAGCTGAACAAGCCCCGTTACATGAGCGTCAAGGGCATTCTGGAATTCGACACCAAGCCCTATTATGTGTACGATTACGAGAAGCTGAAGGACGATCCCCTGATTGAAGCGGACACCATCGGTCTGAAGGGTTCTCCCACCAACATCTTCAAGAGCTTCACTCCTCCCCAGAAGGGTGTAGGTCAGATGCTCGAAGGCTCCGGCAAGGAAACGGTTGACAAGCTGTTCAACATCCTGCTCGAGAAGCACGTCATTTGATGAAAGGAGAACGGAACAATGGCATATGATTGCACTGATCTGAGCGCCTTTGAGGGCGTAATGGTATTCTGCGAGCAGCGCGGCGGCAAGCTCATGAGCACCGATTTCGAGCTCATTTCCGAAGGCCGCAAGCTCGCCGACGAGCGCAGCGTTGAACTGACCGGCGTCCTTCTGGGCGACGGCGTGGAGGGACTTGTCCCCGAGCTGGGCGGCTACGGCGCCGACCGCATCATCGTCTGCAACGATCCCCGTCTTGCCAACTACACCACCGATGCTTACGCCGACGTGATCACCGATGTGATCCATGAGGAGAAGCCCGAGATCTTCCTCGTCGGTGCCTCCAACATCGGCCGCGATCTGGCTCCCCGTCTGGCTGCCCGTCTGCACACCGGCCTCACCGCCGACTGCACGCATCTGGACATCGACATGAACAAGTATCTGGACTTCCTGCGCACCGGCTCCACCCTGAAGGTGGACGACATGAAGTGGAAGATGGAAGACATCAACCTGAAGATGACCCGTCCCGCTTTCGGCGGTCATCTGCTGGCTACCATCATCTGCCCCCGCTTCCGTCCCTGCATGAGCACGGTCCGTCCCGGCGTCATGAAAAAGGCTCCCTTCGACGAAGCCAAAGCCGCCGCCTGCAAGACGACCATGTTTGACGTAAAGCTGGACGATGCGAAGCTGAAGACCAAGGTTCTGGAAGTGGTCAAGGAAGCCCGCAACATCGTAGATCTTCTGGGCGCCGAAGTCATCGTCTCCGTCGGCCAGGGTATCGCGAACGATCCTCAGAAGGGCATTGCGCTGGCTCAGGAGCTGGCCGATGTTCTGGGCGGCGTCGTTGGCGCTTCCCGTGCCGTCGTCGATGCCGGCTGGATCACTGCCGATCATCAGGTCGGTCAGACCGGCAAGACGGTGCGTCCCAAGATCTACATTGCTCTGGGCATCTCCGGTGCCATCCAGCACAAGGCCGGCATGCAGGATTCCGAACTGATCATCGCCGTCAACAAGAATGCGCTGGCTCCCATTTTCGAAGTGGCTGACTACGGCATCACCGGAGACCTCTGGAAGGTCGTTCCCATGATGATCGAGGCCGCCAAGGCCGCCAAAGGCGTATAAGTTTTTCCTGTCTTTCAAACAGCCGGGGGCTTCAGGCTCCCGGCTGTTTTTTCTTGCATTTTTCTCCCAGCGTCGCTATAGTTTATATGGAGCAGTATATCATTATTGTCATGTCCGCCCATCGAATCGAAAGGAGCATCGCCATGAAACGCATGAAGAAGCCGCTTTCTCTCCTCATCTCCCTTCTTCTTATCCTTTCCGTCTCTGCGGGGCCGTCCCTGGCGGTCTCCTCTGGCAGCGGTCGTATGGCGGAGGAGGCTCCCACTTATCTATATCTGACGACGGGTGGGACCACCGTCATCACGGTGGACGGCACGCAGGAGATCGACGTCTGCACCGGTACAGACGTTGTCTCGGCCGAAATCAGACATTATTCCACCGAGGCAGACGTTCCCTACGCCGCGGTTGCCTCCTCCTCGCAGAATCCATGCGTCATTGCCGGCGTTCCCTATTCAGCCGATCTCGTCCTGGACAGAGACGAGACCACCTATTATCTGTCTGAAGGACATCAGAAAAGCGGTGACTGGGTCATGGTAGATCTGGGGACCGCCATCGAGTTCGGGGCCGTCCAGGTGACCTCTTTCAAGGGAAACTTCTGCACCGGCGCTCACGTACAGATCTCGCCCGATGGCAGCCGCTGGACAGATATCGGTATTCACAGCGGAAACGGCAATCAGAACAAGACGACGCTTCATACCGTTCCCTCTTCGCTGGAGGCCATCCGCTATATCCGCGTACTGTTGTCCGCCGACGCCCTGATGAGCTGGAACCTTGCGGAGATATCATGGGGTTCCTCCTTTCATCAGAGCTTTGTTCCGTATCCGGTTTCCGGTACAGTGTCCCTGGGTTCCCAGCCAAAGACCCAGATCACCTTTTCCGGCGTATCCGCAGGAAAAGCGACCTATATCATTGGAGGAACGACCTATGTGATCACTGTATCCGATGCCGTTCATGAACATCAGTGGCAGACCGTTTACGAAGCGCCCGCCTCCTGCACGGAGGATGGTTCCCGTACCCGTACCTGCACCGTCTGCGGCCGCTCCGAAACGGAATCGATCCCCGCGCCTGGGCACGACTATCAGGCCCTCATTACCGCCCCCACCTGCACCGAGGGCGGGTATACCTCCCATACATGTTCCCGCTGCGGCGACTCCTATACGGACAGCGAAACGAATCCCCTGGGCCACCGATGGGGAGCATGGACCGTTTCTGCTCCCTCCACCTGTACGGGATCAGGAACGCAGACAAGAGTGTGCCTCAACGATCCTTCCCATACTCAGTCCCACGCGGTCCCGGCTCTCGGGCACGACTATCAGGCCGTCATTACTGCCCCCACCTGCACTGAGGGCGGATATACTTCTCATACATGTTCCCGCTGCGGCGATTCCTATGCGGACAGCGAAACTCCCGCATCCGGCCACGCCTGGGGAGAATGGAAAACGGTGACAGAGCCCACCTGTACGCAGAAAGGATCCGCCGTACGGATCTGTGCCAACGACAGTGCGCACAGCGAGTCGAAGGAACTGCCGGCTTTCGGTCATGACTATGTGATCCAGGTCGTCGCTCCCACCTGCACGGAGAGTGGTTATACCGATCACACCTGCACACGATGCGGCAGCGTCTATACGGATTCTTATACTGCGGCCACCGGCCACGCCTGGAGCAATTGGCAGGCCGTGACCTCCGCCGGCTGCGAATCGGACGGACTGGAACAACGGGTCTGCGGGCACGACGCCTCTCATACGGAGACCCGCACGCTGCCGGCAACCGGCCACGCCTGGGGAGAATGGGCGGCAGTAACGGAGCCCACCTGCGAGAAAAACGGGTTGGATATCCGCGTCTGCGCGAACGACGCTTCCCATACTGAAACACGGGAAACAGCTGCCGTCGGCCATAACTATGAGCCGGAGGTCGTCGCCCCCACCTGTACAACCGACGGTTATACGCGGTTCACATGCTCCAGATGCGGGGATCATTACGATGCCTACAGTTCGTTTGCTCTCGGCCACGACTATGTGACCGAAAAGGTAGAGGCCACATGTACGGAGGGCGGTTATCGTGTGCACACCTGCATGCGATGCGGCACCGCATACAAAGACAGCGTCACTCCTCCGCTGGGTCATCAGTATCTGGATTCGATAACCGAACCTACGTGTACGGAACCCGGGTTTACGGCCCATACGTGCGTGCGCTGCGGTGCCGGTTACACCGATACTCCGACGGAAGCCGTCGGCCATGACTGGGGAAAATGGCAGATGGCTGCAGAACCCACCTGCACCGTCGCAGGATCCCGCATCCGGGTCTGCTCAAGAAACCATGAGCACCGGGAAACGGAGGTCATCCCCGCGGCCGGACATGAGTATCACGAAACGGTCGTCGCCCCCACCTGCACAGAAGAAGGATACGCGCTCCACAGCTGCGCGCGCTGCGGGGACAGCTTCCGGGACAATACCGTTCCCGCCCTCGGGCACCGGTATCATCAGGTATCTGCGGAGTATCCTACGGAACACACCTACGGCAGTCTGCTTGTGACCTGTGAAACGTGCTCCGGCAGCAGCAGGATCTCTCTCCCCTTCGTCAACAGCGAGAACTATGACTTCTCCTCCGCGGACGCCTGCTACGTCTGGCAAAACACATCATACGGTGAAGTGAGGTTTTCCCTTCCCGGGGATGTGAACGGGGACGGCACCGTGGGGCTTGCCGACGTATCCCTTCTGTTCCGCTGGACCGCCGGACGCGCGGAACTGACGGACGCCGCTCTTGCCAGAGGAAACATGGACGGCAGCTCTGCGACCGACCTGAAAGACGTCGCCCGGATCTTCCGCTGGTACAGCAGTTTTGACTGAACGGACATCTGAAAACGCCGTCCGCCGTTCCGGCGGACGGCGTTTTGTGTGACCCCTCCCCGCCGCGGACTCCGGGCTCCGCCATATGCACGGAATGTTAAAAATATGTGTACGTTTTATGCCTTTTACCTATTGAAAAACAAAGTGCGTACTGGTAGAATAGACAAACCGTTTGAGGAATAAACATTTTTAAAGGAGCTGAATTCATTGGAAAACCTCTTCTGGATTGGCTTTGTCGGTGCTGTGGTAGCGCTTGTTTTCGCTCTCGTACAGCGCAACAAGGTCATGAAATTCTCTGAGGGCGATGAAAAGATGGCCAGCATAGCCGCCAGCATCCGCGAGGGTGCCAACGCCTATCTGCGCCGTCAGTACACCACCGTTGCCAAGGTGTTCGCGGTCGTGTTCGTGATCCTTCTTGTCATTGCCTTCGCCTCCAAGGGAGAGATGCTGTCCCGGGTCACGCCTTTCGCGTTCCTTACCGGCGGCATCTGGTCCATGCTGGCCGGACTGATCGGCATGAAGATCGCCACGAATTCCAACGCCCGCACGGCCAACGCCGCCCATGAAAGCCTGAACCGTGGTCTGAAGGTCGCCTTCTCCTCCGGTTCCGTCATGGGCTTCACCGTAGTCGGTCTCGGCATTCTCGACATCACGCTGTGGTTCTTCGGCCTGAAGTATCTCGGCGGCATCAACGATCCTGCCACTCTCGGCAACATCATGGTCATGAACGGCAGGGGTGCTTCTTTCATGGCGCTGTTTGCCCGTGTCGGCGGCGGCATTTATACAAAGGCCGCTGACGTCGGCGCTGACCTCGTCGGCAAGGTCGAAGCCGGCATTCCTGAGGACGACCCCCGCAACCCCGCCACCATCGCCGACAATGTGGGCGACAACGTGGGCGACGTTGCCGGCATGGGCGCTGACCTGTACGAGAGCTACGTCGGATCCATCCTGGCGACCTTCGCTCTCGGCGCTGCCGCAAGCTATGGATTTGCCGGCATGTTCCTACCTCTGGCCCTCGCCGTCTGCGGCATCATCTGTTCCATCATCGGCTCCTTCCTGGTGAAGACCAAGGAAAACGCCACCCAGCTGTCCCTGCTCAAGAGCCTGCGCACGGGCACCTACACGGCCGCCATTCTGAGCGCCGTCATCGCCATCCCGCTGTGCTACCTGATCATGAAGGACACCGGTCACTGGTTCGGCATCTACATCGCCATCCTGTGCGGACTGGTGGGCGGCACTGCCATCGGTTACTTCACCGAGTATTACACCTCAGATAACTACAAGCCCACCAAGAAACTGGCCGCCGCGTCCGAGACGGGTTCCGCCACCATCATCATCGGCGGTATCTCCCTCGGCCTGAAGTCCACCATGGCTTCCATCCTGATCGTGGGCGCCGCCGTTCTGATCAGCTATTTCGCCGCCGGCGGCTCCAAGACCATCGTAGATGAGGCCGGTCACTTCACCGCCGCCTTCAACCAGGGCCTTTACGGCATCGGCATTGCCGGCGTCGGCATGCTGAGTACACTGGGCATCACGCTGGCCACCGATGCATACGGTCCTGTGGCTGACAACGCTGGCGGCATCGCCGAGATGTCCGGGCTGCCTGAGGAAGTGCGTGACCGTACGGATGCTCTGGATTCTCTGGGCAACACCACCGCCGCCACCGGCAAGGGCTTTGCCATCGGTTCCGCCTCCCTGACTGCTCTGGCTCTCCTGGTCTCCTACGTCAACATCGTACAGGACAAGACTTCCGAGCTGCTGAATTTCACGCTCACCAGCCCCACCGTTCTCGTCGGTCTGTTCATCGGCGCCATGCTGACCTTCGTCTTCTCCGCATTTACCATGAGCGCGGTGCAGACGGCGGCTCAGTCCATCGTCAATGAGGTGCGGCGCCAGTTCCGCGAGATCAAGGGCATCATGACCGGCGAATCCAAGCCGGATTACAAGGCCTGTGTTGATCTGTGCACCAAGGGCGCTCTGCATGAGATGGTCATTCCCGCTCTGCTTGCGATCATCGTTCCCATCATCACCGGTCTGATCCTCGGCCCCACGGGCGTTGTGGGTCTGCTGGGCGGCGTCTCCGTTACCGGTTTTGCCATGGCCGTGTTCATGTCCAACGCCGGCGGCGCCTGGGATAACGCCAAAAAATATATTGAGCGCGGCAATCACGGCGGCAAGGGTTCCGACCAGCACAAGGCCGCTGTCGTCGGCGACACCGTAGGCGACCCCTTCAAGGACACCTCCGGTCCCTCCCTGAACATTCTGATCAAGCTGTGCTCCACGGTTTCCATCGTCTTCTCCGGTCTGATCGTAGCGTTCAACCTGATGAAGATCCTGTAAGATCCGCGCAGCAGCCGAACAATCATAACCACGGGCACAGCCCGTGGTTTGCTCTACGCCTATAAGGCGATAATACTGGCCTGGCCTGAAAGGCCGGTGAATAGGTTTGCCAGTCGCAATTCATTCACCGGCCGCCCCTCTTTCGAGGGGCTTCTTTAT